>JAUNGC010000022.1 GCA_030524745.1 Eubacteriales bacterium | reverse complement strand
AAATGGCTAAAATACAGGCTCTTTTGTGCAAAATAAATAAGAAAGTATAGAGAGAGACAGATAATGAAACGTATTTATGAAAAACCGGAAATATATGTAGAAAATTTTGTTTTGGCCCAGAACATTGCATATGGCTGCAGTCAGGACGGAATTGAACATGCGACGCACAGCAGTAAGGGCGACTGCGGTTATGAGTTTGGCGGTGATGTTATTTTTCTCGCTGGCGTAGCGGCCTGTGATTATCAGATAGAGGATGGTTCCTTTGGTGAGATATGCTATAACAATCCGGCGGGCAGTCAGTTGTTCAGTTCCTGACAGGCGGACGGAAAGGATCATGACGGAGCAATGTAGGGGATGAATCCCTGGCAGGAGGAAGGGCGGTTAGATGGGAAATATGTATTTTCATTATGGCTGTACCATGGCGGGAATCACGTTGGAACTGGAACTGCCCTTTCCGGTCAGGGTGATGCCGGAGGCGGAGGAATTTTTCTTCCCCTGCGGAGAAGGAAGCATAAAAAACCCCGATTTCCGGATATCCTTTGTGCGGCGGGCCAGATTGCACAAAATGCCGGATGAGGGCGTTTGGGAAGGTTATCAGTATTTTACACGCCTGGGAGAAAACCGGACGGTTTTTCACGCCGGCTCCCGGACGGACCGGCCCTATGCCGAAGTGACCTGGCTAAACGGCGGCGAAATTCAATGCAGCCTGGCGGTAGGCTGTCTGGAAGGAGATGTCAATTCCCGGCAAATCCTGAATTTACTGGGACTGGAGGCGTTGCTTTTAGAAGGGCGGGGACTGTTGCTGCACGCCGCCTTTATTCGGTGGAAGCAAAAAGGCGTACTGTTTTCGGCGCCTTCCGGGACTGGAAAGTCTACGCAGGCCGGATTATGGACTGTTTATGAAGGCGCGGAGATCATCAATGATGACAGAGCAGGGCTGCGGCTTTGGGACGGAAAATGGCAGGCCTGGGGAGTGCCCTATGCAGGCTCTTCTGCCGTCAGCCGCAATGAGACCGTTCCTGTTGAGGCCATTATCGTTGTGCGCCGGGGACAGGTTAACAGCATCCGTTTACTGAGCGCGCCGGAAGCGGTCCGTTTTCTGTATCCGGAGTTGAGCATACATCATTGGGACAGAGACTTTACGGAAAAATCGATGGACATTTTGGTAGGGCTGGCAGAGGATGTTCCCGTGTACCTGATGGAATGTCTTCCGGACCGGTCGGCTGTTCAAATGCTGAGAGACACAATTTTGCAAAGGAGTGTGAAGTCCGATGAAAAATCATAAATCCGGCCGTCAAAAGGCGCACGGAAAGGTTTCGGGAATGCAAAAAGGCAACGGTATGCCGGCGGCGGTGATAGCGGCTGTCGCGTTATTGTGTATTGTTGTCGCCGTCTGTGTGACAGTGGGAAGAAGCAAAAAAAAGGACGAAGAGAGTGCAGCCGCGGATGGGCAGAATATCGTTCAAAGCCGTATGGCGGACAATTCCGGTGAAACGGAGGCACAAGCGGAAGACGCGGCATTTTTATCTGATGCCGGCGATGAAAACGAGGGACAGAGTTCTTCTGCAAATACGGCATCCGGCGGAAAAAATCAGAATTCCGGTGCAAAAGGTAGTCAAAAAGCGGGTGAGAAGAGCGCGGTTGGGCACTCCGGCGCAGCCGCTGAAGGAAATAATATAGAAGCTTCGGAAGAGGGCGACGGAAATACCGAATCTGTGTACGGTACGGGAGAAGCAGACGGGGAGAAGACAGAAGAAAATAAAAAAGACCGGGAAATTTCTCTGCCCTATAAAATTCCGGGTTCTGATCTTGTGTTATTGCGTTTGGCCGGTTATGACGGCACTTATCTGGAAGACGGAACGGATTCGGACATTTCTAATGTGGCTGCGATTTTGCTGCAGAATACGGGAACGGCGGATGTGGAGTACACATCTGTTTCCATTGGCTATGACGGCGGGACACTGGAGTTTGAAGCGTCCGCGATTCCGCGGGGAGCATCGGTTATTGTGCAGGAAAAGAATAAAGCCGGTTATAAGGATCAGACCTACACAAGCTGTAAGGGGACAAGCGCGCTGTCGGAATCTTTTGAAATGTCGGAGGATAAAGTTTCCGTGGAAGATAATGAGGACGGAAGCCTGAGAATTACCAACCAAAGCGGAAAAGATATTGACTGCGTCCGCATCATGTACAAGCTTTATATGGAAGAGGAAGATACCTATGTGGGCGGTATCACCTACATGTCTAAGGTGGATGATCTTAAAGCGGATGAGTCAAGAACAATCACGCCGTCTCATTATGATGCGGGCCACAGCCGCGTGATGATGGTGAAGATTTATGACGGGGAGTAGCAGGCAAAAAATGCAGAAAAATATCCAAGTTTTTGTTGACATTGGAAAGGGAAAGTGATAATATACTTCTTGCAGCGGAAAACCGCATGCGGAAGTGTCGGAACTGGCAGACGAGCAAGACTAAGGATCTTGTGAGCATTGCGCTCGTGTGGGTTCAAGTCCCATCTTCCGCAGTTAATCACATATTTTCAGTTGCATGCAGGAATGGCGGAATTGGCAGACGCGTACGGTTCAGGTCCGTATGACAGCAATGTCATGAGAGTTCAAGTCTCTTTTCCTGCACGATGGGAAGCACTTCGGCAATACGGAGTGCTTTTTCCGCGTTTATGCAGAGCCTTGCCAGATGGAATGGGAAACAATTTGAAAGGGAGGATACAGATATGGCAGAAGTGACGAAAAGAGAGCAATTGATTTTTGACATTGCGACGGCAGAATGGGATTTTTTCCAGCAGGTGCATAATACGGGCGGAAGGGCATCCTGCCAGGACGATCCCGACACTTTTTTTAAAATGCGCATGAGTCAGTGGATGGTGTATTCGGACGAAGTGTTGGAAAGCTATTGGGAGGACCTTAAACAGGCGGCCGCTGAAGGGAGAAACCCCATTTTTGAAAAGTACGGGCGCATGATGGAAACCACTTATCCGGAGGAGTATGAACAGATCAGGGCGCATTTGCCCGAAATTTCGGAAAAAAAGGCGTCGATGGTTGACAGGCTGGCGCAGATTCATGTGGAGTGGGATAGCTGGATGCTGAAAAATTATCCGAATATCAGGCAAAACGGCCGTGTGTTCACCACGCAGGATGACAGCGCGGCGGACGGTTCCTCTTCGGAAAGCTATTTGAGAGGAGAAATGCTGACTTATTCGGAAAGAACGGTGGAACTGATCTTAAAGGAGACGGAAGAGGCCTATGAAAAAGGCGATAATCTGTTAAAGCAGATCATCGCCAATGAAACGGCATTTTACGGTTATGCGAGCCTGGAAGATGCGGAAGCCGCTCACGCAGGCTGAGACAGGAAACCGAACCGTAAAGAGAACCGTCATATGCAGCTTCCGGAAAAGGGCGGCGAGGATTAAAAATGCAGCCGCCTTCTGACCGCGTTGCGCAGTCTGGCACGGGACAGAATGGTGACCAAAGCAATCACGATGACGGCGCAGATGGATAATACCACCGCCGACCAGGTGAGATGGTAGCCGACCTCAAGAAAACGCTCGATTAGAAGTTCAATGCCCACGCAGAGAAAAGCCAGATCCACGAAGAAATACAGAGCGGTCATCAAAAAGGCGGAAGAGACTTTTTGTAAAAACAGCGTGAAGAGCAGGGCGGCCACCGTGACAAGCGCGGTGATGGGAAGCGCCAGCTTGAAAAACCAGTCGTGGTTTGCCGTGTTAAAGCTGATCATATATTGATATAGCCCGATTGCCAGTCCGTCGCATATCAGAGAGATGTAGATGGGCATTTTCGTATAAATGATGGCCGGAATGGCAAGAACCCAGATGACAACGCAGGCTCCGATCACATACAGGGACCAGAGGGTTCTCTGGAAAACGAATAGATTCAGCAATCCGCAGACGATGGAAGCGGCGGAAAGGGAAACGGACAAAAGGATTGCCAGATCCCGGCTTTTTACGACTTCTACCTGTCCCTTTTCCTTCGGGAAGGGAGGGACGGAATGGGTGTGGGTCACTTCGTTTGGATTGATGACAGGAGTGTTGCACAGAGGGCAGCGTTCCAGGGACTGCTCCAATTCCACTCCACAGTTGACACAATAGGACATTTTTTCTCCTGACTGCCGCGTTGCGGCCGAAAACTCATTACAGTTTGAATTGGCAAAAAGGAAGTTAAAGTTCTTTCGTAAAATTCCGGTTGCTTTCAATTTTTACGTGGATGCCGTCTTCTACCAGTTTTTTAAAGAAACGGCGTTCCACGTCGGCTTCGATGATACAACTGGCAAAGTTGATCGTCATGGTGTCTTCAAAACTGACGATGGCGCAGTTGGTCCGCTGGGAATAGGGCATGCCCATATAAATATCGAAGCGGTCGACGAACGGTTTCATATCGTCGGGCACTTTTATGGCGCCCATGTTGGTGAGGCCTGCGGATGAATTTTTGTCCTGCACCCGCGTATAAAACAGGCGGACAACGTAATCCTTGATAAAAAGCGGTACCACACGGATGAAAGGATTCCGTTTTGTCGCAGCGTTTGTGGTGATGTCGCCCCGCAGAAATTTCTCATTGATATAGTAGCGCATATAGTTGTGAACGTGGGTGACAATTTCTTCAAAGCTGTATTCGCCGAGCCGCGGATCGATGGACGGGTAAACCATCGTGATGAAGTTGCGCAGCGTCCGGGAAGGAAAAAACCGGCGCAAATTTACCGGCATGGCGATCCGCACCGGGCGGAGTCTGAAATGGAAATCGTGCTCCTGCTTCAAAAGCAGGGAATATAACAGAACCGCATTCAGATACTCCGTGACGGTCGCATGATATTTTTTGGCAACGGCCATGGTTTCCGACACGGAAAGAACGCCGTTGATGACGTTAAAGGTATGAAACGGTTCCCTGGTGCCTCTGACGCGGTAGGTCTTTTCAGCGGGGCGGCCGGGGCGCACGGACGCGTTTGCGTAGCGCATATAAGCGTCTTCCAGTTCTTCCTTGTCCGGCGTTTCAGCCACGTCCATGACGAAGTACCGGTTGGTGATCGTATGTCCCAAAAGGCGCAGATAGGTGGCTGTAATGGTCTGCAGCAGATACATGCCACCCGTGCCGTCTCCCAGGCTGTGATGCGCTTCCAGGGAAATGCGGCGGTCGTAGTAATAGATGCGGATCATGTATCGGTTGTTGCCTTTAAAGGACAGCGGCATGCAGAAATTCCTGATGTCCGGCTGTACAAACGGGCCCGGGCGGTCATTTGGCTCCAGATAACGCCAGAACAGCCCTTTGCGCATGGCGACTTTGTAGGTCGGGAAACGCCGCAGCGCGATATCGACGGCCTTTTGCAGAATATCCGGGCGGATTTCTTCCTTCAACAGAACCGAAAGGCGGTAAACCGAGGAAAAATCCTTGCGCTGCAGCGTCGGATAGACGGTGGCTGATAAGTCCAGACGGTACCAGTCTTTTCCATTATTTTTTATGTTTTTTTGCATGAAAAATTCCTTTTTGTGCAGGGCGGATGCCCGTTATCGTAAAATTTTATTTCTATCAGTATACACCATTTCGCAGAGAGAAGACAACTATGAATCATCGCGCAGAGAAGAGGAGGGTATCAGTGAACGAAAAGCAGAATCAGGGATTGATGAATCTGATCCGTAAAGTACACGGCATAGTTGAGAAGCCCGATATCGATAAGCACCGGCAGTCCCAGGAACGGATTGGCGCATTGTTCGGAACGGAAAAGGGGGCGGAATATACGCCCGTAGAGGTGGAAGGAATGAACTGCGAGTGGGTGAGAGTGCAGCGCGCCCATATGAAAAAATATGTCATTCTTTACTGTCATGGCGGCGGCTATTCCACGGGAAGCGCCGTGTATGCCAGGACCCTGACCACGAAGCTGGCGGAAACGACTTCCATGGACGTGTTTTGCTTCAATTACCGGCTGGCGCCGGAGCATAAATATCCGGCTGCGACGCAGGATGCGATGAAAGCATGGAACTATCTGATGTATCTGGGATACGGCGCGCGGGATGTGATCGTGGCGGGGGATTCCGCGGGCGGCAATCTGGCGCTGTCTTTGGTGCTGAAACTCAAAAGCGAAGGACGGATTCTTCCCAGAGGCATGGTCCTGCTTTCTCCCTGGACGGATCTGACCTCTTCGGGAAAAAGTTATCTTTCCAGGCAGGAGGTGGACCCGGTTCTGGATCGGGAATATCTGCAGCGCATGATTGAAAATTACGCGGCGGGGCAGGACCTTCGGGATCCTTTGATTTCTCCGCTTTTTGGGGATATGTCCGGATTCCCGCCCACCTATATCCAGGTGGGGGATAACGAGATGCTTTTGTCGGATTCCACCGGCCTGCACAAAAAAATGGTAAAAGCGAACGTTTCGGTGAAAATTGATGTCTATAAAGGTATGTGGCATGTTTTTCAGATGTCTCCGTTTAAGACGGCCTATGAAGCCATGGAAAAAAACGCGGAATTTATTTACGACATTTGCCGGTAAAAAAAAGGATTTTCCGCTTTTGCGCAGAATATATAAAAAGACAGGTATTTCTATGGAGCGGACGACGAATTGGAGGCACGAATGAATATCCGGGAAAATCTGGAGAAATGGGAGGAAGAGTATTTAAGCCCTTATGCGACCTTAAGCAAAAATTCATGCGGAAGGCTCAGGGAGGAAGAGCAGTGCGATATCCGTCCCGTCTTTCAAAGGGACCGGGACCGCGTCATTCACAGCAAGTCTTTCCGGCGGCTCAAGGATAAGACGCAGGTCTTTCTGTCGCCCGTGGGAGATCATTACCGCACCAGACTGACGCATACGCTGGAGGTATCCCAGAACGCGAGAACGATTGCGAAGGCGCTGAGGCTGAACGAAGAACTGGTGGAAGCGATCGCGCTGGGACATGATCTGGGACATACGCCTTTCGGACATGCGGGCGAGCGGGCGTTAAACAGGGTCTGTCCTTATGGATTTGACCACGCGGAGCAGAGCGTGCGTACGGTGGATCTTCTGGAGAAAGACGGACAGGGATTGAATCTCACCTTCGAGGTGCGGGACGGAATCCGGAATCACCAGACCAAAGGGCATCCCATGACGCTGGAGGGTTGTGTGGTGAGATATTCCGACAAGATCGCTTACATACATCACGATATGGACGATGCGATCCGCGCCGGCATTTTATCGGAACAGGATGTGCCGCATGAAATCCGGGAAGTGATCGGGGAGACGACCGGAGAACGGCTGGATCATTTCATTCACGATATTGTGACCAACAGCTATGGAAAAAATGAGATTGCCATGTCGGAACCGGTGCAGAATGCGATGCAGAAACTGCGAAAGTTTATGTTTGAGCATGTTTACACAAATCCGGAAGCCAAGGGCGAAGAAGGGAAAGCGGAAATTCTTGTGGAGACGCTGTATGATTACTATTTGCACCGGCTGGAACTTCTGCCGGAAGAATATCTCATGCTGATGGAAAGAGGAGAACCGCGGGAAAGAGTGGTGTGCGACTATATCGGAGCGATGACGGACCGTTTTGCGATTGCCAAATATGAGGAAATTTATATTCCGAAATCCTGGCCGTACTGAAGGTTTGCACAGTCGCTTTTTCATAAATGAAGGTAGCATATGTATTATCCTGATGAATTGATCGAAGAGATCAGAACAAAGAACGACATAGTGGATGTGATTTCCGGCTATGTGCGCCTGCAGAGAAAGGGCAGCAATTATTTTGGACTATGTCCTTTTCATAATGAAAAATCGCCGTCCTTTTCCGTTTCGGGGCCAAAACAGATGTATTATTGTTTCGGCTGCGGCGCGGGCGGCAATGTAATCACCTTTTTGATGGAATATGAAAATTTTACGTTCCAGGAAGCGGTGAAGGCACTGGCGGAACGGGCGGGCGTGGCCCTGCCGGAGATGGAATATTCCCATGAAGAAAAAAAGGCGCAGAGCAGGCGGACAAGGCTTTTGGAGGTCAATAAGGAAGCGGCGAAGTATTTTTACTTTCAACTGCGAAGCAAACAGGGCGTCGTCGGTTATCAGTATTTGAAGAACCGCGAGTTGTCCGATGAAACGATGAACCGTTTCGGACTGGGCTATTCCAATAAATACAGCGACGATCTGATCCGGTATCTGAAATCCAAAGGATATCAGGAGGATCTGATCCGGGATGCCGGTCTGTGCAATGTGGATGAAAAGCACGGCATGTACGATAAGTTCTGGAACCGGGTTATGTTCCCGATTCAGGATATCAATCACCGGGTGATCGGATTCGGCGGCCGGGTGATGGGAGACGGAAAGCCCAAATACTTGAACTCGCCGGAAACGGAGATTTTTGACAAGAGCCGGAATTTGTACGGACTGAATTTTGCGAGGACAAGCCGGAAGGGAAATATCATTCTCTGCGAAGGCTATATGGATGTGATTGCGATGCATCAGGCCGGGTTTACCCAGGCGGTCGCCTCGCTGGGAACGGCCTTTACGGTGGGACAGGCCGGCCTGTTAAAGCGGTATGCCCAGGAGGTGCTGCTTTCTTACGACAGCGACGGGGCGGGCGTCAATGCGGCGCTTCGGGCCATCGGAATCTTAAAGGAGGCGGGACTTGGCGGCAAGGTGATTAATCTGGAGCCGTATAAAGATCCGGATGAATTCATGAAAAATCTGGGGCCGGAGGAGTTTCAGAAAAGACTGGACAGCGCGGAAAACAGCTTTTTCTTTGAAATCCGGCAGTTGCAAAAGCAGTATGATATCAATGACCCGGAGGGAAAGACGAAATTCCACAGGGAGATCGCCAGGAAACTCTGCGAGTTTTCCGAAGAGGTGGAGCGGGAAAACTATATCGAAGCGATTGCGCAGAAGTATCATATCGGTTTTGAAAGCCTGCGCAGGCTGGTCGGAACTTATGCGTCGCAGACAGGTCTGGTGCGCCCGGTGGAGCGGCCAAAATCCGGCGTTCAGAAAAAAAACACGCCCCAGGACAGCGTGCGTCGCGCGCAAAAGCTTTTGCTGACCTGGCTGGTGGACCAGCCGCAGCTTTATCCGAAAATCAAAAAATATATTTCAGCCGGGGATTTTACCGAAGAACTGTATGTGAAGGTGGCCCAGAGGCTGTTTGCGGATATGGATGCGCAGACGGTGAATCCGGCGGCGATTATCAGTATGTTTGAGGATGAGGAAGAACAGCGGGAGGTGGCGTCCCTCTTTCATACGAAGCTGGAACGTCTGGAGCGTGAACAGGATCGGGAAAAAGCGTTTCACGATATCGTATACAGCGTCAAGAGAAACAGTTATGAACGCGACTGTCAGAACATGGGAACCGACGTGGAGGCTCTGCAGCGCGTCATAGCGGGAAAGAAGCAATTGGAAGAACTTAACAAAACGCATATTTCTTTGCAATAGCGTTAACAATAGAAACAGACACAGGAAGGATGGAATCATGATGGACGAAAACACAAGAGCGAAATTTGACGAGAAATTGAAAGCCCTTCTCGCAATCGCAAAGAAAAAGAAGAATGTTCTGGAGTATCAGGAGATCAGCGACTATTTTGCGGACCTGCATCTGGAAGAGGAGCAGTTCGATGAAATTCTGGAAACGCTGGAGAAAAACAGCGTCGACGTGCTGCGCATCACGGAGGATGACGATGTTCCGGATGAAGAATTGATTCTGGCGGAAGAAGAAGAGGTGGATGTGGAAAATATTGACCTTTCCGTTCCGGACGGCGTCAGTATTGAAGATCCGGTCCGTATGTATTTAAAGGAAATCGGCAAGGTGCCGTTGCTTTCCGCAGAGGAAGAAATTGAACTGGCAAAAAAGATGGAGATGGGCGATGAGGAAGCCAAAAAGCGTCTGGCGGAAGCGAACCTGCGTCTGGTCGTCAGCATCGCAAAGCGTTATGTGGGCCGCGGCATGCTGTTTCTGGATCTGATCCAGGAAGGAAATCTGGGGCTGATTAAGGCCGTGGAGAAATTTGATTACCGGAAGGGGTACAAGTTTTCCACTTATGCGACATGGTGGATTCGTCAGGCGATTACGAGAGCGATTGCGGATCAGGCCAGAACCATCCGGATTCCTGTTCATATGGTGGAGACGATCAACAAGCTGATCCGCGTGAGCAGACAGCTTCTGCAGGAACTGGGGCGCGAACCTACTCCGGAAGAAATTGCGGAGGAAATGGATATGCCGGTGGACAGAGTGCGCGAGATTCTGAAGATTTCTCAGGAACCAGTGTCTCTGGAAACGCCTATCGGTGAAGAAGAGGACAGCCATTTGGGCGATTTTATTCAGGACGACGCGGTTCCGGTGCCTGCGGACGCGGCGGCGTTTACGCTGCTGAAGGAACAGCTTGTGGAAGTGCTGGGCACGCTGACGGAAAGAGAACAGAAGGTGCTGCGCCTGCGTTTCGGTCTGGACGACGGAAGGGCCAGAACGCTGGAAGAGGTCGGCAAGGAATTTTCCGTCACCCGTGAGCGCATCCGTCAGATCGAAGCCAAAGCGCTGCGCAAACTCCGCCATCCTTCCAGAAGCAGAAAACTGAAGGACTATTTGGATTAACAGCCAGGCGGGCCTTTGGAGAGATATATGGAACTTTCAAAAAGAATGCAGGCCGTGGCGCAGATGGTGCCGGCGGGTCACGTCGCGGCGGATGTGGGCTGCGACCACGGCTTTGTTTCGATCTATCTTGTAAAGAACGGCGTCTGTCCTCATGTTTATGCGACGGACGTCCGGCCCGGTCCGCTTGCGCGGGCCAAAGAGCACATTGCGGCCTGCGGTCTTACTTCCTGTATTACGCCGGTACTGTCAGACGGATTGCAGACGGTTCCGGTAGGAGAAGAAGAGCCGCAGGGAGCCGACGTCATGATTGCGGCGGGAATGGGCGGTAAACTCACGATCCGCATTTTAAGCGACGCGCCGCAAAAAGCGAAGCGGCTGACTTGGGTGATCCTGGAACCGCAGTCCGAGGTCTGGCTGGTGCGGCAGTGGCTTTCGGATAACGGTTTCCTGATTGTGGAAGAAAGTATGGTGCTGGAGGACGGAAAATATTATCCGGTTATGAAGGCGCTCAACACAAAGAAAGTATCATGCGCGGCAGCCTTTGGAGAAGGAGACGAAAAGGCAGATGCGGCCGAACGGCAGGAAGCAGCCGGACGGCAGGAAGCAGTCGAACGACAGGAAACGTATGCCGCCTGTCTGGCCAGGGCACGAAAGGAACTGGCAGCGTTGCAACAGCAGATGACAGCGGCGAAAATACCGGACGAAAAACAGCGGATGGCCTGCGACTGGCTGGGACCGCAGTTGATTTTTCAAAAATCCGCCGTACTACTTTCTTTTTTAAAACATACAATAAAAAAAGATACTGAACTGCTGAATCAGTTGCCGCTTTGCGCGTCCGAAGGGGAAAAGACGGAACGGATCAGAATGCGGGCGGATCATCTCAAAGAGCGGCTGGAATTGTCCGGGCAGATCATGCGGATGATAGAAGGGGAATCGTATGACGGTTAAAGTGAATGGAAAATCTTTTTCTTACGAGGGGCAAGTGACGTATGAACAGATCGCCAAAGATGTACAGAAAGATTATGCGCATCAAATCGTTCTGGCGGTAGCGAACGGAAAAATCAAGGAACTGTTTAAAGAGGCGGCGGACGGGGCCGAAATTCGCTTTCTGACGACGGCGGACCGGATCGGCCATGATACTTACGGCAGAAGCGTAACGATGCTTTTGATGAAGGCGGCGTGCGATGTGATGGGCGCGCCAGATAAGAGCAAGCTGAAGGTGGAATTTTCCATCGGGCGGGGGCTGTTTTGTTCTCCCAGAGGAAATCTGAAAGTGGACGGCGCGTTTGTGGAAAAAGTGCGGTCCCGGATGAAAGAACTGGTGAGCGCGGCTTTGCCTTTTACGAAGAAGGCCTGGCCCACGGACGAGGCGATTGCGCTGTTTGCTTCCCAGGGAATGAAGGATAAAGAGCAGCTTTTCCGCTATCGCCGCGGTTCCTATGTGAATGTATATTGTCTGGACGGCTATTATGATTATTATTATGGATACATGGTGCCGGACACCGGATATCTTTCCTGGTTTGAACTGGTTCCCTATCAGGATGGACTGATGCTGATGCTCCCTTCGGCGCAGGAGCCGGAACGGATTCCCGATCTGGATGAACGGAAAAAGCTGTTTCATACGTTGGAGGAATCGACCCGGTGGGGAGAACAGATCGGCATTGATACGGTTGGGGATTTGAACGATAAGATCTGCGAAGGGGATCTGGCGGAACTGATTCTGGTGCAGGAAGCGTTGCAGGAGAGCAGGATCGGCCATATAGCCGGCGACATTGCCTCCCGGCCGCATGTGAAGTTCGTGATGATCGCAGGCCCTTCCTCCTCCGGCAAGACCACGTTTTCCCACCGGCTGTCCATTCAGTTAAAAACTCATGGATTAAAGCCGCATCCGATTGCGGTGGACAATTATTTTGTAAACCGGGATTCCACGCCGAAGGATGCGGACGGCCAATATAATTTTGAATGCCTGGAAGCGATCGATGTGGAGCAGTTTAACAAAGATATGTGCGATCTGCTGGCGGGCAAAACGGTGGAGATGCCCACCTACAATTTCAAGACGGGCAGACGGGAATATAACGGAAATACGCTGACGCTGGGAGAAGAGGATATTCTGGTAATTGAAGGAATCCATGGACTCAACGATAAAATGTCCTATGCGCTGCCAAAGGAGAGCAAGTATAAAATATACATCAGCGCGCTGACCAGCTTAAATGTGGATGAACATAACAGAATTCCCACCACCGACGGGAGATTGCTGCGCCGCATGGTGCGGGACGCCAGGACGAGGGGAATCACCGCAAGACAGACGATAACCCAGTGGCCTTCCGTGCGCCGTGGGGAAGAGGAAAATATATTCCCTTACCAGGAGAGCGCGGACGCCATGTTCAATTCCGTGCTGATTTATGAACTGTGCGTGCTCAAGACCTATGCGGAACCGCTTCTTTACAGCATTCAGAAAGAAGACCCGGAATACTTTGAGGCGAAACGATTGCTGAAGTTCCTGGACTATTTTCTGGGCGTGAGCAGCGAAAACCTGCCCAATAACTCCATTGTGCGGGAATTTGTCGGAGGCAGTTGCTTCCGCGTCTGAAAATGGGACAGGCGCTGAAGCGAAGAAAGGCATCGGCGCGCACAGTTCGCGGCCTGCCGTTCGATACGTTTCTTCGCTCCGGCGCCTGTTGCAGAATAGAATATGTAGATGTTATTTAGGCGGCATAATCTGTTGGTGGGTTATGCCGTTTTCAGGCCTTCACGGGCAGGATTTTTTTACAGAAATATAATCCTGCAAGCAGCAGGAGCGGAAAAAGAATGGCCGCGAGCAGTCCTGCTTTTAAGTTGTCGTTGAACGCGCCGGAAACGAAGCCTACAACGGTGGGGCCTAAGGAACAGCCTGTGTCGCCTGCAAGCGCCAGAAGGGCGAACAGGGCGGTGCCGCCTTTCGGACATTTTTCGGACGCGAGGCTGAAGGTGCCCGGCCACATAACGCCTACGGAAAAGCCGCAGATGCCGCAGCCGAGCAGGGAAAGAATCGCAACCGGAGAAAAGGCGGCCAAAAGATAGCTGGCAATGCAGAGCGCTGCGCAAAATCCCATATATTTGGAAAGAGCCAGTCTGTCCGCAAATTTTGCGTGAAATACGCGGGCGGATCCCATCAGGATCGAGAAGAAGCAGGGGCCTGCAAGATCTCCCACCGTTTTGGATACATGCAGTGCGCCTTCCGCAAAGGCGGACGCCCACTGGCTCATGGATTGTTCCGAAGCGCCGGAGCAGACCATGAGAAGCGCAAGCAGCCAGAATATTTTGGACCGGAAGAGGGCGCCGATGTTCATGCCTTCTCCTTCCGCGGTCAGACTTGCGATCGGAACCTGCGTGAAATAGAGGGCATTGAAAAACGGAATGATTGCCCAGAGACCGGCGATTAGTTTCCAGGAATCAATGCCGAAAAGGGCGAACAGTCCGGTGGAGACGAGGATGACCAGCACGCAGCCCCAGCAATAGAAGGAGTGGAGCAGGCTCATCGCCGCAGATTTATCGTCCGTGGGGCATGCTTCCACAATGGGACTGATTAAAACTTCAATCAGCCCGCCGCCGATCGCGTATAAAATTACTGACAGGCAGATACCCACATAAGGCTCTCTGAAAAGGCTCGGAAGCGTGCCCAGACCGATCAGCCCTGCGACAGCGAACAGGTGGGCTGCAATGACCGAGATTCGATAGCCGATTTTATCAATGTATTTGGCGGAAAGGAAATCCACCAGAAGCTGCGTGCCGAAGTTGATGGTCACCAACAGACTGATTTTTTCCAGCGAAATGCCGTATGCGCTGCGAAAGGTCAGAAAGAGCAGGGGCGCGAAATTATTGACGATTGCCTGCGTGATATAGCCAATGTAGCTGGCGGTGATTGTATGCTTGTAATTGTTGCGGATGTTCATGGAAATTCTCCTTTTGTATTGCATGCCGATATTATTTGTACGGTAAGGGTTCAGGGTCAGGCAGCGGTGGGAGTCCCTGAACTGTTACAAGTATAGCAAAAAAAATCGGCAATGCAAGATCTTTTCTTGCCAATCCGTTCATTTGCTGGTAAAATTACAAGCTGTAAGTAAAATAAATGGTCGCGGCTGTCCAGACGAAAGGGGACAGGTGAGGAAAGTCCGGGCTTCACAGGGCAGGATGCCGGATAACGTCCGGTGGAGGTGACTCCAAGGATAGTGCAACAGAAATGAACCGCCAGGCTTTGCCTGGTAAGGGTGGAAGGGCAGTTTAAGAGACTACCGCCTGTCTGGCAACAGGCAGGGCACATGTAAACCCCATCCGAAGCAAGACCGAACAGAAAGCGACAGGCCGGCCCGGCCTGCTTTCAGGTGGGTCGCTCGATCCTGCCGGCAACGGCAGGGCTAGATAGATGACCATTCACGACATAACCCGGCTTATCGTTTTGCTTACAAAAAAACTCCGCTTAGGCGGAGTCACATAAAGAAGTAATATAATTTTCGGAAAAACCGGCGTGGCGAAGGTCATGCCGGTTTTTCCGTACCTGTCAGTAGTTTTGGCAACAGACCTGGCATACCACTGATGCGGGGCGTCCGGCAGGACCCATCCTTCCCGGCTCATTTTTTGGGTGCAAGCGGTCCATAGAAATAGCTGGAAGTTGCGCCGCCGTCAATCAGGAAAGTGGAACCGGTAATAAATGCTCCCTTATCGCTCATTAACAATTCTGCCACGTTCGCAATTTCATCCGCGGTTCCCGGACGGCCAGCCGGACAATTTGCAAACATATTTTTGTAGAAATCGCCGCGAGGACCGTTAAACTCGTCAATTGCCAGAGGGGTTACTACAATCCCCGGAGCGATACCATTGAGGCGTGCGCCCCGTTTTCCCCATTTGACAGCTTCCGCCATTACACGCTTTTCATTGCACCGTTTTGCCATCTGGTAGGCATGCAGGGTGTCCCGGATATTCTCAGGCTGTAACAGAGGGAGATTAAGCAATTTTTCCGTAGGAGTGGTTGCCAGAAGTTTATTTTCCTCTGCTGTCAAAGCAGGCATACGCCAGCCGGACTGACTGGAAATGGTAACGCCTGCGCCGCCCTTTTTGATGATCTTCCCCACTTCCTCCAATAGAATAGCGGTTCCATACAGGTCTACCTTCAAAATCGCTTCAACCGGAGCCTGACTGGGAGAAACGCCCGCCGCATTTACCAGCATGGAGACTTCGCCAAAACTCTGTGCCTTTTCAATCAGCTTCATAATAGATTCACGAGAAGATAAGTCCATTTCCAGGGGGACTGTATCAAACCCCGCCTCATTCATTATTTCAGAGATTGCTTCCGCATTTTCGGCTTCTTATCGCCTATTACAATCTTCATTCCATAGCCCATTCTCCGGGCAATCGCCATGCCGATCTGGCCGGCTCCTGTTAAAATCATTACATCTTTCATCTGAAAATCCTCCTATTGTCCATTTATTCTCCGGCAGAGAAATCCACGGACGCTGCCGGTACCGGTCACAACCTCCTCTTGATTCCGTGTGCCTGTTCCATGGATCATCCTCTTTCTTTCGCGCCTTTGTCTTTCTTTCTGTCTTTATTTTAGGTATTTCCGTTTCAGAGAGCAATTTGGATTCACGGACAATCCTATAAGAAAAACTTATGCGAAAAGACCGCATCTGTCTGGTTCAGATACGGTCTTTCGCCTGCCAATTTTCAATTTTATGCCTTGCCGTCAGCCGGAAATTTTGATTCCAGCATATCCGCAAAATCTTCGATGTAATAGCCGGAATTGTCCGCTTTCCAAAACACACAATACGCTCGCCTGATTGGATTCCCTCTGCGCTTCAAAAGTACCCGGCCAAACGCCGCCGCATCCGGCTCATGTTTCCCGCCCTCAACCGGCATAAAGCCTTTTCCGCCAGCGACAAGAAGGCGGGCTTCCTCTAAATTTTCTGCAAACAAAAAGTCGCCCTGTATTCCAACAATCTCACGATAATAAATCCGCTCCGTTTCCTGCTGTTCGGGAGAAGCCACCAAAATGCAGGGAATATTTTTCAAATCTTCTGTTTCCACATATTCCAGAGCCGCAATCGGGTTTCGTGCTGCAATCTCTATATAGCACTCGCTTGTCATCAAAATATGATTGACATATTCATCGGAAAAGGCTCTTCGCTGGTCGTTGAGGATCAAATCAACGCCGCCGTCCCTTAAAACAGCATATAGATCCTCGTGATTCCCATTTATAATCTGTACGGAAACATCCGGGTATTTTTCCGAAAACTCTGCAACCGCCAGACGAAATTCCTGCCCGCCATAGCATTTCAAATATCCAACGCGAAGTTCCATCAGTTCCTTATTCGCAATACGGACAGTTTCGCTGCACATTCTTTCAAAGTCGGCAATCAGCATAAGGCTTTTCCGATAGAAATGTTCACCCGCAGGCGTTAAAGAAAATTTCCGGTTCTGTCGATTTAAGAGTTTTACGCCCAGTTCCTGCTCCAATGCCTGAATCTGTTGCGAGATAGCGGACTGCGAGATAAAACATTCCTCCGCCGCTTCCGTGAAACTCTTGTGCCGGACAACTGCCTGAAAATATTTAATCTGTTTTATCATTTGACATAACGCCCCCTATCGTTCCTTTTTAAATCGTGAACCTGGATTTTTTTATTATATACGGTAATGGCAGGCAATGCAATCTTCCGTAAGACTGCGCGTTTGAAAAGCAAAAAAGCTATGCAATCGGAGAACCTTTTGCATAGCTTTTCGTGTGGCTTCAGGCTGTGAAGAGTTGTACCCAGTAATTTGTGCCGTTTGCATCCTGATAATATCCGATTCCGATGTTTTCAAAATTGGGATTCAGGATATTGTCCCGGTGTCCGTCGCTGTTCATCCAGGCATTCATGACCTGTTCCGGTGATTTCTGGCCCCATGCGATATTTTCGCCGTTTCTTTTAAAGGAAATGCCCTGCTGTGTCAAAGCGCTGCTGAAGCTGCTTCCGTCAGGTCTTGTATGGGAAAAACTCTGCTGGATTTCTTTTGCTCTTACATTTGCAGCGGCGGTGACGTTTTTATCCAGTTTCAGTTGTGAAAGTCCGGCTTTTGCCCGTTCCGCGTTGACCAGATCCAGAATCTGCAGTGCATAGGAATGAAAGTCGTCTTCCGCGGGAGTATCGGCGTCCGGCTCCTGGTGATCGGGCTGTACCGGAGTTTCCGGCTCCTGGACATCAGGAAGTTCGGGCGTTTCCGGTTCGCCGTCCGGCAAGGTGGGGATTTCCGGACAGAAGATACCATTGTTTTCGAACTTTTCAAAAATATCTTTTATGGTCTGCTGCAGGCATTCGCTTCCCTGACCGACGAAGATGGCATATCCGTTTCCCTGCTTGAGCAATTTTGCTTCCGCCGCGTGAGATGTCATGGATACGCTGTATGCTGCGGCGGCTGAAATCAGCGCTGCTGTAAATAGTTGTCTTTTCATTGGTTACCTCCTCGAATGTTACAAAAGTGTTACAAATTTGTTACAAGCACATGCTAACAGATAAAAAGCGAAATTGCTACCGGTAAGTATTTCCAATCACTGAGACCAGGTTTTCCTTGTAATATAAAAAGAAAATGAATTTTAGGCTGTCAAGGTTGACATTTTTTGAAAACTAGAGCACAATAATAGGATGATTGACGGGAGATAAACCGTCTTTACCGATAACCATTTCAGAAACGGAGGAATTAGGATGACAAAAATAGATATCGTATCCGGCTTTCTCGGAGCCGGAAAGACAACATTAATTAAGAAGCTTTTAAAGGAAGCGCTGGCTGGCAGCCAGGTGGTGCTGATCGAGAATGAATTCGGAGAGATCGGCATTGACGGCGGATTTCTGAAAGATGCGGGAATTGAGATCAAGGAAATGAATTCCGGCTGTATCTGCTGTTCTCTGGTGGGCGATTTCAGAGCGTCTTTGAAAGAAGTGCTCAACACATACCATCCGGAGCGCATTCTCATTGAGCCTTCCGGTGTCGGCAAGCTTTCCGATGTCATGAAAGCGGTGCAGAATGCAGGTCTGGGCACGGAAGTGGAATTGAACAGCGCGGTAGCTGTAGTGGACGCTTCCAAGTGCAGGATGTATATGAAGAATTTCGGAGAGTTTTTTGTAAATCAGATCGAGCATGCGGGAACGATCATTTTAAGCCGTACCGATATCGCTTCCGAAGAAAAGGTGAAGCAGGCGGTGGAACTGATCCGGGAACATAATCCGAAGGCGACGATTATTACGACGCCTTTGGCAGAGTTGGACGGCAAAGATATTCTGGAGACGATCGAAGGCGCGAAGGATCTGGAAGCGGAACTGATGGAGCAGGTGAAGGCGATGCATGAGGAACATGAGCATCATCACCATCATCACGATCATGAAGAGCATGATGAAAACTGTACCTGCGGCTGCCATGACCACGATCATGAGGAGCACGGACATCATCACCACCACGATCATGAGGGGCATGATCATCATCATCACCATGCGGATGAAGTGTTCACAAGCTGGGGCTTTGAGACGCCCGCATCTTATACAAAGGAAGAAATTGCGGGCTGCCTGACGGCGCTGGAGAATGAAGAGACTTATGGCATTGTATTGCGTGCAAAAGGTATGGTGCCAGCAGGGGACGGAACCTGGGTGTATTTTGATTATGTGCCCGGCGAAAGCGATGTGCGGGAAGGCAAGGCGGATGTGACCGGCAAGATCTGTGTGATCGGTTCTAAGCTGAAGGAAGAGGCGCTGGAAAAACTGTTCAGAAAATAATAGCAGACAGGACGGGTTCGGACTGTTGTAATCATGTGTGGAGGTTGTCATGAAACCGGTATATATCATCAATGGCTTTTTGGAGAGCGGAAAAACGGAGTTCATTAATTTTACGCTGGATCAGCCGTATTTTCAGATTTCCGGGAAAACGCTGCTTTTTCTGTGCGAAGAGGGAGAAGTGGAGTATGATCCCGATGTTTTGAAGCGCAGTAATACCGTTGTGGAAGTGATTGAGAAGGAAGAGGATTTTACGGTCAATAAGATGACGGAACTGGAAAAGAAGCATCGTCCGGAGCGCATCATTATTGAGTATAACGGCATGTGGAAGTTCCGCGATCTGCGCCTGCCCTGGCACTGGCGTGTGGAGCAGCAGATCACCACAATCGATGCGTCTACCTTTCCCACCTATTTTAACAATATGAAATCCATGGTTTCCGATATGATCCGCAAGTCGGAAATGATTATCTTCAACCGCTGTGACGGAATTGAAGATCTGAACGTGTATAAGCGGAATGTGAAGGCGTTGAATCAGAACGCCGATATCGTTTTTGAAGACCAGAACGGAGAGATCGATGAAATTATGGAGGAAGATCTTCCGTATGATCTGAAGGATGATCCGATTGAGCTGGATGACAAAAGTTATGGGATCTGGTATCTGGACAGTCTGGATCATCTGGAGCGTTATGAGGGAAAGACGATTCAGTTCATTGCGATGGTGATGAAGCCTCAGGGGTTCCCGGAGGGATATTTTGTGCCCGGGCGCATGGCGATGACCTGCTGTGCCGAGGACATGACATTCCTGGGATTCGTCTGTGTTTATGATAAGATCGATCTTTACCAGGAGCGGGACTGGGTGAAGGTAACCGCGGTTGTGAAGCGGGAGTATTTTGCAGATTATGAAGGAGAAGGTCCTGTGCTGCATGCGGTTTCCGTGACGAAAGCAAAACAGCCTAAGGAGGCTGTCATCAGTTTTACGTGAGATGTTTTGAAAGAGCAGAAGAAGAAATGAGAAGGGAGACGGACGGTGGCGGCGGAGACGGAGAAGGAGTTGCAGCAGTTAAAAAAGCGTTTTCTGGATCTGGCGGACAGGTCCTGGCGGCAGAATCTGTTTGCCTTCACCGGTTTTTTGTCTCTGGCGGAGCAGGACATGCTCTGGAAGGCAGCAAAAGAGGCGGGAGCGGTGGTCCGGCTATATGGCGGCGCAGAGCATGCAGAGCGGCAGATGGCGCGGTTTGGGGATCCGGAAGCCTTCGGGTATGAAGAGCCGTTCCCTGTCGTCTGTCTGCGCATCGAACCGCTTTTGGAAAAATTTTCAGACACGTTCACCCACAGGGATTTCCTTGGCGCTATCATGAATCTGGGGATAGACAGGAGCACTGTGGGCGATATTTTTATAGATGGAAAAAAAGCGTATGTTTTCTGTTCGGAGACCATGGCGCCTTACCTGATGGAAAATCTGAGTCAGGTCCGTCATACCCATGTGCGCTGCAGCAGAGTGGAGGGCGCTGAAAATATGCCGGTGCGAAAGCTGATGCCGAAGGAAGAGAATGTGTCCAGCCTGCGCTGCGACGGGGTGACGGCGGCGGTCTGGAATCTTTCCCGGAGCCGGAGTCTGGAACTTTTCCGGCAGAAGAAGGTGTTTGTAAACGGACGGCTGCAGGAGAATAACAGTTATTCCTTAAAACCCGGCGATGTGGTTTCTGCCAGAGGGTATGGAAAATTTATTTTCAGGGAAGAAAAACATGCGACCAGGAAGGGAAAGCTGGTCATCGGAATTGATTTGTTTGTGTGAACTGTGCGTTTATGATTTTCATTGTGCCGCCGCGTGCGGCGCTTTACGACGAAAGGGGAAAGAAACATGTTGCTTGGCTATACCTGGATTCAATGGCTGTTCTTCTTTTTTTTCTATAGCTTTTTCGGTTGGTGTTTTGAATCGACATATGTTACTTTGAAAAGCAAAAAGCCGGTAAACCGGGGCTTTATCAGAGGCCCTTTTCTGCCGCTGTATGGCAGCGGCGCGCTGATGATGCTCATTGTATCCGCGCCTTTTTCTTCCAGCCTGATTCTGACTTATATCGCGGGCTGCATAGGAGCGACCGCTCTGGAGTATGTGACGGGCGTTACGATGGAGGCGCTGTTCAAGGTGCGGTATTGGGATTATTCTCAGAATAAATTCAATTTTCAGGGACAGATCTGTTTGGGATCTTCTCTGGCATGGGGCTTTTTGACGATTTTGATGACCCGCGTTGTTCACAGACCGATTGAGCGCTTTGCGTTCTGGCTTCCGGAGGGAATCCTGACGCTGGTCACGATGCTGATTGCGGTATATTTCGTTGTGGACTTTACGCTTTCCTTCAGGGCTGCGCTGGATCTGCGCGATCTGCTCATCAAAATGGAACAGGCGAAGCTGGAACTGGAACGCATGCAGAAACGGCTGGATGTCATTATCGCTTTAAACGACGAGGCCATGGAGAACCGGAAGAAGGAGCGGGAAGAAGAACGGGCGGAAAGGCTGGAAGAATTTGTTTTGCGCTGGGATGAACTGGTGGAAAACATTGAAGGAAAGTTTGGCAGAATCAGGGAAGCGCTGCCCGCTTCGGAACTGCTCCTGGAGAAAAGAGACGAATTATTGGAACTGCGCAGCAAATTCCGGACAGATGTGGAAAAGCGGGAAGCGGGCCAGTTTGTCAGCGATTTCATAAAGCGCAGTATGATTAAAGGAAATCCCACGATGGTTTCCGGAAGATTTGCGGAAGCGCTTGAAGAACTCAAACGCTCCGCGACGGAGTATAGAAAGAAGAAAAAGAATGAAGAATAAAGTCAGTATCATATTGGCGGCACTGTTCATACTGCTGTCCGGCTGCGGACAAAAGATAAATGGCAATGCAAATCATGATATGACTGCGGCGGATGAGACGCAGAGCGGAGCGTACGGCGAAGGGGAAGAGGAAAAACTGCAGATTGTGACCACCATTTTTCCGCCGTACGATTTTGTAAAGCGGGTAGGAGGCGACCATGTGGAAGTGACCATGCTGCTGAAGCCGGGCATGGAAAGTCATTCCTATGAGCCGACGCCGGCGGATATTGTGAAAATTATGAACAGCGACATCTTTATGTATGCAGGCGGAGAATCGGACGTCTGGGTGGAAGATCTGCTGGCCGGGAACGACGGGCAGACAGATCCCTTTGCACTGCTTGACTGGGTGGATCCGCTGGAGGAAGAGACCGCAGAAGGCATGCAGGTAAAAGGACATACGCATACGCATGAACATGATGCGCATGATCATGAGCAGGAAGCGGCAGACCCGCATGAGCAACAGGAACATGCCGTGCACCTGGGGGAAGAAGAGTATGACGAACATGTCTGGACTTCTCCTCAGAATGCGATTGTGATCGTGGAAAAAATCTGCGGAATCCTGTCTGAAAAGGATCCGGCGCATGCGGCTGTTTTTGAAGAAAACGCGGCGGCTTATGTGGAAGAACTGAAAAAGCTGGACGCCGCCTTTTGGGAAGTGGTAAATTCAGCAGACCGCAGAACGCTCGTGTTCGGGGACCGTTTTCCGCTGCTGTATTTTGTAAAAACCTATGATCTGGAATATTATGCCGCCTTTCCGGGGTGCAGCATGGAAACGGAGCCGAGCGCGGCGATGATCGCCTTTTTGACGGATAAGGTAAAAGAGGAACAGATTCCGGTGGTTTTTTATCTGGAAATGTCGAACGGAAAGATTGCCGAAGCGATTGCGGAGACGACGGGAG
This sequence comes from Eubacteriales bacterium, assembly GCA_030524745.1. Lineage (GTDB taxonomy): Bacteria > Bacillota > Clostridia > Lachnospirales > Lachnospiraceae > Gallintestinimicrobium. The sequence continues at coordinate 42,483 of JAUNGC010000022.1, read as the reverse complement.
CGAGGACGGCTGTATTCTATTCCGGCCATTCCATAACCGCAGACGATCTGGCGGCAGGAGAGGATTATCTGTCGCTCATGTACAGAAATGTGGAAGCGCTCAGAGAGGCTCTTTCACAATAGAAAGGAAAGAAAACATGTTCTGTTTGCAATGCGACCGTGTGTCATTTTCCTATGAAAATCAGGTAGTCGTTTCAGACTTGAGTTTTACGGTGGAAGAGGGAGATTACCTGTGCATTATCGGAGAAAACGGCACCGGAAAATCCACGTTGATGAAAGGCATGCTGGGGCTGAAAAAGCCTTCGGCGGGCAAAATTGTGCTGGGCGAGGGGATAAAGCAGACGCAGATCGGCTATGTTCCGCAGCAGACGCTGGCGCAGCGGGATTTTCCGGCGTCCGTGTGGGAAGTGGTGCTTTCCGGCTGCTTAAGCAGCCGTGGACTCCGGCCCGGATTTAGCGGCAAAGAGAAGCAGACTGCCGCAGAAAAACTGGAAATTCTGGGAATCGCAGATTTAAAACATAAAAGCTTTAAGGATTTGTCGGGCGGGCAGAGACAGCGGGTGCTGCTGGCGCGTTCTCTTTGCGCGGCGAAGAAGCTGATTTTGCTGGACGAGCCAACGACGGGACTGGACCCGGTGGCGACGGAAGATTTTTACCATCTTCTGCTGAAATTGAATAAGAAGCATCAGATTACGGTTATCATGGTTTCCCATGCGATCCGGGAGGCATTTGCCCATGCGGATCATATTCTGCAGTTGTCCCAGGATAAGTATTTTTACGGAACGACACAGGAATATTTGGACAGCGAGGAAGGGAAACGGTTTTTTAAGAGGTGCGAGTTATGATACATTATCTGTTTGAGATGTTTTCCTATCCGTTTATGGTGCGCGCAATGGTGGCGGGGGGACTTCTCTCTCTGTGCGCGGCGCTTTTGGGCGTCAGCCTTGTGCTGAAGCGGTATTCCATGATCGGGGACGGTCTTTCCCATGTGGGCTTTGGGGCTTTGGCGGTGGCTTCCGCCCTGAATCTGGCGCCCCTTGCGGTGGCGGTTCCGGTCGTGATTTTAGCGGCCTTTTTGCTGCTTAGGCTGAGCGAATCGGGGAAAATGAAAGGAGACGCCGCGACCGCTGTCTTCTCCACCGGGGCGCTGGCAATCGGCGTCATGGTGATCTCGGTGAGCACGGGAATGAACGCCGATCTAAACAGCTACCTGTTCGGCTCCATTTTGGCAATGTCGAAGCAGGACGTAGCGCTGAGCGTGATCCTGTCGCTGGCGGTTCTTCTGTTTTACGGCTTTTTTTATGAAAAATTGTTTGCGGTGACTTTTGATGAAAATTTTGCGAGGGCCACGGGAATCCGGACCGGAATCTACAATTCCATGCTGGCAATTCTGACGGCGGTGGTTGTGGTGCTGGGCATGCGCATGATGGGAGCGCTTCTGATTTCCAGCCTGATTGTGTTTCCGGCGCTGACCTCCATGCGGCTTTTTAAGAGTTATTTCAGCGTGATCGTCAGTTCGGTTGTGCTGGCGGCGCTGGGCTTTGGGATGGGGATGTGCATTTCCTTTTTGTACGGGACGCCGGCCGGCGCGAGCATTGTGGTGGTGGATCTGGCGCTCTTTGTGGTGAGTTCCCTGTTTGCCTGGATCAGGGAACGGTAGCGGACTGTCAGCATATTATATTGACAGCACTCAAAAAATGAGAATGAGGTGGAAGATGGAACTTTTCTGGGGAGTCATAATTCCTTTTATCGGGACAACGGCCGGAGCGGCCTGCGTTTTCTTTTTAAAAAATGAGATTAAGCCGTTGGTACAAAAGGCGCTTTTGGGATTCGCTTCCGGCGTCATGGTGGCGGCCTCCGTATGGTCGCTGCTCATTCCTGCCATGGATATGTCGGAAAGCATGGGACGGCTGGCTTTTCTTCCCGCGGCGGCGGGATTGCTTTTGGGAGTGGCTTTTTTACTGCTGATGGATCGGATCGTGCCCCATCTGCATCTTGGAAGCGAGGTGTCGGAAGGGCCGAAGACGACGTTAAAAAAAACAACCATGCTTGTCCTTGCCGTGACGCTGCATAATATTCCGGAAGGAATGGCGGTGGGCGTGGTGCTGGCGGGGGCGCTCATGGGAGAGAGCCAGGTTTCCATGGCCGGCGCTCTGGTGCTTTCGATTGGAATCGCCATTCAGAATTTCCCGGAAGGGGCGATTATCAGCCTTCCTCTGCGCAGCGAAGGAGAATCCCGGAAGAAAGCGTTTCTGAATGGAATGCTGTCCGGCGTGGTGGAGCCTGTTGCTGCAGTGCTGACGATTCTGCTGGCTTCTCTTATCGAACCGGTCCTGCCGTATCTTCTTGCTTTCGCGGCAGGCGCCATGATTTACGTGGTGGTGGAGGAATTGATCCCGGAAGCTTCGGAAGGGGAGCACAGCAACATCGGAACCATCGGTTTTGCCGTTGGATTTGTGATTATGATGATGCTGGACGTAGCATTAGGATAAAAAAGCGTTGCCGGTCACGGAGTGAACGGTAACAAAAAGCGGCGCAGAGGAGAAGTTTTTCATCCTCATGCGCCGCTTTGGCTTTGTATCAGAATTCCAGCAGATAGGAATAGCAAAGTTTCGGATAATCGATCAGATGGTGTTCCAGTTCGAAGTCATATTTGACGTCTCCCCGGTCGATGTAGGGAAGGGGCTGGGTTGCGCCGTTTTCTTCCTGAACGTAAAGCCCGCTGATCTGAATGCCTTCTCTGGCGAGTTCTTTTGTAAAGGTCTCAAAATATGCGCTGCCTTCCCGGCTGAGAGAATAGCGCACCTCATAGCTGTAACCGCCGATCAGTTTCTTGCGCTGGCTTAAAACGACTCTTTCCAGGATCGTGTCCCGCGCCAGGAAAGAATAGAATGTGGCGAGGGATTCGGTGCCGTGCCGGTAATCGCCCTCATGCCAGGGCCGGACTCCTTTGAAAATATGCTTATCCCCGATGCGCTGATATTTCCCTCTTCTGGCGTCTTCCCGTATTTTCTGCTGCAGGGCGGCAGTTTCTTCCTGTAAAAATTCCTGAAAGCGTTCCTGATTGGCAGACGGGCAGGAAGATTCCTGTTCCGGCGTCTTTCCCTGTAATAATTCGCGTTTGAGATCGTCAATAAAAGACATTTGTGAATGCTCCTCTTTGTATTTTCATGCAGTCAAAGCTTTCACCTTAAAACTGCCGATGCTTGTTGTAAAACATATCGCCTCTATTTTACAACAAGCTTTTGGCAGATGCAATCTATTCCGTTCTTAAAATTTACGAAAGTATTTCATAAATTACGCTTATCAAACTTCTCTTCGCAATATTTGCAGCGGTAAATCTCTTTTTCCTTATCGGAAAGCACGAAAATGTGCGGCAGTTCCTGCTCGATTGAAGTGATGCAGCGCGGATTTTTACAGCGGATGACATTTTTGATTTGTCTGGGAAGGTGGAGTTTTTTCTTTTCCACAATTTCCCCGTTCTGAATGACGTTGACGGTAATGTTGTGGTCGATGAATCCCAGCACGTCGAGATCGAGCATGTCCACATCGCATTCCACCTTTAAAATATCCTTTTTGCCTTTTTTATTGCTGCGGGCGTTTTTGATGATGGCGACGGTGCAGTCCAGTTTGTCCAACTGCAGATGGTGGTAAATGGACATGGCCATGCCCGCCTGAATGTGATCCAGCACAAAGCCTTCCTCTATTTTTCCTACGTTTAACATGGTAATTTCTCCTCCTGTTCTGTCTCAATCCACATGAATGTTCAACAGCGTCAGAATCAACGCCATTCTCACATAGACGCCGTACTGCGCCTGCTTAAAATAGACGGCGCGGGGATCATCGTCCACATCGACGGAAATTTCGTTTACGCGCGGGAGCGGGTGGAGCACCAGCATATCTTTGGGAGCAAGCTGCATTTTTTTCCTGTTGAGAATATAGAAATCTTTTAACCGGATATAGTCTTCTTCATTGAAGAAGCGTTCTTTCTGAACGCGGGTCATGTAAAGAATGTCCAGTTCGGGCATCTTGTCTTCCAGACGGATCACTTCTTCGTAAGGAATGTTTTTGTCTTTGAGCATTTCCGTGATATAGTCGGGAATGCGCAGTTCGTCGGGAGAGATAAAAATGAACCGCATTCCTTCATAGCGGGAGAGCGCATTGATCAGCGAGTGGACGGTGCGGCCGAACTTTAAGTCGCCGCAAAGACCGATGGTAAGCTGGTCCAGGCGTCCTTTTAAGGTGCGGATTGTCAGAAGATCCGTCAGCGTTTGTGTGGGATGCTGGTGACCGCCGTCGCCGGCATTGATGACAGGGATTGAGGATTTTTCGGCTGCTACCAGCGGAGCGCCCTCCTTGGGATGGCGCATCGCACAGATATCCGCATAGCAGGAAATGATGCGGATCGTGTCGGAAACGCTTTCGCCTTTGGTGGCAGAGGAACTTTGGGCGTCGGAAAAGCCAAGCACGCTGCCGCCGAGGCTTAACATGGCGGATTCAAAACTCAGCCGCGTCCGGGTGCTGGGTTCATAAAAGCAGGTTGCAAGTTTTTTCCCGGCGCAGGCATGCGCATATTTGTCCCGGTTGCGTTCAATGTCATTTGCCAGATCAAAGAGCTGGTCCAGTTCTTCCACGCTAAAGTCCAGTGGATTCATCAGATGTCTCATAAATTGTGTCCTCCAGTCATTCATTTTGAAGTGGGCATCCGCAAGGCTGTCCGCTCAGGTTGCCGTTTGGATTGCCACTGCGCAAAGAAATCGAGCAGGTTTCCCTACTCGATTTTTCCATCATTGCTTGAATGTCAATAATTCAGTTACCGGTTTCCGTCTGGGAGCGACAGGCTCTTCCGCAGGATAACCAACGGGGATCAGGGCAACCAGTTCTCTTTCCTGGGGAATCTCTAAAAGGGCCTCCACTTTGTCCTGATCGAAAATGCCGACAATAACAGAACCAAGTCCTGCTTCATAGGCTGCCAGACAGAAAGTCTGGGATGCGATACCGGCATCAAACATCTGCCAGGTATCTTTTCTGGGAGTGGTAAAAGAACCATCCCGTTCATAACCGCATCTGTTCTTGATAACAGTGACGGCAATCAGCATGGGTGCATTGACAATAATCTTGCCGTTATTCGGAAACGTGGAAGTGCACTCGTTGCCGATGCGGTCTTTTAATTCCCCCTCTACCGCGATGTAACGGACGATCTGGGTGTGCTTCCAGCTTGGAGAATAGGATGCCGTCTCGATAATGCCGGATAGCAGTTCGTGATCGACCGGCTTGTCCGCGAATTTGCGGATGCTTCTGCGGCCGAGAATACATTCTTTAGCAGTCATATACCCTCCCGTCTGCTGCGCTAATACAGCGTATATTCATTACCGCTCGCTTCATGAACGGTAACTTTTTTATGTTTGAATCAGTATAGCATAGCAAAAAAATGATTTCAACAGGGAATTGAAAAAACCGACTGAATGTCTTATAATGCAGGATAACATATGATAGCTGCTTTTAGCGGGAACAGGAGGATGGATATGGAATTTACAGAAAGAAAAAGATGGGCGTTTCTGGGGCTGCCGTTTACCTTTACGATATACACGGTCAGGGAAGATCTGATTACGGTTCAGGAAGGGTTTCTGAGCAAAAAGGAAAACGACTGCTATATGTACAAAGTACAGGATGTGGAACTGATCCGCACGTTCTGGGAGCGCATTTTCGGGATCGGGACCGTGAAGTGCTATACGGGCGACACGACGGATAAGGAACTCTATCTTCGGCATATTAAGAATTCAAAGGCGGTCAAGGATTTCATTCTGGAAGCGTCCGAGGAGGCGCGCATGAAGCGCCGTACCATGAATATGCTTAATATCGGGGCGCAGGATCTGAGTGATTTGGATCCTGATGATTGAGATTTGAAGCGAATCGTAATGACAGGAGGAACGATGATAAACTATGGAACTTGATATGACAAAGGGAAGCCCCTTTCGGCTGATTGTAAAGTTTATCATTCCCATTATTTTGGGCAATATATTTCAACAACTTTATAGCGTGGTGGATACTGTCATCGTCGGACAGTTTGTGGGCGTGCAGGCGCTTGCGGCGGTAGGAGCGACGGGGACCATATCTTTTCTGATCCTTGGCTTCATGCAGGGACTGACCACCGGATTTACGGTGCTGACAAGCCAGAGATTCGGGGCGGGAGACAAAGAAGGCGTCAAAAAAAGCGTAGGAAACAGCTACATTCTGTCCGCTATTGTCACAGTGTTTATGACGATTCTGAGCGCGGCGGGAATGGGATGGCTGCTGCGCGTCATGCAGACGCCGGATGACATTTTTGAGATGTCTAAAACTTACATACTCATTATTTGTCTGGGGATGGGCTTCACCATTTTATACAATCTGCTTTCCAGCATGTTGCGCGCCGTGGGAAACAGCAAAGTGCCGCTGTACTTTCTGATTCTGGCGGCGGTTTTGAACGTGGTGCTGGATCTGGTGCTGATTATTGTGTTTCAAATGGGCGTGGCGGGCGCTGCAGTGGCCACCGTCGCGTCCCAGGGCGTTTCCGGTCTGCTGTGTCTGCTTTATATTTTGAAAAAAGTGCCTCTTTTGCAGATTGGAAAGCAGCATTTTAAGCCGGAGGCCTGGTGCATGAAAAACCAGCTTTCCATCGGCATCCCCATGGCGCTGCAGTTTTCCATCACGGCGGTCGGGGCGATTATGGTGCAGGCGGCGCTGAATATGCTCGGCTCCACCGTAGTTGCGGCCTATACGGTGGCATGCAAGGTGGAACAGTTCGTGACCCAGGTGTACGGGGCGATGGGGATGACCATGGCCACCTACAGCGCGCAAAACAGGGGAATCGGAAATCTGGACCGGATCAAAAAAGGGGCCAAAATTGCGTTTTGGATGTCTGCGGTCTATTCCGTAGCCGCTTATGCGGTGCTGGAACTTACGCTGCCCTGGGTGGTCCGTCTGTTTTTGGCGGGAGATCTGACGGAAGTGCTGTCCTATGTGCGCATTTATGTCACGATTTGCGGTATTTTCTTCATTCCGCTGGGAATGATCTTTATTTATCGCAATGTCATGCAGGGCTGCGGTTACGGCTTTTTGCCCATGATGGGCGGCGTGGTGGAACTGGTCTGCCGCGCGGTGGTTGCGGTTATCGCCGCGCATCTGCTCAGCTATGAAGGCGTGTGCTGCGCGAACGCGAGCGCATGGGGAATTACGGGTGTCTTTCTGTGGATTTCCTATCGGTTTGTCATGCGGAAAATGGAACGGAAGGCTATAATGGGATAACAGCCCCGGTTTATGCAGGGAGACAATGACATATGGAATGTGAAAGAATTGACAGCTTGAACCGGCATCAGATCAATGAGTTTATGGAACAGCGTTGGTATACCACAACGATGATTATTCGTGGCAGGGAAGTTGATGTGACTAAAACAGAAGGATTCTGTTTTAGAGATGGGGAAGCTATTATTGGCTTAATAACATATTTGGTTTATGAAAACATACTGGAGATAGTATCACTTGACAGCTTGCGGGAAAATCAGGGAATTGGTACTAAACTCCTGGAACTTGTCATACGGGAAGCGAAAGAAAGAAATCTTCAAAAAGTTGTTCTTATCACGACAAATGACAATATTAATGCGATCAGATTTTATCAGAAACGGGGATTTGATATGGCGCATCTGTTCCGGAATGCTATGGATATATCAAGAAAATTAAAGCCGGAGATCCCTATAATTGGTGAGAATTTCATACCTTTGCGCCATGAGATTGAATTTGAATTGCTTATATAGTATTTCAGCATTACCAGGCTGTATAAACAAAAAAAGCAGTTATGCCGTTCGACGGGGAATCTTCACTTGGTTTGCATCACTTTTGGATTCGGGAGCAGGGAATATGAGGAGACGATATCGTGATAAGAATATTGAGAGGGAATGATTTGGCTGCCGTTATGCAGATATGGCTAAAAACAAATAGGAAAGCGCATGACTTTATCTCTGAGAATTATTGGACTGATAATTATGCAACAGTAAATGAGATATTGCCGCAGGCAGAAGTATATGTGTATGAAGATGATACGACCAATCAAATAGATGGCTTCATCGGATTCACAGACAATAATTATATTGCGGGTATTTTTGTGAGAGAAGCCGCCCAGTCAAAAGGTATCGGGAAGCAATTGCTGAATTATGCGAAAGAAATTAAGTCAACTATGATTTTAAGGGTTTATCAGAAAAACACACGCGCAGTTTCCTTTTATCAGAGAGAACAGTTTGCAATACAATCTGAAAATGTTGACGATAGCACCAATGAAAAAGAATATGTTATGACCTGGAGTAAGAAGACCAAATAGTGCTGGCGGCGAATCGAAAGGGTCTCTTTCTGCCCTGAACAGTCAAAAAAAGATTGAGCCCGGACAATTATCGTGATAAGATGATCTTGGGCATAAACTTTCGAAGAATCCGGGTCACAGACCGTCTTATTCATGACAATGGAAAGTATTCCAATCATGCTTTCCATTGTATCTATCATTCATTTCAGAAACTCTATGCTTAAAATTCACCTTTATCAGGCAGGGGTTGCTGAAGAAAAAGCGGCTTCCTGCGCACAATTGCAGAAAGGAGCGTAAAGATTCCCGTACCAAGATTTGTGGTGTTTTACAATGGAAGCTGCAAGCAGCCGGAAAGACAAATATTGAAGCTGTCAGATGCGTTTGAGAAGCATGTGGAAGATCCGGAACTGGAACTGAAAGTGCTGATGCTGAATATCAATGTGGGCAACAACAGCGAATTGATGGAAAAATGCAGGACTTTGAAAGAATACAGTGAATATGTAGCCTGTGTCCGTGCATATGCGAATAAAGAGAAAATTGAGGATGCGGTAGAACATGCCGTCACGGAATGTATTCAGAAAGGAATCCTTTCCGATTTCCTGACGGCGCAGCGATCGGAGGTAGTGGCAATGTCAATTTTTGAATATAATGAAGAAGAGGAAATGCGCAAGATCCGTAAAGCTGAATATGAGATGGGATTTGATGAAGGAAAATCTGAGGGAAAAGCGGAGGCTATTCTGATTTGGCTAAGCGAACTTGGAGAGATTTCGACTGAGTTGCATGACCGGATTGTGCAGGAAAAGGATCAGAATCTACTGTGCAAGTGGCTGAAGCTTGTTACTAAGGCGGGAACGATAGAAGAATTTACGAAAGCTATTGAGGAAAATCCCTGAATCTGAATTCTTTCTGTTTTTATCCTTTTTATAGCCGCATACGGAAGTGATATCTGGAGCAAACAGAACTGGCAGGCCGGAAATCCATGGCGGATTCCCGGCCTGTTCTTTTTTATGCCATAGGAAATTCCTTCGGATTTCCTATAGCATAAAAAAGCCCTCCGGGGGATGCGCATGCGCGCGGAAAGGAAAGAGTTGCCTGATGGCAACCTAAGCGGCTTTAGCCGTATGCGCAGCGCGAGAATCCTGTAAAACAGGATTCTCTTTTTAAGCTTTTTAGCGTTTACGGCGACCGCTCATTACGACTTTTTCAAACAGTAGCCCCAGACCAAACCAGGCGGGGGCGTAATCTAAGCGGATCACTTTACCGATATTCCAGCCGGCGCGATCGTAGCGCCAGGGGCATTTTCCTTTTTTTTGCAGGTAACGTCCGCTGATATATTCCATGGAGAAGATGCAGGTCATATAGGTCGCGCCCCGCACGATCCAGTGAAAACCGGACATAAGAATACAGAGCGGACGCAGGAGACAGGCCGCGCCGTAAATGGGAAACATAAAAACAGACGTATGACCGGTGAGCGTCGGTTCCCTTTTGCGGAAAGCGTCGAAGGAAGTCACCAGTATTTCCATGCACCAGCCGATGGTGCCGCATTTCAAGAAATCTTTACACAACTTTTTCATACTATTATATTGGACAAAACTTCTTTTTTTATACTTTCTGTGGTACAATATCGTAAGATATTGTACCGCGCCGAAGCGAAGCGGAGTGCGCATCCAAAGCGGAGCGGCTATGTCGTCAGACAAATAATCTCGCTAAATGGAGGAGTATCCATATGGATTTATTGGAACTGAGAAGCCAGATCGATTCCATCGACAGTCAGATCGTAAAATTATATGAAGAAAGGATGGATATCTGCAAGCAGGTTGCCCAGTTTAAGATTGAAAACGGGAAAAAGGTATTTGATAAAGCAAGAGAGGAAGAAAAACTGACAAAGCTGCGCGCGATGACGCACAACGATTTTAACAGCCATGGAATTACGGAACTTTTTGAACAGATCATGTCCATGAGCCGCAAGCTGCAGTACCAGCTTTTAAATGAAAAAGGGCAGACAGGAAGACTGCCGTTCATCGAGGTGGACGAACTGGATACGAAGAAGGTCCGCGTTGTTTTTCAGGGCGCAGAGGGCGCTTATTCGCAGGCGGCAATGGTGCGCTATTTCGGGGAACAGATCGACAGCGTACATGTGGACACGTTCCGGGACGCCATGAGCGCGATTGATGAAGGAAGCGCGGACTTTGCCGTGCTGCCGATCGAGAATTCCACGGCCGGTATTGTGAGCGAGATATATGACCTTTTGGTGGAATTTGAGAATTATATTGTAGGAGAGCAGATCATCAAAATAGAGCATTGCCTTTTGGGGGTGCCGGGAACGCAGCTTTCTGATATTAAAACTGTATATTCCCATCCGCAATCTTTGATGCAGAGTTCCCGCTATCTTGGAAGCCACAACTGGCAGCAGGTTTCGATGCCGAATAACGCTTTTGCGGCCCGCAAGGTTGCGGAAGAAAAGCGCAACGATCAGGCGGCGATCGCCAGCGAATATGCCGGAAAAGTATACGGACTGGAAGTTTTGGCAAAGCCGGTCAACAATGTATCCTCCAATTCCACCCGGTTTATCATCGTAACGAATCAGAAGGTATTTAAAAAGGATGCAAAGAAGGTGAGCATCTGTTTTGAAGTGCCGCATGAGAGCGGTTCTCTTTATCATATGTTGTCCCACTTTATCTATAATAATCTGAACATGACGAAGATCGAAAGCCGTCCGATCGAGGGGCGCACATGGGAATACCGATTCTTTGTGGATTTTGAAGGAAACCTTGCGGACGGCGCGGTGAAAAATGCGATTCGCGGTCTGCGCGAAGAAGCATCCAACATGAAGATACTGGGGAACTACTAAGCAACATTGAGCGCGGGAGCACGAAATGTTGCGCTACTTCTCAATGAGCGAAGCGAATTGAGAAGGTTCCCGTAATAGAGAGAGGGAGCGCGAAAGGTTGCGCTGCTTCTCAATGAGAAATGGTTCCATGGAGGGCACATGAAGACAGAAGAACTAATCATATATAAAGATTTTGAGGAAGGCTCCCTGCTTGCAGATATGGTCTGGCTGATGGAGAACTATGAGGATGAATTTTATAATCAGGAAGATAAAGCGGGACTGCTGTATGACTGCATGCACCGCCTGCTGGAAATGGCCGGCGGTTTTGGCTTTTACGGCAATCTCTGGCACTGTTATCTGACCAATCTTTTAGTGAACAATGAGAACAGCTACAGCCGCGCCTGCGAAATCCGCGGCGCTGTGGAAGGTACCATCAACCGGGCGGTGCTGCACGATATCGTGATTTTCAAGGAATTTTATGATTATGATTTTGAAAAAATGGCGGACAGGCTCGGCGTAAGGGATTTCGATCTGGTGCTGCACTATGAGAGCAACACGCAGGAAAGCAAGGTCTACAATACGAGAATCAAGGACCGGATCTGCACGTTGGCGGAGAAATTCTGCCGCGATCACACGCCGGAGGAAATGAAGCGGACGCTGACGGAGTTTTATAAGGAGTATGGCGTCGGCAAATTCGGACTGCACAAGGCGTTTCGCGTGGCGCACGATGAGGATGGCGTCAGGATTGAGCCGATCCTGAATATCGCTCATGTGAAGCTGGACGATCTGGTGGGCTATGAGTTGCAGAAGCAGAAGCTGACAGAGAATACGGAAGCCTTTGTGAACGGAAAAAAGGCGAATAACTGCCTGCTTTTCGGCGATGCGGGTACGGGAAAATCCTCCAGCATCAAAGCGATCGCCAATGAATATTACGACAGAGGCCTGCGTATTATTGAAGTGTACAAGCATCAGTTTCAGGATCTTAACGATGTGATTACACAGATCAAAAACAGGAATTATAAGTTCATCATTTATATGGATGATCTGAGTTTTGAGGAATTTGAAACCGAGTATAAATATCTGAAAGCGGTGATCGAGGGCGGACTGGAGAGAAAGCCTGAGAACGTGCTGATCTATGCGACCTCCAACAGAAGGCATCTGATCCGGGAAAGTTTTAAGGATAAGGAAGACCGGGACGAAGAACTGCACACCAACGATACGGTGCAGGAGAAGCTTTCTTTAGTATCCCGCTTCGGTGTGACCATTTATTTCGGAAAGCCGGATAAAAAACAGTTCCAGGGAATTGTGAAGGCGCTGGCGGAGCGCGCAGGCATCCAAATGCCGGAGGAAGAACTGTTTTTGGCGGCGAACCGCTGGGAATTGTCCCACGGCGGTCTGTCGGGAAGAACGGCGCAGCAGTTTATCGACTATCTGCTTGGAAAGTAGAGGGGGAGTTGGCATGAAGACATTTGCGGCGATCGACGTAGGGTCCTATGAGCAGTCGCTTAAAATTTTTACCATATCAAAGACGGGCGGCATTCAGGAGGTTGACTGCGTCAGAAACCGTCTGGATCTGGGAAGCGATACTTATGTGACGGGGAAAGTGAGCCATGAAAAAATGGACGAGCTTTGTCTGGTGCTGCGGGAGTTCGTTTCCATTATGAACAGCTACAGGGTGGACGATTATAAGGCCTATGGCACGAGCGCGATCCGGGAAATAAAAAACACGGCGATCGTGCTGGATCAGATTGCACAGCGCACAGGCGTTAAAATTGAGGTGCTGAGCAACTCCGAACAGCGCTTTCTGGATTATAAATCCATCGCATCCCGCGGCGAGGGTTTTGAGAAAATCATTGAAAAAGGAACGGTGGTTCTGGATATCGGCGGCGGCAGCATTCAGATTTCCCTGTTTGACAAGGACAAGCTGTCTTCCACCCAGAATATGCGGCTGGGCGTGCTGCGCCTGCAGGAGAAGCTGCACCGCTTAAATGTCCGTCCTTCCCGTTATGAGGATATGTTGGAAGAACTGCTGTCCGCCCAGCTTTCCGTTTTTAAGAAGATGTTTTTGAAAGACAGGACGATCGAAAATATCATCGTGGTGGACGATTATATTTCCAATCTGATTCAGAAAAAACTAACGGACGGACAGGCTTCCGGATATGCGGACAGCGCTTCCTTTATGACCTATCTGGGATATTTGCAGAACCATACGAATGAAGAAATTGCAAAGCGTTTCGATACGCCGGAAGAAAATGTGCAGCTTCTCCGGATTTCCTCCGCTATCGTGAAACAGGTGGCGGTGATGACGGAAGCGAAGCTGATCTGGGCGCCGGGGGTGACGCTGTGCGACGGTATGGCCTATGAATATGCGGAAAAACACCGGCTGCTTCCTAAAGTGCACGATTTTGAACAGGACATTGTGACCTGTGCAAAGGGAATCAGCAAGCGGTATATGGGCAGCAAGCGGCGCAGTGAGACGCTGGAGCAGATTGCGCTGACCATTTTTGACAGCATGAAAAAGGTGCATGGTCTGGGAACGAGGGAACGTCTTCTTCTGCGTATCGCCACACTGCTGCATGACTGCGGAAAGTATATCAGCATGATTAATCTGGGAGAGTGTTCTTACGCGATTATCATGTCCACGGAAATTATCGGCCTGTCTCACCGGGAACGGGAGATTGTGGCCAATGTGGTCAAGTACAATCATCTGGATTTCGCTTATGATGAGGAGAACACCGAGGGCGGTGCGATGGATACGGCGGAATTTCTCACGATCGCCAAGCTGACGGCGATTTTGCAGATTTCCAATGCGCTGGACAGAAGCCATAAGCAGAAATGCAGAGACGTAAAAGCGGCGTTAAAGGACGATCAATTGATTCTTACCGTAAATACGACGGAGGATATTACGCTGGAAAAGGGACTGTTTGACACGAGGGCGGAATTTTTTAAAGAGGTATACAGCATCCGTCCGGTGATCCGTCAGAAACGGATTTAGAACGGTATCCGAAAGACTGGAAGAAACGAAAAAGGGGAATGGATTATGGCGGAAAAGAAAGATCTTCAAAGCTGTGAACTTTATACGAACCGGGAAAAAAGCTGGCTGCTTTTTAACAAGAGAGTGCTCAGCGAGGCGCGGGATAAGCAGATTCCGCTGTTTGAGAGGCTGAAATTTTTAAGCATTACAGCCTCCAATCTGGATGAATTTTTTATGGTGCGCATCGGATCTTTGGTGGACATGGTGCATGCCAAATATACGAAGAAGGATATTGCGGGGCTGTCTCCCAAGGAACAGCTTGTCATGCTGGCCGGAGAGACTCATGAGTTTGCCGCATTGCAATATTCCACCTACAACAGGATGCTTTTGCCTCTTTTAAAACAGAACGGGCTTGTCTTTGTAGAGCATCACGAGCAGTTGACGGAGGAACAGGGAAAGTTTGTGGATGATTATTTCATTGAAAACGTATATCCGGTGCTGACCCCCATGGCCGTGGATTCCTCCCGGCCTTTTCCGCTGATCCGCAATAAGACGCTCAATATCGGCGCTCTTTTGGTAAAAAAGGACAGCAAGGAAGCGGAAGTGGAATTTGCCACCGTACAGGTGCCCAGCGTCCTGTCAAGAATCGTGAGAATTCCGAATGCAAAAAAGAACGAAGAAGAAGTGACGACGGTCATTTTGCTGGAAGAAATCATCGAGAGAAATATCAGCAAACTTTTCTTAAACTATGACGTTCGCTGCGCGCATCCGTTCCGCATCACAAGAAACGCCGATCTGGCGATCGACGAAGATGAAGCGGAAGATTTGCTTCTGGAAATTGAAAAGCAGATCAAGAAGCGCCGTTGGGGACATGCCGTGCGCCTGGAAGTGGAGGATACGGCGGACAAAAAGCTGGTAAAAATGCTGCGAAAAGAACTGGATGTGGAGGAGAGCGACATTTTCTATGTGGACGGACCGCTGGATCTGACTTTCCTGATGAAGGTTTACGGACTGGACGGCTTTGAACAGTTGAAAACGGTCAAATATACGCCTCAGCCGGTGCCGGAATTTTCCGGGGAGGATTCTGTCTTCGATGTGATCCGCAGAGGCGATGTTCTGCTGCATCACCCTTACCAGACTTTTGAGCCGGTGGTGGATTTCATCCGGCAGGCGAGCAAAGATCCCGATGTGCTGGCGATCAAGCAGACGCTTTATCGTGTCAGCGGCAATTCTCCCATCATTGCGGCCCTGGCGCAGGCGGCGGAAAACGGCAAGCAGGTTTCCGTGCTGGTGGAATTGAAGGCGAGATTTGACGAAGAAAATAACATTGTCTGGGCGAGAAAGCTGGAAAAAGCGGGGTGTCATGTCATTTACGGGCTGGTCGGGTTAAAAACTCACAGCAAAATCACCCTCGTTGTCCGCAGGGAAGAGGAAGGTATCCGCCGCTATGTACATCTGGGAACCGGAAACTACAATGACGCGACGGCAAAGCTGTATACGGACGTGGGCCTGATGACCGCCAACGAAGCGATCGGAGAGGACGCGACGGCGGTGTTCAACATGCTCTCCGGTTATTCGGAGCCCCGTTCCTGGAATAAGTTAAGTCTGGCGCCGCTGTGGCTCAAAGACAGGTTTTTGTATTTGATCGAACGGGAGAAGAAGCATGCGCAGAAGGGAAAAACGGGCCGCATTGTGGCAAAGATGAATTCCCTTTGCGATAAGGACATCATTGTGGCTTTATATGAGGCCAGCCAGGCGGGCGTACAAATTGAACTGATCGTCCGGGGGATCTGCTGTTTGAAGACAGGTGTGCCCGGCGTGAGTGAAAATATTACGGTCCGCTCCATCGTGGGGAACTTCCTGGAACATGCCCGGATTTTTTACTTTGAAAACGACGGAAAACCGGAATACTATTGCAGCAGCGCGGACTGGATGCCCAGAAATCTGGAGCGCCGCGTGGAAATTCTGTTCCCTGTGGAAGATCCGGCTTTGCAGCAAAAGCTGGAGCATATTCTGCAGGGGCAACTGAAGGATACGATGAAGGCCCAGATTCTGCAGTCTGACGGCGCCTATGAAAAGGTGGACAGAAGAGGAAAAGAAAATTACTGCGCGCAGGATGCCTTCTGCCGGGAAGCCATAGCCGAAGGACAGAAGCGGGTGGAAAACGCGGACAGCAGAGTTTTCATTCCGAAAACGCATGTGGAAATGGGAGATGACATATGAAGGATTACCGGATCGTGCTGGCATCGGCTTCTCCGAGACGACAGGAACTGCTTTTGCAGATCGGCATGGAATTTGAAGTTATTCCCAGCCGGAAAGAGGAAAAAATTACGGAAAAGGAGCCGGAACGGATTGTGCAGGAGTTGTCCCGGCAGAAGGCGGAAGATATTTTCCGGCAGATGACAGAGAATAACGGAACGGATAAGGCGGAGGATGACAGGCGGACGCTGGTCATCGGCGCGGACACGATCGTTTCCTGCGACGCGAAGATCATGGGGAAACCCAAGGACCGGGAAGACGCTTGCAGGATGCTGAAACTGCTGCAGGGAAGAAGCCATCAGGTTTATACGGGTGTGACCGTGATCTGGCAGAGTAAAGAAAGCTGTTCGGAGGAATATTTTACATTTTATGAGTGCACGCAGGTGGAGTTTTACCCGATGAGCGCGGCGGAAATAGAAGCTTATGCGGCGTGCGGGGAGCCAATGGACAAAGCGGGCGCTTACGGCATACAGGGGCGCTGCGCGGCGTATATAAAAGGCATACAGGGCGACTACAATAACGTGGTGGGGCTGCCCGTGGGCAGACTGTATCAGGAACTGCATAAACGAGAGTTGATTTGAAAGGATGAAATGGAATCAGACATGAAAAAAGCGGTCATTTTTGATCTGGACGGAACACTGGCGGATACGCTGGAATCCATTTCCTATTGTTCGAATAAGGCGTTGGCGGATTTCGGATTTTCTGCCATTGAAAAGCAAAGATACCGGCGTTTTGTGGGAAACGGCGCGAAAATGCAGGTGATAAGGGCGCTGCGCGCCGCCGGGGATCAGGAGAATCCTTTGTCCATGGAACCGGACGAGGACGGATTTGCGACGCGGCCTATGCACTTTCAGGATGTGTATAACCGGTATATGGAATACTTTGAAAAGGGCTGTATGTACAAGGTTGCGCCCTATGAAGGAATTTTGGAACTTCTTGCAGAACTGAAGGAGAAAAAAATTGTAACGGCGGTATTCAGCAATAAGCCCCATGCGAATGCGGTCGATGTGGTGGAAACCTTATTCGGAAAAGGCTGCTTTTCTTTGATCCAGGGACAGGAGGAAGGGCTTGCAATCAAGCCTGCGCCGGACGGCGTGTATGCGATTTTAAAAAAGCTGGATCTGGAAAAGGAAGAAATTCTCTATGTCGGCGACAGTTGTGTGGATATGGATACCGGCAAGACGGCGGGCGTGCAGACGATCGGCGTTTTGTGGGGATTCCGGGATAGAGAGGAACTGTTGGAACACGGCGCGGACGCGCTGATTGAAAAACCGTTGGATTTGTTATCCTGCCTGTGACGGAAAGGGGTCAATTGATTCATGATAAAATTGATTGCGACGGATATTGACGGCACGCTGATTCAGGATTCCACGCCGGATCTGTACCCCGAAATTGTGGAAGAAATCCTGCGGCTGACGGATCAGGGAATTTATTTCGCCTGCGCCAGCGGCCGGCAATATGCCAGCATCCGCAATGTGTTCCGGGACGTGGCGGACAGAATTATTTATATCGCGGAAAACGGGGCTCATATCCGATATCGGGACAAAGATCTGGCGTTAACGCAGATGCGCAGGGAATATGCGGAAGAACTGATTATACAGCTTCGCAAAATCAAAGACTGTGAAATGATCGTTTCCACGCCGGAGGGAAGCCTGTTGGAGACGCATAACCGGGAATTTCTGGATATGATGACCTATGGCTATCACAACGACTTTCAGGTGGTGGACGACATATTAAAGCAGGGAAAACCCATTTTAAAGGTTGCGCTTTATCAGAAGAACAGCATCCGAAAACTGGGAGAAAGCGTTCTCATTCCCGCCTGGAAGGACAGATTAAAGACCTGTGTCGCGGGAGAGGAATGGGTGGATTTCATGGACCTTTCTGTGGATAAAGGAAACGCATTGCAGACGATTCAGACGGCGTTTGGCATCGCAAAGGAAGATACCATGGCCTTTGGGGATAATACCAACGATATCGGACTGATGCAGGCGGCAGGGGAAAGCTATGCGGTGGAAAACGCCCATCCGGATGTCAAGGCGGCGGCGAAGCATATCTGTCCGTCCTGGAAAGAAAAAGGCGTCTGGCAGATTGTACGCCTTTTAAACGGAAAATAAAAAAAGAAAGAGAAAAGGAGGGGAAGGATATGTATGAATATGATGACGCCGTTTTGCAGTGCTTTTTGAAAAAGCAGAGCCAGCTTTTTCCGGAGAACGTGGCGGAGAGCATGGGGGAAGCGGAAGCTTTTTTGGAGGATTGCATGGCAGTTGTGGTGGAATCCCCCAAAGAAGTGCGGGCGTATTTTGAGGAAGTGGGCGTGGATATGGAAGACGCCGACAGCATTCTGGAAGCGGACGAGGTATTTGAAGTGGGTGACGGAAGATATCTGATTGTGGAGGGCTGACAAGGAATAAAAATGTATGAAGTAATCAATAAAAAAGAAAAGAAAAAAAAGTCAGCAGAGTGGCCCCTTATTGCAGGTCTTGGCGCGTGTTTCCTGGTTATTTTGATTGTTGTACTTTCGATTATCTGGTCGGGATGGTATCAAAGACGCTATTGGCGTTTTGTCGGCGATTTATCAGAAAGTATTACATACGCGTACGAGAATGATTGTCTGCAGGTTAATATGGATGACCGGAAAATCCGGATGTCTGGCGACAATGCCTATAAACTTTATGATATCATAACGTCGTGCGGACCAGGTAAAGTCGGAACCGCGCCAAAGGAAGAGGCTGTTGTTACGCTTGATTTTGGAGACGGCTCATTGCTGAATATGTGGTCTGTTAAATTGGTAAACAGTTCGACAGACAGGATATATGGGGTGTTTGTACAATACATTGATGCGGAGGGACGCGTCTATTCGTATGATACAGACCAGATATCTGTGGAAAAGGTGCTGCAATATTGCAGATTAGAAAATAATTCTGAATGGAAATGAGATTAAGTGGGTGATTGTCATATAAGTGATTTAGCGATTACTTATATGACAATCACTTTTATATGAAAAATTTTTGGGGGAAAATATATTATTGATAGATACAAAAATAGGCTGATTTAAACTGCTATTACGGAACACATTATTACTGCTGAAATTGGTAGTATTGCACATGAAAATAAAAAACGGATACAAATCCAGTATTTTTGGTCTGTATACATTTCTTTTTCGAAAACGATTTGTGCTATTTTTTTACTTTTTCTGTTTTGATACTTTTATTATGCTTCGCATGGCTGATTTTGAGGTGAATTCATAATCCGTATGAAAATCGAATGTCTTGTGTAAATCATCCGTCAGATCTGTTCGCTTATAAGATATACCTACCTACTTAATCGAATACTTATAATAAGGGGTTGGTTAACGTTTTTTTAACGGATGTAATGACCCAAGCCCACATCGGACCAATTACTCCCCTTATTATAATAAAGTAAGTGCAGATGTCAGAGTTAATTACTCTTTGTTAAAAAGTGTCAAAAACCCGATTGATACGATAAAATTTTGTATATAATTTCAGATCTAGATGGTGCCATATATGGCAATATTGCATAAATATCTTACTGATGCTATAATAAAATATATTTTAAAGAAATAGTTTGAATATAGCTTCAGTGTACTATGGATGGGTTTGGATTATAAGGCTGGACGATAATACGAATTGAGGTGATAGTAGTGCATTATGAAAATATGGGAATTCTATTGACAAATCAATGTACAGCTAAATGCGATATTTGCTGCTTTTCGTGTTCTCCTACACAAAAAGAATGGTTACCTTTTGATAAAGTTATCGAATATATAAGGCAGGCAGATAAAATTTCCGAAATAACTCAGATTGGATTTTCAGGCGGAGAACCTTTTTTGGATTTCAGTAGTTTATTGACATACGTAAAGGAAGTCAAAAAGGGTGGAAAGATATGTAGCATAACAAGTAATGCGTTTTGGGCGGTTACATATGAAGGTGCATATCAGAAACTTGAGATGTTGAAGGCGGCTGGATTGAACGGTATCGGTTTGAGCTGTGATGAATATCATTATGATTTTGTTCCTATACAAAATATAATTAATGTTATTATGGCGGCAAAGAATTTGAAACTAACCGTTGCATTACAGTGTGTAATTACTGCCAGTTCTAATTTGAGTAATATATTTGGAATTTTGGGACCTCATCTTGCTGATGTTCAAGTGGCTTTTATCCCGTGTTATCCAGTTGGATATGCAGAATACACTATTGAAGGTTTAAACTATATACGAGAATATGATTGCACCAATAGTTATTGTCGTAAATCAGGGACATTTTCGATTGATTGTAATGGTAATATCTGGCCATGTTGTTCCCCGTATGTTTTTAAGACAAAGTTGAGCGTTGGAAATATTTTTGATATTGATTTGGAAGAAGCATATGATAGATTGCGCAGAAATATTTTTTTGGCATCGCTACGAGAATATGGATTTGACTATTTTTTGAATATTGCTGATCGGGTTGGAATTAATTATCCCTCCAAAGTAATATCTTCGTGCGAACTATGTGCACTGTTATTCAATTCAAATAATTACTTTAAACTGCTTCCATACATGAAAAGACAAAAGATGTGAGAAGGGGAACAGACGTGGATATATTGTTTGTCAATCAGATTGATTTTTGTAAACTAGACGTAAGACCACAGTTGGGACAACTAATCCTTAATAAAATAGTTAATCAACAATATGAATCGGAGTGTATTAATTTTGATTTACTAAATTTAGATGAAAATTCTTCGTTTAAATATATTGAAGATATGGATGTCAATATAGATAATATTGTACAATATATATTGTGTAAATCCCCTTCAATTGTTGGATTTTACACTATTTGCAATTCATTTGAATTGGTAATAGAAATCTCTGAAAGGATAAAAAAGTTAAATCGAGGTATTAGTATTATTTTGGGAGGTCCACATGCGTCTGTGCTTGCTGAAGAAATTTTAGCAAATTTCGATTTTATTGATTATATATGCGTTGGTGAGAGTGAAAAGATAATATTACCTTTAGTAAATTTTATATTGTCACCTTTGAATGTGCCACCGCTAGATACTATTCCAAGTATCTGTTATAAAGATAAAATGGGAATGATCCATATAAATCAGAGGGCAGAACTACTTTCAGCAAGTGAATTAACGAATTATTCGGTAGGGGTTCCTATTCGTTATGATGATAAAATTCCGTTTGTTGATATTGAGGGAGGGAGAGGTTGCCCGTTCCAGTGTTCCTTTTGTTCAACAAGTTTATTTTGGGGACGTGTGCATCGAATAAAACCAATTGAAGATATAATAGAAGAAATGAAATGTTATAGAGTGAAATATGACTTAAAGAAATTCTATATTGTGCACGATCATTTTACAGCGAATCGATCTTACATATTTGCGTTTTGTGATAGAGTTATTAAAGAAAAACTGGATATTGAATGGTCCTGTTCATCAAGAATAGATATACTTGATGAAGTGCTTTTGGACAAAATGCGGGAAGCAAATTGCGTTGAAATATATCTCGGAATAGAAACCGGATCAAAAAAAATGCAAAAAGATATAAAAAAATATCTTAATATTGATAAAGTTGAACAAACTATAAAATATATGAAACAAATCGGGATTGATTATGTAACTGCATCCTTTATTTTTGGATTTCCTCATGAAACAGTTGAAGATTTTAGGGATACTCTAAAATTAATAGAGAAAATTTTGCTTCTTGGTATAAAATCTGTACAGTTACATAGACTCATGCTCTTTACTGGTGGTGAGGAAATTGATAAAGTATCAAAAGACGCGCTTTATTTTGATTTGGAGAACATGAGGATGACAAAATCGGAGAAACGGCATTTTACAAGTTATGGGATTGAATTGATAAAAAAGTATCCTAAATTATTTAGTCAGTTTTATACATTTGATACAGAAGTTTTTATAAGATATAAAAATTTTGACGATTTTTTATCGATTCTTACAACGGGAATGATTTTCTTCAATAAGTCAGTGCAGTTTTTAATCAAAAAGTATTCATTGGAATGTTTGTTCAATCGTAATAGAAAAGAAGTTGACGAGTTTCATAAGCAGTTAGTATCGAATTATATGATATATTCCACTGATTTTGATGAAGAAAGGAACGGGAGTGATAAATGTTTTGATTTTGTATCTAAAATTATTCAAAATGAATTAGATGGAGAAGAGGGGGCGGATTACGAATACTTGCAGCAAATTTATTCTTTTGAAAAGCAATATTATTTTTTTGGTAAAAATCAAAATCAAATGACACAAATGTTTAAGTTTGACTTTGATATATTTAAGGCTCTTAGAGAAGAAAAAATAGTGTATGAAATGACGTTTATAAGGTTTTCCAGACTTGGAGGGAAATTGAGTATTGAAAAAATCAGCCAAGATGTTTACTATCTTTCTAGATTGCTGAATCTTTAAATGGATGTGGTCTATTTATATAAATATTTAACATAGTAGCTGAATGCGGAATCTTTAAATGGAAGTAAGTCAATTGAGAAAGGAGTATAATATGAATGATGTGGTTATAGACAGAGTACCAACAATTCAAATGGCAAAAATTTTCGATTTCTTAAATAAACCAGAAATACTGCAGGAAATTTTAAAAAGCCATAACCTACAGGAGTTATTCCAAGGAATTTCCGATGAACTTGAATCGTTGGGAATATCCTCATGCAGAGAGTTTGAGGAAGCACTAAATGAGTACATTCGTTCAGGTTATTATATCGGAGATAATATTGATCTTGAATCAACGGTTAATGCAGCAAGTTATACGACTGCACTAAAAATTCAACGTACATAAACAAAATATGGTTTGAGGATTCCGCATTAAGTTCGTAATTATCATGAATCTGGAATGGAGAAATACTCATTGGAGGTTATGAGAAAATTGAATGTTACTGAAAAAAATGTAGATATCGTGCGTCGGGAATTGAAGCATACATTTATCAAAAACAATGTCGAGATGCTTGTTATCACCGTAGTATGTCTCACATTTCTTTCGGCGTTGAACGTCTGTATATCGGTGTTGCTGCAGAAGATTATTGACACAATAGCGCAGAACGACATGGCAGGGTTGGTACACCTCAGCCTGTATTCTGTTGGTGTTTTCGTGCTTCTCATCATTGTCTTTTTGATACAGAGACAATCTTCTCCAACTTTCATCCGCAGGGCAACAACGCAGTATAAGGAATTTGCCTTCGAACATTTGCTGGATCTGGACAAATCTTCTCTTAGTGCCGAAAACACGTCAAAATACATTTCTATGCTTACAAACGATGTTGTTTCCATAGAAACAAATTACCTGTCTGTACTTTTTACTTTTTATATGGATAGCATCGGTTTGGTATTTGCGTTTATTGTGATGCTGCAATATAGTCCGTTTCTTACATTGCTTGCTGTCGTTTTTGCTATGCTGCCGGTGACATCATCAATTATGTTTGGCAGTAAACTTGCCAGAGACGAAAAACTGGTCTCAGAGAACAATGAATGTTTTGTCAATTGTGTGAAGGAAGTCCTTTCAGGAATTTCCATTGTCAAGGCTTTTCAGGCTGAAGGGGAAATGATGAGTATGTTCCGGGTACGGAATAATCAGCTTGAATATGCGAAATGTACACGAAGGAAAACTTCCGAACTCGTAAATCTATGCGCTGCAGGAGCAGGCGTTATCGCGCAGCTTGGTATTTTTATCTGCGCTGCATTTATGGCGTTATCCGGGGAAAATATCACATCGGGTACGGTTATTGTATTTTTGAACCTCATGGGGTTTGTTGTTTCCCCTATCGTTTCAATTCCTAATATTATGGCGCAGAAAAAGGCGGCTTCCGGGCTGGTGGGAAGAATGGCTGAACTGCTCGGCAGAGGACAGGAGGAATCGGGGGTTGAAATATCCGGTATACTTGAAAATGATATTGTGCTAGATCGTCTAAATTTTGGATATGAACATCAGAAAAACGTATTGAAAGATCTGTCCTTTTCTTTCAAAGTCGGAAAGAGTTACGCTATTGTTGGGCATACGGGAAGCGGTAAAACCACTCTGCTCAATATCCTTTTGGGCAATTACCGTGATTACAGGGGCAGCATTCGGGTTGATGGTACTGAATTGAATACCATTGCACAGAGTGCTCTGTATAAGCTATATTCTGTTATTGACCAAGATGTATGTGTTTTTAATGATTCCATTTTGAATAATATCACACTGTATAAACATAGTGAGAGAAATTGCGTCCAAAAGGCAGTTGAATTTGCGGGGTTGTCCGGACTGGCAGATGCGAAGGGATTGGACTATCTGTGCGGTGAAGAAGGAGCAAACCTTTCCGGAGGTGAAAAGCAGAGAGTTGCCATAGCCCGTTGCCTGCTGCGTTCCGCACATATCCTGTTGGTTGATGAGGCAACGGCTGCATTGGATAAGCCTACTGCTGCGAATATTTTGAATACGATTCTGGACTTGAAGGGGATGACCAAAATTATTGTTACGCACTATCTGGAACCTTCTGTGTTGCAACGTTTTGATGAGATTCTGGTCATTTCTGACGGTAAAATCAGTGAATCCGGCACGTACAAGCAACTTATGGAGCAGAAATCCGATTTTTATTCACTGGTGGTATCAGCTTGTAATGAGGGGGATAAGTGACAGTTTGGTAAGCGCTCAAACCGTGCACTTGGTTTAGACGCAAATTGTGTGCCATACTCGAAGACGGAGAAGGCGCGCGGATTTCCTTTTATACGGACAGCATCAGCGTAGAACGCGTTTCCCGGTGGCTGATGTCCGGTCAGGAAGGAAATGAAGTCTGGGCGGAGTAGGGGAAAAGTAAGTTTGTCAAAGCGAAAAATATTTTAAGATCGCATCTGCCAGTCCGTCATGATCGTTGTCGTGTTCTGTGATGAAGTCCGCATGCGCTTTTACCTGCGGGTCCGCATTTGCCATGGCGACTCCGATCCCGGCCATATCCAGCATGGAAATGTCATTTTCAGCATCTCCGGCGGCGACTGCGCCGGACAGCGGAACATCGAGGTAATCGCAGACGAAGCGGATCGCGTTGCCTTTTCCGGCAGTCTTATCAAAAATTTCCAGATATTGGTCGCAGGAAAACATGGCCGTGACGCTGTCGCCGTATAACCGGATCACATCCTGACGGAGAGGTTCCAGGCGGGAACGGCTTTCCAGACTGATTGCCAGAAGCTTATTCGGCGGCGTTTTGATTGCGCCCATGATATCATCCGTAAAAAAGGCGTCCATACCGGTCGCCTTTTTATAGTGAGCGAGTTCGGAAGAATCTTTCTCACAGACGACATGGCTGTCGTTATAAGACTGGATATGCAGGCCGTATTTGTGGGCGAGATCGATGACGCCCTGCGCAATATCCATAGGAACTGTTTTGCGCAGAAGAAACTGTCTGCCGTCATAATCATAGACTTCGTTGCCGTTTGTCGTGATGATGAGCGTATCGGGAAACAGAAGCCCGGAGCGCTGCGCAACGTTTAAGATGCTGCCTAAGGAACGGCCGGAGGTGAGCACCAGGCGGTTTCCGGCGTGTACCATTTTTGTAAGAAGCCGCTGCAGAGAGGGGGATACTTTTTTATCCGAGGTGAGCAGTGTGCCGTCCATATCGGAAAACAGAATTTTTTCAGACATGAAAAAGTTCCTTTCTTTTTTCTTTCAGTGCTGTCAGAACGTCCAGGGGCACATACAGCTTTCCGTAGCCGGTGCCGAGTTCCAGATTGGGTTTGTTTTTTCCGTGAAAATCCGAGCCGCCGGAAATCAGAAAGTCAAAACGTTTGGCCAGTTCGCGGATTTGGCGTTCCTGGGCGGCTGTATGGGTCGAGTAAATCGCTTCAATGCCGATCAGACCGCTTTCCTTTAATTCTGTAACCAACTGTTCCAGCCCGTCTTTTCCCATATGATAAAGAGTGGGATGAGCCAGCACCGGAATACCCTTTACGTCCAGAATGAGTTTTACGGCCTGGGCGGGAGAAATTTTTTCCCGGGGCACAAAATATCTGGTGTGATCGCCCAGATAGCGGTCAAAGGCTTCCGGCATGCTTTTGACGTAACCATGCTCCAGGAGATAGCGGGAGTAGTGACCTCTGGTGATGACGGAGTCGGGAAAGGCTTCCGTCAGTTTCTCATAGCTGATATCGATGCCGGCTTCGGAAAGCCTTGCGCACATGGTACGGTTGCGTTCGACGCGGGCGTCCACGAAACGGTGTATCTGTGCCTGAAAAACGGGCGCGTCTTCATCGATGAAAAGTCCTACAATGTGGATATCCCGGCCGTGATATTCCGTGGAGAATTCAATGCCGGGGATTACTTCGATTCCTTTTTTGTCGCCTGCTGCAATGGCTTCCTTCAAACCCGCCGTCGTGTCATGGTCGGTCAGCGCAAAGGCGCTAAGGCCTTTGGCGGCGGCCATATCCACAAGCTGCGAGGGCGTAAAGCTTCCGTCGGATTTGTCGGAATGCACATGAAGGTCGACTGCTTTATTCAAGATCATCTCAGATGTCATCCTCTTCTCTGTTCGCGGTATATACCGTGCGCTTTCTCGCCATTTCATCGCTTTCCAGATATTCGTCGTAGGTGGTGATCTTGTCGATCAGCGAACCGTTTGGAAGAATTTCCATGATGCGGTTGGCGGTTGTCTGCACGAACTGATGGTCATGACAACTGAAAAGCGCGACCCCGGGGAATTTGATCAGACCGTTGTTCAGCGCGGTGATGGATTCCATATCCAGATGGTTGGTGGGCTCGTCTAAAATCAGGCAGTTCGCGCCGGAAATCATCATTTTGGAGAGCAGGCAGCGGACCTTTTCGCCGCCGGAAAGCACCTTCACTTTTTTCACGCCGTCTTCTCCCGCAAAAAGCATACGTCCCAAAAAGCCGCGGACATAGGTCACGTCCTTGACGGGGGAATAGCCGGTGAGCCATTCCACGATGGTATCCTCATTGTCAAATTCATTGGTGGGGTCCTTCGGAAAGTAAGCCTGGGAAGTGGTAACGCCCCACTTGTAGCTGCCTTCGTCCGGTTCCATTTCGCCTGCCAGAATCTGGAAGAGCGCGGTTTTTGCCTGTTCGTTGCCGCCCACAAAAGCGATCTTATCGTTGTGACCGACGATGAAGGAGAGGTTATCCAGCACCTTTACGCCATTGATGGTCTTGCTCAGGTTTGTCACGGTGAGCACCTCGTTGCCGATCTCGCGGTCGGGACGAAAATCGATATAAGGATATTTCCGGCTGGAAGGTTTGATTTCATCCAACTGGATTTTTTCCAGCGCGCGCTTTCTGGAAGTCGCCTGCTTGGACTTGGAAGCGTTGGCGGAGAAACGGGAGATGAATTCCTGCAGTTCTTTGATTTTCTCCTCCTTTTTGCGGTTCGCTTCCTTCATCTGCTTGATCAGAAGCTGGCTGGATTCATACCAGAAATCATAGTTTCCGGCGTACAGCGTAATTTTGCCGTAGTCGATATCGGCGGTATGCGTACATACTTTATTTAAGAAGTAACGGTCGTGCGAAACGACGATGACCGTATTTTCAAAGTTGATCAGAAATTCTTCCAGCCATGCGATGGCGTCCAGGTCCAGATGGTTGGTCGGCTCGTCCAAAAGAAGGATGTCGGGATTGCCGAACAGGGCGCGCGCAAGCAGAACTTTCACCTTTTCGTTGCCGTTTAATTCCTTCATCAGATTATAATGCAGGTCCGTATCGATGCCGAGGCCGTTTAATAAGGTTGCGGCGTCAGACTCCGCATTCCAGCCGTCCATCTCCGCAAACTCCGCTTCCAGTTCGGAAGCCCGGATTCCGTCTTCGTCCGTGAAATCTTCCTTCGCATAGATCGCGTCTTTTTCCTTCATAATTTCATAAAGACGGGCGTTGCCCTGAATGACGACGTCCATGACGGGATATTCGTCATATTTGAAATGGTCCTGTTCCAGAACGGAAAGACGCTGGCCGGGAGTGATGACCACGTCTCCGTTGGTAGTTTCGAGTTTGCCGGAAAGAATCTTTAAAAATGTGGACTTTCCTGCGCCGTTGGCGCCGATGAGTCCATAGCAGTTGCCTTCCGTAAATTTGATATTCACATCTTCAAACAGCGCCTTTTTTCCCAGACGCAGTGTCACATTATTCGCACTTATCATAGTCGGGTCCTCTCTTTCCAAAAATGGGGCGCGGCCTGTAAGGGACCGTTCATACGCCCTGACAATGTGTGTGTTTCTCATACGTCCGCCTGTATCAGACGTATCCTTTCCTATTGTACTGAAATTTACGGAATTTTCAAGGGAAGAAGAGAAAAACTTTGCGGAGTCCCGATGAAAATTCTGATTTTATTTTAAAATAATTGACAGAGTCCGGTTTATTGGACTCTGTAACTGCTATGATGAAAACAGATACAAAAACAGGAACATCACAGCAAAGGAGACAGAATGATGAAAGGATATTATGTGAGCGAAGGTTATATGGGATTTGTGGACGGAAGCTACCGGCTGTTTGCAAACGAGAGCGATTATCTGGAGTGGATGCGGGAGGATTAAAAAACGCAATCGGATAATTAACCTGGTAACGGTACTTTCACTAGACAAAAGCATGTGCAGAGGCTATAATCAAAGCAGAATTATTCTTCGGAAGATTAATCATCTGGACAAGGAGAGGGAGACGTTATGGCATATGGGGCATTGCCGCTGGAGCAGAGACTAAAGGAGAACATTAAGGATTATAGCCTTGAGAATTTATTTGATTTAAAGAAGGTAGAAGAATATCTTTCCAATCTTCATACGGCGCTGGGGGTAGAATTGCTGCTGACGCAGCGTCATGGGGAGACTGCCGTAGTGGTGGGAGATTTTTCGGGATTCGTTCCTGATGTGGTGAACGAGCCGGGCAGGAAGATCCGTGTGCAGGGCAGAACGATCGGTCACCTGTATGCGAAGACGGAGCAGACGGCGGATCCGGCGCTGACCGAGAAGCTTCTGGATAATATCGTGGATATTTATGCCAACATGGGAGAGAAGCATTATCTTTACCGGGAGACTGCAATTTTTGCGGACGAGTTGGAAGCGAGGACGGAAAAGGAACATTATCGCGTAAAGCGCGGCGAGCATGACGATGCGCTGACAGGCGCGCTCAGCAGGACTTATTTTATGAACCGCCTGAAAGATATGGAGAATGCGGGAGTAGCCCCTGCGGCGGTGATTTGCGCCAATATCAACGACTGGAAGTTTGTTCACGATCATTTCGGCATTGAAGAGAGCGACCGTCTGATCAAGACGATTTCGGGCATTATCAGGCGGGAAGCAGGCGCGAACTATTTGATCGGGCGTATGGACGGAGATGTGTTTGGGATTGTGATTCCGACGCCTGATGAAGGAGAAGCGGAAGCGTATTGCGAGTTAATACAGCGTCTCTGCCGGGAATATGAAGACCCGGTTCTGGCGCCGTCGCTGGCGGTAGGGCTGGTATACCGGACGAATGTGGAAGAAGATTTTCTCGGCAGATATTCTGAAGCGGAATATGAGATGTTCAACAATAAATATGAGATCAAGCATGCGCCCGGATATCAGGAACGTCTGGAACATGGTCTGCGGTAAATGGATTGCATGATGGAGAATGATACTTTTTATTCTAACTATAATGAGGCAAAGCAGCGTCTGATCATCAGGCTGATCGGACTTGCAGATACCGAATATTTGCGTCGGGTGCCGTTTAGCAGGGCATTTGCGGATCTCGCCGCAGTGCCCTGTCTTTTTCGGGAAAATGAGCGTGGAAGAGCCATGGGGCATCCGGTCTCTTTGCTGCAGATGGCCCAGTGGGGAATGGAGCCGCAGCGGCTTTTACAGGATGCGGTTGAGAATATGTGGAAGATTTTGCCGCCCCGCCTGTTTTCGATGGAGCGCCTGATGGAGAGTTCTTTGCGGGGCTCTGAGAAAGATGTGATCCGGCGCATGCTGAAGAAACAATATACGCAGACACAGGAAGAAGTGCTGGACGAACTCGCCTGCGTTCTGACAAGGAAAATCGGTCAGAAACGGCGCGAGGAGAGCGGCCTGAAACCGATGTGGGTGTTGGGAAATGAACGATGGCTGTTTGGAGCCGCATCCCTGCTCTATCCGGGAATTCTGCAGGAAATTTCCCGAAAACTCAAAAGCGGCTTTTATATTCTGCCGTCCAGCGTCCATGAGGTGATTCTTTTGCCGCAGGGCGGTACAGAGACAAAGGAACGCTTGCAGGAACTGGTGAATTCCGCCAATCAGAAGATGAAAGACAAATCAGGTTTTTTATCGGAACATGTTTACTATTACGATAGGAATAATATGGAAATTCAAACTTTATAAAAATTGCTGGACAAGATGAAAATGTTGTGATATTATGTGACAGAGTGATGCGTAACAATTTTGTAATATCTTTTGATATTACACATGCAACCGTAGTCTAACGGATAGAACGGAGGCCTCCGACGCCTTTAATGCAGGTTCGATTCCTGTCGGTTGCATTCCGCATCACTTTGCTTTTTGTTGGGGTAGTTCAGATTTGTCAATAAAGGTTGGGATTTTATGATCGTACAGGAGAAGAAACCGGAAAACAGACTTGGGGATTTTTGGAATTCTCTGAAAGAAAAGAAGAAAATGCCGCTTATAGCGGGAATTGCAGTAGTCGTGATTCTGGCAATTGCTATCGTAATCGGAATATTTGCCGGCAGAGGAGTAGAGCCGGCTGTGGCGGAGGGAACAACAGAAACGGGAAGCCAGACTGCACAGGAAGAGAATACGGAAACGGCGGAAGTGCCGTTGGAGGAAGACGCGCATCCGGAAATCAACGCGCTGATGGAAGAATACTATCAGGCCGTCACAAACGGCGATGTGGAGACAATTAAGCTGCTGGCGGATTCCATAGACGACGAGATGCTGATTTATCTGGAAAAAAGAAGCGCATATATCGAGTCCTATCAGAATCTGAAATGTTATACAAAGGCCGGACCGGCTGAGAATTCCTATGTGGTATATGCTTCTTATGAGGTAAAATTCCAGGGAGTGGATACTTTGGTACCGGGGGTAAGCCCTTATCTGGTATATGAGAGGGAGGACGGAAGCTGCTACATTTTTGAAGGCGAAGTGGACGCGGCCGTGAACCAGTATCTGGAAGAGATCTCTGCGCAGGACGATGTGGTGGATTTGATGAACCGGATACAGGTGGCGTTCAATGAGGCGGTTGTGGAAGATGAAGAACTGAATAATTTTCTGGCGCAGATGACGAGCGATTTGAAGGTCGAAGTCGGCGAGGCTCTTGCAGAAGCGGAGGCGGCGCAGGAAGCGGAGGATAATCAGCAGGAGGCGTCTGCGGAAACGGTAACAGCGACGGAAGTCCGGGCGACTGATGTGGTGAATGTCCGCGCGTCCGACAGCGAGCAGGCGGAGCGGATCGGTAAGGTGCAGATTGGCGACGTATTGCCGCTGATTGAAAGCAAGTCAAATGGCTGGAGCAAAGTTGAGTTTGAAGGAAAAGAAGCGTTTAT
Source organism: Eubacteriales bacterium (assembly GCA_030524745.1). Taxonomy (GTDB): domain Bacteria; phylum Bacillota; class Clostridia; order Lachnospirales; family Lachnospiraceae; genus Gallintestinimicrobium. The sequence goes on along the minus strand of JAUNGC010000022.1, from coordinate 10,583 downwards.
CAAGTCCGAGTATCTGGAATTTGTGACGGATGAGAGCGCCGAACAGGCAAATGAGGCGGCCGGAGCGGGAGAGGATACAGACGAAGAGAATGCGGGCGCGGGCAGTACGGGAAACAGCAGCACATCCCTTCCGATCTCCGGAACCATACAGGTAGGCGATACGATCAATGTCCGGAAATCAGCCAGCGAAACAGCGGATAAGATTGGCGTCTGCTATCAGGGAGATAAGCTGGAGATTCTCATGATACAGGCGGACGGATGGACGAAGGTGAAATTCAACGGACAGACCGGATATGTGAAGACAGAAGTTTTGAAAGTAATGGATTAGAAAACAGGAATATTTTTCTTCCATATGGAAAGAATAAAGCAGGAAGTATCCTAAAAGATGCTTCCTGCTTCATTTATGGAAGGGAGAAGCTTGTATGAAAAAAGACGATGTGGAATTGCTGCGGGAAATTCAAAAAAATACGGAAATGGGAATGCATGCGCTGGATGTGATGAGCAATAAAGTATACGATGACAATATGGCACTGATGCTGGCGAGAGAATCGTTCAAATACGGGGAACTGCATGACCGGGCAAAGGCGCAGCTTCTTGCGGCCAAACAGAGACCTGATCCGGAAAACAAGGTGAACCGGATGATGATTACGGCCGCAATCCAGGGGAATACTTTGCTGAATGCTTCCACCAGTCATCTGGCCGAATTGATGATCCGGGGCAGCAATATGGGACTGTCGAATTTGTGGAAAGCGATGAATCATAACGCGCAGGCACAGGGACAGTCTGTGGAACTGGCAAAGGAACTGATGGATTTTGAAGAAAATAATATAAAAGAGTTAAAAAAGTATCTGTAAAAAATGGAATGAATCAAAGACAGGCCGGATAGGAAAGGGAGGAAAGAAAAAACACTTGCATTTTGCCTGGATCTTGTATACTATGTTCGATAGAGACAGATCGTGAATAATTGTGATCGGAATAGATTGTAGGCGCGGCAGTGCAGGCCGCGTTTATTTTTACATTGCGGAAACGGCCGGCAGCATATGGAGATGATATAGCGCTGCCCGACAGAGGCGCTTGGGAGGAACGGGAATCATGCTGGAAATTTTTTATCCGGATGTCTGGGTGGATTCCGCCTATGAAATCGATTATGAAGGTTATTACAAAGAGGGATACCGGGGAATTATCTATGACGTGGATAATACGTTGGTGCCCCATGGCGCGCCTGCTGACGGCCGGGCTGTGGCTCTGTTTGAGCGGCTGCATAAAACGGGTTTTGCGGTGACGCTTTTGTCCAATAATAAGGAACCCAGGGTGAAAAGCTTTGCAGAGGATGTGAAGTATGCGGGATACATTTTTAAAGCGGATAAGCCCTCTCCCAAAGGCTATCAGGAAGCTATGAGGAGGATGGGGACGGATGAGCGCACGACCCTGTTCATCGGCGACCAGCTTTTCACCGATGTGTGGGGCGCTAAAAACGCAGGGATTCTGAGCATTTTAGTAAAACCCATTCATCCAAAGGAGGAAATTCAGATCGTTTTAAAGCGGCAGTTGGAACGGATTGTGTTATACTTTTATCGGAAAAAACGTTTGAAGTGAGACTGGATAAAGAACGGGAAGGCAGAAAGGTATTGTTATGAGTGATAAAGGGATCAGACTGGTGGAAGCGGATCAGAAGAGGCAGGTGGATCGCATTCACAGGCTGTACAGGGAAGCGTTTCCGGCCGCGGAAAGAAAGCCCTTCTTCCTGATACGGCGCAAAGCCCGGGAGGGCGTTACGGAAATGCTGTCCATAGAAGATGAGGACGGCACGTTTTTGGGACTGGCGATCACCATGCTGGATGGGGATATCGTGTTGCTGGATTACTTTGCGATAGAGCCGGCCTGCCGGGAGAGCGGCGTCGGAAGTTCGGCGTTTGCCCTGCTGAAAAAGCGCTACGAATCAAAGCGGTTCATTTTGGAGATCGAGAATACGGCAATGGAGTACATAGAAGCTGCGGCTGCAAAAAAAGGGGCTGTAGGAGCGCGGCAAAAGGAAAAGCCGGAACAGATACAGAAGCTGCGGCTGCGCAGAAAAAGCTTTTATTTGCGAAACGGCATGACCCCGCTTCCTTTTTCCGTCAATTTGTTCGGCGTCGATATGGAGGTGCTCTCTTGCGGCTGTAGCGTAACCTTTGTAGAGTATCGTAAGATCTATGAGCATGTGTACGGCAATTTGGCGGGAAGAAATATCAGGTTCATTAAAGAGATTCCGTTGGATGCGTAACTTAATGCCGTTTTGGGGCCGATCCCGGAAAATGCTTTCTTTACTCCACCCTTCAAAGGGTGGAGTAAATTTTTTTGTTTTTTGCATCAAAATGCGGACATATTTTATCTAATGAATGTAGGCGGTACTCAAATGCGGATGCATTGGAATACCGCCGCAAGACTCCCGGCCGGAGAATGAAACGGAGGATAAAGCATGGACAGGTTAGTGAAGAGGGCGCAAGGCGGCGATGCAGAAGCATTCATTCAACTGATCGAAAATAATAAAATGACGCTGGAACGAATCGCATTCGGATATTTCCAGTCGGAAGCGGATGTTGCGGACGCCATTCAGGATACTATTTTAAGCGTCTATGAACACATGAAGGAGTTGAAAAAACCGGAATATTTCCGAACCTGGCTGGTCAGGATTCTGATGAATCACTGCAGCAGCCGTTACCGGAAAAATAAAAGGAGTTATCCGGTGGAAGAAGTGCCGGAGATCTCCTGGGAAAACCGGGAGGAAAGCAATATAGAATTTTTCGATCTGCTGCGTTCCCTTCCCGGGGACAGCAGAACCATTTTTCAACTCTATTATGGGGAACAGTTTACCACGCGGGAAATCAGTGAAATGCTTTCCATAAAAGAAAGCACAGTCAAGAGCAAGCTGCACAGAGGAAAAAATCAGTTGCGGGAAGAGTTGCAGGTTAGGAGGCAGATAGGATGAAAAAAATGGATACCGGGGAAGAACTCAGAAATATTTTGTCACAGGAAATGTCGCCCTCTGCGGTGATCGACGAAAAAATGCAGGAGGCATACAGAATCATCCGAAAACAGGCTTCGGAGGGCGTTTGGGGAGCGGATAAAAAGAAACGGGCTATCGGCCGCCGGAAAAAGAAGGGCTTTCAGAAAATTCTGATCGGCGCAGCAGGTATGGCTGCCGCTGTCTGCATTGTTTTTCTGGCAGCAGCGGCCGATCCTGTGATGGCGGCAAAGATTCCTTTGATTGGATGGATTTTCAAACAGGTGGAAGAAAAGGTCAGCTATCCGGGAAGTTTTGACGCCCGGGCAGAACAGCTTCTGGCTGAGGACGAGAATGCCGCGGCAGGAGAGGAAATCCAGAGTCCTTATGTGAAGGAAGCAGATGGCGTGCGGTTTACGATTTCTGAGATATACTGCAACGACATGGCGCTGTATCTTGCCGTGTGCCTGGAAGCGGAGAATGGATTTGACGAAGCTTTTATTGCGGATGCGAAGGGCGCGGATATCAGCAAAATCATGTTTTACAGTACGGCGGCAGTGGATTTATCAGGGGCAGGATTGGGGGAAGTGATTCTGGATCCTGGACTGGGACTGGAAACGCCATATTACATGGAGGGAGAATTTAAGGACGAAAAGACTTTTGCAGGAATCATTCGCGCTGATCTCACCGGTCTGATGCAGACAGCCGGCGCGGACCTGGCTGTCTTGCCGGAGCATTTTGGCTACGAACTGACAGTCACGGACATCTATGCAGATTATGAAAAGCAGCATTACCGGGGAGAGTGGAATTTTGAACTGGAGGTGACGGGAGAAGGCGCGGCGACCATTCCGGTAAATCAGGTCAATGAGGATGGAATCGGAATTGCCTGCCTGACCAAAACGGATTATGAATTGTGCGCTGAACTGATTTTGCCGGAAGGCGCGGATAAGGCCGACTATCTGACGGTGATCTGTGATGCGAACGGGGAAGTTCTTTCCCCGCAGGGAGAAAATGCGGAAACATATTCTCTCTGGAAAAGGGATGTAAGCCGCGTCACCGTATATGTATATGACTATATCACATATATGGATGAATGCAAAGGCGCGGATGCGAAAGCGCTTCTGCCGCAAAAGGCTTTGTTTGCGGCGGAGGTAAAGCTGGAATGAACGGTTCTTTTTTGGATGAATCGCAGGATTTTTTTAAGAAATGGATGATAAGTGGGAAAAATTGTGTTATATTTTTAGGTGAGAAAGCAAAAGAAGCGATGAAAATGCGTATCATTTGGTCGTTTTCGCTGTGGTGAGGTCTGTCATGAGAAACGGAAATTCTGTAACAATCGACGGCAAAACAAGGGTATGCGGATTGATCGGAAACCCTGTGGAGCATACTATTTCGCCGGATATTCACAATACGCTTGCCAATGCATGCGGGATCAATCTCGCCTATGTGCCTTTTCATGTGGAAACAGGCAGGCTGGAGGCTGCGGTGAGGGGCGCTTTTGCGCTGAATGTGCTGGGCATGAACGTGACGGTGCCCTACAAAAAAGAGGTGCTTTTGTTTTTGCAGGACGCAGATCCGCTGGCGGCGGCGATGGAATCGGTGAATACGCTGGTTCGGACACAGGATGGTTATAAGGGGTTCAACACGGATATGAGCGGATTGTTCCGCGCGATGCAGGAAGACGGGGTATCGCTGGAAAGAGAAGAAGTGATCGTTCTCGGCGCGGGCGGCGTGGGGCGGGCGGTTGCGTTCCTTTGCGCTATGAAGGGCGCATCCCGGGTATACCTGCTGAACCGCAGCGTAGAGAAGGCGCGCCAGGTGGCGCGCGAGGTGAATGAAAGAAGCGGCAATCCCTGCGTGCACGCCATGGAACTTAAGAACTGGCGGGAACTTCCGGACCGGAAATATCTGTGCATTCAGGCGACCAGCGTTGGGCTTTATCCGGACAGTGACCGGGCCGCGGTGGAGGAGGAAGCGTTTTACGAAAAAATCCATACCGGGTACGATCTGATTTACCGTCCGTCAAAGACAAAATTTATGTCTTTGACGGAAAAAGCCGGGGGAAAAGCATTTAACGGGCTGAAAATGCTTGTCTATCAGGGAGTTGAAGCTTTTGAACTTTGGAATGCGGTGACGGCTCCCAAAGAAGCGGTAACGCAGATTTATGAGATGCTGGCCGCAAAATGAAAAGAAAGGCGGCGGTTTGACAGGAGAACGAACTGCGGCGAAGAAACAAACGGAACGAGTAGTGCGAAAGAGAGGGATTAAACTACCATGGGCAATGTAATACTGATCGGGTTCATGGGCTGCGGAAAGAGCAGTGTGGCATTAAAGCTGTCCTATCGGATGAAACAGTCAGTGACGGATACGGACAAGCGGATCGAAAAAAAACAGGGGAAGACGATTGCGGAAATTTTTGCACAGGATGGAGAAGAGGCCTTCCGCCTGATGGAGACAGAAGAGTTAAAGAGTCTGAAGGAAACGGCCAAAAATCAGATTATTTCCGTGGGCGGCGGCCTTCCGCTGCGGGAAGAGAACCGGGCGCTGATGAAAGAAATCGGAAAGGTGGTTTACCTGAGGGCGAGACCGGAAACGCTTTATGAAAGATTAAAAGAGGATCAGAGCAGGCCGCTTTTGCAGTGTGAGAATCCGTTGGAACGTATCCGGACGCTGCTGGAGGAAAGAAAAGACATTTACGAGGCGGCGGCAGATTTCATTGTTGATGTGGATGATAAGAATTTTGGACAAATTCTGTACGAAATAGAGAGAGGCTTGCGTCCGGCGCCCCGCGCTGCCCGGATCGGATATGAGCATAGGGAAGAAGGGGCGCGCGCCGCTTTTGAAACGAAGGAAGGGTATGGAAGGACCGGATACGAGAGAAAAGAAAGCTACGGGCATTCTTTTTTCAGCGGAAGAGAAGGCTACGGCAGGAACATGTTCGGAGTCAGGGAAAGATTTTCGCGTTACGGCGCAAAAGAAAGCTTTGGTTATTCTGAAATTGGGAAAAAGGAAGCCGCTGCCGAGCCGCCGGTAGAGCGAAAAGAAGCGCCGCGGACGGAGAACCAGGAAAAACGTCTGAAAAAGCTGCTGGTGATTAACGGGCCGAATATCAATTTCCTGGGAATCCGGGAAAAGGGGATCTACGGCACGAAGGATTACAATTATCTTCTGGACATGATCGCCAGAAAGGGAATTTCCTGCAGGGCGCAGATCGAAGTATTTCAGAGCAATCACGAGGGCGCGATTATTGACCGCATACAGGAGGCTTATTTTGACGGCACCGAAGGAATTGTAATAAATCCGGGCGCATATACCCATTACAGTTACGCGATTCGGGACGCTCTTGCAAGCATCACTGTTCCGAAGGTGGAGATACATATTTCCAATATTATGGAACGCGAAGAATTCCGTCATATATCCGTCACGGCTCCGTCCTGTGACAAGCAGATCTATGGTCACGGTCTGGAGGGATATCTGGAAGCGATTGATTTTATTATGGTGAACGACAAAGAACAGGATAATTGAGAAAACACGGCGGGGATATTGCGAAACTTTTTGTGATATCCCTGCCGTTTCATATGGGAATGGGCTTACTTTAAGAAAAAGCGGATCAGTTTCCGGTTGATTTCCCGATAGGGATGATAGCGCATCGGCAGATCGATCCAGGTTTTTTTGTCCACAATGCTTTTGTAGTGAGAAAAAGTGTCGAAGCCCTCTTTCCCATGATAGGAGCCCATGCCGCTTTCACCAAAGCCGCCGAAGCCCATTTCGCTGGTGGCGAGATGAATGATCGTATCGTTGACGCATCCGCCGCCGAAGCCGCAGGTGGAGATCACTTTTCTTGCGACCGCTTTATCTGCGGTGAAAATATAGAGCGCCAGCGGATGGGGCATTGCCGTAATCTTTTGAATCGCTTCATCGATGGAAGAAAAAGTCAGTACAGGCAGGATGGGGCCGAAAATTTCTTCCTGCATAACGGCGTCTTCAAAGGATACCCGGTCCAGAACAGTCGGTTCCATCTGCAGGGAGGTGGGATTTGTTTTTCCGCCGTGCACAAGCTTATTGGTTTCAATCAGACTGCTGAGGCGGTGAAAGTGCTTTTCGTTGATGATTTTTCCGTATTCTTCGTTTCCCAAAGGGTTTTCACCGTATTGTTTTTTGATTTGTCTGATGATTTCTGCAAGGAGAGCATCTTTAATAGCTTCGTGACAATAAATATAGTCCGGCGCAACGCAGGTCTGCCCGCAGTTTAAGTATTTTCCAAACACGATTCTTTTTGCCGCCAGCTTCAGGTTGGCGCTTTTATCCACAAGGCACGGGCTTTTGCCGCCCAGTTCCAGGGTGACAGGAGTCAGGTGTTCGGCTGCTTTGCGCATCACTTCTTTTCCCACTGCCTGGCTTCCGGTAAAGAAAATGTAATCAAAGCGCTGGCTGAGCAGGCAACTGTTTTCACTGCGGCCTCCTGTGATGACGGCGACATAGCGCGGGTCAAAACACTCGCGTATGATTTTTTCCAGGATGGCGCTGGTATGCGGGGAATAGGCGCTGGGTTTTAAGACGACCGTATTGCCGGCGGCGATGGCGTCCGCCAGAGGATCCAGCGTCAGTAAAACCGGATAATTCCAGGGACTCATAATCAGCACGACGCCGTAGGGAGAGGGCGTTTTATAGCTTTTGGAATGAAACTGGGCAAGGGGCGTATATACGGTTTTTCCCGCCGCAAAACGTTTCAGATGGCGCTGCATATAGCTGATTTCACTTAAGGTCAGGCCGGTCTCGCACATATATCCTTCAAACGCGCTTTTTCCCAGGTCTGCCTTCAGCGCTTCATTGATTGCCTCTTCGTGGCGCAGGATGCCGGCCTTTAAGCGGCTTAACGCCCTTTGACGGACAGAAAGATCAAGCGTCTGTCCGCTGCTGAAGTATGTGCGCTGGTTGTCGATTATTTTCTGTATTTCTTTTGCTTCCATGGCTATATTTCCTTTCTTGGAAAGCGGCCGTTAAACTGTCTGGCGGCTGCTTTGATCTTCCAGCAGTATGTAGTAAAAAAGTTTCAGTTCGTTTGAATCCATCAGCACGGGAACGGGATAGAGAGGATTTGCTTCTTTATCCGCATAGCGAGCCAGCTTCGGGATGTCTTCTTCCCGGATTTCTTTTACAGTATCCCCAATATGGAAGCGTTTTTTCATTTCTTCTATCGCATGAATGAAGTCTTTTGCGGCAGTTTCAGCGGGCGTATCTTCCGAAGCGACTCCTGCGGCAACGGCAAGGCGGTGCAGCTTCCGATCGATACGTTTTCCATAGGCTTTGAGCACATGGGGCAGCAAAATCGCATTTGCCAGACCATGGGGAACGTCATATTGTCCGCCGATGGAGTGGGCAACCGCGTGAACATAGCCGACATAGGACTGGGTGAAGGCGCAGCCTGCATAATAGGAGGCGATCAGCATATTTTTCCGCGCCCGCAGGTCGCTGCCCTTTTGATAGGCCCGGTCCAGATTTTGAAAAATCAGTTTGACGGCCCGCAGAGCGTAAGCTCTGGTGGCGCGGGTGGTGGAGTTTCCGATGTATGCTTCCACGGCGTGCGTCAGCGCGTCCATTCCGGTAGTGGCGGTGATAAAGGGCGGAAGGCTGACTGTAATTTGGGGATCAAGCACTGCATATCCGGGAATCAGCGGAAAGTCGTTGATGGCATACTTATGTCTCGTCTGCGCATCCGTGATGACGGCGGCAAGAGTGGTTTCGCTTCCGGTTCCCGCCGTAGTGGGAATGGCAATGAAAAGCGGAAGCTTTTTGCGGACGCGCAGAATGCCGGCCATTTGTCCCGGCGATTTTCGGGGTCTTGCAATGCGCGCGCCCACCGCCTTTGCACAGTCTATGCTGGAACCGCCGCCGAAGCCGATCAGCGCTTTACATCGGTTCTCTTTATAAAGCTGACGCGCTTCTTCCACATTGAGAGTAGTGGGATTAGGGACGGTTTTGTCATAGATAACGTAAAAAATGCCGTTTTTCTGCAAGGCTTCCTCTAAAGAATGCACAAGACCGAGTTTTCTGATTCCTTCATCTGTGACAATCATAACACGTTCTTTATGCTTTTTCATTAAAATAGAAGGAATGGCGGTAATGCTGTCGATCATTTTCGGCTGCCTGTAAGGCAGGAAGGGCAGAGCGATATGAAATGCGCCCTGAAAGGTTCTGCAATACATTTTTCTGATTGGATTCATAATAGCACCTCTTATAAGTTTTTTGGCAATATTCTTTTGATAAATCAAAAAACAATAGTTCATTTTGTGAACTAATATGAGAATTACGTATAGATACTATCACAGAACGGGGGGATCTTGCAAGATGCCGGACGGTAAATAGTTGCGGTTAAAATTGATATTATGATAGAATGAATGCAGGAAATCTTTCAAAAACATCATGATTCTCAGAACAAGAAGGAGAGAAATAAGATGAACGCGAATGAATTGTCGAATGCTCTGGTACACGGTTTCAGGGAATTGTGGAAAGGTCTGCAAACGAATACATATCCCGCTGCTTTTTTTACGGATGCACTCGGAATGTCAACAGATGCAACAAAAGCCCTGCCGGGACACGTGGCCTTTCTTCTGGCGGTTTGTATGATTTGCGGAGCAATAACCCTGCTTCTGCGCTGGAAGGCCGGACAACGCTCCATCAGCGGGTGGGGAGACCAACTGGTCAATGTATTGCTGTCTTTGCTGACTATTCTCTGCATTCCGGTCCTCCTGCTGCTTTATCAGTATGTCGCTGAGGCCAATACCGCTGCTCTGAAGCTTTATCCTGACAAAGGGATTGCATATTGGAAAGAATTTTTGGAAACGGCTTATCCCGTCCTCATGGTGGCGATAATTTGTGTGGCAATGATGTTATGGCCGCTATTCCGGTTTAAAGACTATCTGGTATGTTACCATTTGAAAGGATTGTTTCATGGCATCTTTGAAGTGGGGACGGGGTTTTTTATTGCCGGAGTGGCGATCCAGGCAATGTACAGGGAAAGTCCGGCGATTTATCTCTTGATTCCGGTCTATTTGCTGATGCTTTTTCTGCGTCAGCGGGGCGGATGGAATTCGGAATTCAAGAAATCAAAAAAACAGTAGCGGCTGAAAAAAGTAAAAATAAATTGTACAGACCTGTTGACAAATGGATTTTGAACTGCTATACTCACATTCGTTGCCGCAAAAGGCGACAAAAACTTCTGAAAATGAAGTCGAAAAAAATGGAAAAAAGTGCTTGACAGTGACGAGACGACGTGCTAAGATATAACACGTTGCGGCGGACAAAAGCCAAGACAAAACGGAAGGAAAAAAGCCCTTCCACAACACAGAACCTTGACAAATAAACAGTAATGCAACCCTGAAAATTCGTGTAAACAGATTTTCGCAGCGCGCAGCGCTGTAGGGATTCTGAAAACGGCTGCGGAAAGCTTGCTTTCCGGCAGACGTGGGCAGAAGACCGTACAATGCGAAGCATTGGAAAATCGTCCGCGAGCGAGAAGCGAAAGCTTCGAGTTGCCGGACTTACAACAGGAACAGGTTTCCTGGTTTGATTTTCAGAGAGAACAAAAACCTAAAACAAC
>JAUNGC010000054.1 GCA_030524745.1 Eubacteriales bacterium | reverse complement strand
ATAGTAACCTGACAAGTACATAAAAAAGGTATCCAAATCGTTTAAATAATGCAAAAACAAATCTTTCACATCATTACCGGCTCTGTTAAAATCGATCAAAATATATGTCTTATATTCATTTTTGGCAAATTCCTCAACAATATAACTCTTCCCAACACGACGTGCCCCGTCGATCAGCAGCGCAGTTCTTCCGGCCCCATCTTTCTTCCAGTTTATAAGATCATCATAGATTTTGCGTTTCATAAGAAGCTCCTTTTATAATCACGAAATCATATTTTTTATATTGTTATTATTACACAAAATCAAGTTTTTTACAATTTATTATGAACACAAAATCAAGAATTTAATAGCTTTAAGCCGCAAATATTTTCCGGCACCTTGGAAAAACTCTTATTTTTCCGATAGCAGCTTCCTTCTTCGCCACTTTCCACTCAGAAAATAAACGAGACATATGATTCCCGGTATCGTGCGGGAAAGCGCAGTTCCCCAGAAGAAGCTGATAATTCCCTGATGAAAGACGTAAAGAAACAGCAGTGAAAATCCGATACGGCACACCACGCCATCCATAATTCCCAAAAGAAATCGCCTCATCCTCTACAACCTTTGCGTAACAGATGGCTGTATTCACTTTTCCCCTAATCTCTAACATTTCTTCACCCTTCTTTCTCACATTAAACCTTATCCACCTGAGGATGGAATCGATTCCTCATTCATTCACACCAGAACAAAAAAAATATCGCTTTCCTTTTTTTCATCTAAGGTAAGCGATACGCTAAAACATGCCTGTTAAACTTGAGTTCTCCTATAAATCCAGATCCATCCCAATTTCAATCTCGCAATTTTCCCGTCTATGCATATCCTTAAATGAACACACAAAACAACAGCCCTGCTCAAAATGTTTACGCGGCGCTTCTATCTGTGATTCACTATAAAAACCAAATAGACGATTTATTGCTGTCATGTCTTTTTCCTTTCCCATTCCTGATGCGGACCGCTTTTCTTTCTTTTCTAAAATATAGAACCAATTTCAATATTTGTAAATTCTACCTGTGGTATAAAATCTTATAAATGCTTTTAAATTGCTCAATTTTTGAAAATATATCCATGTGTAAATGAAATGTATAATCGTTAAATAACTTCAAAATTCTATTTTTATCGAGTATAATCGTTAAAATAAAATTAGCTGACTTGAAATTCAATTATAATCGTGAACTTCAGCTTTTTGGCTTACTAGTTCCTCCAGACGTTTATCGCTCATATTTAGAAAAAACGCGGAAGATTTCATAGAAAATCTTCCGCGATTCATGTCTGGCGTCCCTGACTGGAGTCGAACCAGCGGCCTTTCGCTTAGGAGGCGAACGCTCTATCCTACTGAGCTACAGAGACTTATATTATGTTGAAAAGTTTCCCCAAAATTCAGGGAAACGGTTACAACTCACTTAACATGGTTATTATAGCCGTTTCCCAATTGATTGTCAATTTCTTTCTTTTTTCAGTCATTCGGATAGTTGATATATCCCTGTAGCCAGACGGAACCGCGGAACCGGCGCCCTATGGCGGGTTCTCCCATCAGATCCTTGCTGTTGATGCAAACCTGAAGATTTAAGTCGTTACAGTTCAATGCCATAATATAAATATCCTCTTCTGTTATCTGATTGGTCACTTTTTTTAAATCCAGTATTTCTCCCAGAACAGAATATTGATCGCATTCCACGCCGTAAGGCATAAAATAAGTATCCACCAGCGTAAAGACGTCTTCTTTCTGAATCTTTTTGGATATTGTCGTATAAGTATCCATATCCTCCAGCGTCAGACTTTCGATTGCGTCCTCGTCTCCGCCTCTGGCTGCCTGGATCAGACGATTGCGGATAACGGCGTCCTTCTTGATTTTATTTTTCTGCCATTCCGTTTTCTGAATAGGCATCATGATCGTTCCCTGGCAGGAAAGAGCCGACAAATTCAAAGAGGTTCCTTTGACCGGCAAATGGCCGGCATTTTGATATTTCAGATAAGAAATCATGTTTTGCAGATAAAAAATCAGAGAGACTCCTACTTTCGGATCTTCACAGATACCCGCATAAGATTCTGTCGCCGCATGCCTTTCCACAGAAACATCTTCCGCCGTGCTCACAATCCGGGAACGCAGATAAGGATAATAATATTCATAAGCATAATTATCTTCCTCATCGAACTCTCCGCAGACTGCGATTCCTATGCCCTCAGCAAAATTCCTGTCAAATTCTGCAAGGAGACTGTTGTCACCCATGGAGATATAACTTCTTTCATCGGCATGAAGAACAACGTCTTTAATGAGTTGCTGTATTTGCTTTCTTTCCGTATATTCACTGAATCCAACTGCCCTTAAAAATTTGTGCAAGAATTTCACCTCGCTTTAATTTGGTTTACATAACTTTAATTATTATTTTCTTTTTATTCTCTATTCCGGCAAAGTGGAACAGAAATATCCATTTCAGTCTTTCTTTCGGATTTCTTTCATTCCGCCCATATAAGGCTGCAATACTTCCGGAATTTTTACAGAACCGTCCGCCTGTAAATTATTCTCTAAAAATGCGATCAGCATTCTCGGGGGAGCAACTACAGTATTATTTAAAGTATGCGCATAGTATTTCCCATTTTCACCATTCACACGAATTTTTAATCTTCTCGCCTGCGCATCGCCGAGATTGGAGCAGCTTCCTACTTCAAAATACTTTTTCTGTCTGGGAGACCATGCTTCCACATCCACGGATTTCACTTTCAAATCCGCCAGATCTCCAGAACAGCATTCCAGCGTTCTTACCGGTATGTCCAGAGAACGGAACAGATCAACGGTATTCTGCCACAATTTGTCAAACCACATCGGAGACTCTTCCGGTTTACATACGACAATCATTTCCTGTTTTTCAAACTGATGAATGCGGTAAACGCCTCTCTCTTCCAGACCATGAGCGCCCTTTTCTTTTCTGAAGCAGGGAGAATAGCTGGTCAGCGTTTTCGGGAGTTTATCTTCCGGAATGATGGTATCAATGAATTTGCCGATCATGGAATGTTCGGAAGTTCCGATCAGGTAAAGATCTTCTCCTTCAATCTTATACATCATGGCGTCCATTTCTGCAAAACTCATAACGCCCGTCACGACGTTGCTTCTGATCATAAAAGGCGGAACACAGTAAGTAAAGCCTCTGTTAATCATGAAGTCTCTCGCATAAGAAATAACAGCGGAATGAAGTCTTGCAATATCTCCCATCAGATAATAAAATCCATTTCCGGCTACCTTTCTTGCGCTGTCGAGATCAATTCCTTCAAAGCTTTCCATAATATCGGTATGGTAAGGAATTTCAAACTCAGGAACAACAGGCTCACCGTATTTCTGTACTTCCACATTTTCCGTATCATTTTTTCCAATCGGTACGGAAGGATCAATGATATTCGGGATTGTCATCATAATTTTTAAGATCTTAGCCTGCAGTTCTTCTTCCTTCGCTTCCAATTCAGCAAGACGTTTTGCGCCGGCAGCCACTTCCGCTTTTTTCGCCATTGCTTCTTCCTTTTTTCCCTGCGCCATCAGCGCGCCGATTTCTTTGGAAATCTTATTTCTGTTTGCGCGCAGATCATCCGCTTCCCTCTGTGTTTTTCTGCTTTCCGCATCCAGTTCAATCACTTCATCCACCAAAGGAAGTTTTTCGTCCTGAAATTTCTTCCGTATGTTATCTTTTACCGCATCCGGATTCTCCCTTAAAAATTTAATGTCGATCATGATTATATCCTCCTCACATTTTAATATCCAATTGCTGTTTCAAGGGCTTTCTGTTCTTCATCTCCCAGAGATAAATCGCATTCGCCCTTTTTCACTTCTTTTGTATAGACATAACAGCCGTCGCTGCTGTGCACAGAGTTTAAAATAAATCCGCTGTTCTTATTATTCAAAAGGCAAAGACAAAAACTCAGTTTGCCTCCCATCTGATTAAAAGCGTCATACTTGATCAGACCTATTTTCTGATAGCAATATTCCTGTCTTCTGAGCACTTCGCGCAAAGCTTTTCTGTTTTTTTCACTTTCCGCTTTGATAAACTTATTATCTTCAAAGAGTTCGATAATATCCTGCTCCAGGCTTTTTGCATCTTTTCCTTTCATAAATCTGTCATATTTTTTCTTCAACTTATTGTAATTTGCGGACTGTACAACAAAAAGGATTATCATTACAATCAATAATACAAAGATTACGATAAACAACCATGCAATATCCAGACCGCCTATTCCCAATGCTTCCATCAAAGGACTCGACATTCTCTCATTCCTTTCTTCTTCCGTTTCTAATGTTTCACGTGGCCACTATCTTGTTATCTGTTCGATCAAACGGTCCAGATCATCATGATTATAAAACTCAATTTCTATTTTTCCGGAACCATTTTCTTTTGCACTGACAGAAACTTTTGTGCTCAAGGATTGTTTCAGTTTTTCTGCAATTTCATTATAAATAGCTTCCAGTGTTTTATTTTCTGACTTCTTTGGCTTCGGAGGATTGTGAAGATTTTTTACAAGTTTTTCCACTTCTCTTACGCTTAACTTTTCGTCGAAAATCTTCTGTGCCACCGTATACTGTTCTTCCGGATCTTCAATACTTATCAATGCTCTGGCATGTCCTGTACTTATCATTTCGTCGACAACCATCTTTTGTACTTTGTCGCACAACTTTAACAGCCGCATTGAATTTGTAACAGCAGTTCTGCTCTTAGAAACTCTTTCCGCAACCTCATCCTGTTTTAAATTGAATTCTGTCAGAAGCCGCTTATAAGCCTGCGCTTCTTCAATCGGATTCAGGTCCTCCCGTTGAATATTTTCAATCAGGGAAATTTCCACAATTTCCTGTTCGCTTAAATCACGAATGATAACAGGAATTTCTTTCAGACCGGCAATTTTTGCAGCGCGCCAACGTCTCTCACCCGCTATGATTTCATAATAGGTTTTTCTATCCTGTACAAGGATAGGCTGTAAAAGTCCAAATTGTTTAATCGATTCCGACAATTCCTGCAGAGCATCCTCATCGAAGTTTTTACGAGGCTGTTCTCTGTTAGGCTCCACCATCGTAATTTTTACAATAGTAGCGCCATCTTCACCTTTTTCGTTTACAGACTGTACCGCTGCCGGCTTTGCCTGTTCCATCACATTTGATGGAATTAATGAATCCAACCCTTTTCCCAATCCTCTTTTTGCCATAACCCTAAGCTTCCTTTCTTCCTATTACCTCTTCCGCAAGAGCCATATAACTTTCCGCCCCGGATGATTTCGGGTCATAAAGACTGATCGGCATTCCATAACTCGGTGCCTCTGCCAGTCTTATATTTCTCGGTATCATCGTTTTATATATCTTCTGATTCAAATGGCTCTTCACATTTTCAACGACCTGCATAGAAAGATTCGTTCTTGCATCATACATGGTAAAAAGAATTCCTTCTATATCCAAAGTAGGATTCAGCCTTTCTCTTACCAGATTGACAGTATGAATCAACTGACTCAAACCTTCTAAGGCATAATACTCACATTGGATCGGTACCAGCACCGTATTTGCAGTTGTCATAGCATTTACAGTCAGCATGCTTAAAGAAGGAGGGCAGTCTATAATAATAAAATCATATTGTTCTTTTACCCAATCCACTTCATTTTTTAATATGAACTCTTTCTTATCCACACCAATGAGTTCAATTTCTGCAGCCGCCAGATTTACATTAGAAGGAATCATCGACACATTTTCGATCACTTCGTTCAAAAGACATTCCTGAATAGAACATTCACCCAGAATTAATTCATAAACTGTGTTTTCCAGTTCATTCTTATCCACTCCGAATCCGCTTGTTGTATTTCCCTGCGGATCCATGTCGATTACAAGAACTTTTTTTCCTTTGGCAGCCAAAGATGCTGAAAGATTGATAGTAGTAGTGGTTTTTCCCACTCCACCTTTTTGATTTGCAATTGCAATGGTTCTTCCCATAATAAACACCTTTCGCTTACTTATAATCCAAACACACTCAACACTCTTAACTTACTGCTTGATTATATCACCAAATGTTTGCGAATGCTATTGCCAAATTATATAAAAATGTTTCACGGATTGACTTTTCTTTATCTGAAAATGTTTCACGAATTCCACCACCACATCTTGCGTTTTTTGTTTTTGGAAAATTCATGATCTTGTTTTTTTACTTTACTCATTTAAAAATGTTTCACGTGAAACATGCACAAATAAGTATTAAAAGAGTCCACTATTGTTTCACGTGAAACATATAATGAACTCTTCTTTTTTTCTGAATCTGTTATTTACTTAACGGCTCTTTTGCAGGAGTCCCTGCTTTTCTCGGAAATCTGACTGGTGTATTTCTGACTTTCTCTATTATAAATAAATTCCGATAGATATCACTGTCAGGCAATATAAAATCCTTTTGTTCTTTAATTCTGCCGCCGAGAAGCTTTATCGCGTATTCCGCCACTGCCGCTTCTTCCGCAATCTTTTCCGATTTATAGGAAATAAAATCTCCACCAACTTTTACATAAGGCAGACAAAGTTCTGACAAAGTAGATAAATTAGCAACTGCACGTGAAACACATAAATCAAATTTTTCTCTCTTCCCGTTTTGCTTTGCAAAATCTTCCGCTCTTCCATGAATAAATTCTATGTTCCTTAATTCCAGTCTTTCTGTCACTTCACCTAAAAACTTGATTCTTTTTTGGAGAGAATCCAGCAAAGTTATTTTAATCTGAGGAAATGCTATTTTCAAAGGGATTCCCGGAAAGCCTGCTCCAGTTCCGATATCAATAACTTCTATTTCGTCATTCCTTATTCTC
Source organism: Eubacteriales bacterium (assembly GCA_030524745.1). Classification (GTDB taxonomy): domain Bacteria; phylum Bacillota; class Clostridia; order Lachnospirales; family Lachnospiraceae; genus Gallintestinimicrobium. The sequence continues at coordinate 8,249 of JAUNGC010000054.1, read as the reverse complement.
TCATATGCCTTTACAAGAGAAAGGCTATCGATAAAATGCTTTTTCATCACTTCATCAAATTCAGTTATTGCCGTCAGATTCATGAATGAATTCCATTCCACCAGCAATTCATAATATATCATAAACTGATCAATCTGCTTTTCACTCAAGTCAATTTCAAAAAAAGCGAGATCCTTTTTAAACTGCTCCAGATTATACATAGAACACTTGTTCTCCTATAATTAATTTGCAAATTTTCCCATATGTTCCAGATAAACAAGAAGAACGGATACATCGGCGGGAGAAACCCCGGAAATGCGCGACGCCTGTCCCACGGAAACCGGCCGGAATTGTTTCAGTTTCTGTCTTGCTTCCAGACGGAGACTGTCCACATCATCATAATCAATATTTTCAGGAATTTTCTTTTTCTCCATCTTTTTACATTGATCCACCTGACGCTGCTGTCTCTCTATATATCCCTGGTATTTAATCTCTATTTCCGCCTGTTCAATCACTTCCGCAGGAAGGGCTTTTCTTTCCGGATCGATCTCCGCCAGCGTTTCATAAGAAAGTTCCGGACGGCACATCAGTTCCGCCAGCGTCGTCCCGGTTTTTAAAGGTTCGCTTTCATACTTTTCCAAAAACTTCTGGTGTTCAGCGGAAGCGCCGATCATTGTCTTTTTTAACCGGTTCACTTCTTCTTTTATCATTCTTTCTTTTTCTTCCAGATGATCCATCTGCTCCCTTGAGATAAGTCCGGCCAGAAATCCTTTCCGCCGCAGCCTTTGGTCGGCGTTATCCTGTCTGAGCAGGAGACGATATTCCGCTCGGGAAGTCATCATGCGGTAAGGTTCAAAGTTATCCTTTGTAACCAGATCATCCACCAATACGCCGACATATCCTTCCGAACGGTCAATGATAATCGGCTCTTTTCCCTGACATTTCAACCCGGCATTGATTCCAGCCAGAATTCCCTGAGCCGCAGCCTCTTCATATCCGCTGCTTCCATTGAACTGTCCGGCAGAAAACAGCCCCTCAATGTTTTTAAATTCCAAAGTAGGATAAAGCTGACGCGCATTGATGCAATCATATTCAATCGCATAAGCATTCCTCACAATTTTACAATTTTCAAGACCGGGAACCGTTCTGTACATGGCAAGCTGCACATCCTCCGGCAGTGAAGAAGACATTCCTCCCACATACATTTCATTTGTATGTCTTCCCTCCGGCTCAATAAAAACCTGATGTCTTTCCTTATCGGCAAACTTCACCACTTTATCTTCAATGGAGGGACAATATCTCGGTCCTGTTCCTTCAATAATTCCCGCATAGATCGGAGAACGGTTAAGATTTTCCCTTATAATTTCATGGGTCTTTTCATTCGTATAAGTCAGCCAGCAGGAATCCTGCTCAATCTGCACATCCTCCGGATTGGTGGAAAAGGAAAAAGGAACCACCCTTTCATCTCCAAACTGCTCTTCCATCTTTGAAAAATCGATGCTTCTTTTATCCATTCTTGCAGGCGTTCCCGTTTTAAACCTTCTCATTTCCACGCCCAGTTCTTTCAAAGAATCCGTCAGATGATTCGCCGCCTGCAATCCGTTTGGTCCGGTATAAGTGATCGCTTCCCCGCAGAGACATCTCGCCTTTAAATAAGTTCCGGTGCATAAAATAACAGCCTTCGCTTCATATACGGCTCCCGTAAAAATCTTTACCCCGGTTACTCTTTTTTTTAAATTACCATTCCCGTCACAAGAATCAGGAATTTCCTCTGTCATAAGTTCGCATACTTCCGCCTGCTTGATTGTGAGATGATCCTGATTTTCCAGAACCTTCCTCATACTGCGGCTGTACTCCGCCTTATCCGCCTGGGCGCGCAGAGAATGTACGGCAGGTCCTTTGGAAATGTTCAGCATTTTAGACTGAATAAATGTCTTATCAATGTTCTTTCCCATCTCTCCGCCCAGCGCGTCCACTTCCCGCACCAGATGGCCTTTGGAAGAACCTCCTACATTCGGATTGCAGGGCATCAGCGCAATGCTGTCCACACTGACGGTAAACATCACGGTTTCCAGTCCCATCCTCGCGCAGGCAAGAGCGGCCTCGCATCCCGCATGTCCCGCTCCCACCACGCAAACATCCACTTTTTCTCTTATTTGTGCCATTTCTTCCCCTTTATCTGTTTCAAGTCAGGTAACATTATTTTCCCATACAAAATTTAGAAAAGATCTCATTGACCAGATCCTCTCCCACTTCTTCCCCTATAATGTATCCCAGAGAAGCGTATGCGTTCATCAAATCGATAGAATAGAAATCCTCCGGCATTTGATCCTCCAGACTTTTTTTCACCATCAAAAGACTTTCATAAGCGTTCCTTATGGCTTCTTTGTGACGCATATTGGTGATAACGACTTCATCATCCGTCTGAAGCTGTCCGTGAAAAAACATCTCGCTGACAGCTTTTTCAAATTCATCGATCCCTTTGTTTTCTTTCGTGGAAGTGCGGATCATCCTCATTTTTTCAGATCCGCTTCCGATCGCCTCTTTCAGCGATTCTTCCGTCACAACGGATTCCAGATCTGTCTTATTCAACAAGATGATCGTTTTCTTTCCCGAAATCATATCCATAATCTGACGGTCGCTGTCATCCAGCGGCAGGGAAGAGTCCACCACATAAAGAATGAGATCCGCTTCCTGAGCATACTTTCTCGCTCTTTCCACCCCTATTTTTTCCACAACATCGTCAGTTCTGCGAATTCCCGCAGTATCTATTATATTCAATCCGATTCCATGCAGACGGATGGATTCTTCCAGTATATCCCGGGTCGTTCCGGCAACATCCGTCACAATTGCCTTTTCTTCCCCCACCAGAATATTCAATAAGGATGATTTTCCGGCATTGGGCTTGCCGACAATGACCGTATTGATTCCTTCCTTCCTCATTTTTCCGTCGTCTGCAGAGTCCAGAAGCTTCTTTAAACGGGTCAGCAGTTCATCCACAATTTCAGACAATTTTTCCGGATACCCCTCCGTACTGATATGTTCCGGATCATCCAACGCGGATTCGATAAATGCGATCTCATAGAGAATTGCCGCGCGCAGACTCTTAATTTCATCGGATACGGATCCTCTCAACTGCTTTACGGAAGATTTCAGCGCGAACTCATTTTTAGAATGAATCAGATCCATCACCGCTTCCGCTTTGGACAAATCTATCCTTCCGTTTAAAAAGGCGCGTTTTGTAAATTCTCCCGGTTCAGCCAGCCTCGCGCCGTTTTTTAAAACGGTCTCCAAAACCCGGCGCATGAGAAGCACGCCGCCATGACAGCTAATTTCAACCGTATCTTCTTTTGTATAGCTTCTGGGCTCTTTCATAAGAGAAATCATCACCTCGTCAATGATCTCTCCCTGATCTGCAATATAACCGTAATGAATCGTATGAGTCTGAAAGCTTTTGAAAATATGGCTTCCGCCTTTCGTCTGAAAAACTTTATCCGCCACTTCCAGGGCATCCGGCCCGCTGATTCTGATAATTCCGATCCCGGAATCGGACAGCGCCGTCGCAATCGCCGCAATTGTATCTGATTTCATATCTTTTACCATCTTAAAATTCTAAAAAAAGGCTGCTGCAATTTTAAACTTTCCTTGTGCTCCGCGCACTGCAAAGCTTCAACGATTGCAACAGCCCCTCTATTATTATCTCTTCAAAGTTACAACGACATGTCTGAAAGGTTCATCCCCTTCGCTGTGGGTCGTCACATACTTATCATTCTGCAAAGCGGAATGAATGATTCTTCTTTCATAAGGATTCATCGGCTCTAAGGAAACCGGCCGTTTTGTTCTCTTCACCTTATAAGCGATATTCTTTGCCAGATTTTCGAGCGTTTCTCTTCTTCTCTTCCGATAATTCTCCGTATCCACTTTCACACGGATATATTCTTCCGATTCCTTATTCACAACAAGAGAAACCAGATATTGAAGGGAATCCAGTGTCTGTCCCCTCTTGCCGATCAGAACGCCCATTTCATCGCCGCTTAAATCGATATCAAGATGCTTCTGTTCCTCGTCATACTCGACCTCGATTGCCACAGTCATATTCATAGCTGCAAAAACGTCGTTCAGAAAATCCTTCGCTTTATCCTGTATAGTAGCTTTCACTCTTGCCTGAATCACAGCCGGTTTTGCATTAAATCCCAAAAAACCGGTGGAACCTTCTTCCAGAACTTCATATTCCAGCTTATCGCTGGTCACAAGAAACTTCTGGCAGGCAGCGGTAACGGCGTCGCTCACTGTCTTTGCAGAAAATCTTTGAAAATCCATGATTACCCTCCTACTTTTTCGTGTTTCTCTCGTTATAGTCTTTTACCATATTCGCTTTCGCTGCGAGACTTCCGGGCTTCGCTGCATTTTTATTGTAATACTCAGTCGCTTTCCGCATCGCTTCATCCTTCTGCTCCTGTGTCATTCCGGAAGACTTTGGCTTGCTTGTTGCCGCAGGAGTGGAATTATTTACGCTTCTGGTATTCATCGTAGCATAATTATTTATTTTTGCAGGATCAATTCCTTTTTTACGAAGCTTCTCGTTGCGTTTCTCAACGTTTTTCTTGATAACCTCATCAATATCCATTTTATCGATATGTTTATTGATAACAACCTGCTGCACGCTTCTCACAACAGAACCGGCTACCCAGTAAAGACCCATACCTGCAGGCAATGTATAACAGAATACTGCTGACATAATCGGCATGATATTATTCATCATTTTCATCGAAGATGCCATGGAATTATCTTTATTGTTATTTCCCGCATCAGCCTGCGGCATCAGCTTCACATTCAGCCACTGCGTAACCGCGGAAAGGACCGGAATTGCAATAGCGCCGATCACCATCAGCCACGCCCCGGTGGAAATCGCCTCATTCATCATATAAGAAGGAGAATTTCCCATATTCAAACCGAGAAAATTGTTGTAGCGGTCCATTTTTTCAACGGTATTTGCGATATCCGTGGCGAGTTCCGGAAATTTCGCCGCAAGATTTTGCCATTCCGCAGAAGACGCCTTATTTAAAACATCGATAAAGGTATTCTGCATATACTCCGCATTTCCGGATTGAAACAATGCGTTTTCAAATTGCTTTGCATACATCGCCGCATTGGTAAAATTCTCGGAATTGCTTAAGAATTCTGCGCTTCCCGGTGTGGATACCAGCTTTTCCACCATCGGATAAAAAGCTTCCTTTACCTGCGATACATAAGCAGGAACATTCAAAAATACGCGATAAAGCGCAAACAAAATCGGCATCTGTATCAATAACTGCACGCAACTGCCCATCGGAGAAACTCCGTATTTCGCATACACAGCCTGCGTTTCCTGCTGCATTGCCGTCATGGACTCATTGTCCTTTTTTCCCTCATATCTCTTCTGAATTGCCTGCAGTTCAGGATTCATTTTCGCGCTGAGTTTTGAAAATTTCTGCTGCTTAATCGTTAACGGCATCAAAAGAAGATATACTACAATTGTAAAGAGAATGATTGCCAGACCGATATTCGGAATTCCTATCTTGTCCAACAACCAGAATATGCCGTTCATAATCCAGCCGAGCACTTTTGCAATCGGTCCCAGGATTGCTCCGTCATACTGCGTTAATAAAATAGAGTTCAATTCTTATTCCTCCTGATTTAAAGTCCCATCTTACGGAACAGGATCATATCCCCCTTTGGAAAAAGGGTTACATCTTAAAATTCTCCAGATAGCAAGCAGACTCCCCTTCAAAGCCCCATACTTTTCTATCGCCTGCAGCCCATATTCCGAACAAGTAGGACAATAAGGACATTTCGTACGCTTCATCGGCGAAAGATACTTTCTATAAAAAAGAATGATTGCTATCAGAATTTTTTTCATCTTCAATATCCGTTTTCTTCATGATTCCATGAAGCCTTCCAAGATGCAAAACTGCGCTCTCCACTTTTGAAAATGTAATGGAAGCTGCACTGGCCCGCGCTGTGATTACTATATTTAAACCACTATTAAATACATCCTCATGTAACCGGTAGCTTTCTTTGACGAGCCTTTTTACACGATGCCTTACCACGCTGTTTCCGACTTTTTTACTGACTGATATTCCAAGGCAGTTTACATTTCGACCATTTTCTGATACATACATGACAAAATACTTATTGGCGCGGGAAACGCCGTTTTTGTAAACTTCCTGAAATTCACGATTTTTCTTTAATCCCTGAGTAAACCTCATTTAAATTTTCTCCATAGAGAAAAAGGCCACAATATTGCGGCCTAAGCGGATAATCTCTTTCTTCCCTTTGCTCTTCTTGCTGCTAAAACCTTTCTTCCACCAGCGCTGCTCATTCTCGCTCTGAAACCATGAACTTTAGAACGCTGTCTCTTTTTCGGCTGAAATGTCATTTTCATGAAAGATGCACCTCCCTTTCAAACCTTAATCTATAAATAAGGTAGATTTAAACATTTTAAAGAATGTATCAGAAAATATCGGTATCATTATATAAGTTAAAATCCCATAAGTCAAGCAATTTAGCGCAAATTTCCGGAATATAAATTTGCCGTAAATTTTCGGAAAAAATCGTTATTTTCAACAATACAAGATCTTGTTATGAAAAACTTTTTTTGAAACTAGATATAGCTTGTCAACATCTGTGGATTTCCAAATCCACAGTCCGGATGATTAACATAACATTATCCACAAATTGTGGAAAAGTTGTGGATAACCATATTTTTATTCCACAACTCCCCTCAAAAAACCCTGATAAATCAATGTGAATATGTGAATTTCACTTTTCCACATGAAACGCCGGATTATCCACTACAGGTAAACTTTTTTTTCAGATTTCCACATTCCATGTGGATAAGATCTGTGCATGAATTTACATTTGCCATTTTCCATCAATTAGTTTATTATAGAATAGATTAAATATCTCATAAGAGGAGGCTTTTTTTATGCATTTCATTGGGGAAAACTGGGAGATGATCAAGGAAACCATTCATACAGAGTATGATCTTACGGGTATTTCCTATAAAACCTGGATTGAACCCCTTCAGTTTTACGATGTAAAAGACGACACCGTATATATTCAGATACCGGCGGGACAGGCTCACGCTTTAAACTATATTTCCAACAAATATACCAATTATTTCAAAGTTACCATTTCCGAAATGATGGAACACAATTATGAAATTTCCTTTATGCTGGAAAAGGATAAAATGAGCGATAAAGAGGAGGACCTGAAATCTCCTTCTTCCAATATATATAACATCAACTATGAACAGGCAAATTTAAACCCAAAATATAAATTTGACACATTCGTGGTGGGCAATAACAACAAGTTTGCACATTCCGCCTGTCTTGCGGTAGCCGAATCTCCCGGTAACGCTTATAATCCGCTTTTTATTTACGGCGGCCCCGGACTCGGCAAAACGCATTTGATGCATTCCATCGGACATTTTATTCTGGAACAAAATCCGAATATGAAAGTTCTTTACGTCACTTCCGAATCTTTCACAAACGAAGTGATTGAATCGATCAGAAGCGGTAACGCCACGGCAATGACCAAACTCCGCGAAAAATACAGAACGGTGGACGTCCTCATGATCGACGATGTTCAATTCATCATCGGTAAAGAAAGTACCCAGGAAGAATTTTTTCATACTTTCAACGTTCTCCATTCTTCCGGCAAGCAGATCGTTTTGTCATCCGATAAACCTCCGAAAGAAATGGAGACTTTGGAAGAACGTTTCCGTTCCCGTTTCGACTGGGGACTGATTGCGGATATCCAGCCGCCTGATTACGAAACCCGTATGGCGATATTAAAAAAGAACGCCGAATATTATAATAGGAAGATAGACGATGAAATTTTCCAATATATCGCAACCAACATCAAATCCAACATCCGCGAACTGGAAGGCGCTTTCAACCGCATCATCGCCAAGTCAAAAATAGAAAATCAGTCCGAAATAACCCTGGCCCTTGCCGAAGACGCGCTAAAAGACATCATTAATCCGGACAAGCCCAAGGAAATAACGCCCTCCCTCATCATCGAAGTGGTAGCGGAGCATTTCGGCGTGGATCCGGAAGATATTACATCCAAGAAAAGGAATTCCGAATTTGTGCTGCCGAGACAGGTATTTATGTATCTCTGCCGTAAACTGACGGATACCTCTTACGTCAATATCGCAAAGCTGCTGGGGAAAAAAGACCACACCACAATTATCCACGGTGTGAATAAAATTGAGGATGAATTAA
>JAUNGC010000053.1 GCA_030524745.1 Eubacteriales bacterium | reverse complement strand
CAAGGTTTTTATTATATTTTGAAACAAAAAAACAGGTAGTTTTTGACACTACCAACGCAAAGGCGGGGGAACTGGGAATGAAAAATACCCATTTTTGCAATTCTACCGGCCTGCATGAGGAAGCGCACTATTCCACGGTGCAGGACATTTCCGTTTTACTGCGGTATGCATTAAAAAATAATGATTTTCTGGAAATCTTTGAGAGTGAGCGCCATGTGACTGCGCCGGACAGCTTTCATCCGGACGGACTGGTCTTTGAGAGCACGATGTTCCAATATTTGGACGGGCCGGAGGTGACGGGCGGAAGAATTCTCGGCGGAAAGACCGGCTATACAAGTCAGGCGGGACTTTGCCTGGCGAGTCTTGCCGATATCGACGGACAAGACTATATTCTGGTGACAGCGAAAGCGGACGGAACGCACCAGACACAGCCCTTCCATATATTGGATGCAGTGAATGTTTACGGACAGATCGGAGACAGCATTGCTGCGGGCAGGTAGAAGCAGATTGTCGCTCCCTTCGCGGGAGCGATTCTGTCTATATCAGGCGTAATGATATTTCCTTCTTTTTACCAGGAAAAAGGTAACAGTAACGCCTAAGGCCAATAGATCTGCCGCGCCAATGGCAAGCCATATGCCGTCCAATCCAAGAAATACAGGTAAAATTAAAATTACGGAAACCTGAAATACCAGCGTTCTTAAAAACGAAATTGCGGCGGAAACGCCCCCGTCTCCCAGCGCAGTGAAAAAGGAAGAGGAAAATGAGTTAAAGCCCCCAACCAAAAAAGCGAGAGAATATAAACGGAAACCACGGCAGGTCATTTCAAGCAGTTCCGCATCGTAGCTGACATAAATTTTTGTCAGCGGTAGAGCAAGCAACTCTGCCAGAACGGTTAGCGTTATACCTGCAATTCCGATGATAATCAGGCTCTTTTTGAAAAGATTTTTCAATTCGTCATAGTTTCCGGCTCCGTAATGATAACTGATTATCGGAGAGCCGCCGATCGAGTAGCCGATAAAGATCGCTGCAAAAATGAAATAAATGTACATGATGACACCGTAAGCGGCAAGCCCGTTTTCGCCTGCGATCTTCATGAGTTGGTAATTGTACAGCATATTGACGATGGAGGTGGAAAGGTTAGTGAGCATTTCCGAGGAGCCGTTGGTACATGCTTTTAATAGAACTCTCCCGTCAAATTTTGTTCCGGTCAGTTGAAGCAGACTATTGTTCTTCCGGATGAAGTAAATCAGGGGAACAATACCGCCGACGATTTGCCCCATTACGGTTGCGGCCGCCGCGCCCGCCAGTCCCCATTGAAACACGACGATGAACAAAAAATCCAGAAAAAAGTTCGTCAGACCTGCTGAGACAGAAACCTTCAGGCTCAGTTCCGGCTTTTCTGCTACCGGGAAGAAACTCTGGAACATATTTTGCAAAATGAAAGCGGCCTGACCGACGGACAAAATTCTGCCGTAAATAATGGTATAGTGAAGCAGTTCTCCGGTTGCGCCAAGGGCAGAGGCAATTGTCGGCATGAAAATAAAACCTGTAATTGCGAAAAACATGCCAAGCACGATGCCGGTATAAATTAACAGGGAAAAATCCCGATTTGCTTTCTCGCGCTGTTCCATGCCCAGTGCCATGGAAACAATAGCGCTGCCTCCGGTTCCCAACATGAAGCCTACGGTGCTCATTGCCATCAAAACAGGAAAGATCAGATTGACCGCTGCGAACTGCGTTTTTCCAACAAAATTTGAAACAAATAATCCATCTATAATACTGTACACAGAGGTGCATATCATCATGATTATGGACGGAGCGACAAAGCGAAGAAGCCTTTTATAAGTGAAGTGATCTGATAATTGTATTCTCATTACAAACCTCCATAAGAATGTTAAAGCGTCTCAATCCTCCGCAGAAAATGAGAGTTTTTTTGCCTTATTTTTTATGAGTGAGACATATTTCACGGTTAGTTCTACCATAGCGGATCTTTCTGACGGTTCCATTTCCAGGAAAGCATCCTGTTCAATTTGAATGACCGGACGAATATTCTTTTCTGAGAAAGCCTGCCCTTTAGGGGTAAGATAAAGATGCATGTCCCTGCCGTTTCCGCTTTCCAGATAAATATAACCATCCTGTTCCAGGCTGCGGATGGAAGAGTTGACGGTCTGTTTACGAATATAATAGGAATCGCAGATATCTTTTTGCAGGCAGCCGTTCCCCAATGAACAGATGCCGTAGAAAATTATGAATGCGCTGTCGGACAAGCCCATTTTTCTGGAAAGTTCATGAAAAATATCGTCATATTCCTTAAAAAGCCGAAACCATTCATCCAATTCTCTGATTTTTCCCATTTTTTAATCCTCTCCATGTTTCGTAATTTATCAAGTCCGAATTCGTACCAGACAGTATAGTCCGAATTCGGACTAATGTCAACTATTTCAGGAAGGAATTTTTTGAAGGAAAAGAAGAAAGAAATGCAATTCCTATGACGATGTGATAAACTGATACAGAAATACAAATTTTACATAACAGAAAATGTCAGGAGCTTATTTTCTGTTGTTGAAACAGAATGGAGACATACGAAAATGAAACACGGATGCCGATGGCGGGCAGGATTGCTGGTTTGTCTGATCCTGACCGGCTGTGCTTCAGTTCAGGAAAATACAGCACAGGAGAAGGTGCAGGAAACGTTGACGGAAAGCGTGTTGAATGAAATGCCGGCGACGGAACGAGATTGGGAAAACTCAATAGTTGCAGAAACAGAAGAACTGGCAGCAGAGGAAAATATATTGCATTTCGTGGATGTATTTGGTCAGGAATATGAGGTTTGGATAGAGCCGGATATCGAAATGCATGAATATGATCTGAACGCTTTTCGATGGGAAGAAAACAGGATGACCTATGTCGGGGATGAGGACTTCACATACAGACAGGGATTGGATGTCTGCCATCATCATGAGACGATCGACTGGAAGAAGGTAAAGGAAGCAGGTTTTGACTTTGTTTTTATCCGATTGGGCTACAGAGGCTATGGGCAGGAGGGCGTGATACGTCTGGACCGGGAATTTGAGGAAAATATAAAAAATGCCGGGGAGGAAGGCTTTGACATCGGGGTGTATTTTTATGCGCAGGCTGTCAATGAGGAAGAAGCGCGGGAAGAAGCGGAATTCGTGCTGGAAAACCTGGAAGGTCATGAACTGCAATTGCCTGTCGTCTACGATCCTGAAAATGTGCTGGATGCGGAAGCAAGAACGGATGATGTTACCGGAGAACAGTTCACGAAAAATGCAGTAGTTTTTTGCGAGATGATAAAAGCGGCAGGGTATCAGCCGGCAATCTACTGCAATATGCTGTGGCAGGCGTATAAGCTGGACCTGGCGCAGTTTAGCGAGTATCCGATCTGGTATGCGGATTATGAACCACAGCCGCAGACCCCGTATCGGTTTGAATTCTGGCAATACACGAACACAGCCACGGTAGACGGGATAGAAGGGCCGGTGGATCTGGATATTCAGTTAATCAGAAAAAATACGGAGACGGATGGAGGAGAACACCATGAGAATGGAAAGAATTGACAGGGTATTGTATGCGATGCGGGAGCGGAATTTGAGCCAGATGATCGTGTCGGACCCGCAGAGTATCTGGTATCTGACAGGAGTGGATGTGGAGCCTTATGAGCGGCTGTTTGCTCTGCTGCTGCGGGCGGACGGTAAACATGTGCTCTTTTTGAACAATCTGTTTCATGTGGAGAAAACCTCTCTCACAGAGGTATGGTACAGCGATACGGATGATGCGGTCGGCATGATTGCGGAGCAGATTGAAACTGATGCGGCGCTTGGAATTGACAAAGTCTGGCCGGCGCGCTTCCTGATTCCGCTGATGGAAAAATGTCCGCAGATGGTTCCGGTACTGGCTTCTGATTGCGTGGACGACTGCCGCGCTGTCAAGGACGGGGAGGAAAAGGAACTGATGCGGGAAGCATCCCGTATCAACGATGCTGTCATGGAAAAGGTGGCGGCCTTTGTGCGGGAAGGCATGACGGAAAAGCAGGTAGCGGCTTTTATCGAGCAGGAGTATGTAAAGGCGGGCTGCAGCGGGCCGAGTTTTTCTTCCATCGTTTCTTTTGGAAAAAATGCGGCGGACCCGCATCATGAGCCGGACGATACGGTGCTGCAGGCCGGAGACTGTGTGCTGGTTGATATGGGCTGTAAAAAGGATCGCTATTGTTCTGATATGACAAGAACCTTTTTCTGTAAAAAGGCGACTTCCAGACAGAAAGAAGTTCATGATCTGGTGCGGATGGCGAATGAGAAGGCGGAAAGCATAATCCGTCCCGGCGTCCGTTTCTGCGACATTGACGCTGCGGCGAGAGACCTGATTACGGAAGCGGGATACGGTTCCAATTTTAATCACCGACTGGGGCATTTTATCGGACAGAGCGAGCATGAAAAGGGGGATGTCAGTTCCGCCAATACGGCGCAGGTAAAAGCCGGCATGATTTTTTCCATTGAACCCGGCATTTATCTGGAAGGCGATTTCGGCGTGCGCGTGGAAGATCTCGTGCTGGTGACGGAGGACGGATGCGAAAGACTCAACCGGGCGGATAAGCATTGGAGAATAATAGGATAAAAAATAGCATCATAATTTTCAGGAGGAGAAATTATGGCAAAGAATACGGATATTCAACTGAGGCAGAAGATGATTTATTCCATTTTTGTGCGCAACCATACGCCGGAAGGAACTTTTGCGGCTGTGGAAAAAGATCTGGACCGTATACAGGCGCTGGGAACGGATATCATCTGGTTTATGCCGATACAGCCTGTCGGAGAAAAAGAAAGAAAAGGGAAAGACGGAAGCCCCTATGCGATCCGGGATTACCGGAAAACGGATCCTGCCATGGGAACGCTGGAAGACTTTAAGCATTTGACGGATGCGATTCATGAGAGAGGTATGAAATGTATCCTTGACGTGGTGTATAACCATACGTCTCCGGATTCCTGGCTGATCGAAAATCATCCGGAATATTTCAAGCGGGATGCGAAAGGAAATACGGTGACGCTGGTAGCGGACTGGACGGATATTGCAGATCTGGATTATACAAACAAAGAATTGTGGCGTTATCAGATCGACACTCTGAAAATGTGGGCCGGGATGGTGGACGGCTTTCGCTGCGATGTGGCATCCCGGATTCCCGTGGAATTCTGGCTGCAGGCGCGGGAGGAAGTGGAGACGGTGCGCCCCGGCGCAATCTGGCTGGCAGAGTCGGTAGAGAAGCATTTCATCAAACATATCCGCAGTCAGAAGGGCTATGCCGCCACGGATTCCCAACTGTATGAGGCTTTCGACATCTGCTATGATTATGATATCTGGCCGTCCTTCCTGCGCTACATAAAAAATGACGGTTCTTTGCTTTCCCTCTATTTAGAGGAGATTGAAAAACAGGAAGGAACGTACCCGGAAAACTACGTTAAGCTGCGTTATCTGGAAAACCATGATCAGGACAGAATTGCTTCTCATTGCGCTGAAAAGGCGTCTGTTTTGAATTTGACGGCGTTTGCATTCCTTCTGAAAGGAACAGCCTTCGTCTATGCAGGACAGGAAGCTATGCTGAGTCACCGGCCCAGCATCTTTGAAAAGGATACGACGGATTTTTCGCAGGGCGTGGATATTTCGGATTTCATTGCCCGCTGCGCGCGCATCAAAAAGACGGAACTGAAAGCCGACGGCATTTACAGTTTATTTGCAGATGATGAGCATGACGTTGCGGTCACTCTCTGCGAGATGGAAAAAGAAAGCGTGCTCGGCATTTTCAGTCTGAAGGGATATCGGGGAAGCGTACAGGCCTGCCTGCAGGATGGAACCTATCAAAATCTGCTCAACGGAGAAACGGTCGTTGTGCAAAACGGTTCATTCCAACATGACGGAACGCCCGTCATCGTGAAGATTTTAGGGGACCGGATCATAAAGCCTGACAGAAGCAATTGATCCGTCAGAATTCAACTACAGGGATTCGCGGCGGCTGCGCCGCTGATATTACAAAAAAGGAACTGCCTGTAAAAAATACAGAAACAGTTCCTTTTTTGATCCGCCAAAGGGCGGAAATAGGATGGCGGCTTTGTTTTTGGGAAAACCGCCGAAGCAGCGGAGGAGGAGGGATTTGAACCCTCGCGCCTGTTACAGCCTACTGGTGTTCGAAGCCAGACCCTTCAGCCACTTGGGTACTCCTCCAATAGCACAGTCCTATTCTATCCGAAAACGATCCACATTGCAAGAGAAATTTAGGAGAAAGATAACGGACGATTGGCGCACTTATCCGGAAAATTCCTTGTACATATTTCCAAAATGAGCTATACTATAAAAAAGCGTGTGCCTACAAATGTATTTGGGGATGAAGTTCTGTCAGCCATAGGGTAAATGACGGCGGCGGGCGCAGCGAAAAAACAAGGAGGGTTACTTATTATGAGACGAATTGGTATGTTGACCAGCGGCGGCGACTGCCAGGCGCTGAATGCGGCGATGAGAGGCGTGGCAAAGACGCTCTTCAACGCGAAAGAAGACGTGGAGATTTACGGCTTTTTAAACGGATATCAGGGATTGATTCACGGAAAGTTCCGCCTGCTGACCTATGCGGATTTTTCCGGCATTCTGACAAAAGGCGGAACCTTCCTTGGCAGCAGCCGCACACCTTTTAAGACGATTCAGGATATCGGTGAGGACGGCATTGATAAAGTGGCTGCGATGAAGCAGACTTATTATAAACTGCAGTTGGACTGTCTGGTTATCTTAGGCGGCAACGGCACGCACAAGACGGCGAATCTGCTGCGCGAGCAGGGACTGAACGTGGTGACATTGCCCAAGACGATTGACAACGATCTGTGGGGAACGGATATGACTTTTGGCTTCCAGAGCGCGGTGAATATTGCGACGGATGCAATCGACTGTATTCATACAACGGCAGCTTCCCACGGACGCGTTTTCATTGTGGAAGTAATGGGGCACAAGGTTGGATATCTGACGTTGAACGCCGGCATGGCGGGCGGCGCGGATATTATTCTGATTCCGGAGATTCCGTACGATATTGACAAGATTGTTGAGAAAATTAAAGAGCGTCATGACCGCGGCAGCGCGTTTACCATTCTTGCGGTTGCGGAAGGCGCGATTTCCAAAGAGGATGCGGCGCTTTCCAAGAAAGAATATAAGAAGAAAATGGAAAAATATAAATATCCTTCCGTTTCCTATGAAATCGCTGAGAAGATTCAGAAGAAGAGCGGTCTGGATGTGCGCGTAACGGTGCCCGGCCATACCCAGAGAGGCGGAAGCCCCTGCCCGTATGACAGAGTATTCGCAAGCCGCCTCGGCTCCGAAGCGGGCAAACTGATTCTGAAGGGCGAATATGGATTTATGGTCGGCTACAAGAACCGTGAAATCGTGAAAGTTCCGTTGGAAGAGGTCGCGGGTAAGTTAAAGATGGTGGACCCGAAATCGTCCATCGTAAAAGAAGCGAAGATGCTCGGCATCAGCTTTGGCGACTGAACGTCGGAATAAGACATCAGAGCATTTTTGACAGAAATATTCCTTCCCGGCAGGATATCCTGCCGGGAAGCTTTAAGTGGAGGTTTTTTGCATGTCCTATACGGCTATGTACAGAAGATTCCGTCCTTCCCGGTTTGAGGAAGTCAAGGGGCAGGACGCGATTGTGACGACTTTGAAGAATCAGATCAAGGCAGATCGCATCGGACATGCCTATTTATTTTGCGGAACGAGGGGGACCGGCAAGACGACGATTGCGAAGCTGTTTGCCAAGAGCGTAAACTGCGAGCATCCTGTCGACGGAAGCCCCTGCATGGAGTGCGCTGCATGCAAAGCGATCGCTTCCGGCGCAAGCATGAACGTGATCGAAATCGATGCCGCATCCAATAACGGTGTGGACAATATTCGTGAGATTGTGGATGAGGTTTCCTATTCACCGGCGGAAGGCAAATTTAAGGTTTATATCATCGACGAAGTTCATATGCTTTCTACAGGAGCGTTTAACGCGCTGTTAAAAACGCTGGAGGAACCGCCTTCCTATGTGATTTTTATACTGGCCACCACGGAAGCGAATAAAATACCGGTAACGATTTTGTCCCGCTGTCAGCGATATGATTTCAAAAGGCTGACGGTGGAGCAGATAGAGGAACGCATGCGGGAAGCGCTGGCGGATGCCGGAGAGAAATTGCAGATCGAGGATAAGGCGCTGCGGTTTATCGCAAAATCGGCGGACGGTGCCATGCGTGACGCCTGGAGCCTGCTGGATCAGTGCCTGGCTTTTCATTTCGGACAGGAACTGACCTATGATAAAGTGCTGGACGTGCTGGGGGCGGTGGATACCGCGGTATTTTCCGGACTGCTGCGCTGCGTGCTGCAGCGGGATGTGGCCGGATGTATCGGAATGCTGGAAGAAATCGTGCTGCAGGGACGGGATCTGGGACAGTTTGTGACGGACTTCACCTGGTATCTGCGAAATCTTCTCCTTGTAAAAACTTCCGGACAGGACAGTGAAGAAGTGATTGACATATCCAGTGAGAATCTGGCAAGATTGAAAGAAGAAGCGCAGATGGCCGATGCGGATGCGATCATGCGCTATATCCGGAATTTTTCCGAATTGTCCGGCAGGATCCGCTATGCGGGACAGAAACGGGTATTGATAGAACTGGCTCTGATCCGGCTGTGCAGGCCGGAGATGGAGACGAATGCGGATTCGCTTCTGGACAGAGTCCGGAAGCTGGAACAGACGATTGAGAAAATCGAAAGCGGCGCAATTGCGGTTGCGGCGGCTCCCGCAGCTACAGCGGGAACGTTTGGAACCGGCGGTGCGGCGGCAGGCGAGAGCACGAAAAAGGCAGAACTCCCCAAAGCGATTCCGGAGGATGTGACGAAGATTGTGGCAAGCTGGCCGCAAATTGCGGACAATGCGTCTCAGCCCATGAAATCTTATCTGAAAAATGCGAAGCTGAGTCTTGCCGGGGACAACCGGCTGCTGCTTGTTCTGGAGGATGGCCTGGCCTCCGATTATTTTATAAAGGACACAGGAAATAAAGAACTGCTGGAGACGATGCTTTCTGATTTCGCGGGAAAAAATGTGGAAGTGGAAGTGCGGGCGGTCAAAAGCGCGCTGGAATTTGAAAGTTCTTATGTGGATCTGACACAGATCATTCATATGGACATAGAAGAAGAGTGAAAAAAGTTGCGAACGCAAGGAAAATGCAGGAGGATTGAAAATGGCAAAAAGAGGCGGATTTCCGGGCGGTATGCCGGGTAACATGAGTAATCTGATGAAGCAGGCGCAGAGAATGCAGCGTCAGATGGAGGAAGGACAGAAGGAACTGGAGACGAAGGAGTTCACTGCGAAAGCCGGAGGCGGAGCGGTAGAAGCCTGCGTAAATGGAAAAAAAGAACTTTTAAAAATCAAAATTTCAGAAGAAGCGGTGGATCCCGATGATGTGGAAATGCTTCAGGATATGATTGTCGCAGCAGTCAATGAGGCGATGAAACAGGCGGATGACGCCAGCCAGGAACTGATGGGCAAAATGACCGGCGGTCTGGGCGGAGGCTTTCCGTTCTGATGGATCTTTACAGCGGATATATTAATAAACTGATTGATGAACTTGCGAGCCTGCCGGGGATTGGAAATAAATCCGCGCAGCGTCTGGCTTTTCATCTCATTAATATGCCGGAAGCGAAGGTGCAGCGCCTTGCCAATTCGATGGTACAGGCAAAACAGAATGTGCGCTATTGCAGGGAATGCTTTACGCTGACGGACAGCGAGATCTGTCCGATCTGCGCCAATGCCCAGCGGGATCATGCCACCATTATGGTGGTGGAGAATACGAGGGATCTGGCGGCATATGAGAAAACGGGCAAATATAAGGGCGTGTATCATGTGCTTCATGGGGCGATATCGCCGATGCTGGGAATCGGCCCCCATGATATTAAACTCAAAGAACTGATGGAGCGCCTTTCCGGACCACAGCAGGTGAGCGAAGTGATTATTGCCACAAATTCAAGTCTGGAAGGCGAAACGACCGCCATGTATATCAGTAAACTGATTAAGCCGACGGGCATTCGGGTGACGCGGATTGCCAGCGGCGTACCGGTGGGCGGCGACCTGGAATATATTGACGAGGTGACATTGTTGCGGGCGCTGGAAGGGCGCGTGGAACTTTGACGGACGAGGTGTCATTATGAAAAAAGAATTATTCGGAAAAGCCGGAAACGAAGAGGTGTTTTTATACACGGTCGAAAATAGCCATGGCATGAAAGCCGTGGTGAGCAATTTCGGCGCGCTGATTGTTCGCCTGTATGCGCCCGATCAAAACGGCGGCGTGGCGGATGTGGCGCTGGGATATGATACGTTGGAGCAGTATAAGGAGAACGGCTGCTTTTTCGGCGCGGTAATCGGACCGAATGCCAACCGGATTGGAAAGGCGCAGTATAAACTGGACGGCGTGATTTATCATCTGGATGTCAACGACGGTGCGAATAACTTACACAGCCATAAAGAACTGGGCGCGCATAAAAGGGTCTGGAGCGCGGAGGAAAAGGAAAACGGAATCCTTTTTACCCTGGAGATCGGGGACGGGGAAATGGGATTTGGCGGCAACAAAGCGCTGCATGTCCTTTATGAAGTGACGGAAGATAACGAACTGCGCATCACCTATGACGCGGACAGCGATCAGGATACGATTATCAATCTGACCAACCACTGCTATTTCAATCTGGACGGACACGGGGCCGGTTCCATTGAGAATCACAAACTGCAGTTGTTTGCATCCTCTTATACGCCCACCGACGCGGGTTCCATACCTGTCGGAGAAATCGCTCCGGTCGCGGGAACGCCGATGGATTTTACGGAAGCGCATGTGATCGGAGAGCGGATCGACGCGGATTTCGAGCAATTGAAACTGGCGGGAGGATACGATCATAACTGGGTTTGCGACGATTGCGACGGAAGCGTCAGAAAAATTGCGGTTGCACAGAATGCCTCCGGCAGCAGAACGATGGAAGTTTATACGGATTTGCCGGGCGTGCAGTTTTACGCGGGCAATTTTATTACGTCTCAGCCGGGAAAAGAAGGAAAAAATTATGGACGCCGCAGCGGACTGGCGCTGGAAACACAATTTTTCCCGGATACGCCGAATAAACCGCAGTTCCCGTCCGCCGTCTTCGGACCGAAAAGGCATTATCATACGACGACCATATACCGGTTTGTATAGAAATTCAGAAAAGCTGCGTCAGCTTTTCTGATACAACCTTTCTTTACTCATGGGGACAGAATCCACGCTTTGCGTGGATTCTGCTGTTTGAAGCATAATTTCCTTTCCGCTATCGCAGCGTTCGACAGAATGAGCGAATTTGCTGTGATACGATAAGAAAAAATGAGCGCCGCAACGTCCATACTTTGCGGCAGCTCCATAAAACGGGAGGGCTGTTTATGCTTCAAATACCTAAAAATGTGATGCAGATTGGCGAAGTAAATCCGCATACGAAAATTTACATGGAAGATTACGTACATACTTTTTTGGAACGGAGAAAAAAAGCAGAAGAGTACCTTGCGTTCGGAAAGAAGGAAGAGCGGGGGGACGTTTTTTACTATCTGATATATGGAGTGGAAAAAAAGACTGACTGGGACAGGGGAAGTTTTCCTTATTTTAAAAATTACGAACGGATCGGAACGATAGAAGGGCCTTTGGAGAGACGCGTTTTCAAGCCCGTTCGCGGTTCCGGCACTTTGCTTGACGGATATTTTATTTTCTATGAACAAAATGAAGACATGCAGTCTTATATGATTGTGGTGCGGGAAGCGGAAGATCTGGCAGGCAGCGAGGAAAAGGAAGAAGTGATGGAGGCCGTCAGAACCCATCGGGAGCAACGCCGGAAGGAACTGAACGCTTCCGCAGAGCGCATGACGGACGGAGCGAAAGAAGAACGCATCGAAGCTGGCGAAAGAAAAATTATAAAACAGGACAATCATGAGAGACGCGGCAGAAACAGGGAAAGCGTAATTTCTGCATTGCAGAAAAACGCCAGGAAAAACACCCTCGCCGCCGCCGGAAGAAGGGAAAGAAAAAAGACGCCAAAGGCGCAGCCTTTTAGCGGACCTAAAAAACACACATGGACGATTCCTGATCTGTGCAGAGCGGGAAGCCTGGCGCTTTTGCTCATTCTGGTTGTTTTGGGCCTGACCTCCGTAAACCGTTATCCGGATATGAAGGCGGTAACGGAACTGTTTTCTGATGCGGCAAAAGCGGTGACAGGAGAAAAGAATGATGCGGTAACGGCAGGAGCGCCGGCACAGCAGGAAGGACTGATTGTGGAAGAAGCGGCTGCCGGACAGGAAGCAACAGTGGAGGAAGCGTTCATGGACGAGGCGGAAACCGAAAACGATCTGATGCTTGCGGACGAGAATGCCGGACAAATCCAATGGACAATCGGACAGCAGTCAAAAGAGACGGACAACGCGGCGGAGGAACAGCAGGACCGGGAAACGGAGAGCGCGTCGGAACCCGTAACGGAAGAAAATGCACAATCGTCGGTTACGGGGGCTGAGACAGAAGAAAACGCCGCATCAAATTCCGGCGAAGAAGAAGCCGCGCAGGCGATTGCCAGACCGGTAAGCTATGTGGTAAAAAAAGGTGACAGCCTTGCCGGAATTGCCCGCCAGTTTTACGGAGATGCGTCAATGGTCAAAGAAATTTGCACCCTCAATCAGATACAGGATCCCGACCAGATACGGCCCGGCCAAAATATTTTGCTACCGTAGAAAAATGGAGTATGCTATAATGAAGCGTAACAACTCACCGAAGGTGAGTTGTTACGCGCTACTTCTCAAAAGCGAAGCGTTTGAGAAGGAACCGATTAACAGCGAACCGAAGGTGAGTTGTTACGCGCTACTTCTCAAAAAGCGAAGCGTTTGAGAAGGAACCGATTAAGCGAACCGAAGGTGAGTTGTTACGCGCTACTTCTCAAAAAGCGAAGCGTTTGAGAAGGAACCGATTAAGCGAGCCGAACGAACATGCTTGCATGGCGAATCATGGAGAGCAATATGACGAATATCCGGGAATACAGAAAGAAAAAAGAGAATAGAGAAGGCAAGAAACAGGAAAACTTCAAAACGCAGATTGCAAGGCATCGTATCCATACAACGCTGCGCATAATATGCATTGTAGTTGTTCTTGCTGTCGCGGGGATCGGGATATACGCACAGATGAAGAACCAGACCTACTCCGGATATGTGATAGTTTCCAGTGTGGAAAAACAGCAGTCAAGCGGGACTTCTGTGCGGGCATACCAGAACGGCTTTATTACCTATAGCAAGGATGGCATCAGCTATACGGACTATAAGGGAAACGCAATGTGGAACCAGACATACGAAATGCAATCTCCAATTGTTACAGTCCGTGATAAATGGGTTGCAGTCGGCGACTATAACGGACATATGATATATGACATCAATTCAGACGGAAGCGTTCAGGAAATAGATACCAATCTTCCTATCCGGCAATTGACAGTTTCGGCAAACGGTGTGGTTGCGGCGGTTCTGGAAGACAGTAGCGTTACATGGATCAACGTATATAATCCCAATGGAGAAAAAGCAGTCAGTATAAAAACGACTATGCAAAAACTGGGATATCCGATGGCAATCTCGCTTTCTGATACCGGCAAGCTGATGCAGGTTTGTTATTTAAAGGCAGAAAGCGGTTCCATGAAATCGGTAGTCAGCTTTTACAATTTTGGAGAAGTCGGGCAAAATTATACGGATACACTGGTGAGTTCTTATGAATATGCGAATTCCATCGTACCCTTTTCCGCCTTTATGAATGGAAGCGTGGCGTTTTCTGTAGCGGATAATCAGTTGAACATATATGAAGATGCGGAAATACCCAAGAATATTTATCAGAACTTTTTGAGTGAAGAAATACAGGATATATATTTTAATGAAAGTTATATCGGGCTTGTTTTTTTGGATACGCAAGGAAATGGAAAATATCGGGTTGATCTTTACAATCAGACAGGAACGCTGATATTATCACAGGCATTTAGCATAGAATATAAAGATATTATTTTTACAAAAGACAATATTATTATATATAATGAAGCGGAATGTATGATCGTCGGCTATAGCGGAAAGGAAAAATATACAGGGGAAATCACGGAACAAACGCAGTTGCTGAAATCTTTGGGGAGCAACAGATTCCTGGCGGTAACACAGGATTCGCTGGATATTCTTGAGATGAAATAGGAGCAGAACAAATGAATGTATTGTTAATTATACTGATTATATTAGCTGTATGGCGGGGAATAAGGGGATTTAAACTGGGCTTAGTGGATGAAACAGGACGTTTACTTGCGCTTGTTATATCGTTGTTTGTTATTTCGCTCGGAATTCTTCTCTATACGAGCATTCAGAACAGCGATACTAAAAATATGGTACTCTCCATTGTAATGATTATCGTGACCGGGCTTGTGGCCAGACTGGTGAAGCTGATTATAAAGTCCCTGTCCGCGATCGCGCACCTTCCGATTATCAGCGCCTTAAACAGCTTGCTCGGAATTGCGATTGGAGTTTCGGAAGCGGTGGTTGCCCTTTGGATTGTATACGTTGTCATTGCAAGTTTTGATACCGGGACGTTTGGACATCAGATTATGGAATGGACGAGCCAAAGCGAAATTCTGCAAAAGATGTATGATATGAACCAGTTTGCGTACTGGATGGCGGCAGGCTTGTAAGGCCTGCTGTTTTTAATTGTAAAAAGAAAACGGGAAATGAATCGCAGGGATATATGTGGATAAAGTAAAAAAATCCCAAAATATATGTTGACAATTCGAAAAAATCGATGCTATAATTAAGATCCACCGCGGAAAATGTCACGAGAAACTTCTTTTAAAAGAAGTGAAAGAAAATAAAAAAAGTGCTTGACAGTGACGAAACGACGTGCTAAGATATAACACGTTGCGGCGGACAAAAGCCAAGACAAAACGGAAGGAAAAAAGCCCTTCCAAAACACAGAACCTTGACAAATAAACAGTAATGCAACCCTGAAAATTCTAAAAAACA
>JAUNGC010000003.1 GCA_030524745.1 Eubacteriales bacterium | reverse complement strand
GGATCGTCAGAAAGCGGAAGCCTAACAACAGAGGGCGGAGGCGGAACGACAGAAGGCGGAGGCAGAGCATCAGCGAGCGGAAAGCCTGAAAGAACAATTAGAGAGCGCTGAAATTCAAGTGGAGAAGGGAATCGGGAATCTGATTGAAATATGCCGGCAGTTTGGAATGGAGAGAGAGGAAATGGAGGCCGTACTGGCAGAAAAATACGGAATGAGCCGGACAACGGCGGAAGAGAAAGTGAGGCTGTATTGGAAGTGAACGGACAGGATATAATGGCTTATTATGGACAGGATATCATGATTTGTCAGCGCTGGACATGATAATTGAATTGTGCTATTATAAATTTCATCCGCATTGCAGCGTGGTATCCGAGATCCGGCAATACGATACTGAAGCAAAAAAGTGAATAGAAGTAAACTACTTGGCAAGATTGAAGGTTTGATCCCGGATTCGGGAATAGAAACGCGGCGGCAGTCAGGGACGGAACGGAGTTTATCGTTTCTGGCTGTTGCTGAATGAAAAATAACTACCAGGAGGAAGCACTTATGATCACGATGGAGCATGTGAGCAAATCGTACAAAGTAGCAAAACGTGACGCGGGCTTTCAGCAAGCCTGCAAATCCCTGTTTCGAAGGGAATATGAGACGATTCAGGCGCTGTCCGATGTGAGTTTTACCATCGGTGACGGAGAGATGGTCGGCTACATAGGACCAAACGGAGCGGGGAAAAGTTCTACAATCAAAATTCTCAGCGGAATATTGACACCAGACAGCGGGACATGTCTTGTAAACGGCAGAGTTCCCTGGAAAAACCGGATACGGCACGTAAAGGAGATCGGCGTCGTGTTCGGACAGCGTTCCCAGCTATGGTGGGATGTTCCGGTCATCGATTCCTTTGAACTGCTGAAGGATATCTATTCAATTCCCGAAGAAATTTATCAGGCAAATAAAGAAGAACTGACCAGGCGGCTTTCGCTGTCTGAAATTATCCGCACGCCTGCCAGACAGTTATCTTTAGGCCAGCGGATGCGATGCGAGATTGCGGCGTCACTCCTGCATAGTCCGAAGGTGCTGTTTCTGGATGAGCCGACGATCGGCCTGGACGCCGTTTCCAAGCTGGCGGTGAGGGACTTCATTTTGGAGCAGAACGAACTGCACAGAACAACGGTGATTCTGACCACTCATGATATGCAGGATATCGAGGCACTTACCAGACGCATTCTTCTGATCGGGAAGGGGAAAATCCTGATGGACGGTATGCTGAAAGATATTCAAAAAGGAAATAAAAATATTGATGAGACGGTGGCGGAACTGTACCGCTCGTGGCAGATATAGGAGGCGCAGGATGGAAGCAGTAAAAAAATACGGATCCTTCTTTCGCCTGCGGTTTGCGATGGGACTGCAGTACCGCGCTGCGGCGCTGGCGGGAATTGTGACGCAGTTTGCCTGGGGCTTTTTGGAGATTATGGTATATTGGGCGTTTTATGAGGCGGAGCCGCAGAATTTTCCGATGACTTTTGAGGCCACGACAGCCTACATCTGGCTGCAGCAGGCATTTCTTGCATTTTTTGTACCATGGATGGTTGAAAATGAAATTTTTGATGCAATTTTGAATGGGAACGTGGCTTATGAAATGTGCCGTCCGGTGGATATGTACTGGATGTGGTTTTCCAGAAGCGTGGCGAACCGGTTTTCCAGAGCGACGCTTCGATGTTTTCCGATTCTGATTGTGGCGGCGTTTTTGCCTGCGCCATACAGGATGATGGGACCTGTCTGTCTGGAGGATCTTTTCTGGTTTTTGGTTACTGTGGCGTTGGGATTGCTTGTGATGGTGGCATTTTGTATGCTTATTTATATGCTTGCTTTTTTTACAGTGTCCGCCCAGGGCCTGCGGATTTTGTTCGTTTCCTGTGTGGAATTTTTTTCAGGCGCGGTGATCCCATTGCCTTTTTTTCCGGAAGGAATCAGAGATGTTATGGAATTGTTGCCTTTTGCGGCCATGCAGAATGTGCCGCTGCGCATTTATGGGGGAAATCTGTATGGTGAGGAATTACGGCGTGCGGTGATTTTGCAGGTATTCTGGCTGTTTGTGCTGATTCTTCTGGGAAAGATGCTGGAATGGAAGGCGGTAAAGCGGATTGTGCTGCAAGGCGGCTGAGGGACGGCCGTTTGGCCGAAGATTAGAATGCCGCTTGATGCGGCGGAAGGAGGGGAAGGATGAAAAGTGCGCTGAAATTGTATGGACATTATATTTCTATTGTTGTCAGGAGCGTGATGGAATACAGGCTTTCATTTCTCCTGAGCGTAGTCGGACAATTTCTTGTTTCCTTTAACGTGTTTCTGGGAATCTTCTTTTTGTTTCAGCGTTTTTCCGGTGTAAAGGGCTTTACTTATGAAGAGGTGCTTTTGTGTTTTTCCGTGATGCTGATGGAATTTTCACTGGCGGAGATGTTTGCCAGAGGTTTTGATGCGTTTGGAGGGCTGGTGAAAAGCGGAGAGTTCGACCGGATTATGGTGCGCCCGCGAAGTCCGGTTTTACAGGTGCTGGGAAGCAGATTTGAACTGACCAGAATCGGCAGAATGCTGCAGGCTGCTGTGATGTTTGGATATGGAGTTGCAGTCAGCGGGGTGGAATGGACTTTGGGACGGATTGCGACGCTGGTCTGTATGATTGTGGGAGGAACGGCCCTGTTTTCCGGGTTGTTTCTGATCTATGCGTCGCTGTGCTTTTTTACGCTGGAAGGGCTGGAGTTTATGAATGTTCTGACCGACGGGGCCAGAGAATACGGCAAATATCCGGTGAATGTGTATGGGAAACGAATGCTGCAGTTTTGCACCTTCATCATCCCTTACGCGTTGGTGCAGTATTATCCGCTGCTATACCTTCTGGGAAGAGTAAAAAATATTTTTTATATATTTCTGCCGCTGGCGGCGTGTCTGTTTCTGATTCCATGCTACGGGCTGTGGCGGCTGGGCATGCGCCATTATCAATCGGCGGGTTCCTGAGGAACGGTGAAAAAAAGAGACATCAGTCAATCATGATATGATGTCTCTTGCAATCCCACTATATAAGACAGATTATTTCAGTCTTTGGTCACGAAAATGATGCCGAAGGCTTCCGGACCGATATGCGCGCCGATGGTAGCGCCGATTTGGAGTCTGTCGTCAATTGTAAAACCTTCCTGTATCATTTTGTCTTCAAATATTTCACAGTTATCGGTACCATAGGAATAAATGGCGTAAACCGGAAAATTTTCGTCAAGGGTCAGTTCCTGCAAATGCTTTTTGATGTAACAGATCGCTTTGTTTTTGCCCAGGCATTTTCCAATCATACCTACTTTGCCGTCCGGCGTGAGGGTGATAATCGGCTTGAGGTTTGCCATATCGCCGATGGCGGCGACTGTTTTGCTGATACGTCCGCCTCTGGAAAGATATTCCAGAGTATCCAGAGCGGCGACTACTTTGACGCGGGACTTAAGCGCTTCGATTTTCTCCGCAATCTCTGCCGCACATACGCCTTCGCTGCGCAGCCTGCAGGCATAATCTGCCATAATCTTGATATTGTATGTAGCTGACAGAGTATCGATCAGGTAAATTTTATCATAGTCGGCCATATCTTTTGCCAGGACGGCGCTTTGATAGGTGCCGGAAAGCTCCGAAGATAAAAGAAGACAGACGATCTCATCCCCTCTGTCCTTCACATCCTGAAAGATGCTGAGAAAATCCTGGGGGGAGGGCTGGGAGGTTTTGGGAAATTCCCCTGTGTCCTCCAGGATGCGGTAAAGATCATTGCGGTCCAGTTCGATTCCGTCGGCGTAGCTATTGCCTCCAATGGTGATGCTGATTGGAACAAATGCAATATTTTTCTGAATCAGTTCTTCTATCTGATAATCGGAAGAAGAATCTACAAGTATTCTTACCATGTTATTTGATAATCCCTTCTGCGATACTTGATATCGACTTGAATAGTGAAATGATTTCCAGCGCTTTTTCCTGTCCTGTTTTTTCAATGATGGCGTCCGCCAACTGAAGGATTTTCTCGTGCTGTTGCTGATAGGATGCGGCGTTATCCATATCGAGGGTAACAAAAACCTGACGTTTGTCACGATCGGAACGTTCCCGGATGATCAGCTTTTTTTCTTCCATCTGGTTTAAAGTCCGGTTCATCTGGGACTTGAGCATCTTCGTTTCGTTGCACAGGTCTGTTGCGGTCAGCTTCTGCTGCGGATTCTGAAGCTGGTTGCGATACAGAATATTGCAGATGAGAGATTCGTTGTAGGGCATATCCGATACGACCTTGTTATTGATGATTGTGGTGGAGAGTTGAAGCCAGGCGCCCAGCAGTTCTTCATTTAATGCGGTCATGAAGGCCTCCTTTCTGACGGACAGGTTTCCGTCCCTGATGATACGCTCCTCTGCGAATGCAGAAAATCAAGTGGAAGATATCAGGTTGAAAAAAGTTCACTTTGTAAACAGTTCACAAGGTATACTAGCACGCGGGGAAGAATCTGTCAACTGCAAATGGAAGAATTTTGTAAATGGAAGATTTTTTGGAAAAACTGTGGAGAGAGCAATATTGATATGATAGAATGAAATTCACAGATGGTGTGAAGGAGGAAGATCTGATGAATAATCCGATCATATTTTTGGCAGAAATGATAGGAACGGTCGCTTTTGCATCGTCCGGCGCAATGCTGGGAATCCGGAAAAATCTGGACTTATTCGGTGTGATCGTACTGGGCTTTTGCGTGGCCGTCGGCGGGGGAATTCTGCGGGATATCATTCTGGGGCTGACGCCGCCCGGCGCGTTTCAGGACTCCAGGTACGCGCTGGTAGCGATCGGCACTTCGGCGCTTTTATTCGCTGCCGTTTATGCGAAACAGGAAATATTGAACAGCCAATATCTTATTATATATGAACGGATCATGAATTATTGTGACGCGGTGGGACTTGGGATCTTCACTGTGCTGGGCGTTTATAAAGCGTACGATATTGGATACCGGGGCAAATTTTTTTTGATTTTTTTGGGGATGCTGACCGGAATCGGAGGCGGCATGATCCGGGATGTGCTGGCCAATACCATGCCTTTTGTACTGCATAAGCATGTTTATGCGGTGGCGGCGTTGGCAGGCGCGGTAGTATGCGTGCTGCTGTTGGAGCGGTATCTTTATCCGGCGATGATATTCGGGGCGGCTGTCGTCATGATTATCCGGCTGCTGGCGACGAAATACTGCTGGGATCTGCCAAAGCCGCAGCATGAAAAAAGGAGGGACGGGAAATGAGATTATTGATTAAACAGAGGGTATTTTCCTGGACGGATACCTATGATGTGTACGATGAAAATGAAAATGCGAAATATTTTGTGAAGGCGGAGTTTTTTACATTGGGCCATCAGATCCATGTTTATGACAGAAATAAAAATGAAGTGGGAGGTATTTATCAGAGACTTCTGACATTTCTGCCTGCATTTGAGGTAAAGATGGGCGACCGCACGGTGGGCGAGATCCAAAAGAAATTCGCGCTTTTTACGCCGAAATATGAAATTGATTACTGCGGATGGAGAGTGGAAGGGGATTTTCTGGGCTGGGACTATGACGTGTACGACGGCTGCTGTGTGACGGCGCATATCAGCAAACAGCTTTTCCGTTGGGGAGATACATATGTGATTGATTTTCAGAATCCGCAGGATGAATTGCTTTGCCTGTTGCTGGTTATTGCAATCGATGCGGCAAACTGCAGCAACGATTGAACAGGGGCCGATGGCTGCCCGCCGGTGGATTCTCACCGCCTGCCGCCGCTGTCTCTCCTGCCGCGACCTCTGACGGTCCTGCACAGGTATTTTTGCCATTCCAATATCCAAAACGGGAAATTCTAACCAAAGTCCGGACAAGTTCCAGGCTGCTGCACAACACGCAAACTCACCGCGGCACTCTGATTCTGAGCGAACCAGAGTGCCGTGGCTCAGACAATGCGTGTTGTGCGGCAGAAACTTGTCCGGACTTTGGAGAATTTCTCCGTCCTGGATATCAGTCATGGCTGCAAATACCTGTGCAGGGCCGTCAGAGGTCGCGGCAGGAGAGACAGCGGCGGCAGGCGGTGAGAATCCATCGGCGGGCTTTAAAATTTTATACTCTAAAAATTGAAAAATAGTAATCATATGATTACTATTTTCTTGACATCTGATATCATGCTTGATATACTATGAACAAACGGTAACCAAATGATTACAAAATAAAGGAACGGGACGGGAAATAAGATGGAAGAAAGGCATACGGGATTGTCGGAGAATGAATGGTATATCATGCAGGTGCTTTGGAAGAAGTCGCCGCGGAGTCTTCGGGAGATTTGCGAGGCGTTAAAGCCTGTAAAGGGCTGGACGCGGCACGCGGTGATTTCCTTTTTAAAAAGAATGGAAGTAAAAGGCGCTGTGGGCGTGGACGAATCCGGAAAGGTGAAGGAATATCGGGCGCTCTGGGATCAGGAGAAAACAGTGCGGGAGGAGACGGATTCTTTGTTGCAGCGGGTTTACGGCGGAAATTTGATGCTGATGGTGTCAAATGCGGTGAAAGGGCAGGAATTGACGGAAGGTGAGCGGAATCAGTTAAGACAGCTTCTGGAAGAAATGGAGGATTAGAATGGGGGATTTTTTCTATTTCATGCTGCAGAGCAGTCTGCTTGTTGCGCTGGTTCTCCTGATCGGGAAGGTTGGACGAAAGGCTTTATCGGCCCGGAGCATATACTTTCTCTGGCTGATTCCGGCGGTCAGGCTGTTGTTTCCGTTTTGGCTGATTCCGCTTTCCCCGGCACCGGTATGGAGCGGCTTGCATCCCTATACGCTGGTGCAGGAAATACGGCAGCGGGCGTGGGAAGAAGAGACGAAAACCGGTGATGATATAGCGCAAGGACCCGCGCAGAGGGCAGGAGAAGGCTCTTTGGCAGAAGAGACTGCCGGGGACAGAGGGGAAAATGCAGAAAACGTTGGAGACGGAGCGGATGAAAGCCGGATCTGGATAAGGGAAGGTGAGAATGAGGTCCGGACAGCGGATGAAAGAAGCGGACAGGACTTGCTGACAGCGGCAGAAAGCGCCGGAGAAGGGGCTGTGGTCCGGGGCGGGACAGAGACAGCGTTTGCGCCTGACTGGAGCATTCTTCTGTGGCTGGCAGGCTGTATGCTGACGGGAACTGTTCTGTTGGAGAAAAACGTCCGGTTTTTCCGAACGGTAAAGAAGGGCGCCGTGAAAATGGAATTGCCCGAAAAACTTGCGGCAGAACTTGCAGCCAATCAAAAAATGCCGCAGGTATACTATCGGAAGGGGCTGGCGTCTCCCTGTCTGGCAGGGGTATTCCGTCCGGTCATTTATGTGAATGAGAAGGCGGTTCAGAATCGGGAAGTTCTGAAAATGGCGCTTTTGCATGAGCAGGCCCATTTTCGCCGGAAGGATCATATCTGGAATTTCTGCAGAAATTTGCTGTGCGTAGCTTACTGGTTTCATCCGCTTGTGTGGCTGGGCGCAATAGCCAGCGCGCGTGATGCGGAATTGGCCTGCGACGAGAGCGTGGTGAGCAGGATGGGGAAAGAAGAGCGGAAAGCGTATGGATTTGCACTTCTAAAACTTCTGGACGGAAACGGAATGAAGGCCTTTCTTATCACCACGGGCATGGCGGGCGGAAAGAAGGAAATAGGGGAACGCATTCGGGCAATTGCAGAGAGGCGAAGGATGAAAAAGAGCGTTTTAGCCGCCGCTTTATTCCTGCTGATTTTGACAGGGGCCGTCGGCTGTACGAAACCGGAGACGGGAACAGAAACGGAAGCCGGAATGGGAACGGAAACGGGAATCGAAACAAAAGCTGCTTCTGAGGAAGCCGCCGTACTGGATCCGGCCCTTTTGGGCGGCAAGGAAAATGTCCGGGAGCAGGAGACAGAGACAGGAAGCGAAAACGGAATCGAAGAAGTTCTGCTGGAAAAGAAAGAGGCGCTTTTTTCTGCGGCCACTTCCGTTGGATCGGACGGGCCGCAATTGGATTACGTGGGTGAGGAAGTTGTAATTTTTCACGATTATTTCGGGCTGGTGGTATATCGGTATGGGGAGAAAGAAGCGGAATCGGGAATTGTGGACACGCTGGATTTAAGATCGATTGGCTGCAGCGCCACCCAGGGAGATTCCTATACGGAAGTGCGGGTGTCTGCTGACGGAACTGCCGTTTATCTGCATGCGTTTGACTCGGAGGATTTTTATCGCTATGATATCCCGGAAAAGCGGCTGTATCGGGGAAATGCTTCCATGTGTCCGCCTGAGGAGGAACTATATCAGGGGATAGGAGAAAGGCTTTCGGACGGGCAGCGGGCTTTTTCTTATCAGAAGGAACTGGATATCGGAAACCTTATGATAAGCCGGCAGGTTTTGGGGAGCGAGGAAGATTTATTTGTCTGGACGGAGAAAACGGCCGCTTATATGAAGAATCTGAAAGCGCGGTATGACGGCGGAGAAACCGGGAGGATCGTGGATGAGGGCTGGAACGGAAGCTTTTTATATGAACCGGAACCGGTGGAGAACCTGGGCGGCGCGGATGAGAGGTGGCGGCAGGTGGTCTGTTATGTGGATGAAGCTGGCTGGAAAATTGAGAATCCATATGAATGTCCTTCCTGGTTTGAAACAATGGATCAAAGCCGGCGGATCGGGGCGAGACGGTTTGATGAACTGCTTTGTTCCTGGGAAGAAAAGGGGCTTCTTTTTTACCGTTATGACCGCGTCGTTTATGCGGTTGATGATGTAAAAGGAGAGATTGTGTTTTCCATACCGGAGGGGAGCGGTTCCGTCAGTCTGTATGCGGCGGGAGACGCGCTGTGCGCTGCCAACAATGGGGAAGAAACGCTCACATTTTACGATGACGGGTTTGAGGCGGTAAAAGAATACCGAAATGTGAGGCTGGAAGAATTTTCGGAAGGGCTTTACTGCGTGCTGGATCTGGATACCGGACTGTATGGATACTTAGACGGCGCAGGGGAAACGGCAATCGCGTTTCAATATTGTGTGGCAAAGGGATTTCATAACGGCTATGCCGCGGTTCTTACAGGAGCGGCGCAGGAGGTTTATTATGAAGACCGGACGGTGAAGATGTTTGACAATGTGGGAGGCTGCTGGGGAATTATTGACGCTGACGGCCATTACGCCATAAGGCCCGAAGAAAAGTACAGCAATTCTTTTGACAGGGAAGAACTGAAGGGGACGACGGCCCGTTATGTCAATGGACCGGTCTGTTTTTCACCGGTCAGAGAGGATAAAACGGTGGATTTTATCAGGCTGGAGGATCAGAAGGTTCTGTTTACGGAAAAAATCGTCCCCTGACGGAGGAATTAGAGAAATATTAGAGAAGGTTCTGCTACACTCAGAGAAAAAGGAGTTTTGAGGAGCAGAGGAACATATGAAAAAACGCTGGTTTGCAGCTTTTATTTTACCAGGATTCGCCGGAGTATTCTGCTTTGTGCTTTTGCCTTTTGCAGATGTGCTCCGGTGTTCTTTTATGACCGCGGTGACGGGAGAATTTGTGGGGATTTATAATTACAGAAGAGTTTTTGAAAATGAAGCC
Source organism: Eubacteriales bacterium (assembly GCA_030524745.1). Taxonomy (GTDB): domain Bacteria; phylum Bacillota; class Clostridia; order Lachnospirales; family Lachnospiraceae; genus Gallintestinimicrobium. The sequence goes on along the minus strand of JAUNGC010000003.1, from coordinate 148,271 downwards.
TTTCGTCTGGCGGTGAAAAATACGGCGCGCTTTACCGCCGTCTGTCTGCCGCTTCTGATTTTTCTGGGGCTTTTGACAGCGCTTTTGCTGGCGGGGCTGAAGCAGGCGCAGACTTTAAAGGCAATTTTTTTATTTCCTATGGCGATGCCGGCCGCCACGATTGTGCTGGTGTGGAAAATGGTGTTCTCGAAGGGAGGGTTTCTGAATGCTCTTATGGGGCGGCAGATCGATTTTATGGGAACGGATCTTTCCTTCTGGGTTTTGGTTTTTTCCTATGTCTGGAAAAACCTCGGCTATACGGTAGTGCTGTGGCTGGCGGGAATTCTTGGAGTCCCTTCGGATATCATAGAGGCCGCGAAAGCGGACGGGGCCGGAAAGATCCGCATCTTTCTGTCTGTTCTGATGCCGCAGTTAAAAGGCGTTTTTTATACGATTGCGGTTTTGTCGGTTTTGAATTCTTTTAAGGTTTTTCGGGAGGCATATCTGGTGGCAGGCGCTTATCCGCAGGAGAGCATGTATTTGCTGCAGCATCTTTTTAACAACTGGTTTGTCTGGCTGGAACTGGATAAGATGGCCGCAGCCGCCGTCTGTCTGGCCGCGGCGCTGCTTATTCTGATTTTACTGCTCACAAGGTTGTGGGAGGAAGGAGAGGCGGCGGGATGAATTTTAGATGGATCAAAAAGAAAGCGGCGGCTCTGCTTCGGCTGTTGGTGCTCGCCGTTCCTGCCGTCCTGATGCTGGCGCCTGTCGTCTTTGTCTGGTCCGGCTCCGTCATGAGCCGTCAGGAGTTGGGCGTTTTTTTAGGGCCGGCGCTCGATGGAAAAGACGGATACATAAGCTGGCGGCTCATTCCCGATTATCCGACGCCGGAGCATTACAAAAAGCTGCTCCTTTTGACGCCCCAGTTTTTTGTGGTGTTCTGGAATTCGGTAAAGATGACGGGGAGCATACTGGCCGGACAGTTGCTTGTGGCGGTGCCCTCTGCCTGGGCCTTCGCCGTGTATCGCTTTAAGGGAAGCCGGATTTTATTCCGGATCTATATTGTGCTGATGCTGATGCCGTTTCAGGTGACCATGCTTTCTCAATATCTGGTGCTGGACCGGCTGAACATGATGGATACCCATCTTGCAATCATCGTGCCGGCTGTCTTTTCCACCTTCCCGGTGTTTTTGTGCTATCGGGGCTTTGCGGCCATTCCGAGAGAACTTCTGGACGCCGGGAGAATCGATGGGGCGGGGGAACTTATGCTGTTTTTCAAAATCGGGCTGCCGCTGTCGTCCGGCAGCGTGCTGGCCGCAATGGTGCTGGGATTTCTGGAATATTGGAATCTGATTGAGCAGCCGCTGGCTTTTTTAAAGGACAAAACGTTATGGCCTCTGTCCCTGTATCTGCCCCAGATCGGTCCGGAGAAGGCAGGAGAGGCGTTTGCGGTATCCGTGATCACATTGATTCCGGCGGTTTTCGCCTTTTTGCTGGGAAAGGATTATCTGGAACAGGGAATAGTGGCGTCGGGGCTGAAAGCGTGAAGAAGAGCAGAGGACACAGGAACAGGGAAAGGACTGGATGGGAAAAATGAAGGGAAAAAACGGAAAAATTGTGCTAGGGCTGGGGATATTTTTTGCGCTGATGTTTCTTGGCACGCTGGTTTCCAAAGGCATATATGCGACGCGGCTTCCGCAGGTGACAACAGGAAGCCCGAAGCGGATGTCGATTACGCATGAAGTGAATGCGGCGGGAAGCGTGAAGCCGTCGAAGGAACTGGCGGCCAATATGGAAGCCGGGCTGCGGGTGAAGGAAGTATTTGTGAGCGTCGGAGACGAGGTGGAAGAGGGACAGCTTCTTTTTACGCTGGATACGGAATATATTGAAGAACTGATCGCGCAAAAGGAACTGGAGGCAAAAAAGCTGGAACTGCAGATCGCCACTTTGGAAAGCAATCAGAAAATTGCAGGACTGGAAAAGGACAGAGAGATGGAACGGGCGGGAGAGGATGCGATTACGGCTTTTGCGGAAGCACGAAAAAATCTGGAGCGGGCGCAGGAGGACGAAGCGATCGCCCGGTATGAACTGGATCAGTATGTGGAGGATACGCCCGAGGACGACAGCGAGGAAGCGTGGAAAGTATGGGAGGAAGGGCGGCAGGCCTGTGAAAATAAGGTGCGGGAAACTGCGCGCGTAACGAGGGACGCCCAGGATGCGCTGGAAGCCGCTTATACACAGGCGTATCGAAATATTGAGGACAGCATGACACAGCAATATTCGGACGCGACGCTGGGGGTGGACTGGATGGAGTTCAATCATATGAAGGAAGAAATGGAGGAACTCCGGGCCTATTTACAGGACGACGGGGAAATTTATTCCGGAATCACGGGAACGGTCACCCAGGTCGGCGTGGCGGCAGGACAGATTACGACGGAACTGCCCGTTGTGACCTTTGCAGACGGAAGCGTTCCCCTGCAGTTTGAAGCGATTCTGGATCCGGAGCAGAAAAAATATGTGGAACCGAAGGCGGAAGGGGAACTGTCTCTGGGAAGCTATCAGGCGGCAGGCGGCAGAAAGATTCCGGTCACAGTGGACTATCTGACGGAAATCGCAAGTATGCCGGGAAGCTATGCGGCAGGGATTTTGCTGCCTGAAAATACGGGAAGCATCGGCCAGAACGGGACCTTTGTTCTAAGCGTTTCGTCTGAAATTTATTCCTGCTGCGTGCCGCTGGACGCCCTGCATCAGGATGAAAACCAGAGAAGCTTTGTCTATGTGCTGGAAGAGACGGATACGATTCTGGGGAAGGAACTTGTGGCGCGCAAAAGAATGGTGAATGTGCTGGAGCAAAATGACCGGTATGCGGCGCTGGAAGCGGGAGCAATCGATGAAAACGATAAAATCATTGAAAGCGCCACGGAAGAATTTTCAGACGGCGACGTGGTGCGCATGAAAGACTAAGAATTATCTTTCCGGTGTTTCACCTCCGGCGGCCGCCTGCGTTTGGCCGCAGCCACGGACAGCGCCGGTATCCCTTGTTGCACGGACCGTCAGAAATGCGTCAGTTCTTACGTCGCGTTCTTTGCGACGTTATGTACTGTTACGCATTTCTCTGAGCGAAAGCGTGTCCGGAAACAAGGGATACCGGCGCTGTCCGTGGCTGCGGTCAAACGCAGGCGCCCCCCGGAGGTGCGCCCCCCGGTTTTAAAAGGGTAGTTTTTTCAGTTCGTCGAAGGTTTTGGCGGTGAGAAAATGAAGGGGCGAATGGAGCAGGCAGGCGGCGGCGACAGAGCATAGCAGCACGGCGAAAATGAAAAGGTAATCATTTTGAACGGTGCATAGTTGCCCTTTCAATAACTGAATGAACAGACCGTGGATCAGATAGAGTTCCATCGATATTTTTCCAAGAAGCACGAGGCAGGAATTGGAACATTTGATTTTCAGGGTGAAAAGCAATATGGTAAGGCAGAAAAAGATCACGGCCAGGGACTGCCAGCACAAATTGAACCAACTGTTCAGAATCAGCGGAGAGAGCAGGGAAGTATCCTGAATCCGATAAGGAAATTCGTCGGTCACGTAGACGGAGATGAAAAAAAACAGGAAAAAGGAGAGGCTGGAAAGTGAAAGAAATATTCCGTAATTCTTTTTGAGAACGGGAACAATATCAGCCTCAAAACCTGCAAAGAGTACGCCGATCAGGAAAAGGATGCTGGAATTAAACCACCACGGACCTTCAAAAAGCGCCCAGCCGGTTCCGCGCTGCATGCAAAATGCGGCATAGGAAATCTGGAAAAGAAACAGCAGGGCATATTGCAGAGAACTCTTTTTGACAAAGCGGAAGATCAGGAAAAAGAACAGATAAAACAGGGCGAGGGTCAGAATAAACCAGGCGTGGGTATTGATCAGATAAAGACCGAGCAGGCATTTGATAAAAAACGCAGGCGTATAGGAAGCGCCGAACAGCAGATCGACGCCCAGATAAATCAGGTTGCAAAGAAAAAAGGGAACGAGAAGTTTGCTATAGCGGCGTTTGAAAAAAACGTGAAAATAGTCGGTATTCCGCAAGTGACTTTTCATCAGGCCGTATCCGGATAAAAAGAAAAAAAAGGACACGAATAAAAGACCGCTGTCCTGGAGCAGCTTTAAGCTGCCCGGGTGGGTCAATTGCTGGGAAATGTGATGGAATACGATCAGCAGCATGAAAAATCCCCGCAGCGGCAGATCGGACTGATAGGAAAAGGCGTCGGGCCAGAATCCGCCCCTGGGAGAGCGCTGCGCTCCAAAAAACAGTATAAAGAGCAGCAAAATATAAAATACGAGCATTGGACATACTTCCTCCCTGTTCTTATATTTTATTCGGAGGATATGAAGTTTTATGTATGGAATCCTTATTTTTTTCTGAAGATGACGTGGGTTATCGGATGAAATATATTCTCAGAGTATGTATTTCTGAAAAAAATTTGTTAGCAGTATCCGTTTAGAGGTCAGAAGGAAATCAGACGTTTTTGAGGCAGAGTTATGGCATCAGGAGAAATGAGAACTTGACGTGTATTTAAGGGAGGACTTTCAGATTAATGTGATTGCCAGTATGGCAATTTATGCAGTGTTGCTCTTTTAGGAAAATAAAAGGTTGGGGACATATTAATGAATGGATAGATAGAAGATGAAGATATGGACTTTTGTTTATAAAATCAGATGTTTTTTTCTTGTTTTTTTATGTGTTCATACTATAATTACATATGTAGTTGAAATAAAGGCAGAAAGGAGAGGTAATAACATGCGCGGGTAAAAGTACAATATTGTAAAAAATAGCAGGTGCTTGAATGGAAGGATAGACATGCTTGACCTTTTCTTTATAATGATAGACGGTAATATTCAGCAGTCATGAATTCCGGTTGTAAAGTGGTCGGCAGTTTTGATATTTTTCAGATTTTGGCAAATTGCTTATACATCTTATTTATAGTATGGTAAGATAAGGTGAAATTTAATGGACAACAATAGGAAGGATATTTGTTTTTGGAGAAAAGACGGGAGAGATGATGAAAAAAAGAATTATCAATAAAATGTTTATACTAATACTTAGCGTGATATGCTTGGGAATGATATCTAGTGAAGCTTTTGCAGAAGAAATTAATAGTGGTTTTAAAGAAACAGATAAAGGGAATATAGGATATCAAGATCCGATCAGTGTTAAAATCGTGCCGCAGGAATTAAACTTGATTGATGAAGCAGAAATCATGGATCTAAATGATTTTACACAATCTATTTATGACATAAATATAGATGAAGTGGATCAGATATTTTCTTCAAAACTGGCGGAAAACTTTAATGATAACGCAGAAAGAACTGTAATGATTTATGATAATGATTTTGAATTATTAACTCGTTTTTCAGAAATATTGGGAAATGTTTATTTTACAAAGCAGTTTCCTGATTTTTCAGAAATTTATAATTTGGAATATGATGCTTGTAGAGAGAATATGTTGTTGATTGAATCTTGGGGATATTTAAGAGGAATTAATGAAATAAATAATGTGCTTTCTCGCAATTGTGAAATAAAGATTAGAAGCGTGGAAAGTAATGGAAATGGAGTTAGAGAGATTTTGTTTCAGCTTGTTGAAACTTTAGATGTGGATACAGAAGATATTGATTCACGACAGAGCGGAACTTTATTTTTGGCGAGTATTGTAGATACAGTTGAAGGACCGAAACTTGTTAATGTGTGGCTTGATGCTCCTTCATTAGGGATGATGTGCGCCAAAATTCAGAACATGCCACAGTTGCAAAATAGTAAGAATGCAGATAATATCATGCAGACAGCGATCTTAAGTGAATATGAAAAACATAATGATGGAAATTTATATGCAACTCCTTGGATTGATAGCACTAAAGAAAATACAGAAGAAGTTTTTGCAGTTGAACCTAAAGTGAGAACGACAATAGCGTATGATAGAGATACAGTTGCCGAATTAGCGGTTATGTATGCAGTGAATTATAATCCCCGGTTTTATATTGCATACGATGATGGCCGCGAAAAGGACTGTACAAACTTTGTCTCGCAAAGTATTTGGCAGAGCCCTGGCTGGCCATTTGATGATATTGGCAATAGTGATGCTGTGAAATGGTACTGCACAAAACAGAGTACAGGAGCAAATGCGGGTAAATATGTTGCTGCGACAGCCTCTTGGAGCGGTGTTGCAGCATTGTATGAGTATTTTAAGAGTAATGATAATTTATCATTGGCGGGAACAGTTTATGGAATTAGTGCCAATACCCAAAGCTATACGATAGCAGATATACAGGTTGGGGATGTTGTACAATTTGCTGAAGGAAGTAATTGGCATCATTCTGTTATAGTTTCAGCTATCGGATCAGGGACAAGAACTACAGGAAAAATTTACTGCGCAGCACATTCGGATTCTCAAATTAATAAATCTATTCAGCAGTATTTAAATGATGGATTTACCAATTATAGAATAATACATATTAATAATTTCATTACTTCTTATTAATGAATACTTAATCTATTTGTGTTAGCTTTCAATCCAGGTAGATTGTGTTTAGTAGCATGTGGCTGATAAGTAAGAGATATGTGATTGCAATGAAAAAAGGTTTACTTTTATTATCGCTTATAATTCTGTTAGTGCCTGTTGCCATTTGGGGAATCATTAGAATCGGAAATCCAAAAGGCAGTGCGAAAGACAGGATAAAAGAAACTGCTGTTGACGATATTGTGTATGCAGAACATGTTGGTGGAACAATGTATGAATTTGAAATCTCGGTTTCAGATGAACTATTTGCAGAAAAGTGTCAGAAGATAGCGGAAAAGGTTGAAAGAGCATTCGAAGACTGTGCAGAAGCAGAGGCTGAAGTATCGGAAGCAAATCGGATATTACTGATAAATTTTGCTGATGTTCTGGGAGATAGTTACAGAGAAAGAAAGTTTCCTGACTTTTCTGAATTATATAATCTGGATAATAGGATGCGCAAAGAGAATATGCTGCTGATAGCTGGCTGGGGATATAAAGAAAGCTTGAAGGAGGAAGGGGAACTTTCAGAATGTATCAGCCGGATTGAGGTGAAGAAAACGGAAGAACTGGAAAATAATATTACCGAAATTATATTTAAAATAATCAGGGAAGAGCGCAGAACATACAATATGGTCGAAGTGGTACAGGAACGGGAATATAGGTGCCTGGCAGACATTATGGAGACTGATGGCGGCCCCCGGATGATTTGCTGCTGGATTACAGATCCTGCTTTTGGTATCGTGAGAACTGAAATTCAGGAAAGTAACATGGTGTCTGGCCTGTCTGAAGAGGAAAGAAAGTTGCTGGCAGAGTTCGCAGATGGATTTGCACAGACACTCATTGCAAAAGAATATCCGGATCTGTCGGACGTTTTTGATTCAGAAAATGAAGTGGGGATAGAAAGCAGATTATTGATGGAAGCCTTTGCCTATCAGGAAGCGATTGCCTTTGAAGCAATGGTGACAGAATGTTATAGTGAGATTTTAATTCATGACATAAGGGAGACAGAGGAAAATGCGAGAGAAGTTGTTTGTGAAATCAGGCAGCAGAAAAGGACCGTTCAGGGAGAAGAAGAAGGGTATAGTTATACGGGATACACCTGCCTGATTGATATTTCAAATGTTGACGGGAAACCCCGGATCATCTATAGTTGGATGGATTCGCCGGGATTACGGATGTTGAAAGAGAGTATTGCGGAAAGTGGAATCCTTCAGCAAGATAAGAATGTGACGGATGGGTTGAGAAAATTTGTATGGGATCGAATTTATGGAAAATAAATTGTGAGTGATCGAGGGAAATCTCGGAATGGCGTCCGGTGGTTATAACCATTTGGGCGCTTTTTTTGTGAAAACCGCAAATACAGGAAAAGTTAGGGCCTATGGATGCTGAATGAAGAACAATACGGCATTTTTACAAAAATAAATTGAGTTTCCCACAGAAAGCAGGTATACTGAAAAAGACCGGGCGATTTCCGGCCGGATTTTGAGGCGGAGGAAGGAAATATGTCGACAGGATGGGGGATCGTGATCGCTGCTGCGCTGCTTGTGGGTGCGGGATGTGTCGGGTATTTTGTAGTGCGGAGTAAGGTGCGCAGTTTTTCGAAAGAAGTATTCGGCACGGAGAATATTGCGGAGGGATTTAAACAGCAGGAAGAGGAATATTCCAATGCCCCCAAAACGGTTGCGGCGATGACGGATCTGTGTCTGCCGAGAATTTCAAAGGATTTTCCGGAATTTTCTTTCGCTGAATTCCGGCAACTGGCGGAGAACCTTTTGCGATCCATCCTGTTATCCATTTCGGCAGGTTCTCTGACCGGACTGGGTGAAGCTGACGATGTGTTGCGGGAGCAGGTGCGGCTCATGATCGAGGAGGATGCGCTCCATGGAAAGCGCCGCCACTATGAGAAAATTCAGATCCACAAAACCGGAATCAACAGCTATGAGAAACGGGACGGCGTCTGTAAGGTCGTTTTACAGAGCGCGGTGGGGTATATTTTTTATGTGACGGACGATGAAGGCAATGTGGAGAGCGGAAGCAAGAACTCGATGAAGCAGAGCCGTTATAATATGGAGCTGGTCTATATTCAGGATTATGAAAAGGCCCTGTCAAAATACAGCGGGGCGGGATATGCGGTGAGTTGTCCCAACTGCGGCGCGCCTGTCCGCACGCTGGGAAACAAGTTTTGCGAATACTGCGGTGCCGGGATTGAGGAAATCAGCCGTAAGGCATGGCGTATACATAGTTTTAAGGAATTATAGTTGTCAATCAAATCATCTTACAGGAGGGAACGGCTATGGGAATTTTGCAGGTAGGTATCGGCGCGGCCAAAAGCGTGCTGGCGGATCAGTGGAGAGAGTATTTTTACTGCCCGTCTCTGGAGGCGGATGTTCTGGTCAAAAAGGGAGAGACCCGGAAATCCAAAAGAGGTTTTAACACAAAAGGCAGCGATAATTTGATTACGAACGGCTCCATTATTGCGGTCAACGAAGGGCAGTGCATGATCATTGTGGACCAGGGAGCGATTGTGGAGGTCTGCGCGGAAGCGGGAGAATTCGTCTACGATACTTCCACGGAACCGAGCATTTTCTACGGAAATCTTTCTACAGGGATGAAAGAGAGTTTCAAACAGTTTGGCAGGCGCGTTTCCATGGGCGGCGATACCGGCAAGGATCAGCGGGTGTATTTCTTCAATACGAAAGAGATCATGGGAAACCGGTATGGAACGGCGAATCCGGTTCCGTTCCGCGTGGTGGACAACAATATCGGCCTGGATATCGATATTGCAATACGATGTCATGGCGAGTATGCCTACAGGATCGTGGATCCGATTCTTTTCTATAAAAATGTGTGCGGCAATGTGACGGACGAATTTACCAGGGACCTGATTGATTCCCAGTTAAAGAGCGAACTTTTGACGGCGCTGCAGCCCGCATTTTCAAAAATTTCCGATATGGGAATCCGTTATAGTTCCCTGCCCGGACATACGACAGAATTATCCAATGCATTAAACGAAGTTCTGTCGGAGAGTTGGGGCGCAAAATACGGGATTGAGATCAGCACTTTCGGCGTAAATTCTGTGAAGGCTCCGGAAGAAGACGAGAAGATGATTAAGGAACTGCAGAGAAATGCGGCTTTCCGCAATCCGAATATGGCGGCGGCACATCTGGTAGGCGCGCAGGCCTCCGCAATGCAGGCGGCGGCTTCCAATCAGAATGCAGGACCGATGATGGCGTTTGCCGGCATGAATATGGCGACAAATGCGGGCGGCATGAACGCGCAGGATCTGTTTGCCATGGGACAGCAGCAGGCACAGGCTCAGGCGCAGTATCAGCAGGCACAGCCGCAGATGCAGCCAAAGGCTCAGACCGCAGGATGGACTTGTTCCTGCGGCGCATCCGGGAATACAGGAAAATTCTGTGCGGAGTGCGGCAGCCCGAAGCCGGCAGAAAATAATTTCTGGACCTGCTCCTGCGGCGCGCAGAATAAGGGCAAGTTCTGTTCGGAATGCGGGAAGAAAAAGCCTGCCGGGATTCCTCTTTATAAATGCGATAAGTGCGGCTGGGAGCCGGAAGATCCGGCAAATCCGCCGAAATTCTGTCCGGAGTGCGGAGACCCCTTTGACGAAAACGATATCAAATGATGAGAAATGAGGGGGATTAACAATGGCAGATATGTCGATGACCTCAACAGGGGAAGAATTGCAGCTTGAGCATACGAAGGAAGAGACGGACCGGAAGTGTCCGCAGTGCGGAGGGGTCATGGATTTTGACCCTTCCACCGGAATGCTGAAATGCCCTTATTGTGATTATATGGAGGAGATTCCTGCAGCGCACAACGAAGACGATGGCGATACGGCAGCAGAGGAACTGGATTTTGCCAGTGCAGAGCAGACGGCCAACTGTGACTGGGGCGTAAAAAAGAAAGTTATCATCTGTAAAGCCTGCGGTGCGGAGTCGGTTTATGATGATCTGCAAATTGCAAACGAATGTCCATACTGCGGTTCCAATCAGGTAATGGAGGAAAAGGGCGAGGAAACGATGGCGCCCGGCGGCGTGGTTCCCTTTCAACTGACGGCGAAGGAAGCGGCGGGAAAGTTTGCCTCCTGGATCAAAAGAAAGCTGTTTTGCCCCAGAGCGGCAAAGGAAAGTACGAAGCCAGGCGCGTTTAAGGGCGTTTATCTGCCTTACTGGACGTTTGATGCCCATGCGGAATGTAGCTATAGAGGGCAATTTGGCATCGACCGTAAGATAAAGAACGGGGATAAGGTGAGAACCGTAACGGACTGGCATCCGATTCAGGGACATTACCGGGAAGATTTTGATGACGAACTGGTGCTGGCATCCACCCGCTACGAGGAAAGTCTGATGAAGGACGTGGAACCCTTCAACACGGCGGACAATAAGAAATATAAGCCGGAATACGTGGCCGGATTTGTGGCGGAACGCTATTCTCTGGGGCTTAAGGCGGCCTGGGAGAAGGCAAAGAATTTCATCCGCAGAAAACTGGAAAACAACATTGAACAGAAAATTATCGCAGAACACAGGGCGGACCGCGCAAAGGTGGAAAAACTGAATGTGCAGTACAGCAGGATTACATACAAATACCTTTTGCTTCCGATCTGGCTTTCGGCTTATCAGTTTAAAGGAAAAACCTATCACTTCATGGTAAACGGACAGACGGGAAAGGCCGGTGGGGAGACTCCGGTGTCCTGGATGCGGGTGGTGATTGCAGTTTTGCTTTTGATTACGATATTCCTGTTCTGCAGCGATTATGCGGCTTATTGCATCATTACACTGGCAATTGCGCTGGTACTGGGGGCTGTATGCTGGTTTGTGAAGATGTAGCCTAAAGGACCGGACGGAATGCGGCAATGAGAAAGGAGACATACGAGGCGCAAAGAAAAGATGTTTGCATTCCTATGTCTCCTTTTTTCATCGGATAGGGCCTGCCGGCAGGCTCGGAAAGAAAGGAGTCTGTCAGGGAAACAGCGTCTGGATTTGTGTGAGCCGGTCGTCTTCCACATCAAACTGCCAAATGCCGTGTCCGGGAATCCTGTGTTCCGTGAGATAGAAATGTCCGTCAAAGGAAGAAATATAGTAAGGAGTGCCGCCGCCGATAAAGGAAGCATAGATATCTTCCCAACTGCCGTTTTCCAGATCGGTAAGATCCTTTACCCGGAGAAGGGTGGCATAATCCTGACTGCCATAGAGATCTGTGGATACCGTGATATAAAAATAGTTCTGGATTTTCGTCAACTGCACCATACCTGCGATCTCGACGGGAACGGGCCAGGTTTCCAGAATGTCCAGATCCTTTTTATCAGCCCGGATGATGGAACTGTTGCCGGATACAAAATAGATATCGTCGCCGTCAATTGTGAAGGAGCGGACATAAATATTGTTCAGTTCCGGAATGGACATAATTTTTTCCAGAGCGACTGCGGAAGAATCTTTCTGTGGACGGAAAAATACATACAATTCGCCGGTCATGGAGCTTAAGGCATAAAAGCGTTCGCTGTTCTCATCATATACCACATAATGCGGGCGGATGCCGATATTCTCAAAGGATTGTGTCAGATAAAACAGGCTGTCCTTCTTTTCAAAAATCAGAATCCGGTTGTTTTCCGTATCATCGGCCAGATAAACGACGCCGTCTCCGGCGATGGTATGTCCCCGGTTGATCTGATCCGTCAGAACAAACCATTCCGTAAGGGGCCTGTCCAGCGAAGCACTGGTCAGGATCTGATTGTGATAACAGTCCACGATAAAATAGTCCCCGCCGATTCTGGTGATCTGAGTGGGAACCGAAAGCGCCTGCCAGGTGTTGTAAGTGATTCCTCCTGCAAGAGGTTCTTCGGCAGGGGAGGCCAGACAGATCACGGAAGGCCGGCGCAGCCTGTGACAGAGGATAAAAGCGGTCACGGCAAGAAGGATCACAAAAAAAATTGCGGCGGATACTGCCGCAATCCGGCGTTTCTGATGTTCGGTTTGGTGAAGTAAAGTGTGCTTTTTCATGTTTCCCATTATAGCATTGCCTTTGCCGGAGCGCAAGGCGGGAAGCAATCGGCTTTTATTGGCAGTGGTGCGTCAGGAAGCGGCGAATGACAGTTTAGGATGATACAGATGAAAAAAGTTGGAAAAGCAGCGAAGCTGGCAATTATTATTTTGATATTTCTATGCTTTGCGGACTATTTTTTGAAGCATTATGACACAAAAGAATATGGGCCGGAGCAGATGGATTTGTATGTTGAAAAAATGTGCGAAATTGCAGATGTGCCCGGAATGTCCATGGTGATTTTCAACGATAATCAGGAAAGCTATCTTAATGTCGGGTATGCGGATAAAAGCACAAAAACAGAAGCAAGCGGCGATACACAATATGAATTAGCCTCTGCCACGAAAGCATTTACGGCATTGGGCATTTTATTATTGGAGCAGAATGACGCACTTGACAGAGAGGATCCTGTCAACCGGTATTTACCATGGTTTGCGCTTGTCTATAAAGGAAAGAAGGCGGACGTGACTATAGAGCAGTTATTGTGTCATACCAGCGGCATTCCTGCATGGACGATTTCCGTTCTGCCGGTCGGGACAGAAAATGATGGAGGACTGTTGGAGAAAACAGTCAGGGCTGTCCGGAACGTTGAACTGGATCATCTGCCTGGGACGGTACACAGTTATGCAACCATTAACTATGATATTCTGGCGCTTATTATGGAACAGATCACAGGCATTGCATATGAAGAATACATAAAGCAGAATGTGCTGGAACCATTGGGGATGACAAACAGCTATTTCAGAGTTGATAATTCAAAAACGGCGCAGTTGGCGCAGGGGTATCGTTATGTGCTGATGAGAGCGGCGAAATATGATGCGCCCGCATTTTACGGAAATACCGCGGCAGGATATCTGGTGTCAAATACAAAAGATCTGCGCATATGGCTTAAGGCACAGATGGGAATGTTTGAAGCGGATATGACAGAGCCACTGGAAAAGCTGAAAACGGCAATTGCAGAATCTCATTCTTATCCCATTGAGACGAAACAGAATTATTGGGCAGGATGGAATATCTATGACGGATATATTTGTCATAGCGGTAATAATCCAAATTTTTCTTCGCAGGTAATCATTGATACAGACGAATCAAAAGCAGTTTTCGCAGTGGCAAATGTCTGCGGTGCGGCTGTTACTGCAACTGCGGATGGTGTATATCGGATGATACATGGTGAAAGCGTGAAAATTGGACTTTATCTGGACATGGTTTCGATGTTGGATTTTATTGGATTCATCCTGTGTCTTATTGAACTTTATGCGGGAATATGTATCCTGAAAAAAAGGGAGAACGCGGGAAAGCATGCACTCATGAAGGCGGCCGGAGCATTGCTGCTGGCGATGATTGTTGTTGCATTCCCTTACATTTTACATTATAATTATCTGACATTGGCAGTATGGTATTCGCCCTGTTTGCGCATCGCAATTTGGGGAGCATTTATATGCCTGTCAGGGTATGCCGGAACACATATCAAAAATCATATCAGAATACAAAGGAGCGGAAAAAAATGAAAAAATTTTTCAACGAATTTAAGGAATTTGCATTGCGCGGCAATGTGATGGATCTGGCAGTCGGTGTTATTATCGGCGCTGCATTTCAGGCGATCATCAATTCTCTGGTCAATGATGTGATTTCCCCGTTAATCGGACTGGTTGCCAATACGGATTTGAACTATATGGTGGCTACGGTAGGCGATGTGGAAATCCGCTATGGCGCATTTATAACAGCGGTCATCAATTTCATCATCATGGCGGTCATCATTTTCCTGCTGGTGAAGGGAATGAATGCGCTGGCGAGCATTGGAAAAAAGAAGGAAGAGGAAGCGCCTGCTGCGCCGACAACGAAGACATGCCCTTACTGCAAGAGCGAGATCGCGATTGATGCAACACGGTGTCCTCACTGTACATCCGAACTCAACTGAGTTGAGTTCGGATGTAGGGATGCGCATGCGCGCAGGCGGAAGGCCGCTGCGCGGCCAGCGCGCGGCGCGGGCATATGCGCAGGGCGCATATGCCATTCAAAACAGGCAGAGAAGTCAGGAAGACGGGCGCGCGCGGCTCAGCACGGCAGCATGACCGTGAAGGTAGCGCCGCCGCCCGGCGTATCGGCTACGGTGATTTGACCGTTATGGGCGCGCACGATTTCGTCGGCGATGGAAAGCCCCAGGCCGAAGTGCGTGTCGCTGCTGTGGGCGGCGTCGGCCCGGTAGAAGCGCTCAAAGATATGCGGCTTTGCGTCATCCGGAATGCCGGGACCATTGTAGGAGGAGGTTCTCCGCCGTTTCAGCCAAAGAGAGCCGGATGCGGCTGCCGGGCGGCGTATAACTGAAAGCGTTATGAATCAGAATGGAAAGCACCTGACGGATGCGGTCACTGTCGCACCGTACGGGCGCTATTTTTTTATCCGGCAGAAATATGGTCAGAAGGTAGCCCCTTTCTCTGGCGAGCGGTTCAAAGGCTTCATAGAAGTTTAAAAGCAGTGTGTCCGCTTCGCAGTCTTCCTTCCGGATCAGAGCGGTCCGGCTGTCTGCGCCCGCCAGCATGAGAAGGTCGCTGATCAGACGGGACATGCTTTCGCCTTCTTCCTGTATGATGTCGAAAAATTTGTCCTGCTCCGAAGAATTGGCTTTTTTGCAGGCGGATGCGGCGGAAAGAATGACGGAAAGCGGGGTGCGCAGCTCGTGAGAAGCCGCGGCAATAAACCGGCTCTGGCTTTGGCGGCTCTGCTCAATGGGAGCAAGAAGCCTGCCGGTGAAATACCAGGAGAAAATGCCTAAGACGATACAGCAGATGAAAATGAGTGCCGCAAACGTGACGCGCTGAGAACGGATTTGCCGGTTTAAGGGGGCGAGCGGTTCTAAAACGAGTATGGAAAGCAGACCTGTTTCGCGCAGGGAAAAAGCAGCGCAGCCGTAATAATCAGGCGTTCCGGCGCCGGCGGAAGCAAATGCAAATTCCTGATGATAGATGGAAAACGCGTCGGAGGGGGACTCTGTTTGGAAGCGGCTTTCATAAAATTTCCATCCGCTTTCAATTACGGCGTTTCGGTTTTCAGAGGGATTCCCGTTTTGGGTCCCCCAGAGAAAATGCACGCCGTTGTCCTGAATATCAATGATATATTTACCGTTTCCTTCCATCTGCGAAAGCCATCTGTGGGAGATGACGGTTCGGTGTTCCAGATTGGAAAGCAGCGTATTCATGTCGCTTTGGAAGGAGGAAAAATAGGTTTCCTTCAGATTCTTTTCAGAAATATAAAGATAGCTTACGGACATAATTCCCAGAATGAGCGCGGTGATGCCCAGACATAAAAAGGTGAGTTGCAGGTGAACTTTATGAAACATAAAAACTCCTTTCGGCGGGAGATTTTTTTGCGTTTTTCTTTGGGCTAGGAAGACTGCGTATTTTCCTCCAGACGGTATCCGATGCCGCGGACAGTGACGATGCCTGCGGCGGAACCGACAGCTTTCAGGCGTCTGCGCAAAAAGTAAATGTAGTTGTCCAGATTGCCTTCTTCCACATCGCTGTCCGGTCCCCAGACGTGAATTAACAGGGAGGAGCGGGAAAGCGATTGAGAAAAATTGCGCAGAAACGTTTCCAGCAGAGCGCCTTCCCGGCGGGACAGCAGACAGGAACCGTCGGGCCCCTTTAAGGTAAGGGAGGCGGGCATATAGGCGAGATCTGCAAAGGTAAGCGTTTCGGACGCGGTCAATTGCCTTGGACGCCGCAGGATGCTTCGGATGCGGGCGCACAGTTCTTCAAAGTCAAAGGGCTTCACCAGATAATCATCGGCGCCGCAGTCCAGACCGGCAATTTTATCCTGTACTTCGCCCAGCGCGGTGAGTAAAATGACGGGAGTCTGTATGCCGCGGCCGCGCATTTCCCGAAGGACCGATAGACCGTTTCGGACAGGAAGCATCCGGTCCAGAAGGATCAAATCATAAATCGTTTCGTTCATATAATAAAGCGCCTCTTCTCCGTCATAGCAGGCATCCACCATAAATTTTTCCTGTTCTAATTGAAATTTCAGGGAGAGATTCAGTTTTTTATCATCTTCTACCAATAAAATACGCATATTTGATTTCCTGTGAATCATGGTTTTCTGTGAGACTGACGCTATGGGCGCCGGTACGACGCCGGGGACTTACACAGTATAGCACGGAAATCTCGAATTTACATCTAAAAATCAGGATGCGTCGGATGAAATTACAGCAGAAAAATTTTCCAAATGAATGATAGGCCTAGAGGTAATTTAGAGACAGGGCTGATAGGATAAAGGCAGATCGATCATGAAAAATAAGGAGGTTGTTATATGAAGACAGGAAAAAAATTGCTGGCTGCCCTTTTGTGCGCCGCCCTGGCAGTTTCGGCGGCGGGATGCGGAAAAGATGCCGATGCCGGAGGAGAAAGCGCGGAAGCGCAGGCGACGGCGGCAGGGCCGGAAGCGGAAGAAAAAGGGAATGAAGAAACGCAGGGAGAAGGCAGCAGCACTGCGGCTATGGGAAGATATATGGAAAGCGAAGTTGCGCTGCCAGAGGGCGCGGCCGTTTACGCCAGGACCATGAGGATTTTAAACGACGGAACATGGCGGTATTTTGATGGAGAAATCGGGCTTTACGCGTCGGAAGATGAAGGAAAAAGCTGGAAGCGTCTAAGCAGCGCGGAGGAACTTCAGATCGAAGGATATATCAATTGTTCAGCCCTTGCCCCGGACGGAAGCCTTGCTTTGTGCCAGCTTTATTTTGGAGATGACAGCGTGTCGGAAGCGACCGTAACCAGCCTGAATCCGGCAGGGGAAAGGATGGAGACGGACGGAAGATGGACGGATATGGATTGGATCACAAGGCTTGCATTTTCTCCGGACGGCGGCCTGTATGCGTCGAGCCTTCAGGGAAAAGTGTGTTCCATAGACCAAAAGACGGGCGAATTAAAACAACTCTTCCAGGCGGCAGAAGGGCCGGAGGTATTGGCTTTTTCCGGTAAGCTTTTGCTGGCGCTGGAAAACGACAGAGTTGAAATTTATCATTTGGAAACGAAAGCGCTGCAGGATGCGGACGCCGTGCTGGATGAATTTTGTCAGGAAAATTTATATGGCAGTCTGGGAAATAACTCGGACTGTGTCGGCGCTTACCTGTTTACGAAAGAAGAGGGCGTTTTATATATCGCCTGCAGTCAGGGGGTATACAGGCATGTGTTGGGCGGCAATGCCATGGAGCAGATCATAGAGGGAAGTTTTTCCAGCTTTGGGGATCCGACGCTTGGCATCTGCAGCGTGGCGATGCTTGAGAGCGGCGAGTTCCTCTTGCTGACTACGGGGACGCAGATGATCCGTCTTACCTACGACCCCAATGAACCGACCGTACCGGAAAAGCAGCTTAAGGTATACAGCCTGGAGGAAAACAGCAGACTGCGGCAGGCGATCAGCGTTTATCAAAAGGAATATCCGGATGTTTATGTCAGCTATGAAACAGGGATGACGGAAGGAAGCGCGGTCACGCAGGTGGACGCGCTGAAAAATCTGAACCTGGAACTGATGGGCGGAAACGGACCGGACGTGATTGTGCTGGACGGTATAGATGCTTCGCCCTATGAAAAGAAAGGGATGTTGCAGGATCTGAACGGTATTCTGGAAGATATTGCAGCTAACGATGCGGTTTTTGAAAATATTGCCGGGGCTTTTGGAAGAGAGGAAGGAACCTTTGTGATACCGGCGGGGTTCTCCCTTCCCTTAATTTTGACTAAAACCGGGGATATCGATTCCGTGAACGATCTGGAAACGCTGGCGGATCTGACGGTCAGATTGGGAGAAGGCCTGACGGAAGGAACCGTGACGGGAGCGATGACGGCGCAGCAGGAATTGACGCAGTTGTTTTCCGTGTGCAGCCCCGCATGGCTTGAGGACGGACAGCTTGATGAAGAAGCGCTGACAGAATTTTTGACGCAGGCGAAGCGCATGTATGAAGCGGATCAGGCTGTCGTTGATTCCGGTATTTCGGAAATATTCGGCGACTATCCCGGACCGAAGACGGTTGGCTCTCAGACGGCGGCAATGATGATAGGATTGGGACAGATTGCTTACGGACCGGCAGAAACCATGCTGATTGATATGGGAGGAATCGGTTATTTTCTGGAGGAAGGAGGATATTCCTTCGGTCTGCTTGCCGGTCAGTGCGAAGCCGGATTCATACCGGTCAATAAACTGGCCATATCCGCGCAGACAAAGCGTAGAGAAGAGGCGGAAGCCTTTGTACGGCTGATGCTTTCCGAACAGGTCCAGGATGTGTCCATGGGAGACTGCTTCCCCGTCAATCGGGCTTCCTTCGAGAAAATGTGCGAATGGAAGGATCAATGGGTGGGCGGCACATGGAAGCTTTCGGATGGGAACCGCGAGTATGGAAACGGCTGGCCGAATGAGGAAACGATAAAACGAATGAAAGAACTGGTGGAGCAGGCGGATCAGAGTCTGGAAGGAAACGCGATTCTGGAAGAGGCCGTGCTGCAATACGGACCACAGGTGCTGACGGGCACGATAAGCGTAGAAGAGGGCGTACAGGAAATCAAACGCACAGTATCCATTTATCTGTCCGAAATTGGATAAAAAATTGGATAAAAGAGATAGACGAAAAGAGATTGTTATAGTATGATAGGGCTGTTGTAACGAAAGATGATCGCCTCAGCGCACGGAGTGATTGCGGCCGGTGCGCTGAGGGGATTTTTTCTGTAATCAGGTGGTATCATGCAGAAGACAATTACAAAAGAAAATTCGTCCTTTTTCAACCAGATCCTGAAACTGGTTCTGCCGATTGTGGTGCAGAATCTTTTAAGCGCGGCGGTCAGTTCCGCCGACGTTGTCATGCTCAATTATGTGGGGCAATCCTCAATTTCAGCAGTATCCCTCGCATCCCAGTATGCCAGCGTTCTGTTTATGGTTTATTACGGACTGGGAACCGGAGCGACCATGCTGTGCGCCCAGTATTTCGGAAAAGGGGATATGCGGGCGATACAGGCGGTGGAAGGCATTGCCCTGCGGTTTTCCATGGTTATTTCCGCTGTTTTTGCGGGCGTGGCGCTGACGGCGCCGGATGTGATGATGCGGCTGTTTACAAACGATCCGGAACTGATTGTGATCGGCGCTTCTTATCTGCGGTGCATGAGCGTCGCCTATTTATGCTGGGGCGTTACGGAGGTTTATCTGGCCGTCCTTCGAAGCGTCGGGCGCGTGGCGGTCAGCACGGCGATGAACGTGCTGGCTTTTGCGCTGAACGTTGTGCTGAATGCGGTATTTATCTTCGGGCTGTTCGGCGCGCCTAAGCTGGGAGCGATGGGAGTGGCTATCGCCACATCGGTATCCCGGCTGGTGGAACTTCTGGCCTGTTTTATCGTTTCCTTTTTCAGCAGGGATGTGAAGCTGGATTTTCGCTATATGTTCATCCGCAGCAGACTGCTGTTCCGGGATTTTGTACGGCTGTCTCTGCCGGCGCTTTTAAACGACGTGAGTTGGGGCGTGGCGTTTTCCATGTATAGCGTCATCATCGGACATCTTGGCACCGACGCCGTGGCGGCCAATTCCTTTGTCGGAGTGGTGCGCAATTTCGGCACAATTTTGTGCTTCGGCCTTTCCAGCGCGGGAGGAATCCTTTTGGGAAAGGTGATCGGAGAAAATAAAATCAAAGAAGCGGAAGCGGATGCGAAGAAACTGATGATGCTGACCGTCATAAGCGGCGCAATCGGCGGATTGATTATTCTCGCCGCAACGCCCTTTGTGCTCAAATATGCGGATCTGTCTGAACAGGCGATGCATTATCTGAAATATATGCTTTTGATCAATACTTATTATGTGATGGGAGCGGCGGTCAACACCACCCTGATTGCAGGGGTGTTCCGCGCAGGGGGAGACAGCAGGTTTGGCTGTATTTGCGATACCATCGATATGTGGTGTTATGCGGTGCCGCTGGGATTTTTCGCCGCTTTCGTACTGAAATTGCCCGTGCTGTGGGTCTATTTCCTGTTGTGCACGGATGAGTTTGTGAAGTGGCCCTGGGTAATCAGGCATTACAGGAGCAAAAAATGGCTCAACAACATCACCAGGGATGATCTGTTTGAATAAATTTGCGCGGCTTTCCGGCATATTTAGAGCCGCCTGGCGCATAGAGTGTAGCAATAACATTGCCGGGTATCTCTATGCTAAAAGATTTCATTCATCTGATTCGGAACAAATTCCAGGTTTATGCCATCGCCCCCACCCTGAAGGACCTGATACATACGGAAGGATTTAAAAACTGCCTTTTTCTGCTGGGCGTGCTCGCTTTTGCAAGAGCGTGTATTCTGCTGGCGCCGGAATCCCTGACGGTTTCCAGTTCCAGTTCCGTAAACGGCAGGGAACTTCCGATTTACTGCGTGCAGACAGAGCAGAAGAAGGTGGCCTTAAGTTTTGATGCGGCCTGGGGAAATGAAGATACGCAGAAGATTCTGGAGATTTTAAAAAACAGGAACGTCCACGTCACCTTTTTCATGACGGGCGGCTGGGTGGAAAGCTATCCGGACGACGTCAAGGCCATTCTGGCTGCGGGACATGATCTGGGAAATCACAGTGAAAACCACAAGAACATGAGCCAGCTTTCCGTTGCGGAGCAGGAGCAGGAACTGATGAGCGTTCATGAGAAGGTCAAAGCGCTGACAGGGTATGATATGTTTCTGTTCCGCCCGCCCTATGGCGACTACGATAACAGCGTCGTCCTTACGGCAAAAAAATGCGGATATTATACGATTCAATGGGATGTGGACAGTCTTGACTGGAAAGATTACGGCGCGGATTCCATCATCGACAAGGTAGTCAACCACAAGCATCTCGGCAGCGGCTCCATCATTCTGTGCCATAATGGGGCCAAATATACGGCCGAGGCCCTCGACAGTCTGATCTTGGGCCTGCAGGATAAGGGGTATCAGATCGTTCCCGTTTCCGAACTCATTATCCGGGATAATTACCATATGGATGCGGAAGGACGTCAGATTCCGAACTGAGCCTGCGGCATACGGTCTCCTGCCGGAAGCATCGGGCAGAAAACGGTTGGACAGAAAAAAGTCAGCGTGCATGTGATTGGGCTTTGCACGCTGGCTTTTCTGTGTTAAACTGTATTTGTTTTACGAACTCATGGAATACTGGGAATGTAAAGGGCGGATCAGAACAGATAGCAAATTACACATGACAGGTGATTTTGACAGGTGAAAACGAAACATTGCAGATGGCTGCTGATTATCGGAGCGTTGGTGCTTCTGACAGTATTTGGAATCGTATGGAAACTGAAACTGAAGAACGTGACGGACCAACTCTTTTTGCGGATAGAATATGCGGGAGAGAATCTGGATATTTGCGGATGGAGTGAAAATAATGACGGGATTCTTTACTTCTTTTTACCGTCGGGAGCGGAGCGTGTTACCTGGAAGATTAGCGGAACAGGAAATTTCCTGCTGGACGGCGTAAAACTGGAAGACGGCGGGGAATGTTCTTTTGAAAACGGGAAAAGCTATACGCTTACAGAAGAAAGCGGAATTTTCGGAAGAGAGAAAAGCCGCCGGATGATTATTATGCAGTCTGAAGGACTGGGCAGCGTGTTTCTTACCACGGCCAGCGGAAAAATGGAATATATTCTGGAGGAAAAGGGAAACAGGGAGAGCGGAAGCGCGGTTTTTATCACTGCGGACGGCGCTGTGGATTATTCCGGAAGCTTTGAAGAGATAAAAGGACGGGGAAATTATACCTGGCTGTTGGATAAAAAGTCCTACTCTCTGAATTTTAATCAGCCGGTGGAACTGCTTTCGCTGGCCGAAGATTCCCAGTGGGTGCTGATGGCGTCCGCTTCGGAAGAGACCCATTTGATTAACCGCATGGTGTCTGAAATGATGCGGGAAGCCGGAATAGAGGATGTGCCAAACAGCACATGGATCGATCTGTACCTGAACGGGGAATACGCAGGAAACTATTTGCTGTCTCAAAAGATAGGGCCGCAGGAAAAGGACCTGAATGGCGGCTGGATGATAGAATTTGACGGTTATTGGGCAGAAGAAGGGAAGCCCGGTTTTTACACCGAAGCGGGAGAGGCGATTGCCATCAGATATCCGGAAAATGCGAACGAAGGCGCGTCGGAGGAAAAATACAAGGAGATTGCAGATTTCGTTCAAAGTGTGGAAAATGCGATTCTGGGCGGTGAAACGGACGGGCAAACGGACGGGCAAATGGAACTTTCCTGGAGAGATCTGGCGGACGAGGACAGTCTGGTAAAGAAGGTGGTTTTAGATGAACTTGCCATGTGTCCCGATGGCTGGAACGGAAGTAATTACTGCTTTTTCCGGGAAGGAAAACTTTACTTTGGCCCGCCATGGGATTATGAATTTGCCTTTGGCAACCAGTTACCATGGTTTTCGGGGCTTCAGCGCCCGCGGGGATTTTACCATGCCAATGAAACCAAATGGTATAAGGCTTTATATCAGGAAGAAGAATTTCTGGATGATGTCAAGACGCAATATCGGGAGTTTTTTGAACCGTATCTGAGAAAACAGGCGGAAAGCGCACTGGATGAGCAGGCGGAGCAGATCGCGCTTTCCATGAAAATGGATGCGGTACGATGGGGAAAAGCGCAGGAGAGATTTGGACGCAAGCTGGATAATCTGAAAAATTTTATTTCGGACCGCCTGGACTGGCTGAATCAGGAATGGCTGGGAATTCCGACAGAGGAAGAGACGCCGTGGTATGAAATACATTTGATGGACGGTGAGGAAGAGTATGCGGTTCATTATTACCGGGAAGGAAGTTATGCGGATACTGAGATGCTTGAAAGAGATGACGAGAGTTTCACCGGCTGGTATATGGATCCGGAATGTACGGTTTTGGTAAAAAATCTGTCCGAACCGGTCACGCAGGATATTTATCTATACTCTGGCTGGGATCATTCCATCAGCCGCAGAAAAATGCTGATACACTTTATGCCGTTGCTTCTCTTACTGGCAGCGCTCATGATATTTATTACGACAAGTATCCTGTTATACTTCCGGGAAAGAAAATGAACCGTGAGATTTTAAAACAACTCAAATGATTATTATGAAAAAAATATTTAACTCTTGTAACCGGGCCTCTTTGTGGATATAATGAAGCGTATGACCGAACGAAGTGAGGTCATACGCGCTACTTCTCAACAAGCGAAGCGGTTGAGAAGGTTCCCCAAGACCGAACGAAGTGAGGTCATACGCTTCATGACAGAAGAGAAAGCAGTGAAAAAAGTGGAAAATACAGAAGTACAGGTACATAATTACAGAAGGCGCACCGCGGTCATGCTTGGCTGTTTCGTTGTGCTGTTTGGGATGTTGGGCAGTTGTTTCTTTTTCTATTATCAGGATGCGGAGAGCAAAAAGGCGTCGCTGCAGGCAAACCTGGATGCAGTCATGGCGCAGCTTGACGAGATGGAAACAGAGAATGAAGAATTGCGGGAAGAAGAGGAAGAACTTGCGGCAGTTATGGCGCAGATTGAGCAGGAAGAGGCGGAAATGCCGGAGATTCCTTTCACGGTAGATCTGGATGACTGGAAGTATCTTCTGGTGAACGAACTGCATCCGCTTTCTAAGGATTTTGAACCGCAGATCGTGGCGACTGTGGACGGACAGAATGTCGATAAAAGAATTAAGACGGCGCTGGAAACGATGATTGCGGATGCAAAAGAAGAGGGATTGCAGTTGATGGTATGTTCCTCTTACCGGGATTATAAAAAGCAGGATTCTCTGATGGATAAATCCATTGCGAAATATGTGCGGAGCGGTATGACCTATACGGAGGCCTTTTTTAAAACGAAGGAGCAGATCGCGCTGACCGGCGCAAGCGAGCATCATACCGGGCTGGCGGTGGACATTGTGGGAAGAAGCCATCAGAGCCTTGACAGAGCGCAGGCCGATACGGAGGAAGCGAAGTGGCTCAGCGAGCATGCGCACGAATACGGTTTTATTTTGCGCTATCCTGCGGATAAGGAAGAACTGACGATGATTTCCTTTGAGTCCTGGCATTATCGTTACGTGGGAGAAAAAGCGGCGGCATTTATGAAAGAGAACAATCTTTGCCTGGAGGAATTCGTGGAACTGGCGCAGAAGCAGCAGGAACGCAGCGAAGAAGACCAGCAGGCAAGGGCAGAGTAGCGGAAGCGGGGCAGGGAAAGCGGAATGAAGACGGAAATGAAGACAGCCGGCTGGGAGAACAAGGTCAGAAGAGTGGTGCCCTACACGCCGGGCGAGCAGCCGAAGCGAAAAGATGTAATCAAATTGAATACAAACGAATGTCCCTATCCGCCTTCGCCGAAGGTGAAGCAGGCGTTGGAGCATTTTGGCGAAGAATCTTTGCGCCTGTATCCGGACCCGCAGTCGCTGGATCTGGTGGAAGCGCTTGCGGACTACTATCATGTAGGAAAGGACCAGGTGTTTGTAGGCGTCGGCTCGGACGATGTGCTGGCATTATCCTTCCTTACCTTTTTCAACAGCGATAAACCGGTGCTTTTCCCGGATATCACCTATTCTTTTTACGATGTGTGGGCGGATTTGTACCGCATTCCTTATCAATGTCAGCCTCTGGATGATAATTTCCGTCTGAAAAAGGAAGACTATATGGTGGAAAACGGCGGGATCATTTTTCCGAATCCCAACGCTCCTACCGGCCTGATGGAAGATATCGAGGTTGTGGAAGAGATTATTGCGGCGAATCCCGATTCGGTTGTGATTGTGGATGAGGCTTATGTGGATTTCGGGTGCACGAGCGTCATTCCTCTTGTGGAAAAGTATGAAAATCTGCTGGTAGTGCAGACTTTTTCCAAGTCAAGGGCGATGGCGGGCATGCGGATCGGCTATGCGATCGGTTCCCCGAAGCTGATCGGTTATCTGAATGATGTGAAGTTTTCCTTCAATTCCTATACGATGAACCGTCTGACTCTGGCGTGCGGCAGGGCGTGTGTGGAAGACGAGGATTATTTTCGGGAGATCACGCAGAAAATCATCGCAACCAGGGAACGGATCAAGCCGGAACTGAAACGGCTGGGATTTTTGTTTCAGGATTCCAGGGCGAATTTCATTTTTGCCCGGCACGAAACCATAAGCGCGGCAGAATTGTTTGAAGCGCTCAAGGCGGACGGTATTTTTGTCCGTCACTGGAACAAGCCCAGGATCAGCGAATATCTGCGCATTACAATAGGAACGGATGAAGAAATGGACCGGCTGATTGCCTGGTTGGAAAATTATATGGAGAGCAGGAGAGCATAATGGATCAGATTGCAGTATGGTTTGCCTCTACGCTGGGGCAGTATATCTCTAAAGAAGCGGTTGTTTTTGTGATTTCGATGATTCCGATTCTGGAACTGCGGGGAGGGCTTTTAGTTGCCAAGGTGATCGGCGTACCGCTCCTGACGGCGATTCCGCTGTGCATTGTGGGAAATATCATTCCGATCCCGTTCATTCTTTTATTCATCAAACAGATTTTCAAGTGGCTCAAAAAGGTGCCGTTCTTTGAGAAAATCATTGTGAAGCTGGAAAACCGCGCCATGGGAAAGAGCGATTCCATCAAACGCTATGAATTCTGGGGTCTAGCGTTGTTTGTGGGCATTCCGCTTCCGGGCACGGGGGCATGGACCGGATCTTTGATTGCGGCGCTTTTGGATATTGATTTCAAAAAGGCGATCATTGCGGAACTGGTGGGCATAGCGTTGGCGACTGTCATCATGTCCATCGTCAGCTATGGACTTCTGGGACTTCTTTTTTAAGGAAGCCGTATGACCGGCGGGGCGGAATGCTTTTGCCGGTTCGGGTTTTTTGGAGAGGAGCGCGC
The DNA here is from genome assembly GCA_030524745.1 of Eubacteriales bacterium. Lineage (GTDB taxonomy): Bacteria > Bacillota > Clostridia > Lachnospirales > Lachnospiraceae > Gallintestinimicrobium. The sequence continues at coordinate 121,863 of JAUNGC010000003.1, read as the reverse complement.
ATTCTATGAAAAAAACAGTACAGCGGCAGGTGAATATGCAATTCCGCATTCTTTCCGCGCTGGTCATGATTCTGGTGGTCATGGGACACGTGGACGAAGGAATGCTCACGATCGGGGGACTTTTTCCCTATTATTCCTTTCACATCGCACTGTTTCTGTTTATATCGGGGTATTTTTATCAGCCGGAGAAAGAGGAGCGGATCGGTGCGTATCTTGTGGGAAAAGCGCGGAGCCTGCTCCTTCCTTATTTTGTCTGGAATCTTGTTTACGGTCTGCTTGTTTTGGCGCTGCGCAGAGCGGGATTTTATATCGGCAATGAACCGTCGCTTTGGACGCTTTTTGCGGAGCCGTTCTTGTCGGGCCACCAGTTTTTATATAATGCGCCCGCCTGGTTTGTGCCGGCCCTGTTTTTGACGGAAGCGGCCAATGCGGTGATCCGCAGGCTGCTGCGCTTTATACATATGCAAAACGACTGGTTTTTGATGGGGCTGTATCTTTGCCTTGGCTTTCTGGTGGTATGGCTTTCCGCCCATGGTTATGTATACGACTGGTACCGGATTCCGGGCAGGCTGATGTATATGCTTCCCTGCTATCAGATGGGACAGCTTTACCGGCAGAGGCTGGAGAAGCGCGACGTGCTGCCGAACTGGCTTTATTTCGGTATACTGTTCATTATACAGTTGATTCTGGTATCCTTCTGCAACGGACTGGCGGTCAGCGCCGCCTGGTGTAACGGCTTTTTAAACGGACCACTGATTCCCTATGTGACGGCGGTGACGGGAATCGCATTCTGGCTTCGCGTTTCCCGGATTCTGACGCCCGCTCTTTCCAAAAGCAGGTTCTGGAATGACTTCGGAGCCCATACCTTTGCGGTGATGATGCATCAGGTGATGGCTTTTCTGGCCGTGAAAAGCGTCTTTTTCCTGCTTCATACGGCGGCGGGCTGTTTTACAGACTTTGATATAAACGCGTATTTGACGGATGTATATTACATGTATCTGCCGGGCGGCCTGACACAATTTAAAATGCTGTATGTGATTGCGGGAATCTGCCTGCCTCTGCTTTTGCAGAAAGGGCTGGACGCGGTGCGCGGCAGAGCCGGAAGCCTTCGCCTGGCTGGGACGCGGCCGGAATGAACGAAAAAAACGGCGGACAATTATGTGAAAACACACGGCGGGCAGCTATGGGAAAACACATGGGACAGGGAGGAAACGGACGATGGATGCTTATGAAGATTTTGCGGAAGTATACGACACCTTTATGGATGAAACTCCCTATGAAGAGTGGGCGGACTTTGTAACGACAGCGTTAAAGAATGCAGGAATATCCGACGGATTGGTGCTGGATCTGGGCTGCGGAACAGGTACCATGACCGAACTTCTGGCAAAAGCCGGATATGATATGATCGGCGTGGATCTATCTGACCGAATGCTCAATATCGCAATGAGAAAACGGGAGAAATCCGGACAGGATATTTTGTATCTTGAGCAGGACATGCGGGAATTTGAACTTTACGGCACCGTGGGAGCCGTGATCTGCCTGTGCGATTCCCTGAATTACCTGCTGGAGGAAGAAGACCTTCTGCAAACCTTCCGGCTGGTGAATAATTATCTGGATCCCGGCGGCCTGTTCCTGTTCGATTTCAATACTGTCTATAAATATGAGACGGTGATCGGCGATACGGTCATTGCGGAAAACAGGGATGACTGCAGTTTTATATGGGAAAACTACTATGATGCGGCGGAGAAACTCAATGAATACGATCTGACAATTTTTGTACGGGAAAAAAACGATCTGTTCCGCAAATTCACGGAAACCCACCTGCAGCGCGGCTACACGCTCCCCGTGATTAAAGATCTTGTAGAAAAATCGGGCATGATCTTTCAAAGAGCAATCGACGCCGACACCCACGGCGAAGTTACTGCAAAAAGCGAACGGATCTACGTTTTCGCCGCCGAAAACGGAAAGTAAATTGTGCTGTTATCCGAGCGGGAGCGTGTCCGAAGAGGGCGGGCGTCCCTTCCGGGCAGGCATCAAAACCCACGGCAGAAAACATACACCCGGCACAGATTGGAGGAGATACACATGACGGATTATATGGTGCGGGCAACCGCCGCAAACGCACAGATAAGGGCCTTTGGGGCAACGACAAAGGAACTGGTAGAGGCCGCAAGGGCGGCGCACGACACAAGCCCGGTGGTGACGGCGGGGCTGGGAAGGCTTCTGACGGCGGGCGTTATGATGGGAACAATGCTTAAATCGGATTCCGACCTTCTGACCTTGCAGATCAAAGGGGACGGCCCGGTGCGGGGGCTGACGGTGACGGCGGACAGATGCGGGCATGTGAAGGGATATGCGGACGTGCCTCAGGTGATCCTTCCGGCCAATGCGAAGGGAAAACTGGATGTGGGAGGAAGCGTCGGCAACGGCATGCTTTCCGTCATCAAGGATCTGGGGTTAAAAGATCCTTACGTGGGGCAGACTGTTTTACAGACAGGTGAAATCGGAGACGATCTGACGTATTATTTTGCCACTTCCGAACAGGTGCCTTCTTCGGTGGGACTGGGCGTCCTGATGGAAAAGACGAATACGGTGCGCTGCGCGGGCGGTTTTATCATCCAGTTCATGCCTTTCGCGGAGGAAGAAGTCGTCTCCGGGCTGGAAAGAAATCTGTCCAATCTCACTTCCGTGACGTCGCTTCTGGATCAGGGGATGACGCCGGAAGAGATGCTCAGACGCGTGCTGGATGGCTTTGAGGTGGAATTTACGGAGAAAATGCCCTGCAGCTTTACCTGCAACTGCAGCAGGGAGCGCGTGGAGAAGGCGCTGATTTCCATTGGAAAAGAGGAAATCGGCGGAATGATACGGGACGGTAAGCCGATTGAGGTAAATTGTCATTTCTGCAACAAAAACTATGTTTTTGACGTGGAGGAACTCAAAAGGATAGCAAAGAGATCGAGATGAGAGGCGCATATGAAACAGGGATTTCTCAAAGTGGCGGCGGCGACGCCCAAAATTAAGGCGGCGGACCCGGCCTTTAACGCACAGGCTGTCTGTCAGTGCCTGGACGGCTGTTTTTTACAGAAAGCGAAAATGATTGTTTTGCCGGAGTTGTGTCTGACCGGCTATACCTGCGGCGATCTTTTCCTGCAGGAGAGACTGCTGGAGAGCGCGCTGGAAGCGCTGCGAACGGTGATCGCCTTTACGAAGGGACACGATTCTCTGGTATTTGTAGGGCTTCCCTTTGAAAAGGGCGGGCGGCTGTACAATGTGGCGGCGGCCATACAGGACGGCAGGCTGCTCGCGCTGATTCCGAAACAGAATATTCCCAATTATGCAGAATTTTATGAAGCGCGCCATTTCGCGGCGGGACGAAGGGAAGTAACCTATGTGGAATTTGACGGGGAAAGCGTTCCTTTCGGCGGAAGTATCCTGCTGCAGTGCGGAAATATGAAGGGACTCGTCGCGGCCTGTGAAATCTGCGAGGACGTCTGGACGGCCGATCCCCCTTCCACGAAGCACCGGGAAGCGGGCGCGACCGTGATCGTAAACCTTTCCGCTTCCAATGAGACGGTGGGGAAGGAAGCGTACCGAAAAAGTCTGCTGGCGGTCACAAGCGCCCGGCTGATTGCCGGATATATTTATGCCAGCGCCGGAGAGGGAGAGTCCACGCAGGATCTGGTCTTTTCCGGCCATAATATGATTTTTGAAAACGGAAGTCTTCTGGCGGAGGCAAAACGTTTTGCCAATGAAACGATTGTGACGGAACTGGATATGAACCGTCTGCGCCATGAGAGAAGGCGGATGAGCACCTGTCCTGCGGAAAATGAAGACGGCTATGTGCGCGTTCCCTTTTTCCTGAAGGAAGAGGAGACAAAACTGACCAGGAGTTTTGCGCCAACCCCCTTTGTGCCTGCCGATGAAAAACAGAGAAGCGAACGGTGTGAGGAAATTCTCTCCATTCAGGCCTATGGACTGAAAAAGCGTTGTGAGCACACCGGCTCTAAATCGGCGGTGATCGGCGTATCCGGCGGGCTGGATTCCACGCTGGCGCTGCTCGTGACGGTGCGGGCTTATGATATGCTGGGGCTGGACCGGAAGGGAATTTTGTCCGTGACGATGCCCTGCTTCGGAACGACGGACAGAACCTATGAAAACGCCTGCAAGCTGGCGGAAACGCTGGGAACAACCTTGCGGGAGGTGAATATTAAGGATGCGGTGAATGTTCATTTCCGGGATATCGGACAGGACAGTGAAAACCATGACGTGACCTATGAAAACTGTCAGGCCAGAGAGCGCACTCAGGTGTTGATGGACCTGGCAAACAAAAGCGGCGGAATGGTGATCGGCACCGGGGACATGTCCGAACTGGCGCTGGGCTGGGCGACCTATAACGGCGACCACATGTCCATGTACGGCGTGAATGCCGGCGTACCCAAGACTCTGGTGCGCCATCTGGTGAGGTATTATGCGGATACCTGCAACAATCCGGAACTGGAAGCCGTACTTGAGGATGTGCTGGATACGCCGGTGAGCCCTGAACTGCTTCCGCCTGTGGACGGCAATATCAGCCAGAAGACGGAAGACCTGGTGGGGCCTTATGAACTGCATGATTTCTTTTTGTACTACATGCTCAGATGCGGTTTTTCTCCGGCGAAGATTTACCGGATTGCGAAGGAATCTTTTGACGGCGTCTATGAAGACGCGGTCATCTTAAAATGGCTCAAAACCTTTTTCCGCAGATTTTTCGCCCAACAGTTCAAACGTTCCTGCCTGCCCGACGGCCCGAAGGTGGGCAGCGTGGCGGTTTCGCCCCGGGGGGATCTGCGGATGCCTTCCGATGCAAGTCTGGCCGCATGGCAGGCGGAACTGGATGAACTGTAAGCGGCTTTTACTCCGCCGCTGCGTCCGTGCCGGGCAGAGCCGCTTTTTCAAGAGCCGATGCGATGGCGTTGAGTAAGATCTGGGAAGTATACTTGTTTTCTTCGGGATAGGTAATTTCTTCCAGAGACTGTTTCTCGCAGATCTGTTGGGCGATGGTTTCCATGCACGGCTCCATCAGCGGGTACATCGTAGTGATGACTTCGTTTAAATTGACGAGACGGATGCTGTTGATGGCGGCGTCGTCCACCACCACTTCCACGTCCACGTTGCCGGAGCCGATCTGCAAAGAGGTTGTATATTTGCCCGGCACGTAGCGGGCGCTGTCGCCTGACGACGAGGGCTTGCCGCCGTCCTTCGCAGGCAGGAACATGATGATCATCAGCACGAGAAACAGAATGGCAAGCACCACGAAAATGCCGGTATATATCAACTCTTTTAAATGAAGTACGAAGATTTTTGTTTTGGAACTCATTGCGATCTTCCCCCGATTCGTTTGTTATTCCAATGTACGCAAAGCGGGGGCGGAATATGACAGGAAGTTGCCAAAATGCTTCGGTATGGGAGGTAAAAATGACAACAAATTCAAGGAAAATCAGATTTACAAAGATGCATGGCTGCGGAAATGACTATGTTTACATAAACGGTTTTACGGAAAAACTGACGCAGGAAGAAAAGCCAAAGTTCGTGCGGCAAATCAGCGACAGACACTTCGGGGTCGGCAGCGACGGCGTGATTTTTATCAATCCTTCCCACGAAGCCGACTTTGAAATGGAAATGTTCAATGCGGACGGAAGCCGTTCGGAAATGTGCGGAAACGGGATCCGCTGTGTGGCGAAATATGTGCACGACAAAGGGATGACGCAGAAAAAGCAGTTTTCCATTATCAGCGGAGGGCAGATCAAATATATGGATCTGACGCTGGAAAACGGCGAAACAAAGGCTGTGCGGGTGGATATGGGAGAACCCCAGTTGGTTGCAGAACGCGTTCCGGTTGTGGCGCCGGGTGAATGCGCCGTGGATGAGCCGATTACGGTTTTGGGAAAAGAATACCGGATGACCTGTGTTTCCATGGGAAATCCCCATGCGGTCATATTCATGAATGATGTGAAAGATATGGAAATCGAAAAGCTGGGACCTCATTTTGAAAACCATGAGCGTTTTCCCAGACGTACCAATACGGAATTTGTGCAGGTGCTGGACCAAAATCATGTGCGCATGCGTGTCTGGGAACGGGGGACCGGCGAAACGCTGGCCTGCGGCACCGGCTGCTGCGCGACGGCGGTTGCCTGTGTATTAAACGGTTTGACGGACCGGCATGTGACGGTAGAGGTGCTGGGCGGAAAGCTTGTCATCGACTGGGATGAAGAGAGCAACCGCGTCTTCATGACCGGTCCGGCCGAATTTGTATTCGAGGGAGAAATTGCATATGAACCAAACCGTATGTTCCTGAAGGATTAAGGTTCCAGCAGGTATTCCAAAAACAGCTTGGCATTTTCCGGATTCTGGCAGGTGGATGCGGGACAAAACCAGGCGGGGATCAGGTCGGAGATCAGATATTTGGAATCTCTGACGTCGATGCCGATGGGAATCGCCTCTTCGTATTCCTGGATTTCCCTGTAGATGAGCCGGTCTTCGTACCGGGCCAGTTCCTCATCCGTGAAAAAATCATGAAGGTCGGTAAAAATTCCGGCGTTCAGATTATGGTCGATATAGTCGTCGTTGACCAGCATGATGTCCAGCGTTCCGGCCGCCGCCATGGCGGTGAGTTTCTGCAGGTTTGCATAGGAATACTGGTCTGTGCCCTCATAATCCACAAACAGATCCGGGTCGATGGTGATCTCGTATTTATTGGTATCTATCCCGGCGTAAAGAGCAAAATCGGCGGCCAGTTCTTCCGAATCATATTCTTCCTTCAGGAAGGTATTGACCAAAGCCACATCCAGAACGGAATCTTTTTGCGTGGCGATCGTGTAAATGAGATTGGCGGCGATAATGACCAGCACGATTGCCGCCAGCGTGTGGATTTTGTAATAATCCCAGAAGTATTTTAACTTTTCTTTCGGGGGTTTGCCCTTTAATTTGCTTTGCTGTTCGCGTATTTCGTCGTTTACGGAATTGCCTGCAGCCATAAACTGTAATCCTCCTTTGCGGCTTTGCGTTATAGTCTGGAAAACCGGATAATTGCGGCTTCCATTGTTATTATGATAAACGCATGGATCGATAAAGTCAATCAAAGCGGTTTTGGTGAAAAGTGAAATTTTTATGAACATAGGGTTTTCCTGCCTTGAAAAAGAAACCGATATGTAATATGATAAGAAAAGATCAGAACGTTGTTTTGATTTACTGTTTTTTTATACAAATACGAAAAGGTGGTAGGCATCATGAATGAAAGTTATGTGGAATGTCTCGTCGCGCGCAAAAAGTCCGGTGGGATGGGGGCGCTGAAGGTTGTGCTGATTGTGATTACAGCGCTGGGGGTGATTATGGGGATGGTATTTTTCCCGTTTCTGATCATAGCGCTGGCTGCGGGCGTGGGAGCATATTTCGCGTCCATGTATGCGAGCATGGAATTCGAGTACCTGTATCTGGACAAGGAAATTTCCGTGGACAAGATCATGAATAAAACCAAACGGAAAAAGGCGGAGAAGTTCGACGTGAACAGGATTGAAATTCTGGCTCCGGTCAATTCCTGGCACCTGGATAATTTTAAAAACCGTGAATTTAAAGTGACCGATTATTCCAGCGGCGTGGCATCCCAGCCCGACAAGCGCTATGCGATGATCTATGACGGCGGAAGAAAGATCCTTTTAGAACCCAATATTGAATTTGTGAAAGCCGTTCAATTTGTCGCTCCAAGAAAAGTATTTTTAGATTGACAGGAAGCGTTAAGTCTGATAAACTTTCATAAACAACCAGAAACTGTCAGTAATATATGACGTGAAGAGCCTGCGCAGCACGCTTTTTCGTCTATACTGGCAGTTTTCGTTCATGAAAAATTAAAAAATACAGGAGGAGAGAAAATGGGTCAGATTATTGGCGAAGGCATTACTTTCGATGATGTGCTGCTCGTTCCGGCATATTCTCAGGTAATTCCCAATCAGGTGGATGTGACGACCTGGTTGACTAAGAAAATCAAACTGAACATTCCGTTAATGAGCGCCGGGATGGACACCGTCACTGAACACAGAATGGCGATTGCCATGGCAAGACAGGGCGGCATCGGTATCATTCACAAGAATATGTCCATTGAAGCACAGGCTGATGAGGTGGACAAGGTGAAACGTTCTGAGAACGGCGTTATCACAGATCCCTTTTCTTTATCCCCGGAACATACGCTGGCAGACGCCAATGAATTGATGGCGAAGTTCCGTATTTCCGGCGTGCCTATCACAGAGGGCAAGAAGCTGGTTGGCATCATTACCAACCGCGACCTGAAGTTCGAGACAGATTTCACAAAAAAAATTAAAGAGTCCATGACCAGCGAGGGACTGATCACTGCGCCCGAAGGCATTACGCTGGAAGAAGCCAAGAAGATTCTTGCACAGGCGAGAAAAGAGAAGCTTCCCATTGTGGACAAGGACTACAACTTAAAAGGTTTGATTACGATTAAGGATATTGAGAAGACAATCAAGTATCCGCTTGCGGCCAAGGACGAACAGGGCAGGCTGCTGTGCGGCGCCGGCATCGGCATCACGGCTAACGTTCTGGAGCGCGTGGAAGCGCTGGTGGAAGCGAAAGTGGACGTGGTTGTTCTGGATTCGGCCCATGGTCATTCCGAGAACGTGTTGCGCTGCCTGCGGATGATTAAGGAAGCATATCCTGATTTGCAGGTGATTGCAGGAAATGTGGCTACAGGCGATGCGACGAGGGCGCTGATCGAAGCGGGCGCGGATGCGGTGAAAGTCGGCATCGGTCCCGGTTCCATTTGTACAACCCGTGTGGTTGCGGGCATCGGCGTTCCGCAGATCACAGCGATCATGGACTGCTATGCGGTCGCAAAGGAATACGGCATTCCGATCATTGCGGACGGCGGTATTAAGTATTCCGGCGAAATTACCAAGGCGATTGCGGCCGGCGGAAACGTATGTATGATGGGCTCCATGTTTGCGGGCTGTGATGAGAGCCCCGGAGAATTTGAACTGTATCAGGGACGGAAATATAAGGTATACCGCGGTATGGGTTCCATCGCCGCGATGGAGAACGGCAGTAAGGACCGCTATTTCCAGTCCAACGCCAAGAAACTCGTCCCCGAAGGCGTGGAAGGCCGCGTGGCTTACAAGGGACTTGTGGAGGATACGGTATTTCAGCTGATGGGCGGCCTGCGTTCCGGCATGGGCTACTGTGGCACGAAAACGATTGAAGAGTTGAAGGAAAACGGCAGATTCGTGAAAATTTCTGCGGCTGCGCTGCGGGAGAGCCATCCCCATGATATTCACATCACAAAAGAGGCGCCCAACTACAGCACAGGCGATTAAAAGAATAGGACGGAACGTGTGACTGGCGGATCAGTGGAGTTCACCACGGGGAACATGTCCGGGAAAGATCGACCGCCTGGGTACTGACTGAGAGGATGAGGAAGTATTCAGGCGGATTTTTTTGTTCTGCCGGGCGATACAGGCTTTGACCGGGAAGCGTGGGCTGGCCGGCTTTGAGAGAGGAACTGAAACTAACTTTGCGCGAGCGCGGAAAAAGGAGAGGAAAAAGATGCAGAAACGAAATCTTGCAGAAGAACTTGCAGGCAACGCTTACCCCGGCCGGGGAATCGTCATCGGTAAAACGCCCGACGGCAAAAAAGCGGTGACCGCCTATTTCATCATGGGCAGAAGCGGCAATTCCAGAAACCGGATATTTGTGGAAGAAGGACAGGGAATCCGTACCCAGGCCTTTGATCCTTCCAAGCTGGAAGATCCCAGCCTGATTATTTATGCGCCCGTGCGCGTGCTGGGAAATAAGACGATCGTCACAAACGGGGATCAGACGGATACGATTTATGAAGGTATGGACAAGCAACTCACCTTTGAGCAGAGTTTAAGGAGCCGTGAGTTTGAACCGGACGGTCCTAACTATACGCCCCGCATTTCCGGCATCATGCACATTGAAAACGGAACCTACAACTATGCGATGTCCATTTTAAAGAGCAACAACGGGGATCCGGCTTCCTGTAACCGTTATACGTTCGCTTATGAAAATCCGGCGGCGGGCGAGGGACGTTTTATCCATACCTATATGCACGACGGCAATCCCCTTCCCAGTTTTGAAGGAGAGCCGAAGCTGGTCGGAATCGACGGGGATATCGACAGCTTTACGAAGCTTTTGTGGGAGAACCTGAACGAAGAGAATAAAGTATCCCTGTTCGTTCGTTTTATCGATATTGAAAGCGGCGCGTATGAGACCCGCATTGTAAACAAGAATCAGTAATGAAGCATGGCGGTCAAAAGTCCGCAGAAAGGATATTCCATATGAATGAGATTCAGTTAAAGTACGGATGCAACCCGAACCAGAAGCCTTCCCGCATTTTTATGGAGGACGGCAGCGAACTTCCCGTCACTGTATTAAACGGCAAACCCGGCTATATCAATTTCCTCGACGCCTTTAACGGCTGGCAGCTCGTTTCCGAATTGAAGAAGGCGACCGGGCTTCCGGCGGCGACTTCTTTTAAGCATGTTTCGCCCGCGGGCGCGGCGGTAGGACTTCCCCTGACGGATACGCTGGCGAAGATTTACTGGGTGGACGATCTGGGAGAACTTTCCCCTCTGGCATGCGCATATGCGAGAGCCAGAGGCGCGGACCGCATGTCCTCCTTCGGCGATTTTATCGCGCTTTCGGATATCTGCGATGCGGATACGGCGAAGCTGATTAAGCGCGAAGTTTCCGACGGCGTGATCGCGCCCGGCTATACGGACGAAGCGCTTGCAATTTTAAAGGAAAAGAAAAAAGGAAACTACAATGTCATTCAGATTGATCCTGCTTACCAGCCTGCAGAGATTGAGAGAAAGCAGGTGTTCGGCATCACCTTCGAACAGGGACGCAATGAACTGAACATCGATCAGGAACTGCTTTCCCATTTTGTGACGAAGAATCAGGAAGTGCCCGAAGAAGCGCTGATCGATATGAAGATCGCGCTGATTACCTTAAAATATACCCAGTCCAATTCCGTATGTTATGTGAAGGACGGACAGGCGATCGGCATCGGCGCGGGACAGCAGTCCAGAATTCACTGCACGAGGCTGGCCGGACAGAAGGCGGATAACTGGTGGCTGCGCCAGTCCCCGCAGGTATTGGGGCTTGAATTTGTGGACGGTCTGGGACGTGCGGACAGAGACAATGCGATCGACGTTTACATGGGAGACGAGTACGAGGACGTGCTGGCGGAAGGCGTATGGCAGACCCGGTTTAAGGTGAAGCCGCCCGTCTTTACCAGAGAGGAAAAGAGGGCGTGGCTGGATCAGATGACCGGCGTTACCCTCGGCTCCGACGCATTCTTTCCGTTCTCGGACAACATTGAAAGAGCGCACAAGAGCGGCGTGAAATATATCGCGCAGCCCGGCGGGTCTGTGCGGGACGACGCGGTGATCGAGTGCTGCGACAAATATGATATGGCGATGGTGTTTACAGGAATCCGCCTGTTCCATCATTAAAAAAAACAGGAGCGCCGTGTTCGGCGCTCCTGTTTTCAGAATTGTCCGTTATGATAAGCCGTTATTGGCGTTAAATCCGTCGGCATAGCCGTCCTGATAGCCGGAATTGTAACCGTCGTTGACGTCGTAAGGCTTTAAGCTTAAGTAATAGCCCGCGTAAGTAATCTGCATATAGGGCTGAACATACAGTCCCGCAAGCCCGCAGGTCACCATGGTCAGAAGGAGCCAGAGAATGAAAGAAAGCTGCAGCACGAAAAATTCCCAGAGTCTGCCGGACATCAGTTCCTTACTTTCATTGACGCACTCACGAATGCCTTTGTCAGGATTCTCGGCGAGAATGAAGAACGCCTGAGAATAACGCAGGCCGGCGATGATGCCGGGGATGATGCAGAGACAGGACCACAGCATGATGAACAGTTCCATCCAGAGCGTGAGTCCGATGATTTTGAGCAGCATCGGAAAGTAGGCGAACAGTTCGTTGATGCCGGTATCCTCATGTTTGAAAACCTTCAAACTGTAAACCACGTAGCCGAATTGGACTGCGCTCAGCAGCAGGGTGATGAGGAGCGAGACGATCACCGAGATGAATCCGCCGAACACACTGATGGCTTCGGAATCCAGAAGCGCGCCGGTGAATCCGAAAATTCCGGAGACGATGTTGACGACAAGCGTGACGGCGATGGAAACCACCATGAAAACAAGGGTAGTGAGAACCGGATGGGGATTGGCCGCACTCATGGCGTTCTTCGCATCCTGTTTCAATAATGCACGATTCATATGTAAAAACCTCCTTTGAAAAGTGAATAACTTCGCTATAGTATATCACATCATTTACGGATTTGTCACAGATTTTTAGATAATTATTGTATTTTGCAATTTTGTTTGCTAATATAGAAAAATAAAAAAGGCTGAGAGGAGGGAACCGGCCGCCGGTTATGAAAGGAAGAAGGCCGGAGAAAAAGCGCATGTGCAAAGAGAATCTCACAGTGGAAGAAAATAATAAGGAAGTTGTTTCCAGAAATTTTATCGAACAGATCATTGAGAAAGACCTGTCAGAGGGTGTTTATGATACGGTACACACCAGATTTCCGCCCGAGCCAAACGGATATCTTCATATCGGTCATGCCAAGAGCATTCTGTTAAACTACGGACTGGCGCAGGAGTACGGCGGAAAATTCAATATGCGGTTTGACGATACGAATCCCACGAAGGAAAAGAGCGAATTCGTGGAGTCCATCATGGCGGATATCAAGTGGCTGGGCGCCGATTGGGAGGACAGGCTGTTTTTCGCTTCCAACTATTTCGGGCAGATGTATGAGGCTGCGGTGAAGCTGATCCGGAAGGGAAAAGCCTATGTTTCCGATCTGACCGCAGAGCAGATCCGGGAATACCGCGGCACGCTGACGGAAGCCGGGAAGGAAGATCCTTACAGCAAGAGAAGCGTGGAAGAGAATTTGAAGCTGTTTGAGGAGATGAAGGCCGGCGTTTATGGAGACGGCGAGAAAGTGCTCCGCGCCCGTATCGATATGGCAAGTCCCAATATGAACATGCGCGATCCCGTCATTTACCGTGTGGCGCATATGCATCATCACAATACCGGGGATACCTGGTGCATTTACCCGATGTATGACTTCGCCCATCCCATTGAGGACGCGATCGAAGGGATCACTCATTCGATCTGCACGCTGGAGTTTGAAGACCACAGGCCGTTATATGACTGGGTGGTACGGGAACTGGAATATCCTCATCCGCCCAAGCAGATTGAGTTTGCGAAGATGTACCTGACCAATGTTGTGACCGGCAAGCGCTACATCAAGAAGATGGTGGAGAACGGTATTGTGGACGGCTGGGATGATCCCAGACTGGTTTCCATTGCCGCGCTGCGCAGGAGAGGTTTTACGCCGGAATCCATTAAGATGTTCGTGGACCTGTGCGGCGTTTCCAAGAGCCAGTCCTCGGCGGATTATGCGATGCTGGAATACTGTATTAGAGAAGATTTAAAGCTGAAACGCGCCCGCGTGATGGCGGTCATCGATCCTATCAGGCTGGTGATCGACAACTATCCCGAAGGGCAGGTCGAATATCTGGATGCGCCCAACAATCTGGAAAATGAGACTTTGGGTTCCAGACAGGTGCCCTTTGCGAGAGAACTTTACATTGAGAGAGAGGACTTCATGGAAGAGCCTCCGAAGAAATACTTCCGCCTGTTCCCCGGCAATGAAGTGCGGCTGATGAACGCTTATTTTGTAAAATGTACCGGATTTGAAAAGGATGAAAACGGCAATGTGACCGTGGTTCACTGCACTTATGATCCGGAAACGAAATCCGGCAGCGGTTTTGAAGGACGTAAAGTGAAGGGCACGATTCACTGGGTGGCATGTGAGACGGCGCTGAAAGCACAGGTGCGTCTGTATGAGAATATCATCGACGAGGAAAAGGGCGTTTACAATGAAGAAGACGGTTCTCTGAATTTAAATCCCAATTCCCTGACCGTAAAGGAGGCGTATCTGGAGCCTTCCTTAAAGGATGCGGAGCCTTATGAGAGTTTTCAGTTTGTCAGACAGGGATATTTCTGCGTGGATTATAAGGATTCCAAGCCCGGCGAACCGGTCTTTAACCGCATTGTATCGTTGAAGAGTTCTTTTAAACTGCCGAAAAAGGATTGAGAACGCAGTGATATGAGGAAAAGCAATGCAGGATCTTGTAATCAATTTTAAAGATGACGGCAGTCATCTGTATGAACAGATTTATCATCATATCAAAGAGGAAATCAGGAAAGGGAAGCTTCTCTATCAGGAGAAGCTTCCCTCAACTCGTTCTCTGGCCGCTTATCTGCAGGTGTCCAGAAGTACGGTGGAACTGGCTTATGAGCAGCTTTTATCGGAAGGGTATATTGAATCCGTTCCCTATAAAGGCTATTTTGTGGCCCGGGTGGAAGAATTGTACCGGATCGGAAAAGGGACGGAAAAAAGGGAGCAAAACGGCAGTCTCCGGAAAGAAAAATTCGTCGTCGACTTTTCGCCGAACGCCATCGATATGCGGTATTTCCCCTTCGGCGTCTGGCGGCGCATTACGAAAAATATTCTGAGCCAGGATAAAAAGGAAACCTTCGCGTTAGGCGAGGCGAAAGGGGACGCGGCGCTTCGGGAAACGATAGCGCGTTATCTGCATGCCTCCCGGGGAGTGAACGCGGACGCGTCTCAGATCATTGTGGGAGCCGGAAACGATTATCTGCTGATGCTTCTTCGGTATGTGCTGGGGGAGGGGCGGACGATCGCTTTTGAGAACCCGACCTATCCCAGGGCCTATAAGATTTTTAAACTGTTTGCGGGCAGGCTGGTCACGGTTCCTTCCGATGAAAGCGGAATCTGTGTGGATGCCCTGCAAAGAGAAGGGGCGGATGCGGTATACGTGATGCCTTCCCATCAGTATCCCACAGGAGTGGTGATGCCGATCGGGCGGCGGCTGGAACTTTTGAAGTGGGCGTCACAGGCGGAAGAGCGCTATGTGATCGAGGACGATTACGACAGTGAATTCCGTTACCGAGGAAAGCCGATCCCCTCTCTGCAGGCTTCCGACACGGCCGGTAAGGTGATCTATATCGGGACCTTTTCCAAGTCCATCGCGCCCGCAATCCGCGTCAGCTTCATGGTGCTGCCGCCCAGACTGCTGCAGCGGTATGAGGAGCAGTACGCGGTCTTTTCTTCCACCGTTTCCCGAATCGATCAGACTGTGCTGAATGAATTCATCAAAGAGGGAACTTTTGAGCGGCACCTGAACCGGATGCGCAAAGTTTATAAGGAAAAACACGAACTTCTGCTGGAGGAATTAAAGCCTTTTTTGAAGGACTTTTCTCTGACCGGTGAAAATGCGGGACTGCATGTGCTTCTCACCGATAAAAGGGGGAGGAGTGAAGCGGAATTAAAGGCGGCCGCAGCACGGACCGGCGTGCGGGTGTATGGAATCTCGGAGGCGCTGGTGGAAAAGAAGGATGATTGGGATGGCGGCAAAGCCCCCGCCACGGTGCTTTTGGGTTTCGGAGGATTGACGGCCGAACAGATCAAAAGCGGCATGGCGCTTTTGAAAGAGGCCTGGAAGAAATAAAACAAATTTTGAAGGAAGAAGCCGCATAAATGCAGTGATCTATGCGGCTTTCATAATGCTTTTATTCATTTTCAGGGAACCGGTATCCGTTCCGGCAGTATAACGGTAATTTATTCGGCTGTATCGTCTGTTCCTTTTAAGGAATCGACCGCGGCCTTTACGGTATCCTGTGCGGCCTGGGTCATGGTATTGACGGCTTCTGCCGCAGCCTGCGCCGCATCGTTGACGGCTTCCGTGGCAGCCTGTGTCCCTTGCGCGTCGAACTTTTCGCTGACGGTCTCAGCCGCCTTTCCGGTAGCTTCTTTCACCTTGTTGAACGCGTTTTCCAGATGTTCGTCCGCATTCTGGAATTCTTCGCTGTTTCTGATCTTATCTACGGTTTCGGAAACCTTTTCGCTGACAGTCTCATACTCGCTGCTGGATTTGATTCTGGTAACGGCTTCCCCGAATTTGCTGGCAACATTGTCACGAATGAGGGCCGCTTTGTCCTGAGCCGCTTTTAAATCCAGCGTTACATATTTGTGGCCCTGCTCGTTGGTGCCTTTTTTGAAAATGGGGGAGTCATTTTCTGCGGAAGCGTCTTCGCTTTCATCCTCGAAATCGTCGTCGTCGAATTCGCTGTCGTCGAAATCGGTATCATCAAAGACGGAAGTTTCTTCCTCGTCAAGAAGATCGTCCAGGAAATCGTCGTCTTCTTCCGTATCCTTAGCGGAATCTTTTTTATTCTGAAGATAGTAATAGGTGCCGGCAGCCGCGGCTCCCGCAATAACTGCAAACGTCAGTAATTTACTGATTTTTTTTGACATAGTATCCCTCCACATGTTTTCTTTATATTTTAATACTATTTTGCCGAAATGAAAAGAGGAGTATGTATAAAAAAACTCTAAACTTAGCGGTTGAAGAGAAACTTTTGATATGCTATCATGATAAAAAGGGTGAAATATAACAGGCACAAAAGCGGAGTTTTTGATGAACGATAAATTTTTTGATTTAAAGCAGGAAAAACAGGACCGGATCATGAATGCGGCTCTTAAGGTGTTTGCCAGAAGCAGTTATAAGCATGCGAGCACGGATGATATCGTGAAGGAGGCAGGCATCAGCAAAGGGCTGCTTTTTCATTATTTTGAAAGTAAGACAGGTCTGTACGCTTTTCTGTACGATTATAGCGTACGTTTCATGTTGCTGGAATTGTCCAGAGAGGTAGACCGGTCGGAAACGGATTTTTTTGCGCTGACCAAGCAGATGGAAGAAGCCAGAATGCAGGTGATGAAGTTATATCCTTATATGCAGCAGTTTCTGAATGTGGGGCTTAAGGAGGAATGTCAGGAAGCGGCGGAGCAGATCGAAGAGCGGCGGAGCGACTACCGGGAACGGATGCGGGCCTATACCATGCAGGCGGATTACAGCGTGTTTGCCGGAATCGGAGATTCGGAGAGAATGATCCGGCTGGTGCAATATACGATAGATGGAATTACGGCGGAAATGTCGGCGCGGTATGATTTTACGCCGGAGAAACTTTATCAGGAGATTTGCGAATATATCGATATGCTGCAGCGCATGATGCGGCGGTAAGAGGGAGGGTGTCCAAATGAAAGAAAAATTGTATACGATACCGCTGAATGATGCGGTAAATGCGAATGATGAGTGCCCGTTCTGCTTCATTGAACGAAATGTGGAGCAGGATCTGCTGGATTTTGCGCTTGGTTCCTGCGCTTCCTATATGGAGAGCGACGTCCGGGAGGATACGGACCGGGAAGGATTCTGCCGGGCGCATATGCAGAAGATGTTCGATTATGGCAATACGCTGGGAAACGGCTGGATTCTGAAGACTTATTATAAGAAGCTGTTAAAGGACATGGAAGGGCAGTTTAAACAGTTTAAGCCGGGGAAAGTGTCCATGACAGACCGGTTGAAAAAGACCGTTCCTGCCAATGCGATCGGCCAGTGGGTTGCCGGACGGGAGAGCACCTGTTATATCTGCGACCGCTTTAAAAAGGAATATGAGAGATATCTGGATACTTTTTATTATTTATATAAGAATGATTCTGCTTTCGTGGAAAAAATCAGAAACGGTAAAGGATTTTGCCTGCATCATTTCGGCGAATTGTGCAGCGGGGCGGACAGCCGCCTGTCCGATAAGGAGAAAGCGGAATTTTATCCGATGATTTTTGAAGTGATGAAGCGGAACATGGAACGCATGTCCGCGGATGTGGACTGGCTGATTGAGAAGTTTGATTATCTCAATAAAGATGCGGACTGGAAGAACTCCAAAGACGCGGTACAGCGGGGCATGCAGAAGCTGCGCGGCGGTTATCCTGCCGATCCGGTGTATAAAATGAAAAAATAAATGAAATTTGTGTTGGAATCCGAAGTGATTTGTGCTATTCTGGGTCAAATGGGGATTTTTCAGGGAGAGTTTTATCCGCATTCACAAATACACTGAGGAGGAAGAGATCATGAGTGAGAAAACAATGAGTCAGAAAATCATTCTGGGCATTCAGCATGTGCTGGCGATGTTCGGCGCAACGGTGCTGGTACCCACGCTGACGGGACTGAACGTTTCCATCACCCTGTTTTGCGCAGGGATCGGTACGCTTCTGTTCCATCTGGTGACGAAGAAGAAGGTGCCTGTATTTTTAGGTTCCAGCTTCGCGTTCATGGCCGGCATCATGGCGGTCATCGGGGATTCCAGAATGGGTGATCCGGATTATCTGGACAGGCTTGCCGCTTTGAAGGGCGCGTTGATCGTGGCGGGTCTGGTATACGTGATATTCGCCCTGCTGATTAAGATTTTCGGATATGAAAAGGTGAACAAGCTGCTGCCGCCCATCGTCACGGGACCGGTTATTATCGTCATCGGCCTGCGTCTGTCCGCGTCGGCAATCAGCAGCGCATTCTATTATAACGGCGCATTCAGTTGGAAATCGATTCTGGTGACGGTGATTATTCTGGCTACGGTAATCGTTGTCTCCATCTGGGCCAAAGGCATTTTCAATCTGATGCCGATTCTGTTCGCGATCATCGTAGGATATCTGGTGTGCCTGCCCATCGGGTTCTGTGATTTCACAGCGGTGAAGGAAGCGCATTGGATTTCTTTCATGGATCCCAATGTTTATAAACAGCTTTTATGCGCCCCCGCATTTAAACTGGATGCGATCATGGCGGTAGCGCCGATCGCGGTGGTTACGATGATCGAGCATGTGGGCGATATCACCACAAACGGAGCGGTGGTTGGTCAGAACTTCTTTGAAGATCCCGGCGTACACCGCACATTGCTCGGAGACGGTCTTGCAACCGCTCTTGCCGGTCTGCTGGGCGGTCCTGCCAATACGACGTACGGCGAGAACACCGGCGTGCTGGCTGTGACGAAGGTTTACGATCCTTCCGTCATCCGTATTGCTGCCGTATTCGCCATGATTCTTGGTATCATCGGAAAATTCGGCGGATTTATCACCAGCATTCCCGCACCTGTGACGGGCGCGATCAGCATTGTACTTTACGGTATGATTTCCGCAGTCGGCGTGCGCATTCTGATCAATGCGAGACTGAACTTCGGCGACAGCAGAAACCTTCTGACCGCAGCGATCATTCTGGTGCTCGGTATCGGATGCGACAGCATTCCCGTTACGGACACTGTGACGATCTCCGGCCTGGCGCTGGCGGCCGTAGTCGGCATTATTATGGCGCTTGTTCTCCCGGTAGGAAAAGAAGACGTGATAACAGAGTAAAAAATAACCGGGCCGTCAGGCGCAACGGAAGAGTTGAAGGAAAAGCCCGGCTGAACTGTGTTTTCCAGTTCAGCCGGGCTTCGTATGTGCCGGGCAAAAAAACGGAAGAAAAGGCCGTAAAATGAGAGAATGCGGAAAATTGTAAACTGTTTTCGGAGCAAGGTTGACAATCAAAATGACAGATGCTATACTCGCAATAGCCTGAAAAAAGGACCGCGAGAAGGCGGCCTTCATCGGGTATTACACGAAGGAGTATGAGAAAATGGCTGAGACTACTGTAACATCTGTTAACAAATCAAAATGGAGCACGCTGGATATGGCATATATTGCGGTCTTTGCGGTGCTGATCGCAATTTGTTCCTGGATTTCCATTCCGACCGTCGTTCCTTTCACGCTGCAGACATTCGCCGTATTTGCGGCAGTAGGCGTTTTGGGAGGACGGCGCGGCACTTTGGCGGTGCTCGTTTACATTTTGCTGGGAGCCATCGGGATTCCGGTATTTGCTGGATTTTCCGGCGGCGTGAGTATTTTATTCGGAACCACCGGCGGCTATATTCTGGGATTTTTACTGACGGGCCTGCTCTATTGGGGACTTACCAAAGCACTGGGTGAGAAGCTTCCGGTGATGATCCTTTCCATGGTGCTGGGACTGGCCGTGTGCTATGCGTTCGGAACAGCGTGGTTCATGGTGGTTTACGCAAAAATGAGCGGAGCGATTGGCATCGGCACGGCGCTTGGATGGTGTGTGATTCCTTTTATTATTCCCGATTTATGCAAGATCGCGCTGGCAGTGGCGCTGACTAAGGTATTAAAGCCTCATGTTAAATGAAAAGCGGATGCAGTCCGGCTTCGGGCCGGACTGTGACGAAAAATCCGGATTCCGGGAAACCGTATATCTGCGCCCGCATCATGGACTGTGCCTCGGCTTTTTTGAAGGATATGGCTACAGCGACGGATTTTGCCGGAATATGGCGGCGGTTTTAAACAGCTTGAAAGCGGATACCGTCGTGCGGCTGGCGGAAGGGCTGGACGATATTTGCGCCAATTGCCCGAATCGGGACAGCGGCTGTCCGAATGCAAAAAAATACGACGGCAGCGTGCTGCGTGCATGCGGATTGGCAGCCGGCCAGGAACTGACCTGGACAGAATTGACGCAAAAAATCCGGGAGCGTGTGACGGCGCCCGGAAAGCTGGAAGAAATCTGCGGAGACTGCAAATGGATTTCCATTTGCAGGGAGAAAGAATATGAAATAAAAAACCTCAGTTCCCGTGACGGCAGGAACTGAGGTCTTATTTTTTACTTATGCCATTTCGTTAACGGCTTTTGCCAGACGGGATACCTTTCTGGACGCTGTGTTTTTATGGTAAACACCCTTGGTAGCAGCCTTGTCGATGGTAGCTGTTGCAGCAATTAAAGCTGCCTTAGCTGCTTCCTTGTCCTGCGCGTCAATCGCTACGCGGACTTTCTTGACAGCGGTCTTAACAGAAGACTTGATCGCTTTGTTTCTGTCAGCCTTGGTCTGGTTTACTAAAATTCTTTTCTTTGCGGACTTAATATTTGCCACGATGATACCTCCATTGAATCAACCTGTGATGCGTATTCTTCAAAATGTCCATTCAAACAGGACACGGACGTTTGAATGGAAACATACAAATGTATTCTAGGGGATGAAAACCGTTCTGTCAATACATAATTTGCGTATTTTTGCAAAAACTATGGCTTAAAGCAAAGCATAGTATACTATGAGAGAGAATAGCCGGCGGAGGGAGAAAAAAGATGAGCAGTTTTACGGTGAGGACGGACCTGGCGCTGGAGGACCGGGAAAGAATCGGGGACTCCGGAGGGGAAATTCACGGAGTCATCTTTGAGGAAGAAGAGAAGGAGGAAACGGGAATACACATCACCCGGGTGAAGATCGAAACAAAAAACGGGGCCAGGATCATGGGAAAGCCGATCGGTACCTATATTACGCTGGAAGCTCCGGCGATGGCGGAACAGGATGAAGGGTACCACCGGGAAGTGTCAAAGGAACTGGCGAGACAGTTAAGGAGCGTGATGCCCGACCGGGAAAAGGAACAGTCTATATTGATTGTGGGGCTGGGTAACCGGGATGTGACGGCGGACGCGCTGGGACCCCATGTGGCGGATAATCTTTTTGTAAACCGGCATGTGGTGATGGAGTTTGGAAAAGCCGCTTATAATAAGGAAAAAATGCATCTGATCAGTTGTATTGTGCCGGGCGTGATGGCGAAAACCGGCATGGAAAGCGCGGAAATCATTCACGGCGTTGTGACCGAAACGCAGCCGGATTTTCTGATTGTGGTGGATGCGCTGGCGGCGCGCAGCACGCGCCGCCTGAATCGGACGATTCAGGTGACTACTTCCGGCATTTATCCGGGCTCCGGCGTGGGAAATCACAGAAATGCGCTGACAAAAGAATCGCTGGGCGTTCCGGTTCTGGCGATCGGCGTGCCGACCGTGGTGGACGCAGCTACCATTGTGGGGGACGCTATGGAACGGCTGGAAAAGGAAAACGGCGTGCAGATGATTATGACGCGGGAGCATCCCCAGGCGCTGTCGGAACTGAACAATATGTATGTGACGAGCAAGGATATCGATGAAATGATTAAGAGGCTGAGTTTTACCATTTCGGAAGGGATCAATATCGCGCTGGAACTGGAAGAATAAAGAATCCGCGGTCTGTTTTTGCGGACGCCGGGCCGCCTTCTTTCCGGATCGCCGCCTGCCGTTTCTTCCCCCCCGCGGCGCGCAGGCTTTTTCGCCATTCCGATATGCAAAACGGGAAATCGCCGCCAAAGCGTCCTTCCGTTCCGGACTGCCGTCCGGTCCGCAAACTCGCAGCGAATCAAAGATTCGCCTGCTCAGACAGTGCGGACCGGGCGACAGGAACGGCAGGACGCTTTGGGGGATTTCACCGTTTTGCATATAAGGCATGGCTTCAAAAGTCTGCGCGCCGCGGGAGGAAGAAACGGCAGGCAGCGGTTCGGAAAGAAGGCGGCCCGGCTGACGCAGAGACAGACTGCAAGCTATAATGAAAGGATAGCGAAGACCGTATAGGTGGCGGCGAAAGAAAGGTTATGAATAAACCGGGATCACGGGCGCATATATTTTCTCATGGAGAAAAAAGACAGGGTCAGACGAATTTTATATAGAGTGACGGCGGCGCTTCTGGCTGTTTGCGTGATTGAACTTTCGCTCCCTAAAAAGGAGGAAGACAAGAAGGAAGAGGGCATCGGACAGCTTGCGCTGGGACAGGTAGAGAATGCGGCGCTTTCTCTCTGGTGCCCGGCTCTTTCTTTTGCCGCCGGAACACAGGAGACGGGAATATGGCAGGTCATTACCAGCCAGTTCCCGATTTTACATTTATATGGAAGAGAAAAGACCATCAATCTGCAGTTGGAAAGCAGGGATACCTATGAAGATATCATCCGGGCGGAAGGGCAGGACGAATATACGGATGCGCTCACGGAAGAAGAAATGAGAACGCCGGAAACTTCCGACGGCAGAATACAGGTGGATGGTGAATTGGCGAAGCTTTTGGAAGAGGAGAATAGTCAGGCACTTAAAGGCAAAGAAGATGGTGGAGATGATTCCCGGGATGGGGCGCAGATGGATGGCGCTGCATCGGGGAATATGTCGGAAACTGAGGAGGAACTTGCAAAGAGCGGGATCAATGCGCAGGGCGAGATCGGCAGTTGGCTTTTCAGCAGCGGTATGGCGGGCGCGT
The DNA here is from genome assembly GCA_030524745.1 of Eubacteriales bacterium. Lineage (GTDB taxonomy): Bacteria > Bacillota > Clostridia > Lachnospirales > Lachnospiraceae > Gallintestinimicrobium. The sequence continues at coordinate 98,760 of JAUNGC010000003.1, read as the reverse complement.
TGAATTCTGAAAAGGTGGAGGAATATCAGTGGGATTATTACCGGAAATTTGACCCGCTGGTGAAGGAATTTTATGCGGTGGATGCTTCCACGGTGATTGACAGCAGCCAGTTGAATCTGGATGCGCTGCTGGGCCGGGATCTCTCCATTGAAAAAAGGACGGACGATCAGCCGCAGATTCTGGTTTATCACACGCATTCACAGGAAGATTTTATCGATTCGGTGCCGGGGGACGACAGCACGACGATCATGGGAGTGGGCGAGGTGCTGACACAGATATTGCGGGAGCAGTACGGTTACAATGTCATGCATCATCTGGGAAAATATGACGTGGAAAACAGGGATTATGCGTATAACAATTCTCTGCCCGCTCTGGAACAGTTGCTGGAGGAATATCCGAGCATTGAAGTGGTGATTGATCTGCACCGCGATGAGGTGGCGGCGGACCGGAAACTGGTGACGCAGATCGAGGGCCAGGATACGGCCATGTTCATGTTTTTTAACGGCCTGTCCCGCACCAGAAAGCACGGGGACATCGAATACCTGCCAAATGAGAATATCGCGGATAATCTGGCGTTTTCCTTTCAGATGCAGGCGTTGTGCAACGAATATTATCCGGGGCTGACCCGGCGGATTTATCTGAAGGGATACCGGTATAATATGCATTTAAAACCCAGATATCTTCTGATTGAGATGGGAGCGCAGACCAATACATATGAGGAATGTTATAATGCCTGTGTTCCGCTGGCGCGGATACTGGATCTGGAATTGTCGGGAGCGGATTTGGGGGATTAAGCTGCGGAAAATTTTTCAAACCTATTGACAGGTAGTAACTACCGCAAATTATAATGGATAATAGAAAGCGGTTCAAAGGAACGCGCTGCAACATGAGAAAATCGGATTACAAAAGTAAGGAGTGGTGATTTCAATGAAAGTATTGCTTGTGAATGGGAGTTCCCGCAAAAACGGATGCACGAATGAGGCCCTGCGCGAAGTGGAACGCGCGCTGAACGAAGAAGGAATTGAAACGGAACAGTTTTTTATCGGAAATGAGGCGCTACCGGATTGTATTGCCTGCCGCAGATGCAGGGAAACCGGTCGATGCGTATTTCCTGATATCGTAAATGAATTCGTGGAAAAGGCGAGAGCGGCCGACGGTTTTGTATTTGGATCCCCGGTTTATTATGCCCATCCCAGCGGCAGGCTTTTAACCTTCATGGACCGGGCTTTTTATTCCGGCGGATCAGCGTTTGCCTTTAAGCCCGCGGCGGCGGTTCTGTCCGCAAGACGTGCGGGAACGACGGCGTCCTTCGATGTGATCAATAAATACTTTACGATCTGCTCCATGCCGGTGGTATCCTCGACTTACTGGAATCATGTTTACGGCGCGCAGCCGGAGGAAGTGAAAGAGGACAAGGAAGGGCTGATGACGATGTATAACATCGGGAAAAACATGGCGTGGATGCTCAAATGTATTGCCCTTGGAAAAGAAAACGGTCTGGTGCATCCGGACAATGAAAAGGTTCTGACGAATTTTACGCGATAAAACGGATTGACCGGCGCGTTTGGCTTTGTTATACTGATTCTGTATGCATGGCAAGCACATGATGAACGATAGCGCAAACCAGTGCAAAGCAGGAGGAAACAATGGCCGACATTAACCAGAAGAACATCAGGAATTTTTGTATTATCGCCCACATCGATCATGGAAAATCGACGCTGGCGGACAGAATCATAGAGAAAACAGGGCTTTTGACGAGCCGGGAAATGCAGGAACAGGTTCTTGACAATATGGACCTGGAACGGGAACGGGGCATCACGATCAAATCCCAGGCGGTGCGCACGATTTATAAGGCGCAAAACGGAGAGGAATACATTTTCAATCTGATCGATACGCCCGGACATGTGGACTTTAACTATGAAGTCAGCCGCGCGCTGGCGGCCTGCGACGGCGCGGTGCTCGTTGTGGACGCGGCGCAGGGGATTGAGGCGCAGACGCTGGCGAACGTGTATCTGGCGTTGGATCATGATCTGGAGGTTTTTCCGGTCATCAATAAGATCGATCTGCCCAGCGCAGAGCCGGAACGGGTGAAAGAAGAGATTGAGGATGTGATCGGTCTGGAAGCCCACGACGCGCCGCTCATTTCCGCAAAGAACGGTATTCATATAGAAGAAGTGCTGGAACAGATCGTGACGAAAATTCCTGCGCCGGGCGGCAGCAGCGACGCCCCGCTGCAGGCGCTGATTTTTGACTCTTTGTATGATCCCTATAAAGGCGTTATCGTCTTCTTCCGCGTGATGGAAGGAAAGGTGCGCAAGGGAACGCGGGTGAGAATGATGGCGACGGGCGCGTCTTTTGACACGGTGGAGGTCGGCTATTTCGGCGCGGGACAGTTCATTCCCTGTGAAGAACTTTCCGCCGGAATGGTGGGATATCTGACCGCTTCCATCAAAAATGTGAAGGATACGCGGGTGGGCGATACGATCACCGATGGGGACAGGCCTTGCGAAAAGCCGTTGCCGGGCTACAAAAAGGTAAACCCCATGGTTTACTGCGGCATGTATCCGGCGGACGGCGCGAAATATCCGGATCTGCGGGACGCGCTGGAGAAGCTGCAGCTTAACGATGCTTCGTTGTTTTACGAGCCGGAGACTTCCGTCGCATTGGGATTCGGATTCCGCTGCGGATTTTTGGGGCTTTTGCATCTGGAAATCATTCAGGAGAGACTGGAGCGGGAGTACAATCTGGATCTGGTGACGACGGCTCCCGGCGTTGTATACCGGGTGCATAAGACGAACGGTGAAATGATTGAACTGACCAACCCTTCCAATCTGCCGGACCCGTCCGTGATCGAATACATGGAGGAGCCGATAGTGAGCGCCGAAATCATGGTGACGACGGAATTCATCGGTTCCATCATGGAACTGTGCCAGGAACGCCGCGGCCGCTATCTGGGCATGGAATATATGGAAGAAACCCGTGCGCTTTTGCGGTATGAACTGCCGTTGAATGAAATTATTTATGACTTTTTCGACGCCCTGAAATCCAGATCCAGAGGATATGCGTCCTTCGATTATGAAATGAAGGGATATGAGCGGTCGGAACTGGTGAAGCTGGATATTTTGATCAACCGGGAAGAGGTGGACGCGCTTTCCTTCATCGTGCATAAGGATAACGCTTATGAGCGGGGCCGGAAGATGTGCGAGAAGTTAAAGGACGAGATTCCGCGCCATCTGTTTGAGATTCCGATTCAGGCGGCCGTGGGCGGCAAGATTATTGCCCGGGAAACGGTGAAGGCGATGCGCAAGGATGTGCTGGCGAAATGTTACGGCGGCGATATCACCCGTAAGAAGAAGCTTTTGGAGAAGCAGAAGGAAGGCAAGAAGCGCATGCGCCAGATCGGCAATGTGGAGATCCCGCAGAAGGCCTTCATGAGCGTTTTGAAACTCGACGATGGGAAATGATGATGTTTGACTACAAAGCAGACCCGGCGGCAGGCGAAAAGCGGCCGCTGGGTATTTATTTGCATATTCCGTTCTGCAGGCAGAAGTGCCTGTACTGCGATTTTTTATCCGCGCCCGCGGCGGACGGCGTGATCGCGCGCTATGTGGACGCGCTGTGTTGCCAGATCGGGCGGGAAGCGAAAGAATACCGTGATTTCTACGTGCGTACTGTCTTTTTCGGAGGCGGTACGCCTTCTTTGCTGTCCGCCGGACAGATTCGGAAAATCATGGCGCAGATCAAAACGGATTTTGAATTGGGAAAAGATGCGGAAGTGACGATGGAGAGCAATCCGGGCACGCTGGATGAAGAAAAACTGGCAGGCTGCCGGGCGGCCGGAATCAACCGGCTCAGCATCGGCCTGCAGTCGGCGCAGGAGAAAGAACTGAAGGCACTGGGGCGAATCCATGATTATGACACGTTTTTAAAAAACTACAAAGCGGCGCGAAAAGCCGGATTTACCAATATCAATGTGGATCTGATGTCGGCCCTGCCGGGACAGACGGTGGAAGGCTGGCTGGATACGCTTTGCAAAACGGCGGCCCTGTCTCCGGAGCATATTTCGGCCTACAGCCTGATTATTGAAGAGGGAACCCCCTTTTTCGAATATTATGGAAAGAAAACCGAGGAACTCCCTTCCGAAGAGGAAGAACGGACGATGTATGAGCAAACCCAGGCCGTGTTAAAACAATATGGCTATCACCGCTACGAAATTTCCAACTATGCCAAAGCCGGAAAGGAATGCCTGCACAATATCGGCTACTGGGACCGGACGGATTATGTGGGCTTCGGGCTGGGAGCGGCCTCCATGGTCAACAATGTGCGGTGGAAAATCACGGACAGCCTGACGGAATACCTGCGCATCTTCGACCCGTCGGAGGCGGAGACGGAAACGGGAAAGCGGGAAGTACAACCCTTGTCGGTGCCGGAACGGATGGAAGAATTTATGTTTCTGGGACTTCGAATGACGGCGGGCGTCTCTGCCGGCGCATTCCGGGAACAGTTCGGCGCAGGAATCCGGGAGATATACGGAAACGTTCTGGACCGCCTGGAAGAGGAAGAACTGATTCTTTTTTATGACGACGAAAAACGGCTGAAACTGACGCCCAGAGGAATCGATGTGAGCAACTATGTGCTGGCGCAGTTTTTGCTGGAGGAAGAATGAAAAAGCGCCGGTTCAGACGGCTTTGGCATAAGATGAAAATGCCGCTGATGCGGCGGAATGAGAGGAAAGATGGAATACTACTTTGCACCGATGGAAGGGATTACCGGATATATTTTCCGCAACGCGCATCATGCCTGCTTTGGAGGAATGGACCGGTATTACACGCCCTTTCTTACTCCCAAGCAGGGAAAAAGCTTTACCTCGCGGGAGTGGAATGACGTGCTGCCGCAGCACAATGAAGGGATTTGCGTCATCCCGCAGATTCTGACGAACCAGGCGGAGGGATTTTTGAAGATGGCCGGATATCTGAAAGAATTTGGCTATACGGAAGTGAATCTGAATCTGGGCTGTCCGTCCGGTACGGTCGTGGCGAAGAAAAAAGGGGCCGGATTTCTGGCGTTTCCGCAGGAATTGGATGCGTTTCTGGAACAGATCTTTGAAGGGGCGGACATAAAAATTTCCGTCAAGACGAGAATCGGAAAAGAGGACCCGGAAGAATTCGGCCCTCTGCTGGAAATTTTCAATCAATATCCGCTGGAAAAGCTGATCGTCCATCCCCGCGTGCAGACGGATTTTTATAAAAATGAGCCGAATCTGGAGGTGTTTTCCCAAACGCTGAAAAACAGCAAAAACCCGGTCTGTTACAACGGAGACCTCTTTTCTGCAGAAAAAATAAAAGCGTTTACCCGACAATATCCGGATGTTGACAGCGTCATGCTGGGCCGCGGCCTTTTAGTAAATCCCGCGCTCCTGACCGGTTCCGTCCCTGATGCAGCCCGGCTTCGCGCTTTCCTGGACAAACTCCTGACGGACTACAGCGAAATCCTTTCCGGCGAGCGGGACGTCCTCTTTAAAATGAAAGAACTGTGGTTCTACCTGGGAAAACTCTTCCCCGACGGCGAAAAACACCTGAAAAAAATCCGGAAATCCCAAAAACTTTCCGAATACCAAAGCATCGTAAATACGTTGTTAAACAATTGCCCCATGCAACTACCGGATCACATTTCCTTTTGATCTTTTCCATCCGCCCTCTTTTACATGGAGGCTTTGGAAGAGAGAGATAGGCGGAGCAAACGCCTGCCGCCCCTCCCCCGCCGTCCTCCTTCCAAAACCACCCGCGCAAAAGAGGACAGATGGAAAGGCACTTGCGCTTTCGCCGTTACATAGAATATAGTAAACGGAACCGGGGAGCTATGTTTGAAAACCTTTTTAAAACCCCTGTCAAAAGAGGAGGAGAGCCTCTGCATACAGGCGTTGCAGGACGAGGACGCAGGAAGAAGCAAAGAGGCAAAACAGCTCCTGATCGAACGGAACTTAAGGCTGGTGGCGCATATCGCCAAAAAATACGCGAGCGCAGAAGATACGATGGAGGATCTGATTTCCATAGGAACGATCGGGCTCATCAAAGCTGTGGATACATTCGATCCGGCAAAAAACAGCCGCCTCGCGGCTTATGCGGCGCGGTGCATTGACAACGAACTTCTGATGATGCTGCGCAGCAAAAAGAAGACGTCACGGGAAGTTTCTTTATATGAACCGATCGGAACGGACCGGGAAGGCAATGAAATCAATCTGCTGGATATCATGGAACAGGAACAGCCGGATATCGTGGAGGAGATGGAAAAGGCGCGGCATTTGAGCGAACTGTACGGCCTGATGGACACGGAACTGTCCGAACGGGAAAAGGAAGTGCTGACGCTGCGTTACGGCCTTTTGGACGGCAGAGAAGTCACGCAGAAGGAAATCGGAGAAAAGCTGGGGATTTCCCGCAGCTATGTGAGCCGGATTGAGAAAAAGGCGCTGGGGAGAATGCAGAACGGCTTTGAAAAGCTGGAGAAGAAGAAGGGCTTGTCCGGACCTGTCTGAAGGGGAAGGGATCAATGCGGAATAAAAATAGCCGGGAATGGTCTTGACAGACTGTTCCCGGCAGTTTATTCTGAAAAAAGAATGAAGGTTTTGGAATCTGATGAGAAAATCAAGTAACCGGCGGTGAAGGAAACCGATCGGTTTTCATGGGCGTTCGCCCGGATTTTTCCGGAAAATATCTGAAAACAGGGAAAAAAGGAATGGGTGGCGGTTTCGCATGGCGAAACGGTTACCGGAAAGGCATATATGTATTGTCATATTCACACGGGCGGCCTGCGCGGACTGGAAAGCTATCCGGCGCAGGTGGAAGTGGATGTGTCCCGGGGGCTGCCATGTTTTGACATGGTGGGACTTCTGGCGAGCGAAGTGAAGGAAGCCAGGGAGCGCATCCGCGTTGCGCTGAGAAATGCGGGCATCACCGTGCCTGCGGAAAAAATAACGGTGAATATTTCCCCGGCGGGGATCCATAAGGCGGGGACTGCGTTTGATCTGCCGGTCGCGTTGGGGATCATGGCGGCGCTGGGCATGATTCCGCAGGAAAGGCTGGCGTCGGTGCTGGTAGCGGGAGAACTGGGACTGGACGCCCGGGTCAAACCGATCCGGGGGACGCTTCCCATCGTGATGGGAGCAGTCAGGGCAGGTATGAAGGAATGCCTGCTTCCTTTGGAAAATATGCAGGAAGGTCTGCTGGCGGGGGAGATCGCCGTCATGGGAGTGGCGGATCTGGCGGAGGCCATGCAATATCTGTGCAGCGATGAAAAAAGCCGCAGAGAACAGCGCAACAGGGCGGCCGAAGCAGCAGAGCGGCTGTCCGCTCATGAAAAAAAGGAACAAAAGCAGGAACAGGAAGCGGATTTTTCCATGGTGCGCGGCATGGAGGAGGCGAAGTATGCGGCGATGGCGGCGGCCGCCGGTTTTCACAATATGCTGCTGATCGGTCCCCCGGGGGCTGGCAAGACGATGCTGGCCAAATGTATTCCCACCATTCTTCCGCCGCTGACGGCAGAAGAACAGCGGGAGATCTCCGCCATTTACAGCGCGGCGGGAAAGCTGGAACAGGAAAAGCTTCTCCAAAAGCGTCCCTTTGTGGCCCCGCATCATACGGTCTCCCCGTATGCGCTGGCCGGAGGCGGACAGGTGCCGCGCCCGGGCATGGTGACGCTGGCCCATAAAGGAGTGCTGTTTCTGGATGAAATGGCGGAGTTTAAGCGCTCCACGCTGGACATTTTGCGCCAGCCGGTGGAGGAAGGAAAGATTTTTCTGGCAAAGAGCGGCGGCAATTTCGTTTACCCGGCCGATTTTATGCTGGTGGGAGCAACCAATCCCTGCCCCTGCGGTCATTACCCGGACCGGAACCGCTGCCGGTGTTCTACGGGAGAGATTCACCGGTATTTATCCAGAATTTCCGGCCCCCTTCTGGACAGAATCGATATCAACTGCGTGGCGCGGCCCGTTCCGATGGCCGCTCTGTGGGAAACGGAGCAAAAAGACGCCAAATGGGAAAGCGCCGCCATGCGGGAGAGGGTGCTGGCGGCAAGAGAGAGACAAAGGCGTCGGTATGCGGGGGAAGACGTGGATTTAAACGGCAGAATCAGGGCCGGAGAGGTGATGAAATATTGCAGGTTGGGAATGAAAGAGCAACAGTTTCTGGAAAAGGTGATGGAAACGGCGCAATTTTCCACCAGAGCGTGCCACAAAATTCTGCGTGTGGCCAGAACCTTTGCCGATCTGGAGGAAGCGGAAGAAATCGGGTGTAGCCATTTGAGCCAGGCGCTTTATTACCGGCAGAACGAAATCCTGCCCGGTTAAGGGGGAAGGAACAAAATTATATGCAGGAAAAGGAAAGGCTGGAGGGCTATTTGCTTTGCAGCATAAAGGGAATTGGAAGGGCCGGCATGAAAAAACTGCTACAGGAAGCGGGAACGGTGGAAAAAATCCGGGATCTGCCGGATGAGAGACTGCGAAAGGCGCTGGGCGAAAAAAGGGCGGAGTGTTTGAAAAAGGGGATGGAGGAGGGCCGCAGAAGGGCGGCAAAACGGCGCTATTATTATATGAAAGAACAGGGAATTTTTTTCCTTCCTTTCTGGGATGAAGAATATCCCGACCGGCTGAAAAAGATCGGGGATGCGCCGCTGGCTTTATATGGAAAAGGGCAATTGCCTGACGATGAAAAAAGGACGGTGGCAATTGTAGGAGCCAGAAGCTGCTCTGCATATGGACAGGAAACGGCGCGGTATTTTGCGTCGGGGCTTGCCGGAGAAGGAATTGTGATTGTCAGCGGCATGGCCAGGGGCGTTGACGGGATCGCACAGTTGGCGGCGCTGGACGCAGGAGGCAATTCTGTTGCAGTGTTGGGTTGCGGCGTGGATATCTGTTATCCGCCGGAAAACAGGCTTTTATATGAAAGGCTTCATAAGGAGGGATGCCTGCTTTCCGAGTACCCGCCCGGAACGGAGCCGCAGGCAAGGCTGTTTCCGCCCAGGAACCGGATTATCAGCGGGCTTTCCGATCTGATTCTGGTAGTGGAGGCGGGAGAAAAGAGCGGCACGCTGATTACGGTTGATATGGCGCTGGAACAGGGAAGAGATGTGTTTGCGGTGCCGGGCAGAATTACGGACCGGTGCAGCAGAGGCTGTAACGAACTGATCCGAAACGGCGCCGGAACGGCAACAGGAATCGGGACGATTTTGCAGGAACTGGAGATCGGAAAAAGAGAAAGCCGGGGAAAGACGGATTGCGGACAAAAGACAGCCTGCGGACAAAAGACAGCTTGCGGCCGGGAAGCGGCCGTTTCGGGGACGGTTACACAGAGAATCCTTGACGCTTTGGATTGTACGCCGAAGAGCCTGGATGAGATTGGCAATACAATCGCCGCAGACGGCAGGGGAGAAACGCCTCCGCTTAAGGAACTGATACAGGAATTGATTTTACTGTGCGCGCAAGGAAGGGCGGATCAGATTGCGGGACAATATTTTGCCGGAAAAATGGAGCAAAAGTGAATTATTTTTCTTGCATTGCTTCAAGATATGGTGTATAGTGTTTCACGATAATTGCGTTTTGGGCACACAAATGTGCGAAATTGCAGTAAAGGAAATTGGGGAAGACTGATTATGGCAAAATATCTTGTGATTGTGGAGTCACCTGCTAAAGTGAAAACCATTAAAAAGTTTCTCGGCGCAAATTATGAAGTGGCGGCGAGTAACGGTCATGTGAGGGACCTGCCCAAGAGTCAGCTCGGCATTGATGTGGATGGAGATTATGAACCGAAATATATAACGATCCGGGGAAAGGGAGATATTCTGGCTAATCTTCGCAAGGAAGTGAAGAAAGCGGAAAAAATCTATCTGGCGACGGACCCGGACCGGGAAGGAGAAGCGATTTCCTGGCATTTGATGGAAGCGCTGAAGCTTTCCGGCAAAAAAGTCTATCGAATTACTTTTAACGAAATAACCAAAAGCGCGGTCAAGGAATCTTTAAAGCATGCCCGTGAGATTGATATGAATCTGGTGAACGCCCAGCAGGCGCGCCGCATGCTGGACCGGATGGTGGGATACCGGATTTCACCGCTTTTGTGGGCGAAGGTAAAGCGCGGACTTTCCGCAGGGCGCGTACAGTCGGTGGCGCTGCGGATCATCTGCGACAGAGAGGATGAAATCAACGCTTTCATTCCGGAAGAATACTGGACGCTGGACGCTTCTTTTTCGATTCCCGGCGAGAAAAAGCTGCTCAAAGCCAAATATTACGGGGAAGGCGATCAGAAAAGAGCGTTAAAGAGCGAAGAAGAAGTGAAAGCCGTGGAAAAGGACTGCGAGGGGGCGTCTTTTTCGGTGACGGATGTGAAAAGGGGAGAACGCACGAAGAAAGCGCCGCTTCCTTTTACGACTTCCACGTTACAGCAGGAAGCCAGCAAGGTGCTGAACTTTTCCACGCAGAAAACGATGCGCCTGGCGCAGCAACTATATGAAGGCATTGATATCAAGGGCAACGGCACGGTCGGCGTCATCACCTATCTGCGTACCGATTCCACCCGTGTTTCGGAGGAAGCGGAGACGGCGGCGCGGGACTATATTGTCAGCCAGTATGGAGAAGAATATGCCGGAGAAGGCACGGTGAAAAAGGGCAGCCAGAAGATTCAGGACGCCCATGAAGCAATCCGTCCCACCGATTTGAAGCGCACGCCTCTGGAATTGAAGGAATCTTTATCCAGAGACCAGTTCCGCCTGTATCAGTTGATCTGGAAAAGATTCATGGCCAGCCGCATGGCGCCGGCCAAATACGAAACGACGTCGGTGAAGATTGACGGCGGCGGCCACCGCTTCACTGTCGCTGCCAGCAAAATTGTTTTTGACGGTTTTATGAACGTCTATACGATGGACGAGGAGGAGAAAGCGGAAAACAATACGCTGGCGAAGTCCATTGATGAAAATACAAGCCTTACGTTCGAAAGCTTCGACGGCGTACAGCACTTTACGCAGCCGCCCGCGCACTATACGGAGGCTTCGCTGGTGCGCACGCTGGAAGAACTCGGCATCGGACGTCCCAGCACCTATGCGCCGACAATTACCACGATTCTGGCGCGCCGCTATGTGGCAAAAGAGAATAAAAACCTCTATGTCACAGAACTGGGAGAAGTCGTGAATCATATGATGAAGGAAGCGTTCCCTTCTATTGTGGATGTGAATTTTACGGCAAATATGGAGATGCTGCTGGACGGCGTTTCGGAAGGAAGCGTGGAGTGGAAGACCATTGTTTCAAACTTCTATCCGGATCTGGATGAAGCGGTGAAAAAGGCGGAGAAGGAATTGGCGGAAGTGAAAATCGGAGATGAGGAGTCCGACGAGATCTGTGAACTCTGCGGCCGGAGAATGGTCATCAAATACGGTCCCCACGGAAGATTTCTGGCATGCCCCGGTTTCCCGGAATGCCGCAATACCAAACCCTATTATGAAAAAATAGGCGTGGCCTGTCCGAAATGCGGAAAAGATATTGTGATGAAAAAGACGCAGAAGGGACGGCGCTATTTTGGCTGTATCAATAATCCGGAATGTGATTTTATGGTATGGCAGAAGCCTTCCAAAGAGAAGTGCCCCGAATGCGGTTCCATTATGCTGGAAAAGGGGAATAAGCTTGTATGCTCCAAAGAGGGCTGCGGCTATGTTATGACGGAGAAGAAATAAAGGCCGCAGTTTGGCAACGCTGAAAAGAAATCTTACGGTTTGGCGGCGCCTGAATGGAAGAAATAATGTAAAAAAACAGGCGCGCCGCGTTGCAGGCATTATCGGCTCGTGTTAAAATAAAATGTGGAAGAGTCGATTGAGAAGGCCGGGTATTAGCAGTTTGTTTGATATTGCGTCTGGGAGGAGTTGTTTTCATGAGTGGTGTGCAGTTGCTGGATAAGACGAGAAAAATAGGAAAATTGCTGCATAATAATAATTCCAGCAAGGTCGTCTTTAATGACATCTGTATCGTAATGCAGGAGGCGCTGCGCTCCAATGTGCTGGTTATCAGCCGGAAAGGAAAAATTCTGGGCGTATCCGGAAAAGAAGGGGAGGTCATAGAGGACCTTTTAAAAAGCAATGTCGGCAGCTTCATAGACTCTCTGCTCAACGAACGGCTGTTGGCGGTTCTTTCCACGAAAGAAAACGTGAATCTCACGACGCTGGGATTTGATATATCCGATGACAGAGAGTTTTCTGCGATTGTCACGCCGATTGAAATTGCGGGTGAACGGCTGGGAACGCTGTTTTTATATCGTCACGGCAGTACATACAGCATCGACGATATTATTTTGTGCGAGTACGGAACGACCGTCATCGGACTGGAGATGCTGCGGGCCGTGAGCGAGGAGAGCGCCGAGGAGGATAGAAAGATATCGGTGGTGCGGTCTGCGCTGGGAACGCTTTCCTTTTCGGAGCAGGAAGCGATTACGCTGATTTTTCAGGAGTTAAAAGGCATGGAAGGCATTCTGGTGGCGAGTAAAATTGCGGATCAGGCAGGGATTACCCGTTCCGTCATCGTCAATGCGCTGCGCAAATTTGAAAGCGCGGGCATCATCGAATCCCGTTCTTCCGGAATGAAGGGAACCTATATCAGAGTACAGAATGAATTTGTTTTTGATGAGGTCAAAAAGTTGGCGAAACCCCTTGCATAAGGGGTTTCTTTATGTTATAATCTCTGCGTTGTGACTAAAAAACACGCATATGGAACCGCCGCCGGTGTCCCTTAACGCTTTGGATGGCGGACGGGTATGAAGTATGCGGACGATGAAACCAAATGGAGGTAAGAAAATGAGCGTTATTTCTATGAAGCAGTTACTGGAAGCAGGTGTTCATTTCGGACATCAGACAAGAAGATGGAACCCTAAGATGGCTCCCTATATCTTCACAGAGAGAAATGGTATCCACATCATCGACCTGCAGAAATCCGTAGGTAAAGTGGACGAAGCTTACAAAGCGGTATTTGAGATCGCAGCACAGGGCGGCACCATCCTTTTTGTCGGCACGAAGAAGCAGGCGCAGGATGCGGTGAAGACAGAAGCAGAGCGCTGCGGCATGTACTATGTAAATGAGAGATGGCTGGGCGGCATGCTCACCAACTTTAAGACCATCAGAAGCAGAATCGAGAGACTCAAAGCGATCGAGACCATGGCTGAGGATGGCACTTTTGACGTACTTCCCAAGAAAGAAGTAATTCAGATCAAGAAGGAATGGGAGAAGCTGGAGAAGAACCTGGGCGGTATCAAGGAAATGACCAGAATTCCCGACGCGATCTTTGTAGTAGATCCCAAGAAAGAACACATCTGCGTACAGGAAGCGCATGCGCTGGGCATTACGCTGATCGGTATCGGCGATACGAACTGCGATCCGGAAGAACTGGATTACATCATTCCCGGTAACGACGATGCGATCAGAGCCGTGAAGCTGATCACTTCCAAAATGGCTGATGCTGTGATCGAAGCAAACCAGGGTGAAGAAGTATACACCGAAGAAGCTGTTGCAGAAGCAGCGGGCGAAGCTACTGATATCGAAGAAGTAGCGGAGCAGGAAGCTTAATCGTTAAGAGAATTTACAGACTTTGATGTAACTGCCTGGTTGTCCGGACAGTTACATTAGTATTATGGATGGAGGAAAATCAAATGGCTATTACAGCAGCAATGGTAAAAGAGTTAAGAGAGATGACCGGCGCAGGCATGATGGACTGCAAGAAGGCTCTGACAGAGACCAATGGCAATATGGACGAAGCGGTTGAATTCCTGAGAAAGAACGGACAGGCTAAGGCGGAGAAGAAGGCGAGCAGAATCGCAGCAGAAGGTATCTGCCGTATCGCTTCCAAAGATGAGACGACAGCAGCAGTTGTAGAAGTGAACTCCGAGACAGACTTCGTTGCAAAGAACGAGAAGTTCCAGACTTTCGTAGAAGCGGTTGCCGTTCAGGCGGTGAATTCCGATGCGGCAGACATGGACGCGTTCATGGCGGAAGCATGGCATGAAGATGCAACAAAGACCGTAAAAGATGTTCTGGTTGAGAAGGTTGCCGTGATCGGCGAGAACTTAAAGATCAGAAGATTTGAGAAAGTGGTTGCTGACCACGGTTGCGTTGTTTCCTATACACACGGCGGCGGACGTATCGGCGTTTTGGTTGAGGCTGATACCGATGTTGTGAACGATGCTGTTAAAGAAGCGCTGGTGAACGTTGCAATGCAGGTTGCAGCTCTGTATCCGAAGTACGTTTCCACAGCGGATGTATCCGAAGAATACAAGGCTCATGAGAAAGAGATTCTGATGGCGCAGATCGCAAACGATCCTAAGATGGCAGGCAAGCCTGAAAAGGTGATCGAGGGCGCGGTTATGGGCCGTCTGAACAAAGAATTAAAGGAAGTATGTCTGCTTGAGCAGGTATATGTAAAGGCTGAGGACGGCAAGCAGACCGTTGCACAGTACCTTGCGCAGGTTGCAAAGGAGAACGGCGCAAACCTTTCCGTGAAGAAGTTCGTACGTTTCGAGACCGGCGAAGGCCTTGAGAAGAAGAACGAGGATTTCGCGGCTGAGGTTGCTGCACAGATGGGAATGTAAGCGAAGCTTGCTCCCCAAATAGCGTTGTAAAAACAGGAGGCTCTGAAAGCCTTGTAATCACGCGTTTTCTGGTGATTATGAGGTTTTCAGGGCTCTTTTGTATTCTAAAATGGAAAAGACGGAAAATACCGTCTTTTGCCGATGAAAATCGTTTAAAATCACTTCGAATTGAGTATTACTCAACACGGAAATTAGGGCAAGCAAAGAAAGAGAATATCATTTTTACAGTGATGATACCAGAAGAATTGTTTACCGGATTTCAATGCTTGGCACGTTTCCATGATTTTCAATTTCCTTTATGGGAATGTAAGCGATTCTTCAACTTCCGATTTGGTGATCTGATTTCTTTTTTCACAATTTTTGTATGTAGCAGTCAGTTCTTTTTTCTGCTTTTTCTACTGCTTTAATGTAATGATTGTATGGAAAGTCAGAGTATTAGCATCATAGTACATCTGAATATCTCCATGATATTTAGTAACTATTTTTCGTATGCTTTTTATGCCGAAACCATGTTTGTTTTTATGGGTTTTTATAGTGATTAGTTGTCCGCTTTGCTTTTCAAAAGGGTTTTTTCGGCTGGAATTTACAACCGTTATCACAACAAAAGGCGTTTTTTCGCGCTTGCAGGCACTAACTTCTATAAAAGAATCTGGAGTACGTTCGGCAGCTTCTACTGCATTGTCCAGCAGATTACAAAATAAAGAAGTAATATCCGCATCTGAAATAAAATCGATAATTCCGCTTCTTATGTCCACATGAAAAGAAATGTGTTTGTTAAGGCATTGATGTCCATATCTGGCAAGGATTGTATTCAACATTTCATGGTCACATAATCGTGATGATTCCTTTAAATCAGAAGATTGCATTAGTTCCTGAATATAGAGGCCGATCTTATCATGCTCCTTTTTCGTGTTCAACGTATGTATGGATTGCAGATGCTTTTTTATGTCGTGTATTAGAATACTTTGATTCTCATGTTGGGAAAGTAGCATTTCGTAATACTGTGCGGAATCCGTTTCTTTTTGAAGTAATAATTGCATTTCTGTAAATTCCATATTCTTTTTCCGATTATATTGGTCAATTCCGAATACAAGCAGGTTAATTATCAATAAAAAAGCAGCACTTAAAGTCAGCATTCCATTAAGTGAAGGAGGGAGCGTACAGGAATCACTGATTTTAATAAAAGTGACTATAACAAAAACCGAAGTTAAGGGAACTGAGGTCAATAAAAAGATAGATTTGCCATAGGGTTCGTTATAGTCTTGCCGCCCTTTCAGAAAATGTAAAAGGATATAAATAACGGTAAAAAATATCAGCTTGGAAAGAATGGCAAATATAGTGAGATGATAAAAAATATCTGATTTTGCAAAAAAGTCAGGTAAAAAATACAGGATAATATAGTACACCATTACTTCACAGCTCATCATAACAGATGTTAATATGGAAGAATGAAAAAATGCAGAATAGATATTTAATTGGTATTGAGCGACGAAAAAAACAAAATTGAACATAAAGTAGAAAGTGATATTGATCCATTTTGAATCAAATAATGAAACGATAAATAATATCAAGTAAAGTCCGCAGAGTACAGCGAATCTCATTTTAGAGGTATATTTAGCGGTGAAAAGTGTCAAGGTATATTGCCAAAGTATGACGGCTTCTGCAAGGAAGATAAAAAAGTAATAAATTATTTTTTCCATATGAAATCTCCGGGTATTATAGATATATGTGTGGAGCAGTTTTATCTTGTGCTTTCCAGATAAAGAAGATAAGTGTCCTTAAATGTAGTATATTTTCTTTTCGTTAAGTATGCTTGAAATTGATTATCTGCCATATATACAAGGGAATGGTCAAAATCCGATATATGTTCCAAATTCACAATAAAACTGCGATGTGTTTGAAAAAAACAATTTTTAGGAAGCAGTTCCAGCCAATACTGCATATTATGGACAGATTCAAAATCGCTTTGGATGGTATGCACGATTACTTTTCTTCCCTGTGCTTCGATCATAATAATGGAGGAGGCGGGAAGTGTATGTACGCCCGACTTTGTTTCAATGGGAACTTTGACTGTCATGGTATTATACAAATCAATCGCATCATTCATGTTGCGGAAAAAGCGTTGTTTATCCAAAGGTTTGGAAAGATAGCGGAATACATGAAAACGCATTGCATCATCTAAATATTCGGAATAAGAGGTTACAATGAAAATAATGATCTTGTCATTTGTCCTTTTTATTTCGTTTCCTACATAAATTCCATTGATACCAGGCATTTCTATATCAAGGAAAAGAATATCTTTTTCTTCTTTATCAGACAGCAGAGACTCTCCATTTGAAAAGCAACTAATTTCTGGGCATTTTATGCCCTTTTTATCAAAATATGCTTTCATATAATATTTCAGTTGTTCAACTACCAGAATATCATCATCGCAAATGGCTATGCGCATATCGCGTACCTCGTATATTTTTTCTATAGTATAACTCAAAAATTGGAGATGTATAAAGAAATTGTACGGAAAGACATATTTTTGTGTATTTTGGGAAAGAAATTCCCAAAAAAGGATTGAAAATGTCGTTTCATTCAAAACGGGTTGAATTTACAGAGAATAAAAGGATAATAGGACTTGTCGTTGCGCGATAAAAACTTGAAAGTGAGGAGAAGATATGTTAAAAAAGACAATTCGTAAAAAAGGTGCTTTATTAGCTGCTTTGGTTGCAATGATGTTGCTGGCAGGATGTGGAAACAGTCTGGAGAGACAAGATGGCATAAGTGAAACCGATTATGAAGAAAGTCAATCTGATAATCAGGAAGCAGAGTATACGGAAGCAGCCATTACAGATGATGTATCCAATGATACAGAAACAGCGGCTATGACCGAAGAGGAGAGCAAGGAAGCTGTAGAATCAGGAACAACGTTTACACTTACAGAAAAAGGAAAAGCATTTTTGGCAAAGCTGTGTAATGAAATGGATGACTTCAATGCCGATTCAACACTGGATGAAAAGTTTTGGCGTGATTTCCTGTTTAATTCTTATACGGGTGCTCTGTCAGAGGATGTAGAAACAGAGCAGGTATATCGTGAGGATTTGGGATTCGAGGAAACAGTTGTAAAAGTGAGTCTTCAGGAGGCGGAATCATATGTAAAACTGGTTTTTGGCACGGAACTGCCGGATTTAAAGCCCGCATTTGAAGATATGGAAAAAGGTCAGACCGCTTTTTATTATAAAGATGGGAGTTATTATATTGGAGTTTCCAGTTTGCCTGACTATCAATATACATATTCTGAGAGTTTACCGGACAACAAAAACAATGCAAATATGATTATAAAATATACCATTGATTTTATGGGAGAGAGTAATGTCGGTACAGTAACCTTTACTATTTCCCTGGAAGATAATGAAAATGGCTTTGTTGTTCAGTCAAAGAATACGGAGTTTGTAAAGTAGATTTGTAGAGTAATTATGAAATGATTTTTCCTTAGATAAATTTACTGAAGAAAGAGGCTGTTAAATGAGCGATAAAGAGTTAGTAATTCACTTTTTTGTAGAAGGGTATATAAATAAAAATTATGACTTTGTTCTGAAATATTTGTCTGATGATTATATTGACCATAGTCCTGCAGGAGCAAGAAGCAATCAGGATGCAGTCAATATACTGATTGATGTTGCAAATATGTTTGGAAATGTGCAGATCAATGTTGAAGATATTTTCTCGGAGAATGGGATGGTGGCAACAAGGATACGATATAATGTTACTCATATCGGAGAATGTATGGGAATTGCTGCAACTGGTAGAAATATCTCTTTTGAGGCGCTTGAAAATTTTAAAGTAATGGACGGAAAAATAGTAGAATCGTGGGGATATTGGCCAGATAAGGAGATTGAAGATTTATTGAAATAGAATCGAATAACTTTTTCAGTAAAGATTAAATTTATAATGCCGGAAAACACTGGAAAAATGGGCATAAAACGTAAGTAAGATATGACAGGGCAGCTATAAAATATGAGGCTCTGAAAGCCTTGTAATCACGCGTTTTCTGGTGATTATGAGGTTTTCAGGGCTTTTTGCAGTTTTTGTAATTTTTCCAGTAATAAGATTATTTTATTCCGTGCATATTTCGATATTCTCTCGGTCCCATCCCATAGGCGCTTTTAAATAGTCTGGCGAAATGTCCTGAATTATGATAACCGACTTTGGCCGCAATCACTGCAATTTTGTAGTCAGAGTTTCCCAGGAGAAAGAGAGCCTGGTTGAGGCGCATTTCTTTCAGATATTCGTAGGGCGTGGTTCTGTAATACTTGCGAAAGGCAAGCTGATACCGGGCGGGGCTCATGCCGGCAAGTCTGGCAAGCTGTTCGCCTGACGGATAAGCCGCCAGATCGTTTTTCATAAAGGTAACCGTCTTTTTCAAACTGCGGATATCTCTGCGGTCCAGTTTTACAGGAAGATGTTTTTGCTCCTGTTCCATTCCTTTCACAATAAGCGAGATAAGTTCCAGCACTTTACTTTCCAGATACATTCTCAATGCCTGTCCCTGCGCCTGGCAGTTCCGGATTTGCCGGAAGACAAAATTGAGTTCCGGCTGGCTCGGATTTTTGGAGATATAGTCTTTTAACGCTTTTGCCTGTCCGTAATCCTTTACGCAGCTTTGGCCGAAAAAAGCGTCAAAATACCGGGGAGTCAGTATGATTTTGGTGAAGCGGACGGGCTTCCCTTTTTCACAGTATACATAGGTCCTTTTCTGTGTATTCACATAACAAAAGATTCCTTTTCTCACGGAATGGATTTTTCTGCGGCCTGTCTTAAAAGAACTGCTCTCCGTTTCAAACTGACTGATTTCAATATAGTCGTCTGCAATTTCTGTAATTTTTTCAAAAGTATCCAGAGGCGTATAATCAGCAATCAATATCAAAAAAGGATTGTTTCCAAAGCGGATGATGCGGAGAAAGCCATTTCCATAAGCGGACAGCATACGATATACGGAGATTCCTTCCCCGGACAATTCCGGCGCCTTTGCAAAATGCATTGCTTCGGGCAATTCCAACAGATAATCAATGACGCATATTCCCATATTAGCCGACCGCCTTTCCTGTTGTAAGTATATCACAGCTCTTTGCGGCACACCAGCGCATAGAAAGGATGTAATACTATATTTTTTAATCACGATTTTATAAAAAAGAATATAAAACAGGTGAAAAAGCCAGGAGAAGCAAAGGGTTTTTGACGATTTTCAAAATGTCAGCGCGGAAGAAGCGGAACGGTTGCTTTTTGCTGAAACCGGAAGTAGAGTATGATACAAAGGTTAGGAAGATCTAACCGAAAGAAGGGAGAACAAAATGAAATCGAATCGTTTACAGCTTATGAGTGAAGGGAATGTGTCAAGATCTCTGTTTCAACTGGGGATGCCGATGGTCGTCAGCATGCTGATAACGGCGCTTTACAATGTGGTGGATACCTATTTTGTATCCGGTCTGGGAAAGCAGGCAGTTGCCGCAGTATCGGTAGCATTTCCCATTTCGCTTGTTTTTTCCGGGATTGGTTTGACCTTTGGAGCAGGAGCGGGGTCTTATATTTCACGGTTGCTGGGAAAAAAGGAGAAGGAGATGGCGGACAGAGTGGCTTGCGTTGCATTATTCAGCAGCATAGGCGTCGGAATCGTGGTTGCTGCTCTGGGATTGCTGTTTTTGGCGCCGGTTCTGCAGTTTATGGGCGGGATTTCTTCGATTCTTGATCTGGCTAAAGAATATGCCGTTATTTTTATCATCAGCACAATTTTCAGTACGGCCAATGTGGCGGCCGGCAATCTGGCGGTAGCGCAGGGCGCTTCCGATATCTCGCTGAAGGCTATGATAAGCGGGGCCGTTCTCAATATGATTTTGGATCCGGTCTGCATCCGCTTTTTGGGAATGGGGGTCCGGGGAGCAGCGGCGGCCACACTGATCTCTCAGATCGTCACAAGCGGGATTTATATATGGTTTTTTATGAGCGGAAAAAGCTATGTGAAAATAACGCTTTCCGGCTTCAAACCGTCCGTTGGAATTTATAAAGAGATTTTAAAGGTTGGCGTTTCTATGCTTCTTCTTCAGCTGTTGTCCGGCCTGTCCATGAGCCGTATATCCGCTGCGGCAGGACTCTATGGGGAAGATGCGATTGCGGCGATGGGGATCGTGCTCAGAATCGTTACTTTGGGTACAAATGTGGTGTTTGGATATATGAAAGGCTTCCAGCCTATGGCGGGATTTAATTATGGCGCAAAAAATTATGTGCGATTGAAGGCGGCCATAAAGAGTTGTTTGCAGTGGACAACGGGCTTTTGCATTGTTTTTACGATTTTTATTTTCCTGTTTGCCACGCCGGTTCTTTCACTGTTCAGCGATGACGCGCAGGTGCTTGCCATTGCGGTTCCGGCGCTTAGGGCAAATACGATCATGTTTTTTACGTTCGGCTTACAATTTACTTATTCAACTCTGTATCTGGCGATCGGAAAAGCGCTGGTAGGAGGCGCTTTAAATATTTGCCGTCAGGGAGTCATGTTCATTCCCGTCATTCTGATATTTCCCGCATTATGGGGAATGAATGGCGTGATATGGTCGCAGGCGGCAGCGGACATATTGACTTCCTTTGTTACCGTTTATTTTGCAGTCAGGATTCACCGTCGGCTGGAAATGTGCGAATAGGGCGCTTTTTTGAGAAAAGATGAAAATTATGCAGAAAAAAATAAAAATCGTCGTCACGGAATTGCGTAAAAGGGTGATAGACTTAAGGTGGCCGCTAAGACGGCTGGCAGGAATCAAAAATAAGCCGGACACCGGCGGCAGGGAGGTATCATGGCGGCGATATTGGATGAATTTCAAAAGAGCAGGGATTATTTAATCTGCGTGGATTCGGACGGATGTGCGATGGACACGATGAACAGCAAACACATCAAATGCTTCGGACCGTGTATGGTGGAAGAGTGGGGGCTGGAAGAATGGGAAGACGCCATTCTGAAACGGTGGAATGAGATCAATCTTTATACCATGACCAGAGGAATCAACCGTTTTCTGGGTCTGAGCATGGCGCTTGAGGAAATCGATGCGAAATATCATTCCATTGAAGGGGTGAAGGAACTCAAAGACTGGGCGGAGCATGCGCCGGAACTCTCCAACGATGCTTTGGAAAAAGAAATCGAAGCCACGCAAAGTCCTGTTCTGAAAAAGGCGCTGCAGTGGTCCGTTTCGGTCAACGCAAGAATCCGGACGCTTCAGGAAGAGGATAAGCAGCCGTTTGCAGGAGTGAAAGAGGCGCTTGCCTATGCCCATCGCGTTGCGGATATTGCCATTGTTTCCTCCGCTAACCGGCAGGCGGTTTTGGAGGAATGGGAAATGCACGGACTGCTTGAGCACACGGATATTGTGCTGGCGCAGGATGCGGGAAGCAAGGCGCACTGCATTTCAGAATTATTAAAAAAGGGATATGAGAAAGACAAGGTGTTGATGACCGGAGATGCGCCGGGGGATTATAAAGCGGCGCAGATAAACGGCGTATTTTATTATCCGATTCTGGTCCGGCATGAGGCGCAGTCCTGGAACGAGTTTCAGAAGGAAGCAGTATCGCGGCTGGTTAACGGAAGCTATGGCGGCGATTATCAGCAGAAAAAGGCGGAAGCATTTCTTGAAAATTTAAAATAAAAGGAGGAAACGGGTATGGTTGACTTAAGAGCAAATCCTTACTTTTTGACGGAGGAGGACTGTCAATGGGTGAAGGACACGATCGCAGGGATGAGCGACGAAGAAAAGGTGGGGCAGTTGTTTTTCCAACTGACGCAGTCCAGGGATGAAGCTTATTTGAAGGAATTGATGGAGAAATATCATCTGGGCGGCTGCCGTTACAACCCGGCGCCCGGCGCGGCTATTCAGGAGCAGAACAGAATGCTGCAGAAATATGCGAAGGTGCCTGTTTTTATTGCCTGCAACACGGAGGCAGGAGGAGACGGCGCCTGCGCGGACGGAACTGCGATCGGATCAGGAGTTAAGATCGGCGCCACCGGTAAAACGGAGTATGCGTTTGCGCTGGGGAAGATGGCCAATGAAGAAGCCTCCGCGATTGGCTGTAACATGGCGTTTGCGCCGGTGTGCGACATCCATTATAACTGGGAGAACACAGAGATTGTTACCCGTTCCTTCGGCAATGATCCGGAGCGCGTGGCGCAGATGAGCGCAGCCTATTTAAAAGGCGCGCATACGATACCGGGATTTGCCTGTGCGGCGAAGCATTTTCCGGGAAACGGACAGGATTTTCGGGATGCGCATATTGCCAACAATGTGAATTATTTTGACGTGGACGAGTGGGATAAAACCTATGGTTTGGTATACAGAACGCTGATCGAGAACGGGCTGGATGCGATTATGGGCGGACACATTATGCTGCCGGAATATGCTAAGGCGATCAATCCGAAACTGCAGGATGAAGATATGATGCCTGCTACGTTAAGCCCGGAAATTATGACAGGACTTTTGAGAGACCGGCTGGGATTCAACGGAATGGTGGTGACAGACGCTTCCCATATGGTCGCTATGACGGACCGGATGAAACGCTGCGAGATGCTTCCGGCATCCATCAATGCGGGGTGCGATATGTTCCTGTTCTTCAATGACCCGGAAGAGGACTTCCATACGATGTTGAAGGCTTATCAGGACGGAACGATCAGCGAAGAACGAATGGAAGAGGCGCTGAGCCGTATCCTGGGACTGAAGGCGCATCTGGGGCTTCATAAAAAGGCGAAGGAAGAACTGGTGCCCGGACCCGAGGTGCTGGCGCAGGCGCTGGGAAAGGAAGAATATAAGAGAACGGCTAAGGAAATCAGCAATGACTGCATCACTCTTGTCAAGTATAAGGATAAGGATGTATTGCCGGTCACTCCTGACCGCTATAAAAGAATTATGATCGTCCATGTAAAGGGTTCCGGCGGCCCTATGGGAGAATTGATGAAGCTGATGGGGATGCAGGGAAATAATCCGGCAGCGCTTCTGAAAGAAAAGCTGTGCGAAAAAGGCTTTGAGGCGTTTATTTACGAGAGCCCTCTGGATAAGATGAAACAGCAGCTGGCAGAAGGAAAGAAACCGGATCTGAATATTTATTTCGCCGGCAAAAACGCCATCGCCGATTTCGTGAAGGACATGGATCTGGTCATCACCCTTTGCGATGTGCCAAACGGCAGACCAGCTTTCGGCATGTCAAAAGGCGGCGGAGAAATTCCCTGGTATGTTTTTGAAGTGCCGGTCGTTGTGGTAGGATGCGGACAGCCGACGATGCTGGCCGATATTCCCCAGGCGCGCACTTATATCAATACCTATGATGCAAAAGAGAGCACCATTGACGCGCTCGTCGCAGATCTGATGGAAGGACCGGAAGCGTTCAGGGGAAGCGATCCGATCGATAGTTTCTGCGGATTGTTTGATACACGCCTGTAGTTTGCACGGCATAAATGAGAAAATGGTGAGCGGAATATCTGCGGGGGCAGATATTCCGCTTCCTTTTTTTGGCTTAACGGCGCGTCTTACAGGACGTAAACCGCCGCATCAGCGGACTGTAACATCAGAGGACTGTAATTGACGTTTTCGGATTCCTATGCTATGCTTCGATTGACGGAATTTCGGATTCAAGGAGGTCGTGGATGAAAAAAGTGTTATGCTGGGACTTTGACGGCACATTGGTTCATTCCCATTCCCTGTGGAGCGGTTCGATCTGGAGGGCTCTGAAGGAAACGATACCGGATACGAATATTACGTTGGACGATATAGAACCGTATACATCCACCGGCTTTCCCTGGTATACGCCGGAAAAAGATTATACGGCGCTGACGGGAGAACGTTGGTGGGATTATATGAATGAGAATTTCAGACAGGCGTATCTTTCGCTGGGGGTAGAGGAGGAGACGGCAGAAGCGGCAAGCAAAAAGGTGAGAGACTTCATCAAGAAGAAGGAGAATTATCACTTATATGATGATACGGTCCCGGTTCTTGAAAAAGTGCGTCAGACGGGATGCCGGAATATCATATTGTCCAACAATTATCCGGATTTGTGTGAGGTATTGGAAAAACTGAAGCTAAAACAGTATTTCGATGGCTTTGTTATTTCCGGTCAGATCGGTTATGATAAGCCCAGGCAGGAAATCTTTGAATATGCGCAGAGTCTGTTCCCGGATACGGACCGGTATTTCATGATCGGAGACAGCGTGAAGGCGGATATATTGGGCGGAAATCGTGCGGGAATGACGACCATTCTTGTACATAAGCCGGAGCATGAGGCGGCGGATTATTGCTTTGATACGCTTCTTCCGGTTTTGAATGCGGTGAATGAGGAAGGCGCAGATCGCCTTGATTAAGCAATGATGAAGCAATAGAATGCCGTGCATATGCTTTAGACAATTTTCACTTTTCGTTGGACAAAATCTATGCTATACTGTCGCTAAGAGGCTGTGCGGCGGTCATATGTATGGAAAGAAGGCTGCGGTATGGCGAAGAATAGTTTCAGAGGTGGCACGATGCAGAGAATATTATTGAAGTTAAGCGGCGAGGCGCTTGCCGGCGACAAGAAGCAGGGGTTTGACGAGCCCACTGTCAGGGCGGTGGCGCTGCAGGTGAAGCAGTTGGTGGATGCCGGTACGCAGGTCGGTATCGTGATCGGCGGCGGCAATTTCTGGAGGGGACGGACCAGCGAGAACATTGACCGGACGAAGGCGGATCAGATCGGAATGCTGGCTACTGTGATGAACTGCATTTATGTATCCGAGATTTTCCGCTCGGTGGGTATGATGACGAATATTCTGACGCCCTTTGAATGCGGCTCCTTTACGAAGCTGTTTTCCAAAGACCGCGCCAACAAATATTTCGCAAAGGGAATGGTCGTGTTTTTTGCAGGCGGAACGGGACATCCGTATTTTTCCACGGATACGGGCGTTGTGCTCAGAGCGATTGAGGTTGAGGCCGACGTGATTCTTCTGGCCAAGGCGGTGGACGGCGTTTATGACGACGATCCCAGGAGCAATCCGGACGCGAAGAAATATGACGAAGTTTCCATTCAGGAGGTCATTGATAAAAACCTGCAGGTGGTGGATATGACGGCTTCCATTCTGGCGCGGGACAATAAGATGCCCATGTGGGTATTCGGACTGAATGAAGAGAACAGCATCGTCAATACCGTGAATGGTAAATTTAACGGGACGAAAGTGACCGTATAGGAAAAGGGAGGGTTCATAATGGACGAGAGATTACAACAGTTTGAAACGAAGATGAAAAAGGCGATTGATTATCTGGAGGCGGATTATCAGACGATCCGCGCAGGCCGAGCAAATCCTCATGTGCTGGACAAGATCAGAGTGGATTATTACGGAACGCCCACTCCTTTGCAGCAGATCGGCAATATTACGGTTCCCGAACCGAGAATGATTCAGATTGCACCCTGGGAAAAGTCCATGATTAAAGCGATTGAGAAAGCGATCATGGCTTCCGATGTGGGTATCACGCCTTCTGACGACGGTTCCGTGATCCGTCTGGTATTTCCCGAAGTGACGGAGGAACGCCGTAAAGCGCTGGTAAAGGATGTGAAGAAGAAAGGCGAGGATGCGAAAGTTGCAATCCGCAATATCCGCCGCGACGGCAATGACTTCTTAAAGAAGCTGGGAAAAGAAGATGTTTCCGAAGATGCGATCAAGGAGATGGAGGGACAGTTGCAGAAGCTGACCGACAAATTCGGCAAAGATATTGATAAGCTTGTGGAGACAAAGTCCAAAGAAATTATGACGGTATAACAACAGGCGGAGAAGGGACAGGCGAAGCTTGTCCTTTTTTCCATTGAATCAGACTGTGAATCAGATTGGAGGAATTCACGAAATATGAATATTCCGAATCATGTTGCGATCATTCTGGACGGCAACGGCCGGTGGGCAAAGGCAAAAGGAATGCCCCGCAATTACGGACATGTACAGGGCGCCAAGACTGTGGAAAAGATCTGTGAGGAAGCTTACAGAATGGGAATTCAGTATCTGACGGTATATGCTTTTTCCACGGAGAACTGGAACCGGCCGCAGGACGAAGTGGACGCGCTCATGAGTCTTTTGCGCAACTATATGAAAACCTGTTTGAAAACGGCGGCGAAAAACAATATGTGCGTCCGCGTGATCGGAGAAAAGAGCAGATTGGATGAGGATATCCGAAAACGGATCGACGAACTGGAGCGGGCGACTGCGGACAATACGGGGCTGCATTTTCAGATCGCCATCAACTATGGCGGAAGAGACGAGATCCGCAGAGCCGTTCAGAGAATTGCCCAAAAAGCGGCGGCAGGAGAGATAAGGGCGGATCAGATTACGGAAGATATGATAAGCGAGTCGCTGGATACGGCGGGAATTCCGGAGCCGGATCTTCTGATCCGCACCTGCAACGAACAGCGGATTTCCAATTTCCTGCTCTGGCAGCTTGCCTATACGGAATTTTATTTTACGCCGGTGGCATGGCCGGATTTTTCAAAGGAAGAATTGGTCAAGGCTGTGGAAGCATATAATCATAGGGACAGAAGATATGGCCTTTTGAAGGAGGAGTGACATGTTCTGGGTGAGATTGATGAGCAGCGCCGTGCTGGTGGTGCTGGCGCTTCTGTTTTTGATTACCGGAGGAAATTTGCTGGGCCTTGTGACGGCGCTTTTGTCGCTGGTCGCGTTTCGGGAACTGATGCACGCCTGTCGCGTGGAAGAGGAAGGGAAACGGGGCATGCTGGAATATGCAGGGTACGGAGGAATTGTTCTGTATTATCTGGCGATGGTCCTTACCAAAAATTTCGCCTGGGGAATGGGCTGTCTGGTGCTTTTATTTCTGGCGGAGATGTTCCTTTATGTTTTCCGGTTCCCGCATTATCATGCCAGTCAGGTAATGACGGCATTTTTCTGTGCTTTTTACCCGGCCGTGCTGTTTTCTTTTGTTTATCTGACGCGGGAACTGACCTACGGCGTCTATCTGGTGTGGCTGATTTTTATCAGTTCCTGGATTTGCGATACCTGCGCCTATGTTACGGGAATGCTTCTGGGAAGGCATAAGCTGGCGCCTGTTTTAAGTCCGAAGAAATCCGTCGAAGGGGCCGTCGGCGGCGTGGTTGGCTCCGCCCTGGTGGGGGCTTTGTTTGCGCGGATATTCCTTGTGCCGGCGGTGGAAGAAGAGGCGGCGGTGATTCTGTTTGTGGCGATCATCAGCGCGGCGGGAGCGGTCATTTCCCAGGTGGGCGATCTGGCGGCCTCTGCCATCAAAAGAAATCATGAAATCAAAGATTACGGGAAACTGATTCCGGGACATGGCGGCATCATGGACCGGTTTGACAGCGTGCTCTTTACGGCGCCGGTCATTTATTATCTGTCCGTTTTGCTTTTACAGGTCGGACATTGAACGGACAGGGGAGTGGAAGAGTCTCATGAAGAAAGTTGCAATTTTGGGGTCCACCGGTTCCATCGGAACGCAGACGCTGGAAATTATCAGAAATAACGGCGATTTGGCGGCGACGGCGCTGGCGGCGGGACAGAATGTGGATCTGATGGAGAAACAGATCAGGGAATTTCAGCCCCGGATCGCAGGCATGTGGAGCGAAGAGGCTGCAAAGGAATTGAAAACAAGAGTGGCGGATCTGCCCGTAAAGGTGGTCTGCGGCATGGACGGCCTGCTGGAAATCTGTTCCATGGCGGAGTGCGATATTGTGGTGACGGCCGTGGTGGGAATGATCGGGATCCGTCCTACGATCGCGGCGATTGAGAGCGGCAAAACCATCGCGCTTGCCAATAAGGAAACGCTGGTGACGGCCGGGCACATCATTATGCCGCTGGCAAAAAAAATGGGGGTGTCCATTCTTCCGGTGGACAGCGAGCATTCCGCTATTTTTCAGTGTTTGCAGGGACGGGCGGGCAATGACGTTCATAAAATTTTGCTGACCGCTTCCGGAGGCCCGTTCCGGGGGAAAACAAAGGCGGAACTGGAAAATATGACGCTGGAAGATGCATTAAAGCATCCCAACTGGTCCATGGGGAAAAAAGTGACCATTGATTCCGCATCTCTTGTCAACAAAGGACTGGAAGTGATGGAGGCGAAATGGCTGTTCGGAACCGGACTGGAACAGATTCAGGTTGTGGTGCATCCCCAGAGCATCGTGCATTCCGCGGTGGAATACGAGGACGGCGCGGTGATCGCGCAGCTGGGACTGCCGGATATGAAGCTGCCCATTCAATATGCGCTTCTTTATCCGGAGAGAAGGCCGATGCCGGCGCCGGGGATGGATCTGTTTCAGATCGCAAATCTGACTTTTGAAGCGCCGGATACGGAGACGTTTCCGGGCCTGAAGCTGGCATACCGCGCGGCAAGGCAGGGAGGCAGCATGCCCACGGTTTTCAATGCGGCAAACGAAATAGCGGTAAAGCTTTTGCTTCAGAAAAAGATTCGCTTTGTGCAGATTCCCGAAATCATAGAGGCCGCCATGAATAACCATCATGCGGCGGAGAATCCTAATGTGGAAGAGATCCTTAAGACGGAAGCGGAGACGTATGAATTTATAGAGCAGGAGTGGAAGGCTTGATTTCAACAATCATTATTTTTCTGTTAATATTTTTTGTAATCGTTATGGGGCATGAGTTCGGGCATTTTCTGCTGGCGAAGGTGAACGGAATCCGCGTGAACGAGTTTGCCGTCGGCATGGGCCCTCAGATCGCCCATTTTAGGAAGGGAGAAACGGATTATGTGCTTCGCCTTCTGCCCATCGGCGGAGCCTGTATCTTTGAGGGAGAAGACGGGCTGGAGAGCGCAGGCGGGCAGGCGGCGGAAGGAAATTTCCAGAATGCGTCTGTCTGGGCGCGGATTTCCACCGTGGTGGCAGGTCCGCTTTTTAACTTCCTGCTGGCATTTATCTTCGCGGTTATGGTGGCGGGATATGCGGGCGCGGATCTGCCGGTGCTGGGCGGCGTTCTGGAAGGTTCCGCAGCGGAAGCGGCCGGCATGCAGGCCGGCGATCAGATTACTTCCTTCAACGGAAAGATCCGGCTGGCGCGGGAAATCCAGCTGGAAATGGCGCTCAACCGGGACAATGATCCGATTGAGGTGGAGTATATCCGGGACGGGCAAACCTGTCAGACGGTGCTGACGCCGCAGTATGATGAGGCGGAAGGCCGCTATCTGGTCGGATTTTCCAATTATGCTTATTACGTGGAAGCGGACGGCTTCAATCTGTTTCGTTATGGCTGGTATCAGCTCCGTTTCTGCATCAAAAATTCGGTCATGAGCGTTCAGGCGCTCGTGCAGGGAAAGCTGACCAAAGACGATGTGGCAGGCCCGGTGGGGATGGCGCAGATGGTGAATGAAGTGAAGGAGGAGACGGCGCCGGGCGGTCCGCTTCTCGTATTCATGAACATGGTGAATATCGCCATGCTGTTATCCGTCAGCCTGGGCGTGATGAATCTTTTGCCGCTGCCGGCGCTGGACGGCGGAAGACTGATATTTCTTCTGGTGGAAGTCATCCGGGGCAAACCGATTCCGCCGGATAAGGAGGGCATCATACATTTTGCCGGCTTTGTCGTCTTGATGGTGCTGATGGTATTTGTTATGTTTAACGATATACAGAGGATTTTACGGTAACGAAAACACAGAAGCCGGATAAGACAGTCCGGGCAGGAAAGGAGAGAAAACGATGAAATACACTTTTGAGGCGGCAATCGAACGGACGGAAGATCATGGCACCATAAAAATCCCCTTCAACGTATGGGAGATCTGCAAAAAGGAGGGGGCCGTGCCGGTTAAGGTCCGGATTGAAAACGCGGTATTCGTATGCAATCTGGAACATCTGGGAAAAGGCTATTATAATATTCCCGTGCATGAAAATATTCTGAAGAATTTTACGACAGGAAAGAATTATCAGGTTACGTTCCGGATTACCAAATCCACAACGCAGGACAGTCCCTACAGCACTGCCAACCCGATCCGGGTCATCGACAGCATGGCGGTGGTAAGACAGCCTTACGACGGTCTGTGCGGCCAGTCCTGCGTGGCGATGCTGGCCGGAATTACGCTGGATGAGGCGATCGAAGCGATGCAGTGCGGGGAATGGCAGGCGACCATGGATAAGATCGTTACGGCGCTGAACTATTTTGGCATCGATCACACGGAGGAAATTATTTATACGAACGGTAAACCGGATGTGACGCTGCCGAAATGCTGCATCATCATGGAAAAAATGGGAAGATTCAGCCATTATCTGGTCTATTTTGACGGCAAAGGCTATGATTCCAATCTGGGCGTGATCGAAGATTATGATATGACGAAGATCAAGGGATATCTGGAAATTCTGGCGTAAGGCGACAGCTCAGGCAGGTCTGCGCATTTACTGCGCAGGCCGTAGTAACAGTTCAGCTACTCCGAAGTTACTGCAAAAAAAGTGCTTGACTTTTGCAAATTGTGGTAGTAGAGTTAAGAACAACAGGAAAAACCGATGAGGAAGAGGAGTAGTCACTCACGAACAGCACAGAGAGCCGCAGGCGGTGGGATTGCGGTATGGGAATGACTGATGAATGGACTTCCGAGGCCGGCCCGAACTAACAGTAGGCGTCGGCGGGAACCCGGACCCGTTATCCAGCCGGCATGTATGACTGTACATGAAGCGAGAGGACCTTTGGTCAATTTGAGTGGCACCGCGATAATGTAAATTACCGTCTCAGGCAATAGCTTGAGGCGGTTTTTTAGTGCGGTCAGGCAGCGGCAGATACAGAAAGCGGTTCCTGTCAGTTTTGCACTAAATGAAAAGCAGGAGGAAAAAAGGATGAAAAAGAAAGCAATGGCATTGACAATGGCGGCGATTTTAGCGGCGGCGTCCCTGATGGCAGGGTGCGGACAGACCGCAGGCGAGGAAACGACGGCACAGACGCAGGCGGCGGAAGAAAGCGTGAATGAAACGGAGAACGCCGCGTCAGAAGCAAACGGAGAAACACAACAGGCGGCAGCAGACGGACAGACCTACACGATCGGCATTTCCCAGTTTGCGGAGCATGGCTCTCTGGACAACTGTAAAGAAGGATTTCTGGAAGGGCTGAAGGAAGCGGGAATCGAAGAGGGTGTAAACCTGACGGTTTTATTTGACAATGCGCAGGCGGATACTTCTACGGCAGGCATCATTTCCGACAATTACGTGTCGCAGGGCGTGGACATGATCTGCGCGATCGCAACGCCCTCCGCGATGAGCGCTTATAATTCCTGTCTGGATACGGATATTCCGGTTATTTTTACGGCCGTTTCCGATCCCGTCGGCGCAGGATTGGCTGCGGAAGACGGCACGCCCGAAGGCAATATTACCGGTACGGCGGATACCCTTCCGGTAGCGGCGCAGCTTGAGATGATCCGGGAGGTGCTGCCTGATGCGAAGACGATCGGTATTCTTTATACCACCAGCGAAGCCAATTCCATCAGCACCATAGAGACTTATAAGGAACTGGCAGGCGAGTATGGCTTTGAAATTGTGGACACCGGCATCAATACGCTGGCGGATGTGGAACTGGCAGCGGCGGATATTGTGACAAAGGTCGACTGCATTTCCAATCTGACGGACAATACGGTGGTGCAGGGCCTGCAGACGGTATTGGCGAAAGCGAATGAAGCGGGCATTCCGGTTTTCGGCTCTGAAGTGGAGCAGGTTAAAAACGGCTGTCTGGCGTCCGAAGGCATCGACTATGTGGCGCTCGGCAGACAGACCGGCGCGATGGCGGCGAAGGTTTTGAAGGGCGAAGCGAAGGCATCTGATCTGAATTTCGAAAAGTGCGAAGGCGCAAACCTGTATATTAATACACAGGTGGCCGAAGAACTTAACATCACTTTCCCGGAAGGCTATGCAGAGGATGCAATGGAAGTTTTTGACGAAATTACAGTGGAGTAAGATTTTTGGAGGCGTTTGACAATGGGACTTCTCATCACCGTTTTGGAGCAGGGCATGATCTATGGGATCATGGCGCTGGGCGTATATATCACTTATAAAATACTGGATTTCCCGGATCTGACGGTGGATGGCAGCTTCCCGTTGGGAGCGGCGGTCACCGCGATCATGATTACCAAAGGCTTTTCGGCGGTACTGACGCTCCCGGTGAGTTTTTTAATCGGCGCAGTCGTCGGCATGCTGACCGGACTGATTCATGTGAAGCTGAAGGTGCGGGATCTGCTTTCCGGAATCATTATGATGACGGCGCTCTATACCGTAAACCTGCGCATCGCCGGGCGGGCGAACCTTCCTTTTTATAAGGAAGAGACGGTGTTCGATAACAGCCTGACACAGCGTATTTTTCAGGGAAATCTGTCCGGATGGAAAACCGTGATCGTGATGCTTTTGATTACGGTCATCGTAAAAATTCTGCTGGACGGTTTTATGCAGACCGGTGCCGGATTTCTGCTGCGTGCGGTCGGCGATAACGCGTCGATCGTGACGGCAATGGGCCAGGACCGCGGCAAAATTAAAATCCTCGGACTTTCCATTGCCAACGGTCTTGTTTCTTTGAGCGGCTGTCTGTTTGCACAGCAATCCCGTTACTTTGAAATTTCTTCCGGAACCGGAACCGTGGTCATCGGGCTTGCCAGCGTGATTATCGGCACCAGCATTTACGAAAAAATGGATCATTCCGGAAAAATGCCGAAAGCGCTGTATAAGGTGCGCTTTGGCGTCATTACCACCAGCGTCATCCTCGGATCCGTTCTCTATAAAGGCTGCGTGGCGCTGGCAATTCAAATGGGATTAAAGTCCACGGATCTGAAACTGATTACGGCGGTGTTGCTATTGGTCATTCTGGTATTCAGTATGGAGCGGAAGAAGGTGAAGAAGGATGCTTGAACTGTCTCATATTCATAAATATTATAATCCCGGCTCTGTGAACGAAATGTGCCTGTTTCAGGATTTTAACATGACGATTGAAGAGGGCGAATTTGTTTCCGTCGTGGGGAGCAACGGTTCCGGCAAAACTTCCATGCTCAATCTGATCTGCGGCAGCATCGATGCGGACGCGGGAAAGATTGTGGTAAACGGCGCGGATATTACCGGGAAAAAGGAGTATCTGCGGCATAGGAATATCGGCCGCGTTTATCAGGATCCGGCGGCGGGCACCTGCCCGGGCATGACGGTTCTGGAAAATCTTTCCATCGCAGACCGCAAAAATCTGGGCTACGGGCTGGGACGGTGCGTGAGAAAAAGCCGCATGAACGATTATAAGGAAATGCTGCGCGGGCTGGATCTGGGACTGGAAGATAAGCTGGAAACAAAGGTCGGTTCCCTGTCGGGAGGCCAGCGCCAGGTGCTGGCGCTTCTGATGGCGACCATGACGCCCATCGATTTTCTGATCCTGGATGAGCATACGGCGGCGCTGGATCCCAGAACCGCGGAAATCGTCATGCACCTGACGGAAAAAATTGTCCGGGAAAAGAAGATGACGACAATTATGGTGACCCATAATCTGCGCTATGCGGTGGAATACGGGGACCGGCTGGTCATGATGCACCAGGGGAAAATCGTGCTGGATAAGAGCGGCGACGAAAAGAAGCGGATTCATACGGATGAGGTCATGGCGATTTTTAACCGCATCAGCGTGGAATGCGGCAATTAAACGGAGCCGTCCGGTCCGGGCATTTACGGCCGGAACCTGTCTGAACGAAACGGTTACGAAAACGACACCCCGGCCGATTTTGACTTGACCGAAATCGGCCGGGGCATTATAATACTTACACGGAGATCATCCGGCGAATCTGATTCAGAGTTCCTTCTGAACAGTGCAGGCGTTCTGCCTGCATGAGAGTTTCAAACAAATTTCAGACGGCTGTGGGATGACATGGCTGAAAGCTGCAGGGAGTATTGACCGCTTGTCCATGGAGAGGGACGGGAGGAAATATGACATGTTTTGCGTCCTGGTATTGGGACAAAGGCAATTTCAGGGAAAAAAACGAGGATTCTTTTTCCCTGCAGAGAGTGCTGCTCAAGGGCGGCGCGGCGGAAAAATGCGGCATTTCCAAAAGGAAAAGGGAAGCGGCTCTTTTGTTGGTGTGCGACGGAATCGGCGGACTGCCGGAGGGAGAGACGGTCAGCGGGTTTGCGGCGGAGAAACTGACAGAATGGTTTTACCGGGAAGGTATCGGCCTGCTGGGAAAAAGAAAATGGAGAAGGCAAGTCAAAGCGGGTGCGCTGCATGCCCTTTTTAGCCTGCAGGAGCAGATAGAACGGATGGAAAGGGAAGAAGAAATCTGCTGCGGCACCACATGTACCATGGCGATCGTGAAAGGGCGACAATATTTGCTGCTGCACACAGGGGACAGCAGAGCATATCTGATCGGAAAAAAGGAAAAGCGGCTGACGCAGGACCATCATGACGGCAGAGCCCTGCGGCGCTGCCTGGGCGCGTTCGGATTTCAGGAGCCCGACGCGGTATACGGCACTTTGAAAAGAAAGGAAATGCTGCTGCTGTGTACGGACGGCTTCTGCCGTCTGGCGCCGGAAGGGTTTTTCAAGGGCTGCCTGATAAGCAGGGAAACGGCTGCGGAAAAATCCGGATACTATAAGAGGCTGAAAGGGATGGGAAATTTTTTGAAGGCGCAGGGAGAAAAGGATAATATGACGGCGGTTTGCTATATGCGCAGCGGGAGGGAGCAGGAAAATGAATAAAGATACAAAAGAATGGATCGGCGGAAAATATGAGATTCTGGAACAATCGGGAAAGGGCGGAGCGGGCACCGTCTATAAGGTATACGACAGGAGGCTGGACAAGATATGGGCGGCCAAGAAAGTGAAAAAGGAATGTCCCGGAACGGAAGAAAAACTGCTGGGAAAGGTGGATGGCGACCTGTTTCCCAGAATTGTGGACATGGTGGAAGAAAACGGCTGCCGGTACGTGGTGATGGACTGGATTGAGGGAGAAACCTTGCAGACGAGGCTTCAAAAGGCGGGTCCCTTTCCCAAAAAAGAGGCGGTAGGAATTGCGCTGTCGCTGTGCAGAGCCTTTCGGACACTGCATGGCATGCAGCCGCCAATTTTATACCTGGATTGTAAGCCTTCCAATATTATGATCGATAAAAGCGGGAAGCTGTGGCTGATCGATTTCGGCAGCGCGGTGGAGATGGGAGAGACGCAGGCTGCGCCGATTTCGGCAAGTCCGGGATATGCTGCGCCGGAGCAGTTCTGCAGGGAAAAGGAAAAAAGGCGTGCGGACATTCGGAGCGATATTTTCGGGCTGGGAAGAACCTTATATGCGCTGCTGGGCGGCCTGGATCCGGCCAAGCCGCCTTACGGCGCGTGCCGGCTATCGGACTGTAATCCCGATGTGCCAAAAGAACTGGCGGAGATTGTGGAAAGATGTATGGAGAGACGGCCGGAGAAACGGTTTCAGACGATGGACGCGCTGGAACATGCGCTGGAAAATCTGAGAGAAAAGGAAAAGAGCACGCGGCGGCAGGAACGGATGCGGGATGCGGTTTCATGGTTTCTGACAGGGGTACTGATCTGGCGGTCCGCGCTCTTTTTTGGGGCGGCGCAAAGGGAGCCGGCGGATGAAAGAAAGGCCCTCCTGCAATTGGGCTTTTTGATAGCTGCCGCCATGGCTGCGGTTGTCTGGCAGGCAGTCCGGGAAAAGAGGGAGAGAAAGGCGCAGCCGGTATATGAGACGCTGCAGAGCGTCGTGCGGACAGAAAAAGGGCCGGGGAAATGGATTTTTTTACTGCTGGCAGCGACGGTTTTGTGGGGAATTTTCGGGAAAACGGCCGCTGCCGTGGAGGAAGAACACAAAGTACAGGAGAATGCTTCCCCTGTCGTTCTGCGGGATTGCGGACTGCGGAAAATTCTGGTGAAGGACGGAGCGGTATTGGAAGGAAAGGAATCCTTTTATCTGGAAATCTGCCCGGCGCTTTTTGAGACGGAGGAAGAACTGGACTTTTGCGTGATCGCCACTGGGGCGCAAAGCGGAAAAACATACAGGTACTGCATGCGGTATCGCCCGGTAACGGTTAAAGAAAATTAAATATCACGAATATCAATTTTTCCTATGTTAGATAAATAAAAATTCACGGATTTTTTGATATCAGTTACAGCATCACACATATTATTCTCAATCCAACGAACAATGAGGTTCCATACGCCGCCAATATTAAAATAAATAATATATTCTGTAAGGAATTGGCTTTCCCGATGATTTTCCTGTGATTCGGAAATATACCGGTTATGTTCATTCAGTATTAACACATTTAATTTCTCAGGCAATAAGTACAGGAGCCTGTTATCCCGGAGAATAAAGAGTAATTCCCTGTTTTTTTCGCAAAAGTCAAAGATAACATCCAACGTTTGGAGAAGAGAATATTTCTGTTGCTGCTGTTGGATGGCATTGACATAATCCTGCAAAATGGCGCTGATAAAAGAACTTAACACATCATCTTTAGATAAAAAATTACGGTAAAAGGTTTTTCGGGATATATCCGTTTCCAAAAGAATTTGCTTTACCGTTATTTCTGCATAAGGATACTTCTTCATAAGGAGCAGGAGGGATTCGGTAATTACTTTTTTGGAGCGCAATGCGCTGGGATTTTGTGTCGGATTCATATAATTCCTTTCTGACACTTTTCGTTAAAAGAGTGTCACTTTGTGTAAAAGTATTGCTTTTTATCAGTGAATATCTTACCATATGGCCGGAAAGGTTACAATTGTTTACTTTTTACAATGTGTCTTAAAAGGACAGGCAGGAAAGGAAAAAATATGTTATCATACGTCTGGTTATTTCCATTGTTGTTTATCTTTCACGATATGGAAGAAATAATAGGCTTTATTCCATGGTTGAATCATAATCAAAAATTTCTCAGGGAGAAGTATCCTGAAATTGTAAGGCAATACGGGCAGACGTCTTCGGAGGGCTTTGCTTTTGCGGTATATGAAGAATTACTGTTATGTATTTCTATTTGTCTGATATCCATATTTTCTGATTGGTATGGATTATGGACAGGAGGATTTATTGGCTGTACAATTCACTTTCTGATACATATTGGACAATGTATCGTGATAAGGAAGTATGTACCCTGTTTAATCACAAGTATCATTGCTTTGCCCATAAGCGTGTGCGTAATTTACAAAAGCATATATCTGCTTGAATATTCGTTTTATCAGGTGCTGTTTTACAGCTTTATCGGGATTTCTGTTATTGCATTCAATCTTGCTTTTGCGCATGTGCTGATGCGAAACTTTTCAAAATATTTAAAGAGGTACAGCGATGAAAACTGATAAAATGATACTTCATTTAACAAAAGATGAAATTGAAATGATAGCCCGAACCTTTAGTGTTTATAAATTTCAGAACAACGAAAAGGGATTGTATTATAAATGCAAAGGTGAAAAAGGAAAAATTGCTTTTGTAACAGGATATGTGCAGATGGGGCTACTAAGCGGATGGATACATACTTTAGAGCATACTCCCGGCTATATCAGTATTTCAATACCGCAAGATAAAACAAGTTTTATCGGCAGTATGAAATTTCTTGCAGGTATCGTAAAAGGAATGGGATTATGTGGCGCTGCAATTTGGGGATTGAATTTTTGGAAGTCCGGTAAATCGATTGATACATTGCTAAAAAAAGACGGTTGTGTACATATCAGAATGTTAGTCATAAAAAAGGAATACCAGCACAAAGGATATATGAGAAAACTTGTTCAACTTGCGTTTAATAAAGCAGAAGAATTAAATATGCCCTGCGTGGTCTGTACAGATAGCATGGAAAAAGCAGAAAAATATCAGCACCTGGGATTTAAATTATTCAGAAAAAGGATACTATCCAAACATTCTGTTGAATACGATATGATTTGGTTTCCAAAATCGTATTGTATCCGAAAATCGTGATACAATTTTCCGGCTCTCATTACAGAATGAACGGATTCAGGAAATGTGTTTTTCTTTTCCGGCCTTTGTGCTATACTGGTAGCAGTTCCGTCATAGTCTTGCAAAGCCAAAATCGCGCTCTGCGCGCGAATGCGTGTCGGCGGCAGAATTCCGGCTGAGAACAGAGCCTAAAAGAGGACGGCAGGGCAAAAAATTGGGAGGCGTTTTTTATGTACAGAGATCATACAAGAGTGGTAAAAATCGGCGACAGGGTGATCGGCGGGGGCAATCCGATCCTGATTCAGTCCATGACCAACACGCCCACGGAGGATGTGGCGGCGACGGTGGCGCAGATTCACCGGCTGGAAGCGGTAGGCTGTGAAATCATCCGCTGTACGGTGCCGAACATGGCGGCCGCAAAGGCGATTGCCGAGATTAAGAAGCAGATTTCCATTCCGCTGGTGGCGGATATTCATTTTGATTATAAGATGGCGATTGCCGCGATAGAAAACGGTGCGGACAAAATCCGCATCAATCCCGGCAACATCGGCGGCCCGGATAAGGTGGCCGCCGTGGTGAAGGTGGCGAAGGAACGCGATATTCCCATCCGCGTGGGCGTCAACAGCGGCTCTCTGGAAAAAAATCTGGTGGAGAAATACGGCGGCGTTACGGCGGAGGGCATTGTGGAGAGCGCGCTGGATAAGGTACATATGATTGAAGATCTGGACTATCGGAATCTGGTCATCAGCATCAAGTCTTCGGATGTGATGATGTGCGTGAAGGCGCATGAACTGTTAGCGCCCAAAACAGACTATCCGCTGCATGTGGGCATTACGGAATCGGGCACGATTTTTTCGGGCAATATCAAGTCGGGCATCGGTCTTGGGCTGATTTTGAATCAGGGCATCGGCGATACGATCCGGGTTTCCCTGACGGGAGACGTGGTGGAAGAGGTGAAATCCGCGAAGATCATTCTGCGCACGCTGGAACTCAGAAAGGGCGGCATAGAGGTGGTAAGCTGCCCGACCTGCGGCAGGACGAAGATCGATCAGATCAGTCTGGCCAATCAGGTGGAAACGCTGGCGGCCCAGTTTCCGCATTTGAATATCAAGGTGGCGGTTATGGGATGTGCGGTAAACGGTCCCGGCGAAGCGAAGGAAGCGGATTTAGGGATTGCAGGCGGCGTCGGAGAGGGCCTGCTGATCAAGAAAGGCGAGATTATTCGGAAAATACCGGAGTCGGAATTCATTTCCACGCTGCGGTATGAACTGGAAAACTGGCGGCAATGATGCTGCGGCAGAAGTAAGGGACAAGAGGCGAAACTATGGCAAAGCGTTTTCCGGACGTGTTTCCGGGACTGAAGTTAAGCGAGAATGTGCGGAATCTGTTTGAAAAGGTGACGGTGGAGCGGGTGACCGCCAGCAGGCAGAAGGATTTTATACGCGTCTATATCAACTGCGACAGGCTGATCTTAAAAGAGATGATTTTTGATATGGAGGAGGAAATCAGAAAACAGCTCTTTCCAGACTGCCGCATGACGATCAAAATTTATGAGAGATTTCATCTTTCCGCCCAGTATAATCCCGAAAAACTTCTGGAAGTTTATCAGGACAGCATTTTGCTGGAGTTAAAAGAAGCCAGCCCGGTGGAATACAGCATTTTCAAGAATGCCAAAATCAGTTTTACAGACGGGAAAATCATGCAGATGGCGGTGGCCGATACGGTCATCGCCCATGAACGCTGCCCGGAACTGGTCCGGATTCTGGAGAAAATTTTCTGCGAGCGCTGCGGCATCCCGGTAGAAGTGGCGGTGCAATATTGCCAGCCGGAAGAAAACAAACGCAAGGCGGAAGATGAAATCGTGGTGGCGCGGAAGGTGGCGGAAATCGCCGCCAGAGCGGGCGCGCGTCCGGTGGCATCCGATTACGGTTTTACAAACGGCCAGATGGGAGAGGTTA
The DNA here is from genome assembly GCA_030524745.1 of Eubacteriales bacterium. Taxonomy (GTDB): domain Bacteria; phylum Bacillota; class Clostridia; order Lachnospirales; family Lachnospiraceae; genus Gallintestinimicrobium. The sequence goes on along the minus strand of JAUNGC010000003.1, from coordinate 58,327 downwards.
CGAGCGGCGGTTATCAGGAAGACCGCGTGCGCGCGCAGATGGCGTCCCAAAACGGAAACGGCGGACAGACGGCGGCGGAAGCGGCGGTCATGGGAGGCATGGACGCCGGCTACGAAGCATATCTTGCTCAAATGGGAGCGGCGGCAAAAGAAGAAGTTCCCTTTGACGGCGGCGCTGTGGTCCAAACGGCGGCAAACGTTTCCGGACAGGGCGGCGGACAGCCGGAGCGCATCCCGGCCCAGGGCGGCGGAAACGCATCCCGGCCTGGCGCAAGAGGCGGAAAATCCGGCGCAGACGGCGGCCGGTATGGAAAGGGCAGGTTTAACCGCGGTGAAGGACGGGGTGATTTCAGGCGCGGCGCGAGAAAAAGCGATAACCCGGATGTGCTGTATGGGCGTGACTTTGAGGAAGATACGATTGCAATAGAAGATATCATCGGCGAAATGGGCGAAGTGGTCATCCGCGGAAAGATCCTGAATCTGGATAAGAGGGAAATCAAAAACGAACGGACGATCCTGATTTTTGACGTGACGGATTTTACCGATACCATGACGATCAAGATTTTCACCTTAAACGAGCAGGTGGAAGAACTGACCCAGGGGATTAAGCCGGGCGCTTTTGTGAAGATCAAGGGCCTTACCATGGTGGATAAATTTGACGGGGAACTGACCGTGGGTTCCATCGTCGGCGTGAAGAAGATTTCTGATTTCACGAGCACGCGGATGGATCATTCGGTCCGCAAGCGCGTGGAACTGCATTGTCATACGAAAATGAGCGATATGGACGGGGTTTCCGAAGTGAAGGACATCGTAAAGCGGGCTTATAAATGGGGACATCCCGCGATTGCGATTACGGATCACGGCGTGGTGCAGTCTTTCCCCGACGCGAATCATCTGCTCGACGATCTGTGGAAAGAGGAGAAAAACCGGCGGAAAGAGGCGGGAGAAGAAAATCCGGACAGAAATGATTTCTTTAAGGTGATTTACGGCTGTGAAGGTTATCTGGTGGACGATTTAAAAGAAATTGTGACCGGGGATAAAGGACAGCCCCTGCGGGACTCCTATGTGGTCTTTGATATTGAGACGACGGGCTTTTCTCCGGTAAAGAACAGAATTATTGAGATTGGCGCCGTCAAGGTGGTGGACGGCAAAATTGTGGATCGTTTTTCCACCTTTGTCAATCCGCAGGTGCCGATTCCGTTTCGGATCGAGCAGTTAACCGGTATCAATGACGAAATGGTGGTGGATGCGCCCGTGATTGAAGAGGTGCTGCCTGAATTTTTGCAGTTCTGTGAAGGAACGGTTTTTGTGGCGCACAACGCGAATTTTGACATGAGTTTTATCATGGAAAATGCCAGACGGCAGGGCATTGCCTTAGACCCTACCTATGTGGATACGGTGGGAATCGCCCGTGTGCTTTTGCCCAATCAGGCCAAGCACACGCTGGATGCCGTGGCAAAAACGATGGGCGTTTCGCTGGAAAATCATCACCGGGCGGTGGATGATGCGGAAGCGACGGCGGAGATTTTTGTGAAATTCATCCCGCTTCTGGAAGAGCGAAACTGCCGCACGCTGGCCGAAGTGAATCATCTGGGAGATTCCAGCCCGGATATCATAAAGCGTCTGCCTTCCTACCATGTCATTTTCCTTGCCAAGAACGACATCGGACGGGTGAATTTGTATACGCTGGTATCGGAATCTCATCTGACCTATTACCATAAGGTGCCCCGCGTGCCCAAAAGCCTTCTGATGAAGCACCGGGAAGGGCTGGTCGTGGGAAGCGCCTGCGAAGCGGGGGAATTGTACCGCGCGCTTCTGGATGAAAAGTCCGACGCGGAGATTGCGCGGATCGTGAATTTTTATGATTATCTGGAAATTCAGCCTACGGGCAATAACATGTTCATGATTGCCTCCGACAGGATTGAAAATGTCAATTCCGTGGAGGATATTCAGAATATGAATCGCCGCATCGTACATCTGGGAGAGCAGTTCAACAAACCGGTGGTGGCGACCTGCGACGTGCATTTTCTGGATCCGGCGGATGAGGTATACCGCAGAATTATCATGGCGGGAAAAGGTTTTAAGGACGCGGATGAGCAGGCGCCGCTGTTCTTGCGCACCACGGAGGAGATGCTGGAGGAATTTGCGTATCTGGGAAGCGAAAAGGCGGAAGAAGTGGTCATCACCAATACGAATTATATCGCGGATCAGATTGAGACGATTTCTCCGGTCCGTCCCGATAAATGCCCGCCGGTCATTCCCGACAGCGATAAGACGCTGACCCAGATCTGTTACCGCAAGGCTCATGAGTTATATGGAGAAGAACTGCCTCAAATTGTGGTGGACCGGCTGGAAAAGGAACTGCATTCCATTATTTCAAACGGTTTCGCCGTCATGTATATCATTGCGCAGAAGCTGGTGTGGAAATCGGTGGAGGACGGCTACCTGGTGGGTTCCCGCGGTTCCGTGGGTTCGTCGCTGGTGGCGTTCATGGCGGGCATCACGGAGGTAAATTCTTTAAGCGCCCACTACCGCTGTCCGAAATGTCATTACTACGACTTTGATTCGCCGGAAGTGAAAGCCTTTGCGGGAAACGGCGGCTGCGATATGCCGGATAAGATGTGTCCGGTCTGCGGGGAGCCTTTGATTAAGGACGGATTTGACATTCCGTTTGAAACTTTCCTGGGATTTAAGGGAGACAAGGAGCCGGATATTGACTTAAACTTCTCCGGTGAATACCAGAGTAAGGCCCATAAATATACGGAAGTGATTTTCGGCTACGGACAGACCTTCCGCGCAGGAACGATCGGCACGCTGGCGGATAAGACGGCGTTTGGTTATGTGAAAAATTATTTTGAGGAACGGGGGACGAAAAAGCGCACCTGCGAGATCAACCGGATCGTCCAGGGCTGTACCGGCATCCGACGCAGCACCGGCCAGCATCCGGGCGGCATCGTCGTGCTTCCGGTGGGGGAGGACATCAATTCCTTTACGCCCACCCAGCATCCGGCAAACGATATGACCACGGATACCGTGACCACGCATTTTGACTATCATTCCATCGATCACAACCTGTTGAAACTCGATATTCTGGGACACGATGATCCGACCATGATTCGCATGCTCCAGGATTTGACGGGGATTGATCCGACCAAAATCCCGCTGGACGATCCGCAGGTCATGAGCCTGTTTCGGTCTCCGGCGGCGCTGGGAATAAAGCCGGAAGATATTGACGGCTGTCCGGTGGGATCGCTGGGCATTCCGGAATTCGGAACGGATTTCGTCATTCAGATGCTTCTGGATACAAAGCCCCAGTGCTTTTCCGATCTGATCCGGATTGCGGGACTGGGACATGGTACGGACGTATGGCTGGGCAATGCGCAGATGTATATTCAAAACGGGGACTGCACGATTTCCACCGCCATCTGCTGCCGTGACGATATCATGATTTACCTGATTAATAAAGGCATGGACCCGGCGCTTTCTTTTACGACGATGGAGAGCGTGCGTAAGGGGAAAGGCCTGAAACCGGAGATGGAAGAGGCCATGCGGGCGGTGAATGTGCCCGAATGGTATATCGAATCCTGTAAGAAAATCAAGTACATGTTTCCGAAGGCCCATGCGGCGGCTTATGTCATGATGGCGTGGCGGATCGCCTATTGCAAGGTGAATTATCCGCTGGCTTACTATGCGGCGTTCTTTTCCATCCGCGCATCCGCTTTCTCCTACGAAATCATGTGCCAGGGAAGGCAGCATCTGGAAACGGTGCTGGCGGATTACAAACGGCGTTCCGACAATCTGACGCAGAAGGAGCAGGCTTCCGTGAGGGATATGAAGATTGTACAGGAAATGTATGCCCGGGGATTTGAGTTCATTCCGATCGATCTGTTCAAAGCCCATCCCAGAAACTTTCAGATCATGGACGGAAAAATCATGCCCTCCTTAAACAGCATCGACGGTCTGGGAGAGAAGGCTGCGGACGCCATCGCAGAGGCGGCCAAGGACGGGCAGTTTTTGAGCAAGGACGACTTCCGCGACCGCTCCAAAGCCAGCAAAACGATCACAGACCTTCTGGACACGCTGGGGATATTGGGAGATCTGCCGGAATCCAACCAGATCAGTTTGTTTGACTTTATGGTTTCCTGACGAAATATGACATGCTGTTGTCAGTTTTACCGGCGTATCATGGAGAAAAAAGCGGAGGAAAATCAGATGCACTTTGTGAACGCAAAAGGGATTCTGTCAGCAGGCAACGGCATGAACTTATACAGAGGCTGTACCCATGGATGTATTTATTGCGACAGCCGCAGCAAATGTTATGGATTTACCCATGATTTTGAGGATATAGAAGTGAAGCAGAATGCGCCCGAACTGCTGGAACGGGCGCTGCGCTCCAAACGGAAAAAGTGCATGATCGGCACGGGAGCCATGTGCGATCCGTACATGCACTGTGAGGAAACGCTGGGACTGACCAGAAAATGTCTGGAACTCATAGACGCCTACGGCTTCGGCCTTGCCATCCAGACAAAATCGGACCGCATTTTGCGGGATCTGGACTTGTTAAAGAGCATCAATCAAAAGGCGAAATGTGTGGTTCAGATGACGCTGACAACCTATGATGAGAATTTATGCCGGATTCTGGAACCTGGGGTCTGCACGACGAAAAGAAGATTTGAGGTGCTGCAGATCATGAAGGAAAACAACATTCCGACCGTTGTCTGGCTATCCCCGATTCTTCCTTTTATCAACGATACAAAAGAGAATATAGAAGGGATTCTGCAGTATTGTATCGAGGCGAAGGTCTGGGGAATTATCTGCTTTGGGATGGGAGTGACTTTGCGGGAAGGGGACCGGGAATATTACTATGCGGCGCTGGACCGCCATTTTCCGGGACTGCGCAGCCGGTATCAGAAAAAATACGGTTATCGCTATGAGATCAATAGTGATCGTCATTCTGAACTGATGCGGCTTTTTCATGCGACCTGCAAAAAGTGTCGGATTGAAAGCGATATCGATAAGATTTTTTCTTATCTGCATGAATTCCCGGAGAATAAGGGATATGAACAGATGAGTTTATTTTGAAGTGTTCAGGAACGCGAAGCGTTTTCGCAGTTGGACGCGCGTTACAGTTCGCTCCCTGACAGGGGAATGAACTGTAATAAAAAAATATGCCTAACTACCTCAAATCGGTAATTAAGCATCTTTTCGGGTTGGGCTGTTATCTCTAACAGTCAGCAGCTAGTAGGGGAATCGAACCCCTGTTTTCGCCGTGAGAGGGCGACGTCTTGACCGCTTGACCAACTAGCCATCTGTAATCGTATGCCTTGCTGACTGGCACTCGTATAATATACTACACCTTTTTACAGATTGCAAGTCTTTTTTTGAAATTTTAAAAAAGTTTTTTTGCCTTGCTTTTTGGAAAAAAATGTGATAAAGTCTATATGATGATATGATGTTACTAGAGTAAGAGTGGGTTGCAAACCCACTCTTCTTTATTGTAGTATGCTGGTAACAGGTCGCTCCAAAGCCGCGCCTGCCGCATGGCTTCGGGGAAACAGGATTTATGACAATTGAATAAGGATGGTGAGAAGGAATGTCAAAAAGAGAGACATACGAAGCCAGGACAGAGCAGCTTTTGCTTCCGATCGCACAGGAAGCGGGCGTGGACATCTACGACGTGGAGTATGTGAAGGAAGGCAGCGACTGGTATTTAAGGGCCTACATCGACAAGCCGGAGGGCGTGAATATCGGAGACTGCGAGACGGTGAGCAGAGCGCTGTCGGATAAGCTGGACGCGGAAGATTTCATCGAAGACGCTTATATTCTGGAGGTGAGTTCGCCGGGATTGGGCAGGACGCTCAAGAAGGATAAGCATCTTGAGAAGAGCCTTGGAATGGAAGTGGAAATCAGGCTGTATAAACCTTTGGAGAAATGTAAAGAATTTACCGGCATATTGAAGAGTTTTGACGCCGGGCAGATTATCATAGAAACTGCGGACAAAGAAATGACATTCGCCAGAAAAGAGATCGCACTGATCCGGCTGGCGCTTGATTTTTAAATAATGGAGGATGAAATGAACAAGGAATTAAAAGAAGCACTGGATATTCTGGAGAAGGAGAAGGAGATCAGCAAGGAAACCTTGTTTGAAGCGATCGAAAATTCTCTGATCACGGCATGCAAACAGCACTTCGGCAAGGCCGACAATGTAAAGGTTGAAATCGACCGTGATACCTGCGACTTCCTGTGTTATGCGGAAAAGGAAGTGGTGGAAACAGAGGACGACGTGGAAGACGACTGCCTGCAGATCCCGCTGGAACAGGCGAGAGAAGTTTCCAAAAAGGCGAATATCGGTGATATCATCCATGTGGAAATCAAGTCCAAAGAGTTTGGCCGGATTGCAACCCAGAACGCGAAGAACGTAATTCTGCAGAAGATCCGGGAAGAAGAAAGAAGCGTTGTTTATAACCAGTATTTTGAGAAGGAAAAGGATGTTGTGACCGGCGTGGTGCAGCGTTATCTGGGCCGCAATATCAGCATAAACTTAGGCAAGGCGGACGCAATCTTAAATGAAAGCGAACAGGTAAAGGGCGAGGTATTCAAGCCCACGGAGCGCATCAAGGTTTATATTCTGGAAGTGAAAAATACCCCTAAAGGGCCCCGCATTCTGGTGAGCCGCACGCATCCGGAACTGGTGAAGCGTCTGTTCGAGTCTGAAGTGACCGAGATCAAGGACGGCACGGTGGAGATCAAGAGCATCGCAAGAGAAGCGGGAAGCAGAACAAAGATTGCGGTGTGGTCCAATAATCCGAACGTGGATGCGGTCGGCGCCTGCGTCGGCATGAACGGCTCCAGAGTAAACGCCATCGTGGATGAACTGCGCGGCGAGAAAATCGATATTGTCAACTGGGATGAGAACCCCGGCAATCTGATCCAGAACGCGCTGTCCCCGGCGAAAATCGTGGCCGTGTTTGCGGATCCGGACGAGAGAACGGCAAAGGTCGTCGTGCCCGACTATCAGCTTTCCCTGGCGATCGGCAAGGAAGGGCAGAACGCAAGGCTGGCGGCAAGACTGACCGGTTATAAGATCGATATCAAGTCTGAAACCCAGGCAAAGGACGCGCCGGGCTTCCGCTATGAGGACTACCTGGGCGAAGACGACGAGTATGATGATTACGACGACGAGTTCGATGAAACATACGAGGAAGAATATGAAGGCGATCCCGAAGAGGGCGGTTTCGAGGAAGAATAAATTCCGGAGTTAAGATGAGATGATGAATAAAAAAATTCCGATGAGACAATGTGTCGGCTGCGGCGAAATGAAGAACAAGAAAGAAATGATGCGCGTTCTTAAGACGCCGGAAGGGCCCATTGTTCTGGATGTGACAGGAAGAAAAAACGGAAGGGGCGCATATTTGTGCAAGAACCTGGACTGCCTGCAAAAAGCCAGGAAGAACAAGGGACTTGAGCGTTCTTTCAAAATGAGTATTCCGGATGAGGTTTATGACAGCCTGGAAAAGGAGTTTGGTGAGAGTGAAACCGAATAAAGTATTTTCACTGCTGGGGCTTGCGACGAAAGCAGGGCGGATCGCAAGCGGCGAATTCATGACGGAAAAGACCGTCAAGGAAGGAAGCGCCCGCCTGGTGATTGTCGGAACGGACGCCTCGGCGAATACGAAGAAAAATTTTCGCAATATGTGCGAGTTTTACAGAGTGCCTTACTTTGAATACGGGACCAAGGAAGAACTTGGTCACGCGATGGGAAAAGAAATGCGCGCCTCCCTCGCTGTGACGGATGACGGTTTTGCGAAGAGCATGAAAAAGCATCTGGAAGAAACAGGAAATGAGACGGAGGTAGGAGCATGGCAAAAATAAAGGTACATGAGCTTGCAAAAGAGCTGGAAATAAAAAGCAAAGACATCCTTTCTTTCTTACAGGAGAAAGGGCTGGACGTGAAAGCGCCGCAAAGTTCCATTGAAGGAGACGCGGTGGAATGGGTGAAAAAGAAATTCGCGTCCGGAATTTCAAAATCGGCGGAGCCGGAACCGGAAAAGAGGACGCCGGCTGCCCAGACACAGAAAACGGAAGAAAAAGCAGGACATACAGAAAGGATGACGCAGGTGGAGAAAGCGGAAGAATCTAATGTAAAAGCGGCCGCACAGCCTACAGCCGGACAGGAGCAGAAGGAAGGCCAGGCAAAGCCGCATAAAAAATCGAAGACGATCATCGTGGTCAACAATCCGCAGAACAGCCGCATGAGAAACAACGGTTCCGGAAACAATGACAGAAGGAACAACGGCGGCAGAGGCGGCGATAACAGAAACGGCGACGGCAGAAACAATGAGAACCGGTCCAATAATAACCGCCAGGGCAATTTTCAGGGAAACCGAAACAATAACGGAAATAATAACCGCAACAGCAACCGGGTGGAGCAAAGACCGCTGATCCGGCCGCTGACAAAGCCGTCTCAGCCGGTAATGCCGGATGAGAAATTGCTGAGCCGGGAACGGGCGGCAAAAGAAGCCGCTCAGAAAGCGGCAGCGGCTGAGCGCGCTGCAAAGGCGGCGGAAATCGAAGCCCAGAAGAAAGAGGAGGCGGCACGCGCAGAACGTCTTCAGAACGCAGAGGAATCTGCAAAGGCGGAAGTAAGAACCGAGCGGGTGGAGCGTCAGGGAACTGTTTCCAACGCAGGGCGCAGCGAGAGAGCGGCTTCCCAGAACCGGGAATATGGCAGAAACGACAACAGAAGCGATAACCGGAATGAGCGCAGCAGAGAGCAGGGAACGAATCAGGACAGAAATGCCCGCCCCAGAAACGACCAGAGCCGGAACGATCAGAACCGGTATGGCGCAAGACAGGATCAGAACAGAGGCGACAGAAACGGTTCCTTCAACCGCAGCCAGAACACAAGACCGGGTCAGGAAAGGACGCAGGGCAATGGACAGAGAAGAGACCAGAACCGTCCGGGTTATAACAATACTACAAGAGATAATCAGGGTTATAATCGCAATGCAGGCCCTGGTCAGCGCAGTGCGGGCGGTAACCGCCCTGGAACAAATAGCGGACGTCCTCAGACAGGCGACGGACGGCAGAACAATAACTTCCGAAAACCGGCGGCGTCTAAAGGCTTTACGCCGGAAGCTCCCGCAAAGGATACGGAAAAGCGCCGTGACGACAGACGTTTGAATCAGCAGGACCGCGATAAGAAATCGAGAAAAGACGCTATTTATGAAGATGACAGCGCGGCAAATTTAAAGGGCAGAAATAAAGCGGGACGCTTCATCAAGCCGGAACCCAAGCCGGCAGAACCGGAAGAAGTGATCAAGGTAATTACGCTTCCGGAAACGATTACGATTAAAGAACTGGCGGAAAAGATGAAGATGCAGCCTGCGGCTATCATTAAGAAGCTGTTCCTTCAGGGTAAGATCGTGACGGTGAACCAGGAAATTTCCTATGAAGACGCTGAAAATATTGCGATTGAGTACGATATTATCTGTGAAAAAGAAGTGAAGGTCGATGTGATCGAAGAACTCTTAAAAGAGGAAGCGGAAAATGAAGACGATATGATTACAAGACCTCCGGTCATCTGCGTTATGGGTCATGTTGACCATGGTAAGACGTCCCTGCTGGATGCGATCCGGAAAACCAATGTGACGGATCGGGAAGCAGGCGGCATTACACAGCATATCGGCGCATATACCGTACAGATCAACGGCCAGAAGATCACTTTCCTGGATACGCCCGGACATGAAGCGTTTACCGCTATGCGTATGCGCGGCGCAAATTCCACGGATATCGCGGTGCTGGTAGTGGCAGCTGACGACGGCGTAATGCCCCAGACGGTAGAGGCGATCAACCATGCAAAGGCTGCGGGCATTGAAATCATCGTGGCGGTCAATAAGATCGATAAACCCAATGCGAACGTGGACCGGGTAAAACAGGAACTGACAGAGTACGGTCTGATCGCAGAGGATTGGGGCGGCAGCACCGTGTTCGTTCCGGTTTCCGCAAAGACCGGCGAAGGCCTGCAGAACCTTCTGGAAATGATTCTTCTGACGGCCGAGGTGCTGGAACTGAAGGCGAATCCGGACCGTATGGCGAGAGGACTTGTCATCGAAGCGGAACTGGATAAGGGCCGCGGTCCTGTGGCCAGAGTGCTGGTACAAAAAGGTACGCTGCATGTGGGAGATTTTGTATCCGCAGGTTCTTCCAGCGGTAAAGTGCGCGCCATGATCGACGATAAGGGAAGAAGGGTGAAGGAAGCGGGTCCCTCTACGCCTGTGGAAATTCTCGGACTTTCCGACGTGCCGGATGCGGGAGACGTGTTCCTGGCACACGAAAGCGATAAGGAAGCGAAGTCCTATGCGGCCGCATTTATCGAGCAGAATAAAGAGAAGAAACTGGAAGAGACCAAGTCCAGAATGTCTTTGGACGATCTGTTCAACCAGATTCAGGAAGGCAATTTAAAGGAACTCAACCTGATCGTCAAAGCGGACGTACAGGGCAGCGTGGAAGCGGTAAAGCAGAGCCTGTTGAAACTTTCCAACGACGAGGTCGTGGTAAAATGTATTCACGGCGGCGTGGGCGCGATCAACGAGTCCGACGTTACGCTGGCGAGCGCATCCAACGCGATCATCATCGGCTTCAACGTGCGTCCTGACGCTACGGCCAAGGCGACTGCGGAACTGGAAAACGTGGATATCCGTCTGTACAGAGTCATCTATCAGGCGATCGAGGATATCGAAGCGGCCATGAAGGGCATGCTGGATCCGGTTTTCGAAGAAAAAGTGATCGGCCATGCGGAAGTGCGCCAGATCTTCAAAGCGTCCGCTATCGGCAACATTGCGGGTTCCTACGTGCTGGACGGCGTGTTCCAGAGAGGCTGCAAGGTGAGAATTTCCAGAGAAGGCGAGCAGATTTACGAAGGCGCGCTGGCTTCGCTGAAGCGCTTTAAGGATGACGTGAAGGAAGTGAAGGCCGGATTTGAATGCGGTCTTGTATTTGAAGGCTTCGATAAGATGCAGGAACTGGATATTGTAGAAGCATATATCATGGTGGAAGTGCCGCGCTAGGAATTTTGTTCCTGCGCGCACCGTAAAACTAAAATAGAAAGCAGCAGTTACGGCTCGGCGATGCGGAACTGCTGCCGGAGAAAGGCATAAACAGAATATGAGAAAAAACAGTGTGAAAAACAGCAGGATCAACAATGAAGTGCAGCGCGTGCTGGCAGAAGTGATACGGGGAGAGATGAAGGATCCCCGCATCAGCCCCATGACGAGCGTCGTTTCCGTGGAAGTCGCGCCGGATTTAAAGACCTGCAGGGCGTATATCAGCGTGCTGGGCAATGAAGAGGCGCAGAAGGATACGCTGGCAGGTCTGCGCAGCGCGGAAGGCTTTATCCGCGGAAGGCTCGCAAAAGAAATCAACCTGCGCAATACGCCGACCATTCAGTTTGTAGTGGATCAGTCGATCGCATACGGGGTGGATATGTCCCATAAGATCGATCAGGTTATGGCTGATCAAAGGGCGAAAAAGGGGGTGGAAGAAGAGGATGAATAAAATTCTGGAAGAACTGAACAGCACGGATAAAATCGCAATCAGCGGACATGTGAGACCGGATGGCGACTGCGTCGGTTCCTGTATGGGGCTTTTCCTTTATTTGAAAAAAGCGCTGCCGGATGCGCAGGTGGACGTCTATCTGGAACAGCCCGCCCCTATTTTTTCCTGTATCAGCGGAATCGAAAACGTGATAACAGATTGCAAAGAGGATATCTGTTACGACGTATGTATCGCTGTGGATACAGCCAGCGAACGCCTGGGCGATGCGGAAAAATATTTTCGTACGGCGAAAAAAACGATCAACATCGACCATCATATCAGCAATGCGGGCGGCTGCGGGCAGATAAACTACGTCAATCCCAAAGCCAGTTCCGCCAGCGAACTTGTCTTTGAACTGATGGAGGAATCCCTTCTGGATCAGGAGATTGCAAAGGCTGTTTATATCGGCATGATTCATGATACCGGCGTTTTTCAGTATTCCAACACGACGCCGCGTACGCTTGAAATCGCGTCGAAGCTGCTGGGATACGGATTTGATTTTCCGAAGCTGATCGACGAGACCTTTTATGAAAAAACATATGTACAAAATCAGATTCTGGGAAGAGCGCTTTTGGAAAGCATTCTTTTCATGGACGGAAGATGTATTGTGAGCGCCATTGATAAAAAGGTTATGGATTTTTACCACGCGCAGCCGAAAGATCTGGACGGCATCGTAAGTCAACTGCGTCTGACAAAGGGCGTGGAGTGCGCCATTTTTATGTATCAGACCGGGTCAATGGAATATAAGGTCAGCCTGCGCTCCAAAGATAAGGTCGATGTGGCGGCGGTGGCGGCTTATTTCGGCGGCGGCGGACATGTGCGGGCTGCCGGGTGCAACATGAAGGGAACTTATCATGACTGCATCAACAATCTGTCTTTACATATTGAGAAACAGCTTGGATAAGAAACCGCAGACCGGATTGCTGCGGTAAGAGAGGATTAAGATTGCATGAACGGCATTCTCAATGTCTATAAAGAGCCCGGCTTTACTTCCTTTGATGTGGTGGCGAAGCTTCGGGGAATCTGTAAACAGAAAAAAATAGGTCACACAGGTACCCTGGACCCGGATGCGTCCGGGGTACTTCCGGTCTGTCTGGGAAATGCGACGAAGCTGTGCGATATGCTCACGGATAAGACGAAAGAGTACCGGGCAAAGCTGCTTTTGGGATGTGTGACGGATACCCAGGACACGACGGGAAGGATTCTGGAAGAGCATCCGGTTACGGTCGCCAGGGAGCAGGTGCGGCAGGCGATCCTTTCCTTTGTGGGAGAGTATGACCAGATCCCCCCCATGTATTCGGCTCTGAAGGTGAACGGACAGAAACTCTGCGACCTGGCCAGAGCCGGGAAAGTGGTGGAACGCAAAAGCCGCAGAATTACCATTTATTCCATTACGATAGAAGAGATGGAACTGCCCTTCGTGACAATGACGGTATCCTGTTCCAAAGGAACCTATATCCGGACGCTGTGTCACGATATCGGGCGGAAACTGGGCTGCGGCGGCACGATGGCGAGTCTGGTGCGCACCCGGTCGGGACAGTTTCGGATAGAAGAGGCATACCCGCTTTCTGAGATTGAACAGCTTGCCACAGAAGGCCGGCTGGAAAGTATTCTTTTGCCGACGGACGCCGTTTTTGGGGATTTGCCTTCTTATACGGTAAAAAAAGAATTCGAGATTCTTGTAAAAAACGGGAATCCGCTTTTGCCGGTTCATCTGGAAGCAGGCGCGGACAGCGGTTTGCATGCGGCGGGAGCGCAGGGCAAAGAAGCGGGCGATTCCCTTCCGGAAGGCGCACAGATCCGCGTCTACGGCGGCGACGGACGTTTTTACGGGATCTACGGCTGGCAAAAAATGCAGGCGCGTTTTAAACCGGTCAGGATGTTTTTGGGATAAATATACTTGGAAAGGACAGCGATTGGCAAATGCAGATTATTTCCGGAACAACCGATTTTGAACTTTCCGGACGCAGCGCGGTGGTGATCGGAAAGTTTGACGGCCTGCACAGAGGGCATAAGCTTTTGTTGGAGCAGGTGCTGGAAGAAAAGGAGAACGGCCTTTTGGCGGTGGTTTTTACCTTTGATCCGCCGCCGGCGGCTTTTTTTGCGAAAAAAACGCTGAAAGGTCTGACGACGAAAGAAGAAAAAAGGCGCTATTTCCGGCAGCTTGGGATCGATGTGCTCGTGGAATTTCCGATGAATGAAAAAACGGCCGCGACGCCTCCGGCAGAATTTATTACGGAGATTTTGCAGAAAAAGCTGCATGCGGCGTTGATCGTGGCTGGAACCGATCTTTCTTTCGGGGACCGCGGACGGGGAGACTGCGCGCTGCTGGAAGAATACGCGCCGCGGTGCGGATACCGGGTGCGGATCATGGAGAAAGTCTACGACAGCGGGGAAGCAATCAGTTCGACCCGCGTGCGCGGCGCGGTGGAAAAGGGCAGAATGGAAGAAGCGGAAAGGCTTCTGGGCGCGCCCTATGCGGTTATGGGGACGGTGGTGCATGGAAGAAGAATCGGCCGTACCCTCGGATTTCCGACGGTCAATCAGCTTCCTCCGGCGGACAAGCTTCTGCCGCCCAACGGCGTATATCTTTCCGAAGTGGAATGCCGCGGGGGGATTTTTAAGGGCCTGACGAATGTGGGGACAAAGCCCACCGTGGAAAAAGGCGAAAACCCGCCGATGGGTGTGGAGACTTATATTTACGATTTTGACGAGGATATTTATGACAGTTTTATTACGGTGCGGCTGTTGAAATTCTGCCGTCCGGAACAAAAATTTGCAAGTCTGGATGAACTGAAGGCGCAGTTGGATCACGATATTGAAGCGGGCAGGAAACGGTAGAAGATTCCTGCCCGCTTTACGCAGCCTTATCCGATGTGATTCTGACGCGGAGAAAGCCGCGGGATAAGTCGCAAAAAGAAAGTTCTTGTAAGTTTTGTAATTATAAAGTAAAATGAGAATGAACTGCGTGAAAAAATCTGCGTAAAAATACACGGTGTCAATACGAAGGAGAATGAATATGGACATAGGGGCTATGCTTTTGTCTCTGGCCGGAGGGCTTGGACTCTTCCTGCTCGGCATGAGAATGATGAGCGACAGCATTGAAAAAGCTGCGGGGGCAAGATTGAGGGGAATCCTGGAGATGTTCACGAAGAACCGTTTTGTCGGCATGCTGGTCGGTATCGTTTTTACGGCGATCATCCAGTCCTCTTCCGCCTGTACGGTAATGGTGGTCAGCTTCGTAAACTCGGGGCTGATGACTCTGTATCAGGCAGCGGGCGTGATTTTCGGCGCTAACATCGGTACGACGGTCACTTCCCAGCTCGTTTCCTTTAATTTATCTGAAATAGCGCCGGTATTTTTGCTCGGCGGAGCGCTGATTGTAATGTTTTGCAAAAAGCAGAATATCGTAAAGATCGCCAATATCATACTGGGATTTGGCGTGCTGTTCATGGGACTGGACGGAATGTCTTCCGCTATGTCCGGCATGAAGGATATGGCGCAGATTGTCGATCTTCTTCATTCCTTGAAAAGTCCGGTTTTTGCGATTCTGGTGGGAACCGTGCTGACGGCGGTGATTCAGAGTTCTTCCGTTACGGTCAGCATCGTTTTGTTGATGGCAAATCAGGGACTTCTGGAACTTCCCATTTGTATGTTCATTATTTTAGGCTGCAATATCGGCGCATGTACATCGGCGCTGCTGGCTTCCATGACGGGAAAAAAGGACGCGAAACGCGCGGCCATGATTCATTTTCTATTCAACGTGATCGGCACGATTATCATGTATATTATCCTGAAGATTGCGATGAATCCGGTATTGGGACTGCTGTACGGCATTTCCGGCGACAACGCGGGACGTATTGTTGCAAACGCGCATACGATCTTTAAAATATTCCAGGTAATCGTCCTGTTCCCGTTCTCCGGCTGGATCGTGAAAATGACCTACCTTCTTGTGCCCGGCACGGACAAAAGCGTCGGCTACAGGGAAAGCTTTACCCTGCAGTATATCGGAAATAAGGTTGTATTTAATCCTGCCACAGCGGTGGTGGAGGTTATCAAGGAGCTAGAACGCATGGCTTCTCTTGCGAGCGAAAATTTAAACAGGGCCATGAATGCGCTCATCACGCTGGACGAAGAAGATATTAATGAAGTATATCAGGTGGAGAAAAATATTAATTTCCTGAATCATGCTATTACGAATTATCTGGTTAAAATCAATCAGACTACGCTGCCGATTGAAGACCAGCAGAGTATCGGCGCGCTGTTCCACGTGGTCAACGATATTGAACGGATCGGAGATCATGCGGAGAATGTGGCGGATGACGCCGTCAGAAGAAAAGAAACGGGATTGGGATTTTCCCAGACTGCCCAGAGAGAACTGGGAGAAATGCTGGATATGGTGAACGACATCATCCGTTATTCGGTGGAGATGTTCGCTACCAGTTCCGATGAACATATGGAAGATATTCAGCGTCTGGAAGACGCGATTGACGACAAGGAACGGGAACTGCAGCAGAAGCATATCGAGAGGCTGACAAAGAATGAGTGCTCTCCGGAAGCGGGTATGATTTTTTCCGACCTGGTATCAGGACTGGAGAGGGTGGCGGATCATGCCACCAATATCGCTTTCGCAATACATGACAGCGAAAATGTGGAACTGGCGGATAAGACCAGGTTGTCTTAAAAATTGTAGACCGCATGGGGCCTCGACCCGGTCTGCGCTGTGCCTTCGCGCCCGTCCGGCCCGGCCTGCTTTCCTGCGGCGCACGGGTATTTTCGCCATTCCGATATTCAAAACGGAAAATTCCATCCAAAGTTGAGGCACATTCCAAACTGCCGCACGATACACAAACTCACAGTGAAGGGGTGATTCTGAGCGAATCACCCCTTCACTGTTCAGACAATGTGCATCGTGCGGCAGGAACGTGCCTCAATTTTGGGGAATTTTACCGTTTTGAATATAAGTCATGGCTGCAAATACCTGTGCGCCGCAGGAAAGCAGGCCGGGCCGGACGGGCGCGAAGGCACAGCGCAGACCGGGCCGGGGCCCA
Source organism: Eubacteriales bacterium (assembly GCA_030524745.1). GTDB lineage: Bacteria > Bacillota > Clostridia > Lachnospirales > Lachnospiraceae > Gallintestinimicrobium. Next base: position 41,682 of record JAUNGC010000003.1, on the reverse strand, counting down.
TGCCGTTTACAACATTTAAGAGGAGTGTTATGAAGGTACCCTCAGTGTACAGGGGACGCATGATCGGACAAATTGGAAAAAATTTCACAGGAAATAGCGTTGACAAGAGAGCCGTGCTTCCCTATAATAAAATAAGTATTACGAAAATATTACAGAATAAAGTCAGTTATTACGAAACGATTGTTCTGTTGAAGGGGGCCGCCGCGATACATATGGGCGCATGGCGGCGGGATATTTTACCGAATAAGGGAGAGTTACGGATGTACAAGCTGGGAAAATTTGGACTGACCGTTGCGGCCTGTGTGATGGTTGCAGGCATGACGGTAAATGCAGGTCCTTCTGAAAATACGGTGAATCATACGATTCAATCCGCGGGGATTGGTTCCATCCTTGATGAAGCGGTGGATACGGAGCAATGTCTGGCGGCTGCGGAAGAGGCGAAAGAAGAGCGGAAGAAAGTCTACGGATATGAGAATCTGGGAATTGCCAATGTAAATGACTGGCTGAATGTGCGCGATACGGCCGGAGAAGACGGTAAGGTGATCGGCAAGATGCCCAAGCATGCGGGAGCAAATGTGCTGGGAGAAGAGAATGGCTGGTATAAGATTCAATCCGGTAAGGTGACGGGTTATGTCAGAGCGGATTATTTGCTGACCGGAGCGGATGCCCGCACGCTGGCGGATGAAGAGGCAGCGGATATGGCGGTTTGCAATTCCGGCGGTCTGCGCGTCAGGGAAGAGGCCAGCCTGGAAGCGCCTGTCATCACACAGGTTGCGGAAGGCGAGGAACTGGAAGTGGTATCCGTGGAAGGCGAGTGGGTAAAGATCATGCTGGATGATGAAGAAGCCTATGTCTTCGGAGAATATGTGGACATTTCCAAAAAGCTGGAAAAGGCTGTCACCATGGTTGAACTGACATATGGACAGGGCGTGTCCGATGTTCGCGTCGATCTGGTCAACTATGCGAAGCAGTTTTTGGGCAATCCTTATGTATGGGGCGGCACCAGCCTGACGAACGGAGCCGATTGTTCCGGTTTTGTCCTGAGCGTCTTTAAGAAATACGGTGTGAGCCTGCCGCATCATTCCGGCAGTCAGGCCCAAATGGGTACGAAGATCAGTCTTTCGGAAGCAAAGCCGGGCGACCTGGTGTTTTACGCGAAGAATGGCACGGTCAATCATGTGGCAATCTACATCGGAAACGGTCAGGTGATTCATGCCAGCAATCCTAAGACGGGCATTAAGATTTCCAATGTTTCCTACCGGACGCCTTATTGTGTGAGAAGAGTGTTATCCTGATAAGTGAGCGAAAGCAGCAAAAATAATTACAAAAAAGTCTCTGTCCGGAGACTTTTTTGTTTACATCAAAAACTTTCTGTGCTATAATCAGTCCGTATGAGTTCAGCCGACACTCAGGGCTGGGACACTCCGACCCACTCTTAGTATCAGGCGGTTAAAAAAAGAAGGAGGATTTATCATGATTTCCAAAGAGAAGAAAACAGCGATCATCAAAGAGTATGCGAGAACAGAAGGCGATACAGGTTCACCGGAAGTTCAGGTAGCAGTTCTGACAGCAAGAATCCAGGAGCTGACCGAGCACTTAAAGAACAATCCGAAGGACCATCATTCCAGAAGAGGTCTGCTTCAGATGGTTGGTCAGAGAAGAGGCCTGCTGGATTATCTGAAGAAGAAGGATATTGAGAGATATCGTTCCCTGATCGAAAGACTTGGCATCAGAAAATAAATGGCATTGGATAAGGCGGATAGTCAGCCGGCGAACAGCCGGCTATCCGCCTTTCTTTGCCGTATGGGAATTGCGTCAGGTTTTTTAAAGCATTTCATTTACAGAAGTGATAAACCCGGCGGAAGAGTGTTTCCGAGACCACTGATAAGCGCATTGTCCGCTGCCGTGCGCAGCGTTTTGAGAATGTTTTTATCAGTAGTTTCGGTATCTTCTGCCCGGGATTTTCATAACATGCTGTTCATTGGAACAACTTTCCCGGAGCAGCATAAGCAAAAACAGGAAAAGGAGAACTGAAATGTATAAGACATTCACAATGGAACTGGCCGGCAGAACATTGCGGGTTGATGTTGGCCGTGTGGCAGCCCAGGCAAACGGCGCTGCATTCATGCAATATGGTGAAACGACCGTATTATCCACCGCTACAGCGAGCGAGAAGCCGAGAGAGGGAATCGATTTTTTCCCGCTTTCCGTAGAATTTGAAGAAAAGTTATATGCGGTTGGCAAAATCCCCGGAGGCTTTAATAAGAGAGAGGGAAAGGCGAGTGAGAACTCCGTTCTGACAAGCCGTGTGATCGACAGACCGATGCGCCCTCTGTTCCCGAAGGATTACCGCAATGATGTTACCCTGAATAATCTGGTTATGTCCGTGGATCCTGCATGCCGCCCGGAACTGGTGGCGATGCTTGGCGCTGCGATCGCAACCAGCATTTCCGATATTCCCTTTGACGGCCCCTGCGCGATGACACAGGTAGGACTGGTGGACGGGGAGTTTGTGATCAACCCCAGCCAGGAGCAGTGGAAGAAGGGCGATCTGCAGTTGACGGTCGCATCCACGGCGCAGAAGGTTATCATGATCGAGGCGGGCGCGAACGAAGTGCCGGAAGCGAAGATGATCGAAGCGATCTACATGGCGCATGATGTGAACCAGACGATCATCGAATTCATCAATAAGATCGTGGCAGAGGTCGGCAAGCCGAAGCATGAGTATACGAGTTGCGCGGTTCCGGAGGAGTTGTTTGCAGCTATAAAAGAGATCGTAACGCCCGAAGAAATGGAAGAGGCGGTATTTACGGATGTGAAGCAGGTCCGTGAAGAGAATATCCGCAAAATCACAGAGAAGCTGGAAGAGGCTTTTGCCGAGAAGGAAGAATGGCTGGCTGTGCTGGGCGAGGCGGTTTATCAGTACCAGAAAAAGACGGTCCGCAAGATGATCCTGAAGGATCATAAGAGACCCGACGGCCGCGCGATTACACAGATCCGTCCGCTGGCGGCGGAGATCGACATTATCCCGAGAGTGCATGGCTCCGGCATGTTCACACGCGGCCAGACGCAGATCTGCAACGTATGTACGCTGGCGCCGCTGTCCGAGATGCAGAGAATTGACGGCCTGGATGAAAATGAAGTTTCCAAGAGATATATGCACCATTACAATTTCCCGTCCTATTCTGTAGGCGAAACAAAGCCCTCCAGAGGACCGGGACGCCGTGAAATCGGCCATGGCGCGCTTGCAGAGAAGGCTCTGATGCCTGTACTGCCTTCCGAGGAAGAGTTCCCTTATGCGATCCGTACCGTATCGGAAACCTTTGAAAGCAACGGTTCCACGTCTCAGGCTTCCGTCTGCGCATCCACGCTGTCTCTGATGGCGGCAGGCGTGCCGATCAAAAAGCAGGTGGCCGGTATTTCCTGCGGTCTGGTAACGGGAGACACGGATGATGATTATATTGTACTGACGGATATTCAGGGCCTGGAAGATTTCTTCGGCGATATGGACTTCAAGGTGGCCGGCACACATGACGGTATCACTGCAATTCAGATGGATATCAAGATTCACGGTTTGACAAGACCGATCGTGGAAGAGGCGATTGCCAGAACAAAAGAGGCGAGAGAGTATATCATCAAAGAGATTCTCACACCCTGCATCGCGCATCCCAGACCGGAAGTCGGACCTTATGCGCCTAAGATTATCTCCATTCAGATCGATCCGGAAAAAATCGGCGATGTGGTTGGACAGAGAGGCAAGACAATCAATGAGATTATTGCCCGCACCGGCGTGAAGATCGATATTACCGACGACGGCAATGTATCCGTATGCGGTACCGACAAGGCGATGATGGACAAGGCTGTGGAGATGATCAAGATCATCGTGACAGAGTTTGAAGCGGGCCAGATCTTTAAGGGCACTGTTGTGAGCATCAAGGAATTCGGCGCGTTCGTTGAATTTGCACCCGGCAAAGAGGGAATGGTTCACATCTCCAAGATCGCAAAGGAGAGAATTAACCGCGTGGAAGATGTGCTGACGCTCGGCGATAAGGTTACCGTAGTATGTCTTGGCAAGGATAAAATGGGCCGCATGAGTTTCTCCATGAAGGATGTAGCGCAGATTTAAAACGGTGGATAAACTCACGAAAAATATGCAGTTATAAAAATGACGGGGAAAATTTCCGGTTTCGGTTTTTCCCCGTTTTTTTTCGTGCAAAAAGGCAAAAAAAGGCCATTTCTAAGCCTTTTTGAGTAACAAAATTTGTCGTTTTCGATACATATTGTATCTGCCTTAGTGCAAAACTTTTGATGTGTGTTAATATAGAATTAGTGAAAAACGCAATACGGTCAATATGACTCAGAGTTGCTGATTTTGACAGTAATGTTTAAAAGCAGACAGGGGAGAACTCTATGAGAAAAATCGCAATTTGTGACAGCAGCGGCGAAGCGTTGGGAACAATGCGTAGGATGCTGGATGCGCAGTATGGGAAAGAGTTGCAGATCGCGACTTATTCATCGGGCGAAGAACTGCTGCGTGCATGGCAGAAAGATGAACGGAAGAAAGCCGACATTATTATTATGGATGTGAAGGCGGAAGAAGAAAACGGCATCAATGCCGCAAGGCAGGCGCAGGAAATTTTCGGCGACGTGAAGGTGATATTTTCCACCGGCACGTTAGAATGTACGGAGGATATTTTTGAGGCCAATCCGGTTTATCTTCTGGTGAAGCCGGTCAAGCAGGAGAAACTTTACGAAGCTGTGGACCGTGCAATCGAGCAGATCGAGGAGAGCGAGGCCGCATCCGTGACACTGATTTCCAAAAGCTTTATTGCCAGAGTGAGAGCGGAAGATATCTGGTATGTGGAAAGTGAAAGGCGCGTCTTGACGGTACACAGCAAGGAAGAAGATATCAGAGTGAATATGAAGCTGGGAGATTTGGAGGAGCGGCTTCCGGAATACTTTGTCAGAGTGCATCAAAGCTATTTGGTTAACATGAAACAGATCCGTTTCTTTTCGGCAAAAGGCGTGGAATTATCCGACGGAAGGGTGATTCCGGTCAGCCGTCCCAGATATGCAAAAGCAAAAGAACTCTTTCTTCAGTTTTTAGGAGAAAAAGCGGAGAATGGGTAATATTTTTCGTGCATAAATTTAAGAGAACCTTCCGATACTATGAGCAGAAAACGCCGGAAATGAAATACGGCGCAGATGAGGTACGGAGGGAATGATATGAGCAATCAGGAGAATAAGAAGGCGCTGGGAGAAAAAGCGATGTTTGCCTGCGGCGGACAGAGCATGAAATTTCCGGCGCCTGTTTTTATAAAGGAAAGCGCATCCATTGTGGGGAAAAAAGAAGGAGAAGGGCCTTTGGGGGATCTTTTCGACATGGTAGGCGATGACGACATGTTTGGCTGCAATACCTGGGAAGAGGCGGAGAGCGGGCTGCAGCGGGACGCCCTGCACCTCGCCATTCAAAAAGCGGGACTGAAGACGGATGATATTCGCTATTTGTTTGCAGGCGACCTGCTAGGACAGAGCATTGCTACAAGCTTTGGACTGGCGCAGTTTGAACGGCCTTTATTCGGCCTTTACGGCGCCTGTTCCACCTGCGGTCTGTCCCTGAGTCTGGGCGCCATGGCGATCTGCGGAGGCTTTGCAGAGCATGTTGCCTGTGTGACCAGCAGTCACTTTGCCAGCGCGGAAAAAGAATTCCGTTTTCCCTTAGGGTACGGGAATCAGAGGCCGCTTTCGGCAAGCTGGACGGTGACGGGCAGCGGCGCCTTTATCTTAAGCGGCAGCAGGGGGGAAAGCGCGAAAGCGGTTATTACAGGAATTACGCCGGGGAAGATCGTGGATTTTGGTCTGAAGGATTCCATGAATATGGGGGCGTGTATGGCCCCTGCCGCTGCGGACACGATTTACCGCAACCTGCAGGATTTTGGCAGAAAACCGGAGGACTATGACAGGATCATTACCGGCGATCTGGGAAAAGTGGGGCAGCGGGCGCTTTTGGACCTGCTGCTGGAAAGAGAAATCGATATCGCAAAGCAGCACATGGACTGCGGCATTGAGATTTTTGACGGAGAGACGCAGGACACTCACGCCGGCGGTTCCGGATGCGGATGCGCGGCGACGGTGCTTTCGGCTTATATTTTAAAAAAGATTGAAGAAGGCATCTGGAAGAGGGTGCTCTTTGTTCCCACGGGCGCGCTGTTGTCCAAGACCAGCTTTAATGAGGGACAGAATGTGCCCGGTATTGCGCATGGCGTGGTGCTGGAACACATCGATTGAACGCACGTTTTTAAGAAATAAAAAAGAATCCTGCTTTGCAGGATTCTCGCGCTGCGCGCGGTTGCCATCAGGCAACTTTTTCCTTTCCGCGCGCATGCGCATCCCCCGGGATTATCTGATCCGGGGCAGTTAAAATTTTCATGATTTTTCAGTGGTTCCCCGACGGAAAAGAATCGGGGTGATGACCTTATGAACCGGTTCTTCCAGGGGAACCGGCTTTCTTTTTTTGCGCTCATTCATCTGCTCTACCAAAAGATTAACCGCTTCAAAGGCGATTTTTTCCATCTGCTGTCCGACGGTACTGATGGGAATGACGGATTCCGTGGAGATGGGAGAATTATCGAAACCGACGATAAAATAGTCTTCCGGAAGGGAGCCGTATTTGCGGAAGAGAAGATTCAAAAGCAGATTGGCATGGGTATCGTTGGAAACAAAGACGCCCTTTTTCAGTCCGGAATAGTTTTCATCCAGATCATCCAGAATTTCCTGAAGGCCCTTTTGCATGCCGTCATAGGTGTTTCCCATGGTTTTATAAATGATCCGGTGGTTCAAATGCTTTTCTTCACAGATATCCAGAAAGCCCTGAATGCGCCCGTAGGCGGGGATTTGGGGTGGCGTGGGGGAATTGATGTGAAAGAAAACGTCACAGTTGTGTTTAATCAGCAGACTGGTAGCCTGAATCCCGCCCATGTAGTTGTCCGTTTTAACGCTGCTGATATATTGATCCTCCCGTTCGATGGCCACGATGGGAATTTGCAGCTTTGCAAGTTCGTCCGAAGGAATCGTGTGGCTTAAGACGATCAGGCCTTCTATTTTATAGGCGAGTAACTCCTGAATGTACCGGCGCTCGATTTCTTCCTGTTCATTTCCGATAAAAACCAGGAACTTGTATCCGAACTGTTCATAGGTCTGCAAAATCAGGTTCAGCATTTCTGAATAGTAGCTGTTATGCAGGTGGGGAAGAATGATGCCGACAAACTCAGTCTTTCCGTTTGCCAGAATCCGGGCCACTTTGTTTTCCTTGTAGTTTAATTCAGCCAGCGCCTTTGCAATGATTTCCTGATTCTCCAGGGTCAGCGAATCCGGATTGTTGAAGTATCTGGAAATGGTGGTTTTGGAGAAATTAGTGTATTTGGCAATATCATCAAAGGTTACGTTTTTCTTCTGTTTCATACTTTCCTCTTCAATTAAAAAATAGCGCAAGACAACTCACACTTTAGTTCGTTGTTCGGGTCCCTTCTCAAACGCTTCGCTTTTTGAGAAGTAGCGCAAGACAACTCACCGTTCGGTTCGTTGTCTTGCTTCATTTTAGCATAAAGCGGTGGGAAGAACAAGAGTAATCGGTTAAGTAACCGGTTTTGTAGAAAGTATATAAATGGGCAGAAGCGATTTTGTGGAGCATTCACAAAGTTGCTTTTTCATGTTGACGAAAGATGACGGAAATGCTAATATAAAATCATAAAGTAACCGGTTACTTTACCGGTTTTGAACAAGAGACGTGAAGTATCGAAAACAGAAAATGCAGGAGGAAAGTGGCATGAGAAGGAAAGTTTTGAGAAAGATCTTTGCATCGTCGCTTGCAGCAGTGCTGACGGCAGGAGCGTTGACCGGATGCACGTTCGGATTTGCGAGCGATCCGGACGATCCTAACGAAGTGGAGGAAGCGGTGCCGATCGATATGTCGGTGGATACTTTTGCCTATGATACCGCTTTGAACGGAACGAAGATCACGCTTTTGAACTCAAAGGCGGAAATTCAGGTCGCATTGGAAGAAATGGCCGCTGTATTTGAGGAGAAGGCGGGAGTTCATGTGGAGGTGATGCCCGTTACGGATGATTCTCCATATACCAAGGTGGTGAGCCTCTACAATTCAGGCAATCCGCCTACGCTGTCGATTCTGGATACGACGGACGTGATTGCGCTGGCGGAGGAGAAGGGCGAAGATTTGAGCGATGAAGCGTGGACGGCCGAGGCGGAGGAATATCTGACGCGGGTAAACGGCAAAGTATATAGTCTTCCCTTATGTATTGAAGGGCGCGGACTAATTTATAATAAGGCGGTGATCGAAGCGGCTTTGGGCAGAGAATTTGATCCCTCCGCCATTCGGACGCAGAGCGACTTTGTGGCGCTTCTGGATGAACTGGTGGCGGCAGGTATAGAGAAGCCGGTATCCATGGCGAAAGAGGACTGGTCGGTGGGCGCGCATCATCTGCAGTACATATATGAAACATATGACGGTACTTCGGAAGGCGCGCAGGAAGCGATAGAGAAAATCAAGAGCGGCGAACTGGATCTGGAGAATTATAACCGCCTTTCGGAATTTCTGAATATGTTTGATATTCTGAAAAACTACAACGTCGCCAAAGCGGATCCGCTGGGCGCTGATTACGATGAGATGGCGATCGATCTGGCGGACGGAAAAACGGCTTTCTGGTTTAACGGAAACTGGGCGTGGCCGAATCTGGAAGAGGCGGGAGCAAAGGACGAAGATGAGTACGGATTTCTGCCCTATTTTCTGAACGACGATGCAGAGGATTTTGCAAACTGCAGGATTCAGGCTTCTCCTTCCAAGCAGATCATGCTGGACGGCCAGATGGCGACAGAGGCGCAGAAGGCCGCTGCGAAGGAATTTTTAAACTGGATCGTATACAGCGAAATCGGGCAGCAAATGTTGGTATACACCTGCAACGTGATTCCGCCGTTTCAGAATAATCCCTATGAGCCGGTGGACCCGCTGAGCCGGGACATTTATGAAAAGGTTCAGACGGACGGAGCGTTTAATGCTTCTGCGATCGTTCCCAACGATCACTGGTCCGTGCTCGGCGCGTCCATGCAGAAATATCTGGCAGGCAGGTGCGGCAGGGAAGAACTGATAAAGGATATAGAGACTTATTGGGCACAGCAGGATTGAGAAAAGAGGTAGGACAATGAAGTCAAAAAATAATGGAAAAGATTTCTGTATGTTTGCGCTGCCGGGAATGTTTTGCTTCTTTGCAGTCGTTGTAATACCGTTTGTCTACGGCGTATATCTGACGCTCACGGACTGGAACGGCGTGGCGCAGGTGAAAAATTTCATCGGATTGAGCAATTATGCGAGCGTGATGCGGGATAAGGAGTTCTGGACGTCTCTGCTGCTCACCTTCCGGTATGTGATTGTGGTCGTCGTTCTGGTAAATGTGATCGCCTTTGCTATCGCATATCTTCTGACGAGAGGAATCAAGGGACAGAATTTCTTCCGGGCAGGTTTTTTTACACCGAATCTGATCGGCGGTATCGTGCTCGGTTACATCTGGCAGTTCGTATTTTCCAGGGTATTTGTCAATATCGGAGAGAGTACGGGCTGGAGCCTGTTTGAAGTATCCTGGCTGTCCGAGCCGGGGAAAGCCTTTGCGGCGATGGTGCTGGTAACCGTATGGCAGTTGTCGGGATATATGATTCTGATTTATGTGGCTGGATTTATGGGACTGAGCGAGGATGTGATGGAAGCGGCCAGCATAGACGGCGCTTCCGGATGGGTGAAACTGAAAAATATCGTGCTCCCTCTGATGATGTCTTCCGTTACGATTTGTCTGTTCCTCACCTTGTCCCGCGCATTCATGGTCTATGATGTGAACCTGTCGCTGACCGCGGGTGGCCCTTACGGAACGACGCAGATGGCGGCAATGCATGTGTATGAAAAAGCCTTCACCTCCCGGCAGTTCGGCGTGGGGCAGGCGGAAGCGCTCATTCTGTTCATTGTGGTTGCATGTATCAGCGGCCTGCAGGTATATCTGACGAAGAGACAGGAGGTGGAAGCATGATGAAAAATACGACGGTTGGCGGAACCAGAAAAAAAGTGACGAATGCAATTGCGATGATCGGTCTGGTCGTTATATTTATCGCATACATGTTTCCGTTTCTGATGGTGGTGATCAACTCCCTGAAACAGAAGCGGGATATCATAAAGAGCCCGTTTTCCTGGCTGTACACGATCAAGGGGCTGTCCTTTGACAACTTTGCAAAGGCGTTTGTCCAGATGGATTTTTTAAACGCCTTTAAAAACTCTCTGATCGTCACGGTGTCGGCAACCGTGCTTGTGACGTTGCTGGCGGCGATGCTGGCATACTACATTGTGAGGAAGAACAACGGCATTTCCAGGCTGACATTTGCGCTGATGGTGGCGTCCATGATTATTCCCTTCCAGGCGATCATGATTCCGCTGGTGAGCATTTACGGCGGCACCCTGAATATATTGAACCACCGGATCACGCTGATTTTCATGCATACCGGATTTTCCATGGCGATGTCTGTGTTCATGTTTCATGGATTTATCAGGGGAAATGTGCCGATGGCGCTGGAAGAGGCCGCTTACATCGACGGATGTACGCATGCCAGAACCTTTTTCGGAATTGTGCTTCCGCTGCTGAAACCGATCATTTCCACCATGGTTATTTTAAATTCGCTGGCGTTCTGGAATGACTTCCTGCTGCCGTCGCTGGTGCTGACGGATAAGAAGCTTTTAACGCTGCCGCTTTCTACCTACAGCTTTTACGGCACTTACTCGGCGGATTACGGCACCATTATGGCGGGACTTCTGCTGTGCGTCATTCCGATTCTGATTCTGTATGTCGTGCTTCAGAAGCAGATCATCGGCGGCGTTGTGGCAGGCGCGGTAAAATAACGACAGGAGTTTTTCCGGCAGGTTTGCGGATCGATGCGCCGGAAAAAGAAAGGACAGGAAAAAATGTCAAAAGCGGACGAAATTTTTCAGAGACGGATGAACAGGCATCATGATGAACTGCGCTGGCTTTATATGGAACTGTATCAGAATGGAGATATGTTTGCAGAATTATGCGAAACGATGCACGAATATTATAAGAAGCGCCGGCAGCAGTTGAAAAACAGGGATGAGAGGCGGGAGGAAAATCCCGGCTGGTTTAAGAAAAACGATATGCTGGGAATGATGATGTATATCGATAATTTCGCCGGGAATTTAAACGGGGTGAAAGAAAAGCTTCCCTATCTGCGCTCCGCCAATGTGAACTGTATTCACCTGATGCCGTTTCTGGACTCTCCCAAAGGACGGTCGGACGGCGGGTATGCCGTGGCGGATTTCCGAAGAGTGAAACCGGAACTGGGAACGATGGAGGATTTGGCTGATCTGGCGGATGCGTGCCATAAAAAGGACATGAATCTGTGCATGGACTTTGTCATGAACCACACTTCGGAAGACCACGACTGGGCCGTTCGCGCGAGACAGGGCGACGGCGAGTATATGAGCCGGTACTTTTTCTATGATAATTATGACATTCCGGGAAAATATGAGGAGACTGTGCCGCAGGTATTTCCGACCACAGCGCCCGGGAATTTCACCTGGCTGCCGGATGCAGGCCGTTATGTGCTGACGACCTTTTATCCTTATCAGTGGGATTTAAATTACAAAAATTCCCGCGTATTTAATGAAATGATGTATAATTTCCTTTTTCTGGCCAACCAGGGAATTGATATCATCCGCATTGACGCGGTTCCGTATATCTGGAAGGAGTTGGGTACATCGTGCAGAAATCTTCCAAAGGTACATACGATTGTGCGCATGATGCGCATGATCGGGGAAATCGTCTGTCCCAGCGTGCTGCTTTTGGGAGAAGTGGTGATGGAGCCGGAGAAGGTGGTTCCGTACTTCGGAACGGTGGAAAAGCCGGAATGCCACATGCTGTATAACGTAACGACCATGGCGACTACCTGGAACTGCGTGGCGACCAGGGATATCCGTCTTTTGAAGAAGCAAATGGATATTGTCAATGCCCTGCCGAAGGAATATACGTTTTTGAATTATCTGCGCTGCCATGATGATATCGGCTGGGGATTGGATTATCCGACCCTGCAGCAATGGGGCATGCAGGAAGTGCCGCATAAACGTTTTTTAAACGACTACTTCACAGGAAGGACGGGCAGCGTAAGCCGCGGCGAACTTTATAATGACGACCCTGTCACCCAGGACGCCAGATTCTGCGGAACGACAGCTTCCATGTGCGGCGTTGAGAGCGCGCTGGATGTTCATGATCCGGCAAGACTGGAGGAGGCGGTGCGGATGGATCTCATGCTTCACGCCTATATGTTGACCCAGTCAGGGATTCCCATGCTCTACAGCGGGGATGAAATCGGGCAGCTAAACGATTACAGCTATAAAGAGGACCCGGACAAGGCGCCGGATTCCCGTTATGTCCACCGCGGCGCATTTTGCTGGGAACTGGCTGAGAATCGGGGAGATACGGACAGCGTACAGGGACGAATCTTCCAGGGGCTGAATAAACTGGAGAAAATCCGCAAAAGAGAAAAAATATTTGAAGCTTCCGCCGACACATACACTTATGACGTACATGACGATTCCATTCTCTGTATCATGAGGGAAAAGGACGGAGAAAAATTCTTCGGGATTTTCAACTTCAGCGATCAGGAGAGAACCGCCTGGATGCAGGAGGACGGCGCGTTTGTGAATCTGTTGACAGGAGAAGAGATTGTGGTGAAGGACATTTTGATGCCGGCGCATGACTTCTGCTGGATCAAAAATATGTAAAACGTTACCGCTCAGAAGGGCCGCAAACTGCTGCGGCGTTCATAGGACGGTATTGGAACTATGATCAGGAAACGGCATAGCCTGCGGGCTATGCCGTTTCTGCGTTTGGCGTATTTTGCGCAAAGCCCGGTTGATTACATCATTTTATCAATCCCTTGTCCTGGGCATAAGCAATTACGGAACTCAACCTGTGATCGGGGAGTAAAATAGTTCGTAAGTATTGTATCATAACAGTCCGCAGGAGCGCGCAGGTCTTTAGAAATTCTTTCGGAAATATTTTGTATTTGGTTGTTGACAAATAATATTATATGACGTATATTATAGCTACAAACAATATTATACAATATATAATATTATAAAAAATCATAAGTCATCAATTGGGAACTGTTTGCGGTATTTCGATTCACGAAAGTGAACGGAGAGGATCCCTGCAGTTTTTGGGAAGGGAGAAGAAAGGAGCGTATGTGAATGGTATTTAATACAGGAGCAGCGCTGTTAGATGCCATCGTGTTGGCGGTGGTATCCCGCGAGGCGGAAGGAACTTACGGATACAAGATCACGCAGGAAGTGCGGCGGGTGATTGATCTGTCGGAGTCCACGTTATATCCGGTTCTGCGGCGGCTGCAGAAGGACGACTGTCTTGAAGTCTACGATATGGAGTGCGCGGGGCGCAACCGGCGTTATTACAAGATTACGCCGAAGGGAAGCGCGCAGCTTCATCTGTACGAGGCGGAATGGAGAAAGTATTCCGCGAAAATAACAGGCATGTTTGAGGGAGGATGCGATCTATGAACCGAATCGATTTTATGAGCAGACTTTCATTCCTGCTTTCCGATATTCCGGAGAATGAACGCAATGAGGCGATCCAGTATTATGAGGATTATTTAAACGATGCCGGCGTGGAGAATGAAGAAGAAGTGCTGGAAGCGCTTGGAACCCCGGAGGCGCTGGCCGCTTCCATCCGGGAAGGTTTGAAAGAAGATAATGAACAGCAGGGAGAATTTTCGGAGCGCGGATTTTCTGAAAGAGCGGTCAGAACAGAGAATGTAGTGGCGCGCCGGGAAAACGGGCAAAAACGGCAGTACGGAGCGGAAAACGGCGCAGGAGGCGGCAAAGGAATGAAAGGCCCCGGCGCTGCCCAAAGCAATGGCGGGCAGGACGATCTGGACAGCCGGTACCGCGGCGGCAGAAAGAAGAAAGGAATGAGCGGCGGCATGCTGGCGCTGATCGTGATATTGTGTATTCTGGCCGTGCCTGTGGCGCTTCCGGTGGTGCTGACACTGGCAATCGTGGTTGTGGTTCTGGCATTTGTGGCGGTTTTACTGGCGGTTATTTTTCTGTTCGTGGGAATTATCTGTGTTGTGGCGGGAGTCATATCGTTTGCAGGGGCTATAGCCAAACTGTTTGTATATCCGGCGGGCGCGGTTTTGATGGTTGGAATCAGCCTGTTTACAATAGGAATCGGCATCCTTCTGACAATTGCGATCGGCTGGGTGGTATCCCGGTTTTTCCCGAAAGCATTTCGGGCGCTTACCGATTTGGTTGCAAGACTGTTTCATAGGAAAGGAGGGCAAAAAGCATGAAAAAGGGCGTTAAGACAGCGATTATTGCGGCAGCGGTCTGTATTGCGGCGGGCTGCGTACTGATGGGAGCAGGCGCGGCGGCAGGAGGCCGCAGACAATTGGCGGAAGGTGATTTTAACTACATTCATATGGACGATATGGATCTGGAAGAAAGCGGATTGCTTTCCCTGATTGGGCGGGAGTTATTCTCGGACGGCGGTTATTATGACGGAGAGAAGGAGACGAAAGGCGTGGAGGTGCTGGACGGCAACTTTGAACAGGACATTTCTTATAATGGGGATTTGAAGAGACTGGAGATAAAAATCGGCGTTCACGGTCTGGAAATTGTGGAGAGCGGTGGAAGGGGAATTCATATTGAAGGAAAAAACTGCGATAGAATCCAGTGCTATGTGAAAGACGGAACGCTCTATGTGCGGGATGTGGGAAAAAATAAAAGATATACGAAAATCAATAACAGAGAACTGGTGTTAACCGTACCGGAAGGAATTTGCTGGGAAAAGGTGAACATTGATACAGGCCTTGGCTATGTGAATCTGGGAACGCTGGAAGCGGAAAAAGCAGAACTGACGGCGGAACTGGGAACGATTGAAATTGAAAACCTGTGCGCAGGCCAGACGGATATGGAAGCCGAACTGGGAAGCATTGAGGTGAAAGACGCAAGCATCGGCAAATTGGACGTTTCGGCCGAGATGGGGAATGTTGAACTTCGGGGAAGCCTGGAGGGCGATGCGGACGTGGAGGCCAATATGGGAAACGTGAAGCTTGACCTCAGCCAGAACAGAGAAGATTTCAATTATGAAATTACGGCGGGCATGGGAAGCGTGACGCTGGACGGCGCGGACTATTCCGGGATGAGCCGGGAAAAGAAAATTGATAACGGGGCAAAATGGAAGATGGAACTGAATTCTTCCATGGGCAGTATTGATATTTATTTTGAATAGCGGTACAATAAATTCCAGAAAGAGAGGATCTTAAGATGAGTGAAAAGAAATTAATGCGTTCTACTTCCAACAGAATGGTTTGCGGCGTTTGCGGAGGACTTGGTTTGTATACGGGGATTGATCCCACCGTGATCCGCGTGCTGTATGTGGTAATCAGTCTGTTTGCATCTGCCGGTATCGGAGGGCTGATTCTGTATTTCATTCTCGCCGTCATCATTCCGGAAGACGACGGAATTGTGGACTGAGCAAGAAGGCGGATGTTGGCGCATCCTTCTGACGGATTATGATAACAAAAGCAAAAGGGCTGTCTGTCGGGCGGCCCTTTTTACCTTGCGGAAAAATTTGCCGCCGGGCAGGCTGGGAAAGAATGTGCCAGGAGAACTCTTTTAAACGGACAGGAAGGGCAGGATGGAAAGAGGAAAACGAATGCTCCCGCTGAAGAATCTGTGGGACAGAAAGCGGGAAAACTACCGGCAGCGGGCATATTGGATCAGAAAATGGGAAATCACATGGAAGAACACGCTGGTGACGGCGGCGATTCTGGCCGGCGTCACCATTGTAGCATGGATTTATCATATGCTGTCTTACGGTACCGTCAATATTATTATGTTTTATACGATCGCGCTGATTTTCATTCCCCGTTTTACGGAAGGCTATGTCCCCGGCATCGTGTCGGCTATGGTCAGCGTCGGCTGCGTGAACTATTTATTCACGGAACCGTATTTTCAGTGGGAGTTCAGAAGAGAAGGATATCCGGTCACGTTTTTCTGCATGCTGGTCATTGCCATTGCGGTCAGCGCGGTCACTTCTTACACCAAAGAACAATCCCGGATTCTGGCGCAGCAGGAAAAGAGGCTCATGGAAGCGGATAAGGAAAAAATGCGGGCGAATCTTTTGCGGGCTGTTTCTCATGATCTGCGGACGCCGCTCACCGGAATTATAGGGGCGAGCAGTTCCTATCTGGAAAACGAGGCGTTTTTATCGGATGAAAAGAAGAGAAGTATGGTGAAGCATATCGGGGAGGACGCCAACTGGCTGCTGAATATGGTGGAAAATCTGCTGACCGTGACAAGAATTCAGGCCGGGACTGCGAGCGTGAATAAGTCGCTGGAGCCGGTGGAGGAAGTGCTTCTGGAATCGGTGCGCAGGCTGAAAAAGAGAATTCCGGACGCAAAAGTAAAAGTACGGCTTCCGGAAGAATTTGTGATGATTCCGATGGACGCCATGCTGATCGAACAGGTGCTGATCAATTTGCTGGAGAACGCCTGCTTTCATGCCGGATCTGACTGTGATATAGAGGTATATACAAAAACAGGAAAGAATGAGGTCACATTCTGTGTGAAGGATTATGGCACGGGGATTGCGCCTGACAGACTGGAAAGTATTTTTGACGGAGAAGCCCAGAATGGCAGCAGAGAGCCGGACAGTCACCGGGGAATGGGAATCGGGCTGTCCATCTGTAAAACGATCATCAGAGCCCATGGCGGAAGGATATGGGCCCAAAACCATGAAAACGGCGCAGAACTCATATTTACGCTGCCCATGAAATGAAAAGAAAGACAGGTATCATATGCAGACAAAAGGGACGATTCTGATTATAGAGGATGAAGAGAACATCCGTGATTTTATCGCCACCAGCCTGCGGGCGCAGGAGTTTAAGGCGGTGACGGCAAAGACGGCGAAGGAGGGAATCACGCTGGCGGCGTCGCTTTGCCCGGATGTGATTTTGCTGGATCTGGGCCTGCCGGATATGGACGGTCTGGAAGTGATCAAAAATGTGCGGACCTGGTCCATGATGCCGGTTCTTGTCATTTCAGCCCGGAGCGGAGAAAAGGAAAAGGTGGAAGCGCTGGATATGGGCGCGGACGATTACATTACAAAGCCCTTTGGGTCTTCGGAACTGATGGCCCGCATCCGCACGGCGATGCGTCACGGGGCAATTGTGGCGGGCATGGGGGCTCCTTCAGAGATTTTTTCCACGGGAGGGCTGCAGATCGATTTCGGAAAAAGAAACGTCCGGGTGGATGGAACGGAAGTGCATCTGACGCAGGTGGAGTATAAGATCGTGGCGCTGCTGGCCAGAAATGCCGGGCAGGTGATGACCTATGACGCGATCATCTCCCATGTGTGGGGGCCGTATATGGACGACAATAACCGGATTTTGCGTGTAAATATGGCGAACATCCGCCGGAAGCTGGAAAAAAATCCCGCGGAGCCGCGGTATATCCATACGGAAATCGGGGTCGGATACCGTATGGTGGGAGAAGAAGAAGGATGAGACAGAAAAACGCTGTCTCATCCTTCTTATAAGGTGTGCAGAAAATTCTCGAAGCAGACGCCGTCCGTTTCCGGAATCTGAAGTTCTTCCGATGCGCGGATGCAGGCGCTGATGAAATCGGCCGCTTTTTTTACGGAAGCAGAAAAAGGAGACCCTTTCACCGCGTCCGCCGCTACTATGGAGGCGAATATATCTCCGGTACCATGCCGGGAAGGCCCGGCGACCGGGGCGATATGATAAGTCGTTTCAGGAAGTGGATGATCGTCCTGCGTTTGGGAGACAAAATTCATAAAACTGCCGCCGCTGTTCCCAGGCGTCCGGCAGCGAAGGCCTGTAATGGCAATTTTTTTCGGTCCCAGGTCATGCAGTTTGCCGCATAGCCGGATCAATTCCTGTTCCTGCCAGCCGCTTTCCCGCCAGGGAAGTCCGGTAAGAAGACAGGCTTCCGTAATGTTGGGGGTGATGATATCGGCCAGGGTGACCAGTTCCTTTAGCGCATCGCAATGGGCGGCGGTGATCGTCCGGTATGTCCTGCCATGATCGCCCATGACAGGATCCACTAAAATTATGGAACAGCCTTTTTCTTTCTGGCGGCGGATGAAATCTGCGACGATGGGAATTTGTTCCTGATTGCCCAGAAAGCCGCAGTAAATGCCGTCAAACACCAGATCCAGCGCATCCCACTGGGACAGATAACCGCGCATATGCTGCGTGAAATCCGTCCCATAATGGGTGGGAAATCCTGTGTGGTTGGAAAATATGGCGGTGGGAACCGGACAGGCCTGCGCTTTCATGGCGCTGATGATCGGCAGCGCTTCCGTGACAGAGCAGCGTCCGTAGCCCGCCAGGCTGTTGATTACGGCAATTTTGGGTGGAATCTGATATTTCATGCTTTTTCTTTTCCTATTTTGAAGAAGAATCCTGCCTTTTTCAGAGCCGGCAGCAGCGCCATGTATACGACGACGGATACGATGGTGGAAGTGACGGCGTTGATGCTGGTGGAAGCGATATTCCAGGCAAGCGTCACTTCTGCGGCAGGCTTGCCGAGAATATATAATTTGTAGTAGTAGCCGACAAGAGGATCAAAGATCACGTTGAACAGCAAGCCGCCTATCGCCGCGAGGGTGACCCATTTGGCAATCTCTTTTTTATCGGTTTTGTGTGTGATGCGTCCC
Organism: Eubacteriales bacterium; assembly: GCA_030524745.1. GTDB lineage: Bacteria > Bacillota > Clostridia > Lachnospirales > Lachnospiraceae > Gallintestinimicrobium. Next base: position 22,861 of record JAUNGC010000003.1, on the reverse strand, counting down.
AGTCTGTGTGCGATCAGTCCGGTGATCAGGCCGATGCAAAGCTTTAACAGGAAGGTTTTGGGAGCGGAAACGACATAGATCGGATCCAGAAGATCACCGATTGTCATGCCGAGAGCGCCGCCGATGCCGCCCAGAGGACCGCCCAGAATCAGTGCGCCGAGCACGCATACGGCATTCCCCAGATGGATGGAAGTGGCGTCGCCGCCCGGAAGCATGATCTTAAACTGTAAAAAGGTGAACACTACATAGGAAAGTGCGGCGAATACGCCGGTCATTACCAACTTTTGTATTTTTTCGTTTCTCATAATCTGTACTCCTTTTCGTTGCATGTCTGCATTTGTTACTCCCTATTATATGGAAAAGTGGCATGATTGAAAGTGCCATTTTGCGTTTTTTTAAACAGGCCAGTTTGCGCGGCGGAGTGATTCTGTCCCGGCATGCTTTCCGCGGCCTGCTGTGCCTGCCCGCCTGCATCTCTCCGGGCGTATGGGTATTTTCGCCATTCCGATATTCCAGATGGGAGATTCTGTCCAAAGCGCCATCCCATTCCAAACTGACATTGAATGCGGAAACTCACCGCTTCGCGGCTCAAACAGTCCGCCTTCAATGTCAGGAATGGTCTGACACTTTGGAGAATCTCTCCATTTGGAATATCAGTCATGGCTGCAAATACCCATACGCCCGAAGGGATGCAGGCGGGCAGGCACAGCAGGCCGCGGAAAGCATGCCGGGACAGAACCATATCGCCGCGCTGGTTCCGCACCTGGAGATGGCCTGCGAACCGCTGCAGAAGGAGTTTGTTAAAAAAATGTGAACTGCTTGACAAGGCTGCAGAAAAGCCATATACTTAACCAGTAAATAATTAACTAATTAATTTTATGGAGGCGCAGGAGCGTATAAGTAGATGAGAAGGATAAAAGAATCAGGAGCGGATCATCATAGAACCGGAACGCCGGAAGGTCCTGCTTTTATAGAGCATGATCTGTCCGTGAAGTTCAGAAGGGCGGACAGCGCGTTTAAGAGGAGCATTGAGCGCCAGGTGAGGGATACCGGCGTGTACAGAAGCCAGCACCGGCTGCTGATGCATCTGAACCGTCTGCCCAACTGCTCTCAGGTGGAGATTGCGCAGCATCTCGAAATTTCGCCTGCTGCGGTCGCCGTTTCCATCAAGAAGCTGGAAAAGGGCGGTTATATCCGCCGGGAGACGGATGAAAGCGATAACCGGGTTCATCAGGTGACGATCACGCCGAAGGGAGAACAGGTGATCCGGAAAAGCGAGGTCATGTTCCGGGAAGTGGAACGCAGGATGTTTCAGGGCTTTTCGGAGGAGGAGATGGAACTGATGGATCGTTTTCTGGAGCGCATTTATAAAAATCTGAACGAAACATAAAAGGAGGAGAAATATGAAGCGCTATATGAAGTATATAAGGCCCTATCTGTATGCCTTTATTCTGGGGCCGATCATGATGCTGACGGAGGTGGTCGGGGAAGTTTTGCTTCCTTCCTTTATGGCGGATATCATCAATGTCGGCGCGGCGAATCATGATGTGGCATACATTGTGCAAAAAGGACTGGTCATGATTGCGACGGCCTTTATCATGATGGCGGGCGGTATTCTGGGCGCATGGTTTTCATCCAAAGCTGCGATCAGTTTCGGCGCGGATCTGAGACGGGATGTATTCCGGAAGGTACAGACCTTTTCTTTTGCAAATATCGATCAGTTTTCCACAGGCTCGCTGGTAACAAGGCTGACCAACGATATCACGCAGGTGCAGAATGTGATCATGATGGGACTGCGGATGCTTCTGCGGGCGCCGGGCATGCTGGTGGGCGCGATCATTATGGCTTTTCTGATGAACCGGAATCTGGCAATGATTTTTCTGGTCATTCTGCCGGTTATGGTGGTAACGATCGGCGTGGTGATGCGGATCGCGTTCCCGCGTTTTACGGCGATGCAGGTCAAGCTGGACGCGCTCAATTCCAATATTCAGGAAGTGCTGACCAATGTGCGTGTCATCAAGTCCTTTGTGCGCGAAGATCATGAAGAGGAACAGTTCGCACAATCCAATAAGAATCTGAAGGAATCCAGCCTGCGGGCGTTTAAAGTGGTGATTTTGCAGATGCCGCTGATGATGTTTTTCATGAATTTGACGACGCTTCTGGTCGTATGGTTTGGCGGCAACCAGATTTTGGACGGAAGCATGCAGGTGGGAAATCTGACCGCGTTTACCACGTATGTGACGCAGGTGCTGATGTCTCTGATGATGCTGGCCATGGTGCTTTTGCAAAGTTCCCGCGCGGTTGCCAGCGCAAGGCGTATCAATGAAGTGCTGGATACGCAGGTGGAATTGACGGATGAAGGGGCGGCGCATGCAGAACTTCCCGTAAAAAGAGGAAAAATCGAATTTCAGAATGTGTCTTTCCGCTATTATAAAAACAGCGAGGAGAAAGTGCTCGACAATATCAATCTGACGATTGAAGCCGGGCAGACCGTAGGAATTATCGGGTCCACCGGCTGCGGCAAGACGACGCTCGTTTCCATGATTCCCCGTCTCTATGATGTGGATGAAGGAAAAGTTCTTGTGGACGGCGTCGACGTGAGGGATTATTCCCTGAAAAATCTGCGCAGCGGCGTGGGCATGGTGCTGCAGAAAAATGTGCTGTTTTCCGGAACCATTCTGGAAAATCTCCATTGGGGAGATGAAAATGCTACGCAAGAGGAAGTGCTGGCGGCGGCCAAAGAGGCGCAGGCGGATCCTTTTGTGCAGAATCTGACGGATGGATATGAGACGGAACTGGGACAGGGCGGCGTAAATGTGTCAGGCGGTCAGAAACAGCGTCTGTGTATTGCAAGAGCGCTTTTGAAAAAACCCAAAATCCTGATTCTTGACGACTCCACGAGCGCAGTGGACACGGCGACGGAGAGCAAAATCAGGGAAGCGTTTTCCACTACCTTAAAAGAAACGACGAAGCTGATCATCGCGCAGCGGATTACTTCTGTCATGGAAGCGGATCAGATTGTGGTGCTGGACGAAGGTAAAATCGTGGGTCATGGCAGACACGGGGATTTGATGGAAGGCTGCTCTGCTTACCGGGAAATCTATGATTCCCAGATGAAAGAGGAGGTGCTGGCATAATGGATGAGGCAAGAAGAGAACGACTGATAAAAAAATATGCCCGCAAACCTGTTGCCGGAGCGGACGGCCCCAAACATGGGCCGGGCAGAGAAGGTATGGCGGTGAAAAAACCGGAGAATACGAAGGAAGCCGTAAAACGTCTGCTGTTCTATCTGAATGCGGATACGCCGAAACTGCTCTTTGTTCTGTTTTGCGTAGTGGTCGGAACGGTGTCGTCATTGGCAGGCTCCTATATGCTGCGCCCTATTATCAATGGCCTTACGGAGAAAGGCGGCAGCGCACAGAAGCTTCTCGCTTCTCTGCTGACCATGGCGGCGGTTTATGCAGTGGGCATTCTGGCCCAGTACCTGCAGCAGAGAATTATGATTACCATTTCACAGGGAGCGCTGGAGCGGATCAGAAACGATTTATTTCACAGGCTTCAAAAACTCCCGGTGCGTTTTTATGATACGAATAACAACGGCGATATCATGAGCCGTTTTACCAATGACTTGGACGCGGTGGGCGACATGCTCAATAATACGGTGATACAGATTATTTCCAGTACGATCAATGTGGTGGGGACCTTCTGTCTGATGCTGTATACGAACGTCTGGCTGACCATCATCACCGTGGTCATGGTACCGCTCATGCTGAAAGCGGCAGGTTTTGTGGCGGCAAGAAGCCGGAAATATTATCAGGCCCAGCAGGCGGCCATCGGAACCTTAAACGGCTATGTGGAAGAGACGGTGACAGGCCAAAAAGTGGTCAAGGTATTCTGCCATGAGGAGATCGCTCAGGAGGAATTTGAATATTTAAACTATGATTTGCGGGATAAGCAGATTTTTGCCCAGTTTTTCGGCGGCATCATGGGCCCCGTAATGGGAAATCTGAGCCAGGTCAGTTACTCCCTGACGGCGATGATCGGCGGCATTCTCTGCGTGCTGCGGGGATTTGACATCGGCGGCCTGACGGTATTTGTGAACTATTCCCGCCAGTTTTCCAGACCGATCAACGAATTGTCCATGCAGATGAATACGATCTTTTCGGCGCTTGCCGGAGCGGAACGGGTATTTAAGATCATGGATGAAGAGCCGGAAGCGGAAGACGGGCCGGATGCGGTGGAACTCAATTCCTGTCAGGGACATGTGATTTTGAAGGATGTGACCTTTGGCTATAATCCGGATAAGACGATTTTAAAGCATATTTCCCTCTATGCGAAGCCGGGACAGAAAATCGCCCTCGTCGGTTCCACCGGCGCGGGGAAAACGACGATCACCAATCTGATTAATCGTTTTTACGATATCGACGAAGGAAGCATCACGATTGACGGCGTCGATATCCGGCAGATCCGGCGGGACAGCCTGCGTAAAAATATCGCCATGGTGCTCCAGGATACGCATTTGTTTACGGGAACGATCCGGGAGAATATCCGGTACGGAAGGCTGGACGCCACGGACGAAGAAGTGGTGGAAGCGGCGAAGCTGGCGAGCGCGGACCATTTCATCAAACGGCTGGAAGACGGCTATGATACGATGATTGAAGGGGACGGCGCAAATCTGAGCCAGGGACAGAGACAGCTTTTGAATATCGCCCGGGCTGCAATTTCCAAAGCGCCGGTTCTGATTCTGGACGAGGCGACTTCTTCTGTCGATACGAGAACCGAACGCCATATTGAACACGGCATGGATCGGCTGATGGCGCAGCGCACAACGCTTGTGATTGCGCACCGGCTTTCCACGGTCCGTAACGCGAATGCGATTATGGTGCTGGAAAACGGGGAAATCATTGAAAGAGGCGATCACGATGAACTGCTGGCGATGAAGGGCAGATACTACGAACTGTACACGGGAAAGAAAGAATTGGATTAATCATCAAAAAAGGGGACTTCTGCAAATATACTTTTCTTTGCAGAAGTCCCTTATTCTATACTTTGACAGAATCAAACGCAGCGGCACAAAGCGCTTACGAATCAGCTTTTTAAAATTTCTTCCAGGTGCTCTTCATGAACAGAAGAAGCAGAGGGAACAGTTCCAGCCTTCCGGCCAGCATGTCAAAGATCATGACCAGCTTAGAGCCGTTTGAAAAGATGGAAAAATTTCCCGTGGGACCGACCAGTTCCAGCCCGGGGCCGATGTTGTTTAAGGTGGCGGCGACAGCCGTAAAGGTGGTGGTCAGATCCAGATTGTCGAAGGTGAGCAGAAGCATGGACGCTGCAAAAATCAGGATATAGGTGAAAACAAAAACATTTGTGGAACGGACCACTTCATGTTCCACCGGTTTATCGTCGATCCGGACTTTTTTGATGCTTCTGGGATGAAGCAGCATGCGCAGTTCCTTAACAACCGTTTTAAACAGAATCAGAAAGCGGGATACTTTCATGCCGCCGCCGGTGGAACTGGCGCAGGCGCCGATAAACATTAACAAAACCAGAACCGTGCGGGAGGTCTGCGGCCAGAGGTTAAAATCCGTAGTCGCATATCCGGTCGTGGTGATGATGGAACCGACCTGAAACGCGGCCTGCTGGAAAGCTTCACCGAATCCGTGAAACAGACCGCGCGCATTGAACGTAATTATCAGCGTGGAAACGAGTATAATGATCAGGTACGCGCGCACTTCCTCGCTGGCAAAAGCCTGGCGGAATTTTTTGAAAAGTATAAAAAAATAAACGTTAAAATTGACGCCGAACAAAATCATGAAAATCGTGATGACGACCTGCTGATAAACGGTGTAGCCGGCAATGCTGTCGTTTTTGATTCCGAAACCGCCGGTACCCGCCGTACCGAAGGAAAGGGTGATGGAGTCAAACAGCGGCATGCCGCCCAGAAGCAGGAGCGCAATTTCCACCAGCGTCATAAAAATATAGATCTGATACAAAATTCTGGCGGTGGAAGACACTTTGGGAAGCAGGCGGCTGACAGAGGGACCGGGGCTTTCCGCTTTCATCAGGTTCATATGGCTGCCGCCCGTCATGGGCAGCAGAATCAGCAGAAAGACAAGCACGCCCATACCGCCGATCCAATGGGTGAAGCTGCGCCAGAACAGCATGCAGTAAGGAAGCGCTTCCACATCGGCAAGAATGCTGGCGCCGGTCGTGGTAAATCCGGAAACCGTTTCAAAAACTGCGTCCACAGGGTTTGAGATGGAACCGGAGATCAAAAAAGGCAGCGCGCCCACACAGCTTAATACGATCCAGCTTAATGCAGTCGAAACAAAACCTTCCCGCAGATAAAATACCCGGTTGCTCGGCTTTTTGACAGTCAGCGGAATGCCGATACAAAGACATGCCGCGATCGTAATGACAAAAGCCCAGCCGCTCCTTTCCTGATAAATGAGCGCGGTAACGCAGGGAAGAATCATGAATGCGGCTTCAATGTTTAAGATCCAGCCGATAATATAAAACACAATGGAGTAATTCATGCGGCCCTTCCTACTTTCTTAGAATATCCTGTATGTCGTTGAGACCCTTTTGGGTGGTAACAATGATGACCGTATCGCCCACCTGAATGCTGTCCTGACCGCGGGGAATCCGGATTCTGCCGTGCCGGTTGATGCAGCCGATCAGCAGGTTTTTCTTCAGCTTCAGTTCAGAAAGCGGAATGTCCGTAACGGACGATTTTTCATGAATGGCAAATTCCAGCGCTTCTGCCCGGTTGTCAAGGATCTGGTAAAGCGTTTCCACGTTTGAACCGATGGAATTCTGCATGGCGCGCACATACTGCAGGATGTAATCGGCGGTCAGATACTTGGGATAAATGACGCTGCCGATGTCAAGGTTGTTGATGATGTCGGTAAAGGCGATTTTATTTACTTTTGTCACCAGCTTTGCGTTTGAATTCGCCTGGGCGAACAGGGACAGAAGAATATTTTCCTCATCCAGACTGGTCAGCGTCACAAAGGATTGCGCTTCGGCCAGCCCTTCTTCCAAAAGGAGTTGTTTATCCGTGCCGTCTCCGCATATAATGGTGGCCTCGGGCAGAAGTTCGGAGAGTTCCTCGCAGCGCTCGCGGCTGATTTCCACGATGCGGACGTCGATTTTCATTTCCAGCAAAAAGCGGGCGGTATAGTAGCTGATCTTGCCGCCGCCCACAATCAGGGTATTGCGCACCTGGTTGGTTTTCAAACCGATATTGCGGAAAAATTCTGCGGCGTTTTTGGGAGAAGCGACGATGGAAAGCACGTCATTGTCCCTGAGCACGAAATTACCGTCGGGAATCGTGATCTCATTGCCGCGTTCGACAGCGCAGATCAGGATATTGCTGTGGATTCTGCCGAGTTGATGAATCGGCATTTCGTTTAATTTAAATTCCGGACGGATGCGGAACTTTAGAAGTTCCACACGGCCTTTGGCGAAAGTATCGATTTTGATTGCGGAAGGAAAGCGCAGCAGGCGGGAGATTTCGGAAGCCGCAGTCAGTTCGGGATTGATGACCATGGAGATGCCGAGTTTCTCTTTGATGAACTCAATCTCTTTATTATAGACGGGATTGCGCACACGGGCGATGGTGTGGCATTTTCCCGCTTTTTTGGCAATCAGACAACAAAGAAGATTCAATTCGTCGGAACCGGTGACGGAAATGAGGATATCGGTATTTTCCACGCCGGCTTCCATCAATGTGTTGATGGAGGCGCCGTTACCCTGTACCCGGAGCGCGTCAAGGGATTCCGGAATCGTCTGTAATTTCTGGCTGGAATCATCGACCAGCACGATGTTGTGATGCTCGGCGGATAAAAGTTCGGCCAGCGTCAGGCCGACCTTGCCGCAGCCAATGATGATAATGTTCATTTGTATTCTCCGTTATGACTGTCTTTGTAAAATGCGTTTGAAAAGGAACCTACTCAAATGCTACGCATTTGAGAAGTAGCGTTTAAAAAAAGGAACCTACTCAAACGCATAGCGTTTGAGTAGTAGCGTGTGACAACTCGCCACGGGCGAGTTGTCACACTTCATTATACCACTAAACAAATTTATTGCAATTGGTTTCGGGGGGCTTTAAAATGTGTATTGTGGTGAAAAAATAAGAGTGCGGATAGCAATTCGGATTCCTGTATTATTTAAAAGAAGTTACGGCTTGCAAAAAGAGCGGCGGCGGGGCGGGGATGTGGGGGCGGCGGGACAGCGCGCATCGCTTGGACCGTTGGAAATACGCCGGTACTTGAGTTGTGTTTTTTACAACTCTATGTACCGCTGCGTATTTTCCGAACGGGAGTGTGTCCAAAGATGCGCGTTGTCCCGCCGCCCCCACATCTCCGCCCCGCCGCCGCTCCTCTCACAAACCGTAACAAAGCGAAGGAAGGTATTCATATGCAAAAGGTAATTTTGGTAGGAGTCAACTTAAATGATGATCCCGACTTTGAACATTCCATGGAAGAACTGGAAAGTCTGGCGAAGGCCTGCGATATGGAGGTGGCCACTTCGGCGGTGCAGAATCTGCCGTCTGTCAATCCGGCGTTTTATATCGGCAGCGGCAAGGTGGAGGAAGTGAAAAATCTGGCGTCCATGCTGGAAGCGGAATGCGTCATTTTCGATAATTCCCTGACGCCCTCCCAGCAGAGAAATCTGCAGAAGGAACTGGAGGTGGCGGTATTGGACCGGACCAATCTGATTCTGGAAATTTTTGACCGCAGAGCCAGGACGAAGGAAGCGAGATTGCAGGTGGAGAGCGCAAATCTGCAATATATGCTGCCGCGTCTGGTGGGAATGCGGGAGGCTCTGTCGCGGCAGGGCGGCGGCGCCGGCGCCGGAGGAGGTGCGGGCGCCGGGGGCGGTTTTTCCAATAAGGGAGCGGGCGAGAAGAAACTGGAACTGGACCGCAGGAAAATTGAAAAGCGTATCAGCGAACTGCGCCGGGAACTGGAAGCCGTTGAACAGGACCGGCAGACGCAGAGGAAGAGAAGGGCCGGGAGCGGTCTGCCTTCCGTGGCGTTGGTCGGTTATACGAACGCCGGAAAATCCACCCTCTTAAACAGGATGCTGGATACTTATATGGGGGATGAAGAAAAGAAGGTCATGGAAAAGGACATGCTTTTTGCTACCCTGGATACTGCGGTGCGCCGGATTTCTCCCGGCGATAACCGGGACTTTCTGCTCTCCGATACGGTGGGATTTATTGACAAGCTTCCCCATACGCTGGTCAAGGCGTTCCGCTCTACGCTGGCGGAGGCCTGCAATGCGGATCTGCTTCTGCAGGTGGTGGATTTTTCGGATCCGCATCACAGGGAGCAGATGAAGGTGACGGAAGAAACGCTCAGGGAACTGAAAGCGGAACGGATTCCGTGCCTGTATGTGATGAATAAGGCGGATCTTGCGATGGAAGAATCAGAACTGCCAAAGATCGTGGGGGATAAGATTTATATGTCCGCCAAACAGGGAATTGGCCTGGAAGAACTGATCGGTTTGATTGGGCAGAAGCTGTTTGCGGATTATGTGGAATGCCGGATGCTGATTCCTTATACGGACGGAGCGGCGGTGTCCTATTTGAAAGAGCGGGCTGTGGTGAAGTCCATGGCTTACGAAGCGGACGGCGTGGTTTTGAATTTGCAATGCCCCAAAAGCGACGCCGGACGGTATGGAAAGTATGTTGTCTGATTTTTGACGTTCAGGGAAAGGCAGGATGATTTTGTGAGAACGATGGAGTTTAAAATGGAACGCCCCGGCCTGTTAAAAGAAGGGGATCATGTAACGGTGACGGAAGGGCTTTTGCCGAGCAATTATTATTATACGATTGATCCGGCGCTCGCTATGTCGGGCAATTATCCGTTTCGGGAGAGGCTTCTGGCAAGAGAAGGAGATGTGACGGCGGTCATTGAAAATGAACGGGGATTTTATGTGACGGTGGAATTTAACGAGTGACAGCCGGAAATGAGCGTGGTATACTGTTACTGTTCGTTGTGTAAGGAGAACGCTGTTTGAAGAAAATGGCATTTGTACGATAATAGAATGAGGAGGCAGTCATCATGTTAAGAACAATTGCAACAGACAAAGCGCCGGCGGCGATCGGCCCCTATTCCCAGGCAGTGATTGCGGGAGACTTTTTATTTGCGTCGGGGCAGATTCCGATCAATCCGGCAAACGGCGCAATCGAAGCGGAAGGAATTGAGGAGCAGGCCGAACAGGTGATGAAGAATATCGGGGCGATTCTGAACGAAGAGGGAATCGGCTATGAAGCTGTGGTAAAGACGACCTGTTTTCTGGCGGACATGGGCGATTTCGGCGCGTTTAACGGCGTATATGAGAAATATTTTACCCAGAAGCCCGCAAGAAGCTGCGTAGCAGTAAAACAGCTTCCGAAAGATGTGCTGTGCGAAGTGGAAGTGATCGCTTACCGGGGCGGAAAATAAGCGTATGAAAAATATCGTGTTGATCGGCATGCCTGGCGTGGGAAAAAGCACGGTCGGCGTGGTGCTGGCCAAGCATGCGGGATTGAAATTTGTGGATTCCGATCTGGTGATTCAGGAACAGACGGGAAAGCTTTTGCATGAAATCATCTTGCAGGAAGGGGACGACGGATTCAGACAGGTGGAAAACAGAATCAACGCCTCCCTTCAGGCGAAGCATTCGGTCATTGCAACCGGCGGAAGCGTGATTTACGGGAGAGCGGCGATGCGCCATCTGAAGGAGATCGGGACGGTGGTATATCTGAAGCTGTCTTGTGAATCGATTGCGGACAGGCTGGGAGATTTAAAGGAACGCGGCGTGACGCTCAGGGAAGGGCAGACGCTCCGGCAGCTCTATGATGAGAGAATTCCCCTTTATGAACGTTATGCCGATGTGACCGTGGATTGCGAGAATAAGACGATTCGGGAGATTGTGGCGGAAATCGGAGCCAGAGTCATACATGCATCGTCATGAGACAGGAAGAGAAAGAAATGGAACAGAAAAAAACATCCGTAAAAAGCAGTCTGCTGCTTTTTTTAGCCGCGGTCATATGGGGCGTGGCTTTTGTGGCGCAGAGTGTGGGAATGGAGTATATGGGACCGCTCACCTTTAACGGCGCGCGCTTTTTGATCGGCGCGGTTGTGCTGTTGCCGGTGATCTGGTACCGGGAGCATAAGAAGGCTGGGGAGAAAGAAAAGGGCGGGAGAAAAGAAGTTCTGGCGGGAGGCGTCTGCTGTGGTCTCGCTTTATGTATTGCCAGCCTGTTACAGCAGTTTGGAATTTTGTATACGACGGTGGGCAAAGCCGGCTTTATTACGACGCTATATATCATTATTGTTCCCGTTTGCGGGATTTTTCTCCGTAAAAAGGTGGGAGCAAAAATCTGGATCGGCGCGCTGATCGCCGTGATCGGTATGTATCTGCTGTGCATATCGGGAAACTTTTCCATCAGTAAAGGGGACAGCTTCGTGCTGGGCTGCGCATTTGCTTTTTCGGTGCACATTTTGGTGGTGGACTATTTTTCGCCGAAGACGAACGGCGTGAAGCTGTCCTGTATGCAGTTTTTCACGAGCGGCGTGATTTGCACCATATTGGCTCTTTTTCTGGAACGGCCGGATCTGCATGCGCTGACGGCGGGCATTGTGCCGCTTTTGTATGCCGGCGTGATGTCCTGCGGCGTGGCCTATACGCTGCAAGTGATTGGTCAGAAAAACGTGGAGCCGACCATCGCATCCCTGATTCTGAGTCTGGAGTCCTCCGTGTCGGTGCTGGCCGGCTGGATCCTATTGGATCAGAAGCTGAGTGTCCGGGAACTGAGCGGATGCGCGTTGGTTTTTGCGGCCGTCATCCTGGTGCAGCTTCCGGAAAAAAAGAAAGGCTGAAAAAGAGTTCGCTTTTGTTGTATCTGTCCGGTTTGTGTGGTAAACTAAAGGACAGGAGATTGGAGGGTATCATATGTTTATTGTTTTGGGCGGCGGACTGCTGATCGTCATCATTGCAGTCGTGATTGCGGTAGTTTCATCCGTAGTGTCCGCGGTGGCGGCGGATGTCGACGACGGAGAAGAGTGACTGTAAACGGTTTGATTGGCATATGTGTGCTGTCAGGCCGTTTTGTTTCTGTTGTAATTGAAAATATCTGATTCAGGAAGGCCGCTTGCGGCGGAATGGGAGAAAATTATGGAAAGATTATGGAATTCGGAAGCGAAAGAAGTATTTCGGTTTTTTACGGAAATATGTGCTATTCCTCACGGTTCCGGCAATGTGGAGAAAATCAGCGATTATCTTGCCGCGTTTGCAAAGGAGAGGAATCTGGAATATGTACAGGATGAGACGAAAAATGTCATCATCATCAGAGAGGCTGCGCCGGGGTATGAAGCGGAGGAACCGCTGATTCTGCAGGGGCATATGGACATGGTGGCGGTGAAAAAGCCCGGCTGTACGAAGGACATGGTGCGGGAAGGACTGGATCTGGAAACGGACGGAGACTGGCTTTATGCCCGGGATACGAGTCTGGGCGGAGACGACGGAATTGCGGTTGCGATCATGCTTGCGATTCTGGATTCTGAAAAAATCGCGCATCCCCGGATCGAAGCGGTTTTTACGGTGGACGAAGAAACCGGTATGGATGGCGCGAGGGCGATTGATCTGAGTATTTGCAGAGGAAAGAGAATGCTGAACCTGGATTCCGAGGATGAGGGGATTTTTCTGACCAGTTGCGCAGGCGGCGCGCGCCTTCATGGAAATCTTTCCGTGGAAAAGGAAACCATGGAAGGATATCAATATCACATTCTGGTGGGAGGCCTGCTTGGCGGTCATTCCGGCGGTGAAATCCATAAGGAACGGGGCAACTCCAACTGCCTGGCAGGACGGCTTCTCTATGAGTGTCAAAAGAAAGCGGATGTGCGGCTCGTTTCTCTGGAAGGCGGGCTGGCGGATAATGCGATTCCCAGACAGACACAGCTTGCGCTTGCGGTAAAAAAAGAGGAAACCGCCGTTTTTGAAGCGGCGCTGCAGGCATTTGAAGCAAAGGTGAAGAAAGAACTGGAAGTGAAGGACCCGGGCTTTGCGGTTTCGGTACAGGAAAAATCGGAGGGAGTTTTTGACGTTTTGACCGCCCAAAGCAGCCGGAAGGCCGCGTTTCTTCTATTGATGATGCCAAACGGAGTGCAGTCCATGAGCGCGGATATTCCGGGATTGGTGCAGACTTCTTTGAATCTGGGGATATTGAAGCTTGACGGTAAAGAGATGCAGATGGATTTTTCCGTCAGAAGTTCTCTGAGCAGTCAAAAGGAACTGCTGCTGGATCAACTGAAAGCCATTCTGGCATCCCAGGGCGGAACCTGGGAGGTTTTTGGCGATTATCCGGCATGGGAGTATAAGAAAGACTCCGTGCTGCGCGATAAGATGGTTGCGGTTTATCAGGAAATGTATGGCAGCAGGCCGCAGGTGGAGGCGATACATGCGGGTCTGGAATGCGGTATTTTGTCCGGAAAGATAGAGGATCTGGATTGCGTTTCGATCGGTCCTGATATGAGGGATATTCATACGACGGAAGAAAAACTAAGCATTTCTTCCGTGGAACGCGTCTGGAAATATGTACTTGCCGTTCTTGCCAGAAAAGATTAAAATATGTACAATTAGTTATTATAAAAAATAACAAAATGAGAGATTTTCACATAAAAATCATTCAGTTGGTTTCTCTTAATATGCGCCATATGAAAGTATTATGGATAATATACCAGACTATGATTGAGAGGAAAAACTATGACAACTGACTTATTTGTGGAAATCGGAGAAAGACTCCGGCTGCAGCGCAAAAAGCTGGGGTTAACACAGGAGCAGGCGGCGGAACTGCTTGGAATTTCCACTACTTATTATGGGGAAATCGAACGCGGAAACCGCAAGATTTCTGTACAGCGTGTTCTGGCGGTTTATGAGAAAATGGGGCTGGAACCGACGTATCTTCTGACAGGGGAAGTATTTTCAGGGAAAGAATTCATGGAAATCTTTAAGGATTGTCCAAGGGATAAGGAGCCCGTGCTGGAACAGGTGCTTCGGTATCTGTCTTTGCTCTATAAATAGAGAGACGGATCCGGGAACGAAAGAGGGGATTGGATGAACGGGGAAAAGAATGATTATGGCAGCTTTGAAGAAATGTATGAAAGCCAGTATCCGGGAATCCATCATTACGTTCAGAGAATGATCCGCCATAATGAAGCGGCGGTGGACGATCTGACGCAGGAAGTCTTTTTCGTTGCATATGAAAAATGGAAAGCGCTGAAGACACATCCGAATATACCGGGATTTCTGACGCTGGTTGCCAGAAATAAGATAAAAAAATGGTTTCAAAAGCAGAGAAGGGCCGACCTTGACAGTACAGACCTGATGGATATGATGATATATGAGGAAGGGCCTGCTGACGAACTTGATGCATATCAAATAGTGGATTTTTATTCATCACTGGAGCATATGTTATCCGGCCAGGATCTGAACATCCTGCGGCATTATTATGAGTATGGCTATACGTCTTCAGAGATGGCAGAGCGGCTGGGAATTACGGAATCCTGTTTTAAGGCGCGCATCGCGCGAATGAAGGAGAAGATCAAAAGCAGTATGAAGATGATGCTGTTTTTGGCAGTTTGTATTGCGATCTGCGGCCTGTCCGGGATCTGAGTGAAAAGGGGAAAGAGACGATGGAAGAGAAAAGAGATTCCAAACAGGAACAGTTGATACGGGATTTATATGACAAGCTGAATTGGTTTACTTTCGATGCAACGGACGCTGAATTTGATGCGGAGCAGGTTCAGGCGATTCTGGGGCGGCTGGAAGCCCTTGATCCGATGGCGGCCGGCCAGAAAACAGAAAGTCAGATTGCAGAGGCGGTTGCTCGATTTGCAGAACTGGAAAAGCAAAAAAAAAACGATGAATCCATAGATCCTGAATCCGCTTTTCAACGGTTTAGGGTAAAGTATCATATTTCGGATGAAGACCTTGCCCGGAAGAATGAAAGCGCGCAGGGGTAAACGGATCGGGTACGGCAAAAGAGATAGAGGGATGCTTAATGTCAAGAATTGTGAATGTGGATGTTGGAAATAAGGAAAAATTGTGCAGCATTTGCAAAGCATTGTCTGTGCCCGCGAGGATTGATATACTGAAGCTGATTGAGAATAAGGGACTTAGCATCAGTGAAATTTCTGAAAGGCTGAACATTCCCCAATCCAGCGTGACTTTCCATATTAAGATTCTGGAAGCTGCGGATCTGATAAGCATAGAGGAACGTCCCGGCATGAGGGGAACGCTGAAACTGTGTACCAGAAAGACGGACTATATCAATATCAGCGCCTATCAGAAAAACAGCGATATCAATGAATACAGAAGTTATGAGATGCCCATAGGCGCCTATTATGATTTTGAAGTGATGCCGACCTGCGGAATTGCCGGTGAGCAGGGCATCATCGGCACGGAAGATAAGGTATCTTCGTTTTATTTGCCGGAACGAGTCAAAGCGGGGATTTTGTGGACGGCAGGCGGGTATGTGAAATACCGGTTTCCCAATATGCTTCCATCGGGTGGAAAGGCATATAAGCTGATGTTTACGCTGGAAATTTGTTCGGAAGCGCCGAATTATCATGAGGACTGGAAATCCGATATTACATTTAAGGTGAATGGCGTGGAAATCGGTACCTGGCGTTCAAACGGCGATTATGGTTCCAGAAGGGGAAGGCTGAATCCGAAAATATGGGAGAACGGTTCCACGCAGTACGGCGTTATGCTGGGAATTGAAATCAATGAAAAAGCCACGCTGATGAATGGGAAACAATATTCGGATATAACGGTTGAAAAACTGCTTGAAAGGGAGTCGGCATATATAGAGTTTGAAATCTGTAATAAACCGGATGCGACCTATGTGGGCGGATTTAATATATTTGGAAAGACTTATGGAGACCATCCGCAGGATATCGTGATGGGAATGGAATATCGAAATTGAACGACGAAAAAAGGCGATATGAGGGTAACTGTTTATATCGCTTCTTTTTTTGGATTTTAAAACAGTAATACTGATATTAAATGGTCAAAAAACATAAAATAATCTAAAAAAACAGAAAAAATGCCAAAAATACAATTGATATGGGAGAAGAAAATGGTAGAATATAAATATAAACATCAAAAAATATAATATAAATAAAGCACAGAGAGGGAACGATATGAGGAGGCAGACAGCATGCTATATCAAAGATTACCCCAGACCTCAGATGGTCAGGAAGTCCTGGAGCAGTTTAAACGGGGATTGGGCGTTTCGATTTGACGATGAGGGAAGGGGGGAAAAGGAGCGGTGGTATGAAAATTTTCAGAGCAGGAGAAATATTCGGGTTCCGTTTTCCTATGAGACAAAAGCCAGCGGCATTGAAGAAGAAAAAGCACATTTTTGTGTGTGGTATGCAAGAACCTTTGACATTCTTCCCGATGAAATTTGGCAGAAACGGGTGCTGCTTCATTTTGAGGGCTGTGATTACCGGACGACTGTCTGGATAAACGGAAAAAAGGCGGGCCAGCATGAGGGAGGGTATACGCGTTTTAGCATTGATATCACCGATTATCTGGCGGACAAAAATGAGATTGTCGTAAGAGCGGAAGATTCTTTTGACGCCAGACAGCTTCGCGGCAAACAAAGATGGCGGGAAGAAAGTTTTCGCTGCTGGTATGTACAGACGACAGGAATCTGGAAAACCGTTTGGATGGAGATTGTGAATGAAGTGCATATCACTTCCCTGAAGCTGACGCCCATGCCGAAAGACAAAAGACTGGGGATTGACCTTGAAATTGAAGGGGAAAAGGCGTACGAAAATGTCCGTGCAAAGGCCGAAATTTCTTTTGAAGGCAGACTGATTACAGCAGTGGATTTTCCGGTGAGAAGATACCATACGGCGGCCGTTGTCGATGTGACGGAAATCAGTGAAGATACGGAATTGGACGGAATCCATTATTGGTCGGCGGACAGGCCGAACCTGTATGACATTGAAATATCGCTGTTTCGGAAGGATGGCCTGTGCGATCAGGTGGCCTCCTATTTCGGAATGCGGGAGATTGTCGTCTGTCAGGGAAACATCCTTTTGAATGGAGAACCTCTTTATCAAAGACTGATACTGGACCAGGGGTATTGGAAGGAAACCGGTTTGACCCCGCCGGATGAAGACGCGATTATTGAAGACATCAGGAAAACGAAAGAATTGGGTTTTAACGGGGCGAGAAAACATCAAAAAATAGAGGATGAGAGATACTACTATTGGTGTGATGTGCTTGGACTGCTGGTCTGGTGCGAAATCCCTTCCGCATATTGTTTTGAAGCCGGAGAAATCCGGAATTATATGAGGGAACTGGCAGAAATCGTGGAGCAGCATTACAGCCATCCTTCCATTCTTGTCTGGACGGCATTTAACGAATCCTGGGGGATCAATGAAATCCGGACGAATACAAGGCAGCAGCATTTTGCCGAGGCGGCTTACCATACCATAAAAGCGCTGGACGGCACAAGGCTGGTTCTGGCAAATGACGGCTGGGAGCACACCGTATCGGATATTATCACGCTGCATGACTATGAAGAAGACGCGCACGCTTTTTCAGAGCGGTATGAATGGAACCGGGAAGAAATTCTGGACAGCAGGCTGTTTCCCAATCTGCAAAAGCCGGTTTTTGCACAAAACTATCGCTATACAGGGCAGCCGGTTATGATAAGCGAGTTCGGCGGCATTGCATTTCAAAACGGACAGCCGGGATGGGGGTACGGCAATAAGGTGAAAAATGCGGACGAATTTGTGAAACGATACAAAGATATTGTCCGGGCGGTGGGAAGACTCCAATGGGCATGCGGGTATTGTTATACGCAGCTTACGGATGTGCAGCAGGAAATCAACGGCCTTATGGATGAGGAGCGCAATTTCAAAATAAATCCCCGGGTTATCCGTGCAATCAATGAAGAACGATATAACAGCAGAATACAAAACGGATGCGGATCCGGGGAAAGCGAGGAGAGAGAATGAAGGGAAAAATCAGGGTTTTTATAACAGATTACAATAGTCATGCTTTTCTGCAGGAAAAGGAACCGCTGTTCTTTCACGCGGACAGAGAGGGGTATCGTGCGAATGAAGCCAATATCTTTAATATATATGACGAGGTACGTTACCAGGAGATCCTGGGATTCGGCGGCGCAATGACGCAGGCCAGCGCGGTCAATCTTATGAAAATGAGCGCTGCCGGTCAGGAAGCGGTGATGAAAGGGTATTTCGACAGGGAAGAGGGAATTGGTTACAGTCTTTGCAGGACTACTATTAATAGCTGTGATTTTTCTACGGAATTTTATACCTGCGACGATACGGAAAACGATTGGGAGTTAAAAGATTTTTCCCTGGAACATGACCGGCAGGACGTGATTCCCATGATAAAGAAGGCGTTGTCCATCAATCAGGAACTGAAACTTTTTGCTTCTCCGTGGAGCCCGCCGGGCTGGATGAAAACAAACGGGCGCATGGATAAGGGGCGGTATCTGCGCAAGGATTGCCGTCAGGTCTGGGCGGATTACTTTGTGAAATTTCTGCAGGAATATGAACGGGAAGGGATTCCTGTCTGGGGAATAACAATTCAGAATGAAACGCACGCCGAAATGGGATGGGAATCCTGCTACTATACGGCGCAGGATGAACGGGAGTTTGCGGGAGAATATCTGCGGCCCGCTCTGTGCAGGGCCGGCCTGGGCGATAAAAAGGTGCTTTGCTGGGACCATAATAAAGAGAGGGCTTTTGACAGGGCGTCAGAAATCTTTTCCGATAAAAAAGCGGGGGAGGCAGTGGACGGAATTGCGATTCACTGGTACGCGGGAGACCATTTCGGCGCGCTGGATGCCATTCATCAGATGTATCCGGGGAAGCTGATTCTCGGAACGGAAGCCTGTATGAGCAATGAACCGAGGGAATGCTATGCGGCGGGTGAAAAGTATGCGCACGATATGATCGGCGATCTGAATCACTGGGCCTGCGGTTGGGTGGACTGGAACATGCTTCTGGATACGACCGGAAGACCGGATCACTGGATGGATGAACAACTGGCTTTCCGGGAAAGATTTCTTGCCGGCGGATGCAGGCAAGAGGAACTGAGCGAGACGGAAAAGGAATTTTTACTCCCCTGTATCAGCACGGGAATCTGGGTGGGAGAAGCCCCGATGGTGGTCGATCATGAAACGGAAAAAATCCGGTTTTCTTCATCTTACTACTATATCGGTCATTTCAGCAAATTCATCAGACCGGGCGCGGTGAGAATCGGCAATTCCATGTATACGCATCTGCTGGAAGGATGCACCTTTGAAAATCCGGATGGCGGGAAGGTTGCAGTGGTGATGAATCCCGGAGATCGAACGGAAAAGCTGACGCTGCGTTATCGGGATGAAATCGCAGAGACCAGTTTGCCGGCGCATAGTATTGTGACCTGTTTGTTCAAGTAGAGCAAATCAAATAAAGCAAATTCAAAAAAGGAGGAAACAGAATGAAGAAGAAAATGTTGAGCCTGCTGCTTGCTGCGGCAATGTGCGTGGGCGCACTGGCGGGATGCGGGCAGAGCCAGACACAGGAAGATACCGGTGAACAGACGGCAGATGCGCCGCAGCCTGCGGCCGAAACGGATGCAGGGGAAACGGACGGTGTAGATGCCGATTTGGCGGCAGAACTGAATATCTGGTCATCGGGGGAAGAACTGCAGCGTTTTGTGGAAGGATTCAACCAGATTTATCCGAACATTAAGGTGAATATTACGGTAATTCCCAATACGGAATTTTTGTCCAAGCTGACGCCGGTCATTTCCAGCGGTCAGGATGTTCCGGACATTTTTACCGGGGAGTCTGATTATGTAAGATATCTGGTGAATGCCGGCGTATGGGACGATCTGAGCCAGGCGCCATATTCCGCGTCGGAAGCGCTTGAAGATGTATGGGACTATGTAAAAGATGTGGGAACGGATGACACAGGTGCAATCCGCGCGCTGAGCTGGCAGACAACGCCGGGGTCCGTTATCTACAGAAGAGATCTGGCAGAAGAGGTTTTAGGCGTGAGCGAGCCGGAAGACGTGGCGGCATACCTGTCTGATTACGATAAGATGCTGGAGACAGCGGCAGTAATGAAAGAAGCGGGAATTACCATGTTCGGCAGTTGGGAGGACGTAATGCTGATGGCGCTGTCCTACAGAGACCAGCCCTGGGTAGTGGACGGTAAGCTGGTGATCGACCCTAAAATGGAAGATTTTCTGGATATTGTAAAAACGATTCAGGAAAACGGATATGATTTAAACGTTTCGGAATGGGATCCGGAATGGATTGCCGGTGTGGAAGGAGACAGCGTATTTTGTTATATTCTTCCTACCTGGGGATATTCCTTTGTGATTAAGGCAAACGCTGTAAATACTATGGGGAAATGGGGACTTTGCGAAGGACCGAATCCTTATATTAACGGCGGGACCTGGCTGGGAATTTATAAGGACAGCCCGAATAAGGAAGCGGCATGGGCATTTCTGGAATATGTGACCTTAAATTCCGAAGCGCTGCAGGAATATGCAAGCGAATACGGCGAGTATGTCGACTGTAAATCTGCGAATGACAAACTGGCTCAGGGAGAGGGGGAGGAAACTCTTGCAGGGCAGAATATTTATGAGTTTTATAATCAGGTGATGTCAGAAAAACCCCATGTCACGATCACCGAGTATGACGGGCAGATCAATTCGGCGTTTAAAACTGCAGCAAAAGCGTATGCGACGGGAAAGCTGTCGAAAGAAGAAGCCATTGAGCAGTTTAAAAATGACGTGGCGACAAACTATCCGGAATTGATTATTGAATAAAACGGGAAGAGTAATATGTGAGAAGAGGCTGCTGCAGGAATGGCGGCAAAGGCTGAGGCGCAGCAGCCGTCCCTTTTACAGGAGATGGCAAAATGAAAAAGAAAAGCATAAATGACAGAAGTAAATACGGATATTTATTCATATCGCCCTTTTTCATCGCATTTATTTTTCTGGGTTTGTATCCGGTATTGTTTACATTTTCGTTAAGCCTTCAAAAATGGGATGGACTGGCGCCGGAAACTTTTGTAGGACTGGCAAATTTCAAAAGACTTTTGACAGACAGAATTTTTTATCTGAGCATATGGAATACGCTGCGGATCTGGATTATCAGCTATATTCCGCAAATCCTGGCGGCCCTTTTGCTTTCAGCCATTTTTACCATGTATTCTGTAAAGGGAATGAAAATGTTCAGGGCAGTCTATTATTTGCCGAATCTGGTAACGGCGGCATCTGTCGGCCTTTTGTTCAATCTGCTTTTTAATGGAAATAAATCCGTCGTAAATAATATTCTGCAGGCTTTGCAGATACCGGGAGCGCCCTTTGATTTTTTCAACGATCCGGTGTTTACGTCGGGACTGACATCCTATATTCAGTGGTGGATGTGGTTCGGATATACGACTATTCTTGTGATGGCAGGAATTACGACCATAGACAGAAACCTCTTTGAGGCGGCGCAGATCGACGGCGCCTCAAAAGGACAGACCTATCGGAAGATAACGCTGCCGTTGATTAAACCCACAATCGTTTACATTACCATCACATCCATCATCGGCGGAATGCAGTTGTTTGACGTGCCTTCCACCATGTCGGACGGTACCGGAGAGCCGGATAAAGCGATCTTGACCGTTTCCATGTATTTGTATAACCAGGGGTTTAAAAATCATAATTATGGATATTCTGCAGCCATTTCTGTGGGATTATTTGCGGTGATTGGCCTTATGAGTATCTTATCGCTCAAGGCGATGAAGAGGAAAGGTGAGGACAGGAATGGTTAAAAGAGGAATTGTGAATGCTGTTATATATGGTTTTCTGATTTTACTGGTCGTCATTACGCTGGTGCCTTTTTATCTGGTGACTGTGAACGCTACCCATTCCAGTTTTGAAATTGTCACGCAGCTGAATTTGCTGCCGGGAACATATCTGGCGGAAAATTATCAAAAACTGCAGCAATATGTGAATATCTGGAACGGCTTTCGCAACAGCCTGCTGGTATCGACAGTCTTTACGTTGGTTTCGGGATATTTTGGCGCTCTGGTGGCTTTTGGTTTTGCAAAATATCAGTTTAAGGGGAAAAAGTTTCTCTTTTCGGTCGTGCTGGCTTCCATGATGATTCCCGGACAGGTGAGCATCATCGGCTTTTACAGACTGGGGTTGAAAATGGGATTGGTGAATAATCTGCTTGCTTTTATGTTTCCCTTTTTTACGCCCGGCGTTACCAGCGTATCCACAATTTTTTTCCTGCGCGGCATGATTGGGCAGGGCGTGTCAGATTCTCTTCTGGAAGCGGCGCGGATGGAGGGGTGTTCGGAATTCGGGATTTTCAACAAAATCGTGTTTCCGTGCATCATGCCCGGCATTGCGACAATGTGTATTTTTAATTTTGTGAACAGCTGGAATAATTATATCGGTCCGTTGATTATGATTACGGATACGAAAAAATATACCATGCCCATTTTGATTTCTTTAGTGAAAGGGATTTATCTGACAAATTATGGAGCAATGTATCTGGCGGTGGGAATTTCCATTCTGGCAGTCGTCATAGTATATCTGTTCTGCTCGAAGTACATCATCGACGGCCTGACTATGGGCGCTGAAAAGTAAGAAAACGCGAAAAGTAAAAAGGTTGAACGGGCCGGCAGCCTGCCGGCCTGTTACCATCTGTAATAAATTTTTGTTTTTTACTCTTTTCAAGTTGAAAGGAATGTGCTATAATCACAAACATGCAGATGTAGTTCATCGGTAGAACATCAGCTTCCCAAGCTGAGGAGGCGGG
>JAUNGC010000021.1 GCA_030524745.1 Eubacteriales bacterium | reverse complement strand
ATCCACCTTCCTGGGCTATCGCCAAGCGGTAAGGCACAGGACTTTGACTCCTGCACTCGCTGGTTCGAATCCAGCTAGCCCAGCTTTGTTTACAGTACGGACGCTTTGCGCGGCCGTATCTTTACCTTATCGTAGATATTTATGGAGCACTAGCTCAGTCGGTAGAGCACCTGACTTTTAATCAGGTTGTCGGGGGTTCGAATCCCCCGTGCTTCATTGTGAAAGACCTTGATTTTGCAGGGTCTTTTTTGTTACGTTAAAATGGATTCAAAAGTGTAAAGGAGGAAGATGCGGTTGAAACGGGAAGTGAGTCTGGAAGACATATCGGATGGGAAGCTATATGGGTTAAACGATTTGGTGAAGGCGGACTGTCATGACTGCGAAGGCTGCTTTGACTGCTGCTGCGGCATGGGGGAGTCCATCATTCTGGATCCCTATGATGTCTGGCGGCTTACCGGCGCGCTGGGGAAAAGCTTTGACCAGCTTCTTTTGGAGCATCTGGAACTGCATGTGGTGGACGGCGTGATTCTGCCGAATCTGAGGATGGCGGGAGAGCGGAATTGTTGTACCTTCTTAAGCGAAGCGGGCAGATGCAGCATTCATGCATCCCGGCCGGGTATCTGCAGGCTGTTTCCGCTGGGGCGCTTTTATGAAGGCGATTCTTTTCGCTATTTTCTGCAGACAAATGAGTGCAAGCGGGGAAACCGGTCCAAAATTAAAGTGAAGAAGTGGATCGATACGCCGGATATCCGGAGAAACGAACGGTTTATTCTGGACTGGCACGATTTTGTGGCCGGATTGCAGAAGCTTTTGACGGACCAGCCCGATATGGAGAAGGCGAAGAAACTCAATCTGTATGTGCTGGAAATGTTCTTCTTTAAGGGCTGGAAGGCAGATGAAGATTTTTATGTGCAATTTGAAGAACGGCTGGAAGAAGCAAAAAATATATTATAATTTTATGAGATATATCTTGAAAAATGCGAACATATGTACTATATTAGTAATAGATTAAGAACAGATGTTTGGAGCAAGATATGAGCCTGCATATTTCGACAGAGATGTCTTTGATGGAAAAACTGGAAATATTGAGCGACGCGGCCAAGTATGATGTGGCCTGTACCAGCAGCGGCAGCGAGCGCAAAGGGGACGGCAAGGGGATTGGCAATGCGGTCAAAGCGGGAATCTGTCACAGCTTTTCCGGGGACGGCAGATGCATCAGTCTGCTGAAGATTCTGTTCACCAATGAATGTATTTATGATTGCAAATATTGTCTGAACCGCTGCTCTAACGATGTGCCGAGGGCGTCGTTTACGCCGGAGGAGGTATGCAGACTGACGATAGAGTTTTACCGGCGCAATTATATCGAAGGCCTGTTTTTGAGTTCCGGGATTTTATACAATCCCACCTATACAATGGGATTGATTTATCAGACGGTTTACAAGCTGCGCCATGAATATCACTTTCAGGGATATATTCATATTAAGGCGATTCCGGGCGCAGACCCGGAGGTGATCCGTCTGGCCGGATTTGAGGTGGACAGGATGAGCATTAATCTGGAACTCCCCACGGCGGAAGGACTTTCCAGGCTGGCTCCCAATAAACACCGCAGGACGATTCTGACGCCGATGCGGCAGATTCAGAACGGCATTATGGCGAATCAGAATGAACTTGCCGTTTACCGTCATGCGCCGCAGTTTGTGCCGGCAGGGCAGTCCACGCAGATGATTATCGGCGCGACGCCGGAGAACGACTACCAGATCTTGTCTGTCGCGGAAAACCTCTACCAGAAATTTTCCTTAAAGAGAGTATTTTATTCCGCCTTTGTCCATGTGAACGAGGATAAAGCGCTTCCTGCTCTGCCCGGCGGACCGCCGCTTCTGCGGGAGCACAGGCTGTATCAGGCGGACTGGCTGCTGCGCTTTTATGGTTTTGAGGCGAAGGAACTGTTGAGCGAAGACCGGCCGGATTTCAATATTCTGCTGGATCCCAAGGCGGATTGGGCGCTGCGCCATCTGGAAGCCTTTCCGGTGGAGATCAACCGGGCGTCCTATGAACAACTGCTGCGCGTGCCGGGGATCGGCGTAAAGAGCGCCCGGCGGATTGTGCAGGCGCGGCGGAGCAGCAGTCTGGATTTCTCCCATTTGAAAAAAATCGGCGTTGTGCTCAAGCGGGCGGTCTACTTCATCACCTGTAACGGGAAGATGATGTATCCGGTGCGTCTGGAGGAAAATTATATTACGAGACAACTGTTGGACTGTAAGGAACGTCTGCCTTTTGACGCGGACGGCGTGACCTATCAGCAGCTTTCCCTGTTCGACGACCGGCGGTTTATTCTGGATCAGGAGCGGATGGTCCGGGAGGTTGGACTGTCCGGGTGAAGGGCGGACGAAGATTTTACAGGAGGTTCGTGTGGAAGAGACAATTCTGGTTTGCGAGGATTCTCTGGAAGGCGTTTTGACCGCCGTCTACTGCGCATATGAATGGAAGCTGAATCCTGTGGAGACGAGAATCCAGACAGGAGAAGCGGATCTGTGTCTGTTTACAACCTACAGGGAGGTGAAGACGGACCCGGGGAGGTCGGCTAAAGTCGCCGGCACGGTGAGACGCCGGTTCGGGGCGGATGCCTGGGAGGCGATTTGCTATGCGCTTGCGTCTGAGGATGAAGCGAAGGGGCAGGCTGTGTACCGCGCAATTGCCGCCGGGCTTTCCGGAAAAGTCAGAGGACGGCTGATGGACGCGCTGGCCGACGACGATATTCGTAAGGTATTTGAATTGAGCCGTCATGTTCACAATGAGGTACATCGCATGAAGATGTTTCTGCGTTTCCGGGAGGTGGAGGGGAATGTTTTATTTGCCCGGATAGAGCCGGACGCGAACGTGACGGAATTTATTATGCCGCACTTTGCGGACCGTTTTCCGCTGGAGAATTTTGTGATTGCCGATACCCGCAGAGGCGTGGCGGGAATTCATGCTTCCGGTCAGGAATGGTTTCTGGTTCGTATGGAAGGGCGGGTGTGGGAGCAGTTTGAATCCCTTTCGGCGCACTATACCCAGGAGGAACGGGAACTGGCGGAACTTTTTAAACGCTTTTGCCATACTATAGGAATTAGAGAAAGAAGCAACCGGAAACTGCAGCAGCAGTTTCTTCCATTGAAATACAGGGGATTTATGACGGAGTTTGAAAATGGGCGGCAGGCTTCTGAATAGTTCGGACCTGTGAAAAACGCGGCAATTTTTCCACATATTGTATAATTGCTCCGGCGAATGGGCAGACTTCCGAATAAGAAGATACAGGAAAGGATGATTCTTATGGAGAATGTTACGGATTGTGTGAAATACCGGATCCGGCTGATGCCGGATGAAGTCAACCGGTTTGTGAACGCTGCTTCCAAATGCGATTTCGATGTGGATATATCCTATAATAGTTTTGTGGTGGATGCCAAGTCCATTGTAGGCGTTTTGGGACTGGATTTCAGATATCCGCTGACGGTGGTGTGTCACGGTTATGACAGCGTTTTCGATCATTATTTGGATGGCAAGAAACTTGGCTAGTTGACTCTCTGTAAAGAAACAGGTACTATTCTTTACAGAGAGTTTTTATGTTACGGGCATTTGTAGCCGGAATGGATGAACTTAGTTTACATAAGATGAAGAAGGAAGGGGATGCGCGCCGTGGAAGTCAGAATTTCAGTGCGGGGGCTGGTGGAATTTATTCTGCGGGCCGGAGATATTGACAATCGAAGAAAATCCTCGCCGGAGGACGCCATGTTGGAGGGCGGACGGGTTCACCGCATGATACAGCGGCGGATGGGATCTGATTATCATGCGGAAGTTTCCATGAAACATCGTTGGGAATTTGAGAAATACTGTCTGGTCGTTGAGGGACGGGCAGACGGCGTGATCGATGGAAATCCTGTGACGATCGATGAGATCAAGGGAACCTACCGGGAACTGAACAGGATGAAGACGGCCGATCCGGTGCATCTGGCGCAGGCGAAATGTTATGCGTGGATGTATGGAAAAGAGCATGAGCAAGAGGAAATGAAGGTGCAGATGACGTACTGCAATCTGGATACGGAGGAGGTCCGGCGTTTTACCTTTCAATATTCCATGAAGGAACTGACGGAATGGTTTTTGGACGTGATCGAACAATATAAAAGGTGGTCAGATGAGGAGATTGCCTGGAAGGAAACGCGTCAGGCCTCTATCCGGGCGGCCGCTTTTCCCTTTCCTTACCGGGAAGGGCAAAAAGAACTGGTCACTCATGTTTATCATACGATCTGTCACAAAAAGAAGCTGTTTCTGGAAGCGCCCACCGGCGTGGGAAAGACGGTATCCACGGTATTTCCGGCGGTCAAGGCGGTAGGCGAAAAAAAGGCCGACCGGATTTTTTACCTGACGGCGAAAACGATCACGCGGACGGTGGCGGACAATACGTTTGAACTGCTTCGGGCGCAGGGGCTGAAGTTTAAAACTGTGATTTTAACGGCGAAGGAAAAGATCTGTTTCATGGAAGAAACGGAGTGCAATCCGGAATATTGTCCTTTCGCCAAGGGGCATTACGACCGGATTAACGGGGCGATTTTCGATCTCATGAAGTCGGAGGAGCATTACAGCAGAGAAAAAATAGAGGAATATGCCGGAAAGCATCAGGTCTGTCCGTTTGAAATGATGCTGGATATGAGTTTGTTTTCCGACGGCATCATCTGTGACTACAACTATGTGTTTGATCCCCATGTTTATCTGCGGCGCTTTTTCGGGGATGGAAGTCCGAAAGAACGGTATCTTTTCCTGGTGGACGAGGCCCATAATCTGCTGGAACGGGGCAGGGAAATGTACAGCGCAGTTTTGTATAAGGAAGATTTTTTAAATCTGAAGCGGACGGTTAAGGCCATTGAACCGGGGATGGAAAAGCATCTGGAACGGTGCAACAGGGAACTTTTGAATCTGAAACGGGAATGTGAGGACTGGTGTATCGTGGATCATATCGATCCCTTTGTGCAGGCGCTGCAGCGGCTGTCGTCCACGATGGAGGACTATCTGGAAAATCATGACGACGGCCCGGTCCGGGATGATATTCTGAAATTTTATTTTGAAGTTTCCCACTTTCTGCAGATATATGAGTTGGTGGATGAAAAGTATGTGATGTACACGCAGTTTGATGGGGAAGGCCGTTTTTATCTGAAACTGTTTAACGTGGATCCGTCCACCAATTTGAGGGAGTGCCTGAACCGCAGCGTGAGCAGTATTCTGTTCTCCGCCACGTTTCTGCCGATCCAATATTATAAAAAGCTTTTGGGCGGAGAAGAAACGGATTATGAGGTTTATGCGAAATCCACCTTTGATCCGGAAAGAAAGGCGCTTTTTCTGGCTGGCGATGTGACGAGCAAATATACGCGCAGATCCGATCAGGAGTATTATAATATCGCATACTATATTCATCAGATTGTGCGGATGCGGTATGGAAATTATATGGTCTTTTTTCCTTCTCATTCTTTTTTACAGAAGGTGCTGGAAGTCTATCAGGAATGTTTTGCCGGGGAAGACAGGGCGGAATGTCTGGTGCAGGAAGAGTATATGAGCGAGGAAAACCGGGAAGATTTTTTAAGCAGATTCGAAGGAAATGAGGAATGCTGCTTAAGCGATGTGATTCAGATGGAAATTGAAGTGGAGGAAGAGCAAAGTCTGGTGGGATTTTGCGTGCTGGGCGGCATTTTTTCCGAGGGCATCGATCTGAAAAATGATAAGCTGATCGGCGCGCTGATCGTGGGGACCGGGCTTCCGCAGGTATGCACGGAGCGGGAGATTTTGAAGCAGTATTTTCAGGAAGAGGGAGAGGATGGGTTCGACTATGCTTACCGGTATCCCGGCATGAACAAAGTGCTGCAGGCGGCGGGCCGCGTCATAAGGACCTCGCAGGATATCGGTCTGGTGGCGCTTCTGGACGAACGGTTCGGTCTGCGTTCTTATTTAAAACTCTTTCCGCGGGAGTGGGAGCGTTTTGAAATCGTCAGCAAAGAGACGGTGGCGGCAAGGGTGGAGAAATTCTGGAATGACTGGCTCTGAGTTTTGGGCATATCTGCCGGATACAGGAAATGCGTCCGGTATCCGGCGGATATACGTTATTACGTTTAAAAGTAAAACATGTCAGCATGTGCGTCCGGTACGCAGCCAGGCGATTTCTTCCCTGTAAGGCGGAAGCATTTTGCCGGGATTGTGCGGATCGGGATACCAGGGGGTTTCCAGAATACGGGGAACGCCGGGAAAGTCAGGATGATGGACGATTCTGTAAAGCGGTGTGAATCCGATCCGCCCTTCTCCGATATTGGCGTGGCGGTCTTTCGCCGCGCCTCTTTCATTTTTGCTGTCATTGATATGGAATACGGCGATCTGCTCTTTTCCGATATAATGGTCAAACTGTTCCAGTACGCCCTCCGGATCGTTTACAATGTCATAGCCTGCGTCGTGGACATGGCAGGTATCGAAGCAGACGCGCAGATGCGCCGGATATTTGACGCCGTCGTAAATGGCCGCAAGTTCTTCAAAGCTTCTGCCGATTTCAGAGCCTTTTCCCGCCATGGTTTCCAGCGCGATGCAGACTTCTGACGGCTCGGAGAGCACTTCATTTAACCCCTGTATAATGCTTCTGATGCCTGCCTTCGGTCCGGCGCCCACATGCGCGCCGGGATGCAGGATCAGCAGATCGCTTCCCATCTGTTTGGTGCGTTCCAGTTCCCGGGCGAGAAATTCAACGGCGAGTTGATAGGTTTCCGGTTTTACGGTGTTGGCCAGATTGATGATATAGGGAGCGTGAACCACAAAACGTTCCATGTGGCGGGCGCTCATTAATTGCCGGGCTTCCGGAATTCTCAGTTCGTCTATCGCCTTGCGGCGCGTATTCTGCGGCGCGCCGGTATATAGCATGAACGTGTTGGCGCCGTAGGAAAGGGCTTCCTTGACGGAGCCAAGCATCATTTCTTTTCCGCTCATGCTTACATGAGATCCAATGAATAAATCAGTGTTCTTCATCTGCTGTTGTTTTCCGCACAGAAGCGGTATCCGTACGGTCCTTTCTGTAATCTGCGTTCATCATATCACAAAAGGCTGCATTTCAAAAGAGCGGATTGAGAGATTTCAGAGGCCGTTATGAGGTTAACATAAAGAGTAGACAAAAGTTTTTTTATGACATTTTTTATAAAAGGATAAATGGACGAATTTACAAAAAGTGACATATGTGTCCGTGGAAATGACATGAGGAAAAAACGTTTATGACAGACAAAAATGTGGATAACTATGTGGAAATTGGGGATTTGTCAGAAAATTTTATTTAAATTCTGGAAAAATAGAAAAGTTATCCACATTTTTTAAAATTGGTCGGTTTTCTGTTAAAAAACTGAACTGGTCAACAGAATTATGTAAATTAAAATGAAGCTTGCGGGAGGCGGCAGACGACCTTACCGTTTGGGATAAACCGTAACACACGGAAAAGTTATCTGAATAGAAAAGATTGAGACCGACTCAAAAAGATGATAAAATAAATGACGTACATGTTGGAAAGCGGCATGTCATTGTGAAGGAGGAAAAAGAGAATGTGGGCTTATGAAAGCGTTTTTTATCAGATTTATCCATTGGGTTTTTGCGGGGCGCCGTTTGAGAACGACGGCGTATTGGAGCATCGGATTTTAAAGGTGAATGATTGGATTCCTCACATCAGCGGGATGGGCGCGAATGCGATTTATTTTTCGCCGCTTTTTGAGTCGGATACACATGGATATAATACGAGGGATTATCAGAAAATCGACTGCAGGCTTGGGACCAATGAAGATTTTAAAAACGTCTGTGAAAATCTGCACAGGGCCGGTATTAAGGTAGTTCTGGACGGCGTATTTAACCATGCGGGCAGAGGCTTCTGGGCGTTTCAGGACGTATTGAGAAACCGTGAAAATTCCCGTTATCTTGGGTGGTTTCATATTAATCTGGGCGGTAATTCCAACTATAATGACGGTCTTTGGTATGAAGGCTGGGAGGGCAATTACGATCTGGTGAAGCTGAATCTTCAGAATGAAGAAGTGGTGAATTATCTGCTGGAAAGCGTGAAATACTGGATTGACACGTTCGATATCGACGGTCTTCGTCTGGATGTGGCCTACTGTCTGGATGAGAATTTTGTACGCCGTCTGCGCAGCTTCTGCGACGGACAGAAAGCGGACTTTTTCCTGGTGGGAGAAATGCTGCACGGGGATTATAACCGTCTGATGAACGACGCCATGCTGCATTCCGCGACCAATTATGAATGTTACAAGGGGCTGTATTCCAGCTTTAACAGCATGAACATGTTTGAGATTGTGCATTCCCTTCTTCGGCAGTTCGGACCTGAAAACTGGACTTTATATAAAGGGAAACATCTGCTTTCTTTTGTGGATAACCATGATGTGACAAGGATCGCCAGCAATTTAAGCAATGAACGGCATTTGCTGCTGATCTATGCGCTGATGTTCGGCATGCCGGGCATTCCCTGCGTTTATTATGGAAGCGAATGGGGCGCGAAGGCGCACAAGAGCGAAGGGGATCCCGCGCTGCGTGCCTGCTTTGATGCGCCGCAGAACAACGAACTGACGGAATGGATCGGGAAGCTTGCGGCGGTCAAAAAAGAATCCCAGGCGCTCAACTACGGCGCTTTTCGCAGCGTTGTGCTGACGAATAAGCAGTGTATTTTTGAACGCAGAACGGACCAGGAAAGAGTGCTTGTCGCCATCAATGCGGACAGCGAGCCGTATACGGCTCATTTTGATGCGGGCTGCGGACAGGCGGAGGATCTGATTACGCACGAGACGCATGATTTTGGCGGCGGAAGCGAATTGCCGCCATACAGCGCTTATTTTTGGAAGTGTGAACGTTAAACAGAACTTCCGGTGCACAAAATCCTTCGTGCGCCGGAAGTTTTTTCTGACGGAAATTTTACAGGAACAGAGGTTTGAAACATTTTAAATGGACGACAGAGCGGCGTTATCCAGCAGACTGCGGACGGCCCGTACGTTTTGGGGATCGGTCTGCCAGATCTCATATTCGCTCATGCCGGGCAGTCCCATGGAAACGTCGGGATTGCGGTAGGTCATGCCGCTGCTTAGAACCTTCTTGCCGGACATATGAAAGGCCGTCAGCGTGGTCTGTGCCAGCAGCGTTTTTACGGCGTCCGCATTGATTCCGGCGCCGGCCAGGATTGTGATATCGCCGCCGGCGGCAGCGGCCAGTTCTTTCATGCGGGAAAGACCGGCGACGCAGGAGGGAGCCTGGCCCGAAGTGAGGATGGTGTTGACGCCCAGTTCTTTTGCCTGCTGTAAGGCTGCAAAAGGATCACGGCACATATCGAAGGCTCTGTGCAGGGTGACGGACATACCGCCGGCACAGTCGATGAAGCGCTTCATCCTTTCCACATCCAGAGAGCCGTCGGGCTTCAATGCGCCTATCACGACCCCTTCGGCGCCGGCCTGACGGAATGCGCGGATTTCCCGGCAGATGATCTCCGTTTCGTGGGAGGAGTAGAGAAAATCGCCGAAGCGGGGACGGATCAGCGCATGGATGCGGATGTCCACCGTTTCGCGGATTTGCTCAAAGAGAGCCAGCGTGGGGGTGGTGCCGCCGATGACAAGGTTGGCGCATAACTCCAGCCTGTCTGCGCCGCCTTCTTTGGCGCGGACGGCGGATTCGACGGAATCAACGCAGCATTCGAGGGTATAGATTTTTTTCATAGGATACCTCCGTTTTTTGAGTCTTGTTTTCCGGAAACCGGAACTTCTATCGTACTTCCTGATTACAGTTTATCCTATATAAGGGGAAAAGAAAAGAACTGTCTGAAATGTGAATAAAATGTGAACAAAAGCTTATGAAATTCATAATTTGTTTAAAAATTATATAAAAAGTGTTTACAAACGAAAAGAAACATGGTATTCTCACTTTCGTACTAAGGAACCGGACAAAATTTCACAACATAACTGATAGGTTCCGTTTTTAGTAGGAGGAGAACATTATGAAGAAAAACTTAGTAGCAATTTTAACAGCAGTCGTTATGACAGCAACTATGGTAGCTTGTGGCTCTACAGCACCTGAAGAAACCACACCGGCGACAGTAGAGGCTCCTGTTGAAGCAGATACAGAAGTTGTTGAGCCGGTAGAAGAGACCGAAGAAGCTTCCACCGAAGCTGTAGAAGAGACTCACCCAGTTTCTACAGAAACTGCTGACGCAGCTTCCACAGAGACAGAAGAAGAGAATGCAGAAGCTTCTACAGAAGAAGCTTCCACAGAGACAGCAGAAGCTGAAACTGTTGCAGAGACCGAGACAGCAGCTGAATAAGTAAGCGAAGTTCTGACCGGCATGCCGGGCCAGTGCGAAGAATGAAAGCCGCCGTGTGACGAATGGGAAACCATCTGTCATGCGGCGGTTTTTTCAGGCTGCGGCATATTGCCGGCTTGACCGGGGCCTTTCCGGTTTTTTGCCGGAACGCTTCTTATGCCGGGTGACAACCTTGTAAAGGCTGCATTTGAAAGAGAGGGAGTTGCTTATGGAAAACGGATGTTTATGGAAAACGGATTGACGGAGCGGGATTCTTTTCTTATACTATAAATAGCTGCGAATACAAAAAGAAGAAACGATAACTGCAGCAGGAGGTATGGTATGGAAATTCTTACATACGGAAAGGCAATCTGTTATTCCGGTTACAGACAGGGTCAGAGTCCGAAAACGGTAGTCCCTACGAAGGAACAGATCGAAGAGGATCTGGAGATTCTGGCAAAGGACGGATATCGTTACATCAGAATGTACGATCCAAACCTTCACGCAAGGAGAGCATTGGAAGTGATCAGGGAGAAGAAGCTGCCTATCAAATGTATGATCGGCATCGATTCCGACCCGGAAGAAAACAATCCGGACTGCCCTTTTGAGAAGCAGGAGAGAACGCCGGAAGAATTGTTAAAGAACAAGGAGAGAAACGACGCGGAAGTGGAAAAGCTGATCGAACTGGTCAGAGAGTATGATGAGGAAGTCGCTGCGGTTTCTGTCGGAAATGAAAATACGCCTACCTGGGGCGCACGCATGGTACGGCCTGAGAGGCTGCTTTCCCACGCAAAGCGGTTAAAAGAGGCGCTTAATAAACCGGTTACTTTCTGTGAGGGCGTATTTGAATGGCCGCATCTGAAAGAACTGGGGGATTATCTGGATTTCATCAGCGTGCACAGTTATCCGCTTCACTATGGGGAGACTGTGGATGTGGCGATTGAAATGAATCAGAAGCACTATGCGGACATTAAAAAGCTGTTCCCCGACAAACAGGTACTGTTTACGGAAGTGGGCTGGACGACCAAGCCTAACAGCGCCATGGTAGTTGGACAGGCATGTGTGGAAAATCAAAAACGGTATATTACGGAACTGAGAGAATGGCTGGACCGTGATCAGATCATCGGATTCATTTTCGAGGCTTTTGACGAGCCGTGGAAAGGGAGCAATCCGAATAAGTCCGAATGTAACTGGGGACTTTATTATCTGGACCGGACGGCGAAGTGGTAACAGAAGAGAAAGGAGCCGCTGCAGGGTTGCAGCGGCCCGAATTTTTTTCTGTAGAAAAATTGGGCTTGAGATGGGCGGCAGGTTGCTGTAAAATGCAAAATAGTTGTAGCAGGCATCCGGACTGCTATAAACTGTTATGGGCGTCGCTGGGCAGGAATCATATGATCCGGCGCGCACGCAAATGAGATGATAGATAGAAAGGAACCGCTTATATGAGAAACAGGGATGTTATCGCTGCATAGCAAGGGCTATTGCAGATGAATGAAAATTGAATTTTTTTGCCATAGCCATTGCTTTGCGCGTCTTATCGGATGCGCCACTGAAAAGAGAAGCACGTTGGAAAAGCAGTGATATTTTCAGGAGGGCAAAATGGGCTATAAGAGGGCGGAGGATATTTTACCGTCAGAGATCATCGCGCAGATACAGGACTATGTGGATGGAGAATATTTATATATTCCGCGTAAGGAAGAGAACCGGAAAGCATGGGGAGAAGGGACGAATACCCGGCAGGAGTTAAAGGAGAGAGACCGTCAGATTCTGCAGGATTTTTTGGACGGCGCTTCCAAACAGGAACTGGCAGGGCGGTATTATTTGTCAGAAAAGAGTATCGGGCGCATTATTTATCAGGAAAAGAAAAATCAGAATGAGCGGGGGCCGCTTCAGGAATGAAGCGCTCCCGTTTTTTAGAAGAAGGGAGAACGAGATCGCCGGCTTACAGCGCGATTGAGGATAAGACGTATGAATGGTGATTATCAATATTTTGCAACAGTAAAAGATGACGATATGCTGCGGAAATCATTTAATGAATTGACGCAAAAAACATTCGGTTTTGATTTTGTTGACTGGTATGAAGCCGGTCATTGGGGAGAAATGTATATTCCCCATGTGTTGACGGAGGGCGGCAGGGTCGTTTCCAATGTTTCCGTAAATCTCATGCAGTTTGATCTGTGCGGCGTGAAAAAGAACTATATTCAGCTTGGGACGGTTATGACGGATCAGGCCTGCCGCGGACAGGGATTAAACCGCATGATTATGGAACAGATATTGCGGGAATGGGAAGACCGGGCGGACGGCGTCTATCTGTTTGCAAATGACAGCGTGCTGGACTACTATCCGAAGTTCGGATTCCGGCCCGTAAAAGAGTATGAATATTATCTGCCCTGTGACGCTGCGGCAGATAAAGCACCTTATAAAATGGAAAAAATCGATTTAAAGCAAAAAGAACAGTATGAAAAACTGCGTAAGACAATCGAAAGCTATTTCGAGGATCCGGAAATTCAAAATCACAACGACGGCATGTATATGAGTGATAATCCGGGCCTGTATCTGTTCTGGCTGGCGGGAGAATTTTGTGATCATATTTACTATTTACCGGAAGAAGGCGTTTATGCGGTTGCCTCAGCGGAAGAAGAACGATTACATGTGCACCAGATTTTCGGAAAGCGGCAGGTGGAAATGAAACGTCTGGCAAAGGCTTTCGGAGAGAACATAAAGGAAATTGTGCTGGGATATACGCCAGCGCACAAAGAGAAGTTTCTCGTGCGGGAGCATAAGGAAGAAGACTGCACGCTGTTTATCCGGGGGGATGATTTGCAGCGCATGGAAAAAGAACGGATGAGGTTTCCTGCTTTATCTCATGCATAGCGGCGGTTCCTTATTTGTGGGTGCCATCGCCTCGCTTGCGGCGATATCCGTCTATTTCTTTATCCGGAATCAGGACGATAAGGACGGCCGGAAAATTTACGGCTTTTTTCTGCTGGCGGGAGTGGGCATTTTCATGGTGCTGTTAAGATTGATGGGAATTGATTCCTATGCGCTTGCCGGAGGCGTCTACGGCATTCTTTTCATCGTGATTTGCTTTCTCAGTAAATAGAGCGGAGAAGGAGCGGGCAGCAGGCGCCGGACGGAAGCGGCAGATCTATGGCGCGATGACCTGCGGCAGATTGATGCATTTTTCCTGTTGAAAAAGATATCTTGTGTTGATAAAGTTTATCAAAAGTGGTAATGTATATGTAATTTAGCCTGGCTAATAAAACGATGGAAAGGTGTTATCAGACTGTATGTGTGAGAAATTTTATATTATCAGTGACGGTTCCTGCGATTTGCCGCCGCAGCTTGTAAAAGAAAAAAATGTGACGGTGGTGCCTTTTTATGTATCCTTTGACGGGGTGCATTATCAGAAAGAGATAGAGGAAATAGGAATCCGGGATTTTTACCGGAGGATGGTGGAGGAACCGGAGGTATATCCAAAGTCTTCCATGCCTTCCGTTCAGGACTATGTGGATGCGTTTTTGCCTGTGGTGAAACGGGGGGTGCCCGTCATCTGTATCTGCATTACCACAAAATTCAGCGGTT
Source organism: Eubacteriales bacterium (assembly GCA_030524745.1). GTDB lineage: Bacteria > Bacillota > Clostridia > Lachnospirales > Lachnospiraceae > Gallintestinimicrobium. Next base: position 53,133 of record JAUNGC010000021.1, on the reverse strand, counting down.
CCATGCAGTCTGCCGTGAATGCGAGGGATATGCTCCTGGAGGACTATCCGGACGCAAAGATCACGGTGATTGACGCTACCATCAATACGGTGCTGCAGGGACTTTATGTGCTGGAGGCGGTGCGGCTTCGGGACAGTCTGGCAGATTATGAGGAAGCGGTCGAAAAACTGGAAGAGATTAAATCCACAGGGCGCATCTTTTTCACGGTAGGAAATATAGAATATCTGCGGCATGGCGGCAGGATCGGCAAGGTGGCGGGAATTGCCGGAAGCATTCTGGGAATCAGGCCTGTCATTACGCTTAAGCAGGGAGAAATATTCCCCTCCGGAATCGCCAGAAGCCGGAAGAAATCCATGGATAAAACTGTCGATCTGATCGTGAATTATCTGGAAGAACTGGGCGAACCCATCGAGCATTTCAGCGTAGCGGCGGGATATGGATATGATTATGAGGAATGCGCTGCCTACCGCGATATGGTGCTGAAAGCGCTGAAGGAAAAATACGGGCTTCGGGAACTTCCGATCTATCAGATCGGGGCGACCATCGGCGTGCACACAGGTCCCTATCCGCTGGGCCTTGGAATTATCAAAAAGTCTGTATTATAAATGGAAATAAAAATGATGTCCGGGCGTAAAGGTTCGGACGTCATTTTTTTTGACAATTCTTAACAATTTATAAAATTAGCACTCGACTGTTGACGTGGCTAACAACAAGTGATATAGTGACACTAGATGAGATGTGTTATAGTTCGAATAGAACAAAAAAGACGGCATAATCATCTGATGAACGTGAACAATAACATAGAAACAGCATATAAGGAGGTAGTCACATGAACATTTCCAAATTTACACAGAAGTCCATGGAAGCCGTGCAGAACTGTGAAAAGCTGGCTTATGAATATGGCAATCAGGAAATCGAACAGGAACATTTGTTGTACAGCCTTCTGACCATAGAGGACAGCCTGATTTTGAAGCTGATCGAAAAGATGGAGATTCAGAAGGAGCATTTCGTCAACCGGGCGCGGCAGGCGATTGAAAAACGCGTGAAGGTTCAGGGCGGGCAGGTTTATATCGGAAAGGATTTAAATCAGGCGCTGATTTCTGCAGAGGATGAAGCGAAGCAGATGGGCGACGAGTACGTGTCCGTGGAGCATCTTTTCCTTTCCCTGATCCGGCATCCCAACCGGGAAATGAAAGAAATTTTCAAAGAATACGGCATCACAAGGGAGCGTTTTTTGCAGGCGCTTTCCACAGTGCGGGGCAATCAGCGGGTGACCAGCGATAATCCGGAAGCCACCTATGATACGCTGGAGAAATACGGTGCAGATCTGGTGGAGCGCGCCCGCGCGCAGAAACTGGACCCGGTCATCGGGCGGGACAGCGAGATCCGCAACGTGATCCGCATTCTTTCCAGAAAGACAAAAAATAATCCGGTGTTGATCGGCGAGCCGGGCGTCGGCAAGACGGCGATCGTGGAGGGGCTCGCACAGCGTATCGTGCGGGGCGACGTGCCTCAGGGCTTAAAGGATAAGAAGATTTTTTCCCTGGATATGGGCGCGCTGGTCGCGGGCGCGAAATACCGCGGCGAGTTTGAGGAACGTTTAAAAGCGGTGCTGGAGGACGTGAAAAAGAGCGAAGGGCAGATCATCCTGTTCATCGATGAACTGCATACGATTGTCGGAGCGGGCAAGACCGACGGCGCTATGGATGCGGGCAATCTGTTGAAGCCCATGCTGGCCAGAGGCGAACTGCATTGTGTGGGCGCTACGACTCTGGACGAGTACCGCAAATATATTGAAAAGGACGCGGCTCTGGAACGCCGTTTCCAGCCTGTACAGGTGGATGAACCCACCGTGGAGGATACGATTTCCATTCTGCGCGGTTTAAAAGAGAGATATGAAGTATATCACGGCGTAAAAATTATGGATAACGCGCTGGTGAGCGCGGCAGTGCTTTCCAACCGTTACATTTCCGACCGTTTTCTGCCGGATAAGGCAATTGATCTGGTGGATGAGGCCTGCGCCCTGATCAAAACGGAACTGGATTCCATGCCGACCGAACTGGACGAACTGCAGCGGAAGGTCATGCAGATGGAGATTGAAGAAACTGCATTGAAGAAAGAGGACGATACCTTAAGCCGGGAACGGCTGGAAGTGCTGCAGAAGGAACTGGCCGAGTTAAAGGCGGAGTTCAACAACCGCAAGGCGCAGTGGGATAATGAGAAGAAGAGCGTGGAGAATCTTTCCAGGCTGCGTGAGGAAATTGAAGCGGTCAACAACGAGATTCAGATCGCACAGCGGGAGGGAAATCTGGAAAAAGCGGCGGAGTTGTCCTACGGCAAGCTGCCGGGGCTGAAAAAACAACTGGAAGTTGCAGAAGAACAGGTGAAAAAGGAAGATTTGTCTCTGGTGCATGAGGCGGTGACGGAGGAAGAGATCGCAAGGATCATCTCCCGCTGGACCGGCATTCCGGTGGCAAAGCTGACGGAGAGCGAACGGAACAAGACGCTGCATCTGGATGATGAACTGCATAAACGGGTCATCGGACAGGACGAGGGCGTGACGAAGGTGACCGAAGCGATTATCCGTTCCAAAGCGGGCATCAAAGACCCCTCAAAGCCCATCGGTTCCTTCCTGTTTTTGGGACCTACCGGCGTGGGGAAGACGGAACTTGCGAAATCTCTTGCGGCGGCTCTGTTTGATGACGAAAACAATATGGTGCGAATCGACATGAGCGAATATATGGAGAAATACTCCGTATCCAGACTGATCGGAGCGCCTCCCGGATATGTGGGATATGAAGAAGGCGGCCAGTTGACCGAAGCGGTACGCAGAAAGCCGTATTCCGTCGTATTGTTTGATGAGATTGAAAAAGCCCATCCCGATGTGTTCAACGTACTTTTGCAGGTGCTGGACGACGGACGGATCACCGATTCTCAGGGCAGAACCGTGGATTTTAAAAACACGATTCTGATTATGACTTCCAATATCGGAGCGAATTATCTGCTGGACGGCATCGGCACAGACGGCACGATCAGGCCGGAAGCGGAACAGCTTGTGATGAACGATCTGCGCAACCATTTCAGGCCGGAGTTTTTAAACCGTCTGGACGAGACGATTCTGTTCAAGCCTTTGACCAGGGAAAATATCGGCGGCATCATTCATTTGATTATCAGCGATTTGAACCGCAGGCTGGATGACAGACAGCTTATGATTGAACTGACGCCGGAGGCGGAGCATTTTATTGTGGATAACGCATACGATCCGGTTTACGGGGCAAGGCCTTTGAAACGCTACATTCAGAAATATGTGGAAACCCTTTCCGCGAAGCTGATTTTGTCGGATCAGGTGCAGATGGGAGATACCATACTGATCGGCGTAGAGAATGGCGCGCTGACCGCGGCAAAAAAGTAAAAAAGATGTGATGCGCACAGCATAAAAGAAAGCGGCAGGCAGCCTGCAGGGAAAAATCCCCTGCGCTGCCTGTCGCTGTTTGCATCCCAAAAGGCCGCTTTTTTCAGACGACTATTTCATATTCCCCTTCGGCAGTCCTGGAAAACAGGGGAAGCTTCTGCAGAAAAAGAATATCCTCCCTGGCAGCCGCATTTCCCTCCGCCAGCACGGCCGCTTTCTGCACAATATTTCCGCCCGCGCTCTGCACCAGTTGCTCCAGCGCATAGAGAGATTCTCCGGTGGAAATCACATCGTCGATCAGACAGATTTTCTTTCCCCTGATTTTATCGGCGTCTGTGCCGTCCAAATAAAGATGCTGCTCGCCCTGCGTGGTGATGGAATGAACGGAAACGCTGACTACATCCCGCATATAGGACTTGGCGCTTTTTCTTGCCACCACAAATTCCTTTAGGCCGAGACATTTGCTGATTTCATATGCCAGTGCGATTCCCTTTGCCTCGGCGGTGACGATGGCGTCCACCGGACCGATCCGCTCTGCCAGAACGGGCGCGCAGGCCGAGATCAGTTCGGTGTCGCCCAGAATGACGAAGCTGGCAAAGGCCGTATTTTCATTGATATCGATGAAGGGAAGCGTGCGCTTTACGCCGCAGATATTGATTTCATATTGTTTCATGATGGACTCCTTCAAAAAGACTGCAAGGCAGTAATTTTCTCACATAGTATAGCATGATATCCGGCCGGATGCAATCATACGGCTATTTTGTCGAAGTTTTTATCCACCGTATGAATAAGACGGAGAATTTCTTCTTTTGAGTGAGAGAAGTTTTCCTTTACCCATGCGCTGATGATAGCCAGACAGCCCTGAATATGATAAGCTGCCAAAAAGCGCATTTCATCTGAAACGACGGTTTTGTTCTCTTCATACAGCCAAATATTCAGATATTTTTCCTCTATGAGAGAATGTACGTTATTCCAAAAAAAATCATTTGTCCCGCTGATAAGAAACATGCGGGTTAAAGAAGCGTTGTCGAAGATAAAATCGATTAAGGATTGATACACATTTTCGTAACGATGCGTCGGGTCACTTGTGATGATTCTGTCCAGTTCGGATATGACGCTGCTTTCAAGCTGCTCGTACAAATCATAGACGTCATGGTAGTGTGCATAAAAGGTCGCTCTGTGAAGTTCTGCTTTATCCGCCAGTTCCTGCACCGTTATAGAGCGCAGTTCTTTTTGGGTCATCAGATCTGCCAGTGCAAGCTGTAAAGCCTTTTTTGTTCTTTTTACCCGTTTGTCATTTTGCTTCATATGTTTTCCTTCCGCGACAATTTTAAGCCGGTGTGTTGTTTAGACGACAAATGCCGGAAATTCTGAATATGGAAAAGCGACATTTGTTATAATATACTGCTTATGAGAAAGAGATGTCAATTTGAAATGATTCAAAATGGAAGAAACGGCGGAGGCCATTATGACACAAAAACAAATTGAAAGAAAAGCGTTGAAGGTAAGCTGCGTTGTTAATTTTTTTATGTTCGGAGCCGGATTTTGGGCCTTTGCGGAAACAAATATTCAGGCTCTGTTTTTGGACTGCTTCTTTTCTCTCATCGCATTTTCCTCCTGCCTGTCGGCATTGACAATTTCAAAAATCAGCGGAAAGAAAACGGCGAATTATCCGGGCGGCCTTTATTTTCTGGAACCTCTCTTTGCTGTTTTTAAGTCATTGCTTACCCTCGGCCTTTCCGCTTTCTCAGTGATCGGCACTGCAAAAACGGCATGGAAATATTTTTGCTGCGGCATTGGAGAGCCTTTGGTGATCGGACCGGTTATTCCCTATGCGGTAATTATGGTGATCCTGTGTCTGGGATTGGGATTTTTTAACAAGGGACAGAATCGCAGGACGAATGATACCAGCACTATTTTAGCGGCAGAAGCCAAAGGGAATTTTGTGGACGGCGTATTGTCTTTGGGAGTTGGAATATCCGCGCTTCTGCTGAAACGGATAGATATTGGCGGAAGTTTGGGATTTCTGCACCATATCGGCGATTTTTTTATCACCGTAATTCTGGTGCTGCTGTCTGTAAAAGAACCGGCAGTAATGCTGGCATCATCCTTTCGTGAACTGACCGGAGGGGTGCTTGCCGACCGGAAATTGGAAGGACAGATTCTGGAACTTTTAGAGAAAAATCTCCGGGATGTTCTTTTGTGGCAAAATTGCGAAATATATAAAGTCGGAATGCACATAAGGATTTATATTTATTTGAGCAGCGGCGCTGACTATAAGAATGTGCAGACAGCCAAAGAGAATCTGCGGCATGCGATCTGTGCCGTTTGTGAAAATGCGGAGTTTATTTTCTGCCAGTGACAACAAGGCGCGCCCCTCAAATTCCCATTAACCATTGCCGCCCCTGAAAGGACATGCTAAAATGAAGAATATCAGCGAGCGCCGTGTGGCGGCCAAGATCAGAAAGGAGATTTGTATGGTACCGAAGGATCCGGTTATGTTGCTTAGTTTTATGAATTTGAAATTGAGAGATTTTTATGGAAATCTGGAAGCGTGCTGCGAGGATTTGGATATCAGCCGGGATGAAGTGGTGAGTAAGCTGGCTGGAATAGGTTATCAATATGATGAAGCAAGAAACCAGTTCGTCTGAAAAAGCAGTTGAGAAGAAAAAAGCGGGCGGACAGTCCCGGAAGCTGGAAAAGAGGCCGGAACAGACCGTAATGGAAGCGTTGGCAGAGCAGGGGGTTTTTCTGGAAGACAGTTGTGGCGGAAAAGGCCGTTGCGGCCGCTGCCGGGTGAGATATCTGAATGCTGCGCCTGTTCCGGCCGCAACGGAACGGCGTTTTTTTTCTGCGGAAGAGTTGAGGGCCGGCATGCGGCTGGCCTGTCTGCATAAAGTGACCAGGGAATGCGAGGTGGAACCGTCCTATGTACAGCCTGTGAAACTGCAGATTGTGGAGGATGCGTTTCCGGTTCGGAAAGAGGAAGTGCAGCCTGATTGTTCCGGGGAGGAGAAGGACAGCGCACAGTGGTGTGTTGCCGTTGATCTCGGCACCACCACAATTGTCATGCAGGCAAGACGGCTGGCGGACGGCAAGGCGCTTTCCGTTCAAAAAATGATGAATCCCCAGAGACGGTTCGGAAGCGATGTGATATCCCGGATGCAGGCGGCCGGCGGCGGACAGAAGGAAATCCTGCAAAAATGTCTGGGCGATGTGCTGGAAGCGGGAATCGACCGGCTGAGAATGGACGTTTCCGTGCAGAATCCGGAGTTGGACAGGAAAGAATCCGGGATTTTTCTGGCCGGAAATACGGTGATGGAACATTTGCTGGCAGGACTGTCCACAGAGGGATTGAGCCGCCATCCTTTTGTGCCTGTCACGCTGGAGGAACAGAAAATCCGGCTGGGATCTGAAGATGTGGTTCTCTTACCCGGATTTTCCGCCTTTGTGGGGGCGGATCTTTTGGCGGGCGTTCTGGCATGCAGGATGCAGCAAAGGGAAGAAATCAGCCTTCTGATTGATCTTGGCACCAACGGAGAGATTGTGCTGGGAAACAGAGAAAAGCTGCTGTGCACGGCCACCGCTGCGGGACCGGCTTTTGAAGGAGGGCCGGGAAATCCGGCGCCGGGGACGGATATGATTGCGGTAATTGCGGAGTTGATGGACGCCGGAATCGTGGACGAGACCGGGCTGATGGCGGAACCCTGGTTTGAAACGGGCGTTAGGTGGAATCCCGGAACAAAAAGCGGCTGCCGGGATAGAGAAGGCTCTGCGGACGGATTGCAGAATATAAAAAAGGGAGAGAAGGCGCCGGTGCACATGACGCAGGAGCAGATCCGGGCGGTGCAGATGGCAAAGGCGGCGGTTTATGCCGGTATTTGTGTGCTGGTGAAAGAATACGGAATCGGACTGGAGGATATTGCGGATGTGTATCTGGCAGGCGGTTTCGGGTATTATCTGGATGTGTCAAAAGCTGCAAGGATCGGTTTGTTTCCAAAAGAACTGACCGGCAGGGTAAAGGCCGTGGGGAACACGTCTTTAGCCGGCGCTTTTTTATATGGAAGAAACAACGGCAGGGAAGAAGCTGGGCAGGTGAAAAAAATCTGCCGTGCGATTAATCTGGCGGAGCATTGCGATTTTCAGACAATCTATCTGGAACATTTGAATTTAGAGTAACAAAATGATATTTTTTTAAAAAAGTATTGACCTTCCACAAGGGGGAAGGTGTAGCGTCTCCTTAAAGATGCTGTTATACGGAGAACGGAGGAGAACTTATGCGGATTCAGGAAGTGGAGCAGCAGGTGGGCATCACCAAAAAGAATATCCGGTTTTATGAAAAAGAAGGGCTTTTGAAGCCGGGGCGGAGTCTGGAAAACGGATACCGCGATTACCGGGAAGAGGATGTGGAAACGCTCAAACGGATTAAGCTGCTGCGCAAACTGTCAGTCCCTCTGGAAGAAATCCGGAAAGTGCAGTCCGGCGCTATGACGATGGAAGGCGTGCTGAAACGTCACATGGTCGTGCTGGAGGAGCAAAGCGGCAATCTTGTAAAAATGCAGGCGATGTGCGAACGGCTGGTGGAGAAACGGGAACAATATTTCCAACTCGATACGGACGCATGGCTCAAAGAAATGGAAGAGATGGAGAAGGAGGGGATGCTTTTTATGGATGTAAAGGGGCAGGATAAGCGGCAAAAGAAGCGGGGAGCGCTCATTGCGGCGGCAGTTTTCGGCATTTTGATGCTGGCCGTGGACGCCTTGTTTTTATGGGCTTTTCTGACGGAGCCGCAGGATGCGCCCCCGCTGGCAATTTTTTTGATGATTCTGGCGGTTCCCGCGGCGTTTGTGGTGGGACTGTTCATGGCATTGTTGCAAAGAATGAAAGAAATCGATGGAGGAGAAGAAGATGCAGCTATTAAATATTGATTATATTCCCGGGTGTGAAGTGGAAGCTTTGGGAATGGTGAAGGGAAGCGTTGTGTTTTCCAAAAATTTCGGAAAGGATTTTATGGCGGCGGTCAAAACGCTGGTAGGCGGCGAGATCGTGGACTATACCCAGATGCTCAATGAAGCCCGCGCCATTGCGGTGAAGCGGATGGTGGACGAGGCAAACGGACTGGGAGCCGATGCTGTCATTAACGTCCGCTACGCGTCGTCCTCCGTGATGCAGGGAGCGGCGGAGTGCATCGCTTACGGAACGGCGGTGAGAATCCGAAGCGAAAGAGCGGTATAAAAAGGTTTTCAAAGGGTGATGATTCTGGTAAAATATTCCTGAATATGCGACCGCTTCAGGGTGGGGAATGGAGGATGTTTATGAAACTGGTCATCATCGAGCCTTTGGGAGTTGAAGAGGATAGGCTGCTTAAGCTGGCAGAGGAAAAATTGCAGGATAAAGTGGAAATTGTGTATTATGATACGCGTACGACGGATACACAGGCGCTGATCGAGCGGGCGAAGGATGCGGATATCCTGGCTTTTTCCAATCTTCCTTTTAAGAAGGAAGTTCTGGAACACTGCGGCAAACTGAAAATGATTTCGGTGGCTTTTACGGGCGTGGACCATGTGGCTATGGATTATTGCCGGGAAAGAGGGATTCTGGTGTGTAACTGCGCGGGTTACTCCAATACGGCGGTTTCCGAGTTGGTGTTTGGTCTGGCGCTGGGATTGTACCGCAAAATAATCGCCTGCAATGAGGCGGTGCGGCAGGAGAAAGACAAGACCGGACTGATCGGTCTGGAACTGGAGGGAAAGAAGTTCGGCGTGATCGGCTTTGGCGCGATCGGCGCAAGAACGGCCATGCTGGCAAAAGCCTTTGGATGCGAGGTTTATGGCTTTAACAGAAGCCCGAAAGAGATGGAAGGCGTGACCATGACCGATCTGGATACCATTCTGAAGGAATGTGATATCGTCTCTCTGCACGTGCCGCTTAACGACAGCACAAAGGGGCTGATGAATGCGGAAAAACTGGCGCTGATGAAGCCCAATGCAATCCTGATTAATACGGCCCGGGGACCGGTGGTGGACAGCCAGGCGTTAGCGGACGCTTTGACCGGGGGGAAAATCGCGGGAGCAGCGGTGGATGTATTTGAGACGGAACCGCCGGTCGCGTCCGATCATCCGCTCTTTACCTGTCCGAATCTGATTGCGACTCCGCATGTTGCATTTGCGACAAAAGAAGCGCTTTATAAGAGGGCGATTATTGTTTTTGATAATATTATCAAATATCTGGAAGGCGAGCCGCAGAACGTGGTGAAGGGATAATTGACAACCGTTAAGTAACGTTACGTTCAGCCGTAAGGCCGAACGTAACGTTAACTGTTCGGGGACATTTTTTTTGATGCGCGGGGACATTTCCCTTTTCAGGGCTTGTTGCGCGTTCAGGAATGTGTTACTATAGATGTAGTCCGATAGTAGCCAAATACAGGAATCTATCATTTAACCAGCGTTTCGGCCGGGGAAGCGGCCGGACAGTCAATTTCATCATATCATGAAAGATCATGCCGGATCAGGCGACTGTTTCAGAGAAAATATCAATCATATAAAAAGATATCGGCAGGAAGGTTTCAGGAAAATGTGGCCATGGAGGAGCGAAAGAAAATGCAGGCAATGCTTTACCTGTTTGCAACAAAATTTTTGGCAAAAGACCAATTGAAAGATATAAAGGAGGAAATCAGTATGATGGTACTTGGTCAGATGCTTGTGGATGATGGAATACAGAGGGGAATGCAGAAAGGGGTAACACTTTTTGCAACTCTCACAAAAAAAATGCTGCAGGATGGAAGAGTGGAAGAACTAGGACGCGCTGCAGAGGATAATGAGATAAGAGAACAACTTTGTAAAGAATATGGCTTATTGGAAACGGATATTGACAGGTTGTGAAGAGTTGAGCCCTCCGCCGGGGAATGAACTGTTATATCAGCCTCGCAGAAATGCCGGATTTTTTACGGAAAAAACTCTTGACAACATCAGGCGCGGTGTTATAATAAATTCAAACATATGAATAATTGTTCATATGAATAAAAATAAAGGAAGGATATTATCATGAAAAAGACTTACAAGATTGAAGTGGATTGCGCCAACTGTGCCAATAAGATGGAAGACGCGGCGAAGAAAACGGCTGGGGTGAAGGATGCGACCGTGAATTTCATGACATTGAAAATGGCGGTGGAATTTGAAGAAGGCGCGGACCCGAAGGCTGTTATGCAGGATGTTTTGAAGAATTGCAAAAAAGTGGAAGATGACTGTGAGATTTACTTATAAAAAATGAATTTGGCTGGAAAGGGATGCTGACCGATCCTGTTTCTGCGGTCCTTACAGCGTGTGCGCAGATTTGCGGAATCTACGCCGGCATCCCTTTTATTGAGGAGACTGACTATGAATAAAAAGCAGAAAAAAGTATTGATAAGAATCATCGTTTCGGCGGCGTGTATTCTTGTGCTGAAGCTGCTTCCGATAGATGGATATTTAAAATTTGCGCTTTATATGATCCCTTATCTTACCATCGGTTATGATATTTTAATCAAGGCCGGAAAGGGAATCTGGAACAGACAGGTATTTGATGAGAACTTCCTGATGGCGGTGGCGACTGTCGGCGCCATTTTGTTGGGAGATTACACAGAAGGCGTGGCGGTTATGCTGTTTTATCAGATCGGCGAACTGTTTCAGAGTTACGCCGTTGGAAAAAGCCGCAGAAATATCAGCGAACTGATGGACATTCGCCCCGATTACGCGAATATAGAAGGGGAAGACGGACAGCTTGAACAGGTGGACCCGGATGAAGTGGCGGTCGGCAGCATCATCGTCGTTCAGCCGGGAGAAAAGGTCCCGATCGACGGTGTGATTCTGGAAGGAAAGACGACATTAAATACCAGCGCGCTGACCGGAGAAAGCGCGCCGTATGACGCCGGCGTAGGCGATGAAATCATCAGCGGATGCATCAATATGTCCGGTGTTTTAAAGATTCTGACCACAAAGGAATTCGGCGAATCCACGGTATCAAAGATTCTGGATCTGGTGGAAAATGCCAGTTCCAAGAAATCCCGGTCGGAGAATTTCATTTCAAAATTTGCAAAGTATTATACGCCTGCAGTCTGCTATGGCGCGGTTGCGCTGGCGATATTGCCGCCTGTTGTGCGAATGCTCTTTCTGGGGCTGTCTCCTGAGTGGAGCGACTGGATTTTACGCGCGCTGACATTTTTGGTAATCAGTTGTCCCTGCGCGCTGGTCATCAGTATTCCGCTAAGCTTTTTTGCAGGAATCGGCGGAGCCAGCAATGCGGGCGTATTGGTGAAAGGCTCCAACTATCTGGAAACTCTTTCCCAGACAAAGTATGTAGTTTTTGATAAAACCGGAACGATGACCCAGGGCGTTTTTGAGGTCAGCGGCGTGCACCATTCCGTAATGGATACGGAGAAGCTTCTGGAGTATGCGGCGCTGGCGGAATGTCATTCTTCCCACCCGATCAGCAAGAGCCTGCAAAAAGCGTACGGAAAGCCGGTGGATCAAAGCCGTGTGACGGATGTGGAGGAAATCGGCGGAAACGGCGTTGTTGCGAAGGTGGACGGTCATGCGGTTGCGGCAGGCAATGAAAAGCTGATGCAGCGGCTGGGCGTGGAGGTCATGTCCTGTCACAGCGTGGGAACGGTTGTGCATATGGCGGTGGACGGCGTTTATGCGGGCCATATTCTCATTTCCGATCTGATAAAGCCGCATGCCAAGGACGCGATTCTGGCGCTGAAGGCGGCGGGCATAAAAAAGACTGTCATGCTTACCGGGGACCGGGCAAACGTCGCCGATCAGGTGGCTGCTCAACTGGGCATCGACGAAGTATACAGCGAACTGCTGCCGGGCGATAAGGTGGAGAAGGTTGAAAAACTGTTAAGGGAAAAGGAGGAAAAGGATAAACTCGCTTTTGTCGGAGACGGTATTAACGATGCGCCGGTACTGTCCAGGGCGGATATCGGAATTGCGATGGGCGCCATGGGATCGGATGCCGCAATCGAAGCGGCGGATATTGTGCTGATGGACGATGATCCGGTCAAGATTGCAAAAGCGATTAAAATTTCCCGTAAGTGTATCCGCATTGTATATGAAAATATTTATTTTGCAATCGGCATCAAGGCGATTTGCCTTGTGCTTGGGGCGCTGGGCATTGCAAATATGTGGGCGGCCATTTTTGCGGATGTGGGCGTGATGGTGATCGCCGTGCTGAATGCCATCCGGGCGCTCAATGTGAAACGGTTGTAAAAAAAGATATTTGCTGTTAAAGTAAAAGAAGGACAGAGACCCGTCAGGATATTGTGAAAAGAAAGCGAGTGGATAAGATGGCTGTGAATGAAATCGAATGCTGTGAAACGACAGAGATTCATGAGGATTTGTTAAAAATTGTTAATGATAAACTGCCGGAAGAGGAAGAATTATATGACCTGGCGGAGTTGTTCAAAGTGTTTGGGGATTCCACACGGATCCGTATTCTGTTCGTGTTGTTTGAAGCGGAGGTGTGCGTGTGCGATCTGGCGGAAGCGCTGAACATGACACAGTCAGCGATTTCCCATCAATTGAAAATTTTAAAGCAGAATAAGCTGGTCAAAAGCCGCAGGGAAGGAAAGTCCATTTTCTATTCTCTGGCAGACGGACATGTGCGAACGATCATCGATCAGGGCCGCGAGCATATCGAGGAAGGATAAAGCGAAGAAACTTTCCGGCGCATCGCGCATATGATAGGAAAAAGATATTCCGGGAGCAGTAGCATGTGGAAAAAAGACAGGTATATCCTGCTTCTGATTATCATTCTTCTGTTATTGGTGCTGCTCTTTGCGTGGGGCGCAGGGCGGCTTCGCCTGTCCGCAGTTTTTGGGAAAAAACTTTTTGAGGAGCAGTTCCGGGCTGCGGCCGTATTATCAGAAGCAACCGCGCCAAAACAGGAGAAAGAAAGCGCGGAGAAGCCGGTGAAGGAAGGTGAGGAAAAAGAAGACAAGGGAAAGGTGGCGCTGACCTTTGACGACGGCCCTCATCCTGTATATACGCTGCAGCTTTTAAACGGTCTTGCGGAAAGAAAGGTGAAGGCGACTTTCTTCATCACCGGAAAAAATGCCGAGAACTATCCGGATCTGGTGCTTCGAATGTATGAGGAAGGGCATTTGATCGGCAATCATACCTATAGCCATCTGCAATTAAATAATAGAAACCGGGAGAAGTTTAAGGCGGAACTGGTTCAGACAAATGAAATTATAAAGGAAATTACGGGAGAGGAGGTCGTTTTTGTGCGGCCTCCTTATGGCAGTTGGGACAAAAAGTTCGAAGAAGAACTGAACATGTTTCCGGTTTTGTGGACGATTGATCCGCTGGATTGGTGTTCTGATGACGTCTCCTGTGTGGTCAATAAAGTGATACCGAAGATCAAGGAAAATTCCATCATTCTGATGCATGACGAATATGCGTCCACCGTGACGGCGGCGCTTCGGATTGTGGATGAACTGCAGGAGGAAGGCTATACCTTTGTCACGGTGGATGAAATTTTGTTTGACTAATGGGAAGAAAACGCCGGTCTATTTGCAAATGCTGTCAATCCAGGCAAATAATTCCTCAAGGTCATAATCACCGGAGTGGGGCGTATCCCAGGGGGCATGGTAGTCCACCCGCGCGCCGTTATTTTGCAGTTTAACGGTAAGCATAGCAGAAATGGCAAGGGAAGTGTCCCTGTCGCATTCTCCGTGCCGGATGCGCCAATGCTTTGCGGTTACGGCCTTTTCATCTTCAATATAATACATGGGATTTAAAAGCTTTACTACTCCGGATTCCGCCAGGGAACCGTCCGCCAGAGAATTTTGGCTGCTGTATGCGGTAAAATGGCGGCAATCGGTCGTTTCACTGCCGAACAGATTGTTTTCCGGGCTGTTCATTGTCAGATCATCGAAGGCGGGGGCCGTTTTCATGCGGGTGATATCTTTTACATATCCGGCAAAATCCATGGCGACTGCCTTATTATTTTTGACAGTGAGCCATTTCTTATCGGAAACGTCCAGGCCGTTGTCGATTGCCCGCTGTGCGGAAGCGAGCACGATCTGTTTTACGTACTCTTTAAAGGAACCTTCCCCGTTCCTGTCCAGGACGAGCGGACTCCCGGCATGATCTTTAAGCTGCAGGCTGTTGACATAAGCGGGAAACATAGCGGCTTCTTCGGCGGATGTTTTTATCTGCAGAGGCGTCATATCCGCATCGACCGGCGTAAAACTCGGCCGTCCTCCTTCGTTCAGCTTCATATGCCGGCGGTGGTAGTCGTTGACGTGAAGAAATTGCCACTCATAGGCCATATCCGCGTGATCCAGATTGGTAATGGGACAATAGCAGGAAGCTGCAAAAATCTCATCTCCCGCATCGGCCGCCCCGAGCGCCTTCAGATAAGGCTCATAATCAGGATGATTGCCGCAGGCTCCCATGAGAGCGGAAAGGGCTCCGCCGGCGCTGGTGCCGTTTGTGATGATTTTATTCTCGTCGCCGGGCAGATCTGCGGCAAAATAATGGAGATAGCGAACGGCCGCTTTGTAGTCGACAATGCAGGCGGGCGCTTTGCCGGTGAATTTTCCGCTTTCGTCCTTCTGCGTGCGTCCCCTGATAGCGGGAGCAGCCACCACATAGCCATGCTGCAGCGCGCAAAAAATGCTGTTCGGACGAGCCGGTCCGAAATGCGTACATCCGGGCTGATTGAGCATGCCGGGCATATAACCGCCAACCGTATTCGGCATGAAGACCGGCGCGGTAGCGAGGCGATAACCGTTGATGCTCTTTCCCTCGAAATAGTCTTCCGGAGCGAAAATATTCATTTGCTGAAATTCCGGATTGACCGGTCTGTCCACATAGGACAGATTCCGCCAGGAGCGGAAACGGACAGTTTCCCCGTTCAGGGTTACGGTTTCTGTTTGAAAGCGATTCTTGTCAAAATTCATGATAACCTCCTTTTTTTAATCTGCTGCGGGTATTTCTTTTTCTACCGGCAGCATTGTCTGACCCATTCGATAAAGTTCGCGGCGCTGTCTCCGGTGCGTTCCGCTTCCACATGGCCTTGCCCCCATACCGTTTCAAAGTCCACATCTACACCATAGTTTTCCAGAGCAAGCGCCAGATTGGTTTCCGTGGTCAGTGCGGTATCGCTCTGGTTGATGCCGCTGCGGATTCTCCAATAGGAAGCGACGTTTGAGGAGCCGCAGCCCTCATAGAAATCGTTCAGATAATACAGAGGATTATACATGTCGACGCGATATTCAACGGAATTTCCAAGCGCGTCGGTGCGGGAGAGGTCTTCGGTAAATTCTGCCGCATACTCAGAATCGGCTAACAGTTCTGCCATTGTTGCGTCAAAATGTGCGCCAACGCCGTCTCCGTATCCAAATAATACATTTTCTCCCTGGGAGGCATCCAGCGCATCGAAAGCGCCCAGATTTTTGGAGGCCGGTTTGAAAGCGCTGACAAAATCTGCGATGCTCGTGATCGTTGCGGCATTGGCAGCCTCGTCATAGAGAACCCATGTCGTTTCTGCATTCAGAGCGTCAATATAATCCTGTACGGTTTCATAGGTGCCGGATAGCGTGATGCCGCCGGACGTCTCATTTCTGTCAATTCCATCGGCTTCATAATATTCTATGTTGCCATCCGCTGTAGATAAATCTGCTGTTTTCCGATCGTTTCTTTTTCCTTTTTCGGCGGGATCTTTGAATTCGCCTTCTGCCTCTTCATCCGGGAAAGGGGACTTGCCGCCCAGGTCATTCGGAGCGCCAAAATCCTCCGGGCCGCCGAAACTGTCCGGCTCACCGATGCCATCCGGTCCACCGATACCGTTCGGCCCGCCAAAACCGCCGCGTCCGCCTTCCGCTACGGTATAGGGGAAGGCGGTATCTTCCAGAAAATGATTCAGAGATGTTTCAATGACGCCTTTCAAATAGTCGTAGTAGCTGCCTGCCTGATAGATGCCATCTTCGGAGACAGTCAGCGTCAGAGAATTTCCATTTTCGTCCTTTAGATTCAGTTCGTTCAGATACAGGGCAAACCGTTCGGCCATGGCGTCGGATAATCCCTGTATATCTTCACTGAAACCGGTTCTGGTCACGCCCAGATTCCACTCATAGGCCTCGCTGGCATAGTCCAGATTGGTGATCGGGCACCAGCACATAGAACCGGCAACGGCATCACTGACGCCGCTGACAGCGCCGATTGCATCCAGGTAAGGCGTGTATAAATCACTGTCTCCTGTTGCGCCGAGCAAGGCGCTCTGGGCGCCGCCGCCGCTCATGCCGAAAGAGAAAATGCGGTCTGTGTTGCCAGGAATGATATCGGCGTTGTAACGAATATAGCGAATGGCGGCCTTTAAGTCCGTCACGCCGGCCGGCGCGCCAGCGTCCCGTCCCCGGCAGCCCGCATATACATAGATAAAGCCCGCGTCGGTATAGGAGGAAGTGCTGCTGACATAACCGGCAGGCGGAGTCATGGACATATATCCCGGCGTTTCCACCGGAATGACGATCGGCGCAGTCTCTGCGGTATAGCCTGCCGCTGACCCGGAAAGATTCACCTCACAGGTATAAGTGCCGTCGCCGTTTTGGGTGCCGCTCAGATATGCGCCGGGCACAAAAATGCCGAGATTTTCATAAGTTTCATCCGCCGGATTCCCGCAATAGACAATGCCGGTCTGCCAATACACATCGGTTTCTTCCTCGTATTGCCAGCGGGTCATATCTATTTGCGCGAGCGCATTCACAGCCGTTTTTGTCAAAGCGGTGTCAGATGCGGCTTTGCCGGATGTTTCCGTTTCTGTTGTGACAGAAGTGTCGTTTTCTTCTGCCGCCGAAGTGCCGCCGCTCTTGCTGCCGCCGCATCCGGATAAGAATAAAGCGCAGGACAGAGCAATGCATAGCAAAGATTTTTTCCGCATTATCGTAATACCTCCTGAGGGGAATCTGTATTTATAATATCGCAAATTTTGATTTTGGAACGATTATTATTATATTCATAAGAAATGAAGTTTTTGTGAATAATTAATTCCAATTCCGTCAGGATTGAGGCGGGAGTGGAATTAATGCGGCTGATTGTACAAGGCTGTGAGGAGTCTTGACGTCAGAAATGTTTCAGAGATTATACTTTGCTGTGATCTTTCCTCCATTCCGAGGGGGACGCGCCGTACATTTTCCGGAATTCTTTCCCGAAGTAACTCATATCATCAAATCCGCATTTGTTTCCGATTTCGGAAATTGTAAGACCTGTGTCCATCATTGCAAGCGCCTTTTCCAATCTGTATTTTTTGACATATTGAATGGGACTGGTTTCCAGCGTTGATTTAAAACAGCGGATTGCTTCGCTGACGCTGATGGAGGCCGTATCGGCGATCTGGCTGATTGTCAGAGGTTCCCCGTAATGCAGGTGGATGAGGCTGAGCATTTTCTTTAAACGCTCTTCATTTCGCATGGCTTTTTCGCCGCGGTGCCGGTAATTCGTATTCTCATGTTCCATCAGGCTGATGAGTATTTTCGATAATGCATAACGCACATCCACTTCATATCCGGCGGGTTCCTCTACGCACTGTTGCCAGGCATCAAGAAACAGAGACTTTTCTGTTAATCCATGTTGGGTATCGGCATTGATCTTTATATAGGCAATCGTTCTGTCGTCTATCAGCGGCTTCGTATATTTTTGCCAGAAAATGCTGTCATCCCTTCCGCCGGTCAGGTGAGCGTGCCAGCAGATGGATTTTAAAATACATTCTTCGCCGGGAAGCGCAGTTACGCTGTGCAGCATTTCGGAATTGATAAAAATACCTTCTCCCGCATGGAGGATAAATTTGTCTGTCCCTACTACAGTTTCCGCATTTCCGCTCATGACGATAAAGATTTCCAGTTCATCATGCCAATGCCAGGGAACGGGAGCGAGACTTATTTGATCCAGGTAACATGCTGCCGGAAAAAGAGAAGATCCTCTTTGTATGATCTCTTTGCCGGTTTTATCAAGGACAGAAAGGGTATCGCAGATGGAAAGCGCCATATGACTCCTTTTGACAATTTTGTCATAGTAAATGAGAAATTTGTTCTAACGTTTTGAATGAAACTGATTATATAATCATACCATCAACAAAGGTTAACGTCAATCATGACGGGACGGGAGGAACGAAAATGTTCAGCGTTTTGTTATTCATTATTTATCTGGCGTTTATCAGCCTTGGTCTGCCTGATTCGCTTCTTGGCTCCGCGTGGCCATCGATGTATCAGGGACTGGACGTGCCGCTTTCCTATGCCGGAATTATATCCATGATTATCTCCGGCGGCACCATTATTTCCAGTCTGCAAAGCGATCGTCTGACCAGAAAACTGGGTACAGGAAAGGTTACAATGATCAGCGTCGCCATGACGGCGGCCGCTCTGTTTGGCTTTTCTGTCAGCCATAGTTTTCCCATGCTGTGTCTTTGGGCGATTCCTTACGGACTGGGAGCAGGAAGTGTGGATGCTTCCATTAATAACTATGTGGCGATCCATTATTCCAGCAGGCATATGAACTGGCTTCATTGTATGTGGGGCGTCGGCGCGGCGGCAGGCCCGTATGCGATGGCATACGCGTTGAATCACAGCACCTGGCAGAGCGGCTACCGCACGATTGCTGTTTTACAGATCGGATTGACGGTGATCCTGTTTTTGAGCCTTCCGCTTTGGAAGGGCAGAAAAGTCTCGCAGAATGAAGAAAATGCGAACGGCAGGCCGCTTTCTTTCACAGAGGTTTTAAAGATCCGGGGCGCAAAGGAACTCATGATTACCTTTTTCTGTTACTGTGCGCTGGAACAGACAACGGGCTTATGGGCGGCCAGCTATCTGGTGCTTCAGAAAGGAATCGATGAAAAGACGGCGGCCGGATATGCCAGCCTGTTTTATATCGGCATTACGGCAGGAAGAGCATTTTCAGGATTTATTTCAAACCGCCTTGGCGACAAGCGAATGGTCCGATTGGGACAGGGAATTGCTTTTTTGGGAATCTGCGCTGTAATTTTTCCCTTCGTGCCTCAGGCGGGAGCGTTGCTCGGCCTTATTCTGATCGGTATAGGATGCGCGCCGATCTATCCGGCTCTGCTTCATGCGACGCCGGTGCATTTTGGGGAAGAGCGTTCTCAGGCTGTTATGGGAATGCAGATGGCCAGCGCCTATATCGGAACCTGTTTCATGCCGCCGATTTTCGGGATGCTGGCGGCCGGTTTCGGAATCCGGCTTTACCCGCTCTATCTTGCGGTGATACTTGTTTTGATGCTGGTTATGAATGAGGTTGCGGAAACGAAGACTAAAGAGTGATAAGAGTGCGGCTGTATCCCTGGCAGATATTTCACAATGACGAGACTCCATTTTTTTGAGAGGGCATGGCAGAAATGAAAAAATGTTGCCAATCCCTGTAAAATCCGAAAAAATATGATAGAATGAAAGAATCGTAACAGTTCGGCGTAGCTGATCTGTTACAAAGAATCATTGGGTATCACGGATGTCAGAGAGGAAACGCAATGGATTTATTTGATTATATGAGAGAAAGCAACAAGGAAAAGGAGTCGCCGTTGGCGGCGCGCCTGCGGCCCAGGACGCTGGACGAGGTGGTGGGGCAGCAGCACATCATCGGGAAGGATAAGCTGCTTTATCGCGCCATCAAAGCGGATAAGCTTTCGTCCATCATTTTTTACGGGCCGCCCGGAACGGGCAAGACGACGCTGGCAAAGGTGATCGCCAATACCACCAGCGCGGAGTTCACGCAGATCAATGCCACCGTAGCCGGGAAGAAGGATATGGAAGAGGTGGTGAAAAAGGCGAAGGATAATCAGGGGATGTTCGGGAAAAAGACGATCCTGTTCATCGACGAGATCCATCGTTTTAACAAAGGGCAGCAGGATTATCTGCTTCCTTTTGTGGAGGACGGCACGATTATTCTGATCGGGGCCACGACGGAAAATCCGTACTTTGAGGTAAACGGCGCGCTCATTTCCCGTTCCATCATATTTGAATTAAAGCCTTTGTCTCAGGACGACATTAAGGAACTGATCCGGCGGGCGGTGTATGACAGAGAAAGGGGCATGGGTGCGTATGACGCGGTGATGGAAGAGGATGCGATGGAATTTCTTTCCGATATCGCGGGCGGCGACGCCAGGCATGCCCTGAATGCGGTGGAACTGGGAATCATGACCACGAACCGCAGCGCGGACGGAAAGATTCATATTACGCTGGATGTGGCGCAGGAGTGTATTCAGAAGCGGGTCATCAAATACGATAAAACCGGGGACAATCATTACGATACGATTTCCGCCTTCATCAAAAGCATGCGCGGTTCCGATCCCGACGCGGCGGTTTATTATCTGGCGCGGATGCTGTATGCGGGCGAGGATATCAAATTCATTGCAAGAAGAATCATGATCTGTGCGTCGGAGGATGTGGGAAATGCGGATCCTGCGGCGCTGCAGGTGGCGGTCAGCGCGTCGCTGGCGGTGGAGCGTATCGGTATGCCGGAAGCGCAGATCATTCTGGCGCATGCGGCGGCATATGTGGCATGCGCGCCCAAGAGCAATGCGGCGGTAAATGCGATCAGCGAAGCGATGCAGACTGTGGAGGAGACGGGGAATCTGCCGATCCCGCCCCATTTGCAGGATGCGCATTATAAAGGAGCGGCGAAATTGGGACACGGACTGGATTATAAATATGCGCATAATTATCCGAACAATTATGTGGAGCAGCAGTATCTGCCCTATGAGTTGTCGGGGAAGGAGTTTTACCGGCCTTCCGGAAACGGATATGAGAAGAAGATTAAAGAGCATATGAAGCGGATCAAAGAAGAAGCGAAGAAGGACGGCGGGGACGAAGCGGATGCGCAAAAGAAGTGAAGCTTTCGGAGTGTGAGGGAATATGGGAAAAATACCAAAGAGAGTGATGGTCGTTTCGTTTGATGCGGTGGGGCGCAGCGATCTTGCCTTTTTAAAGACGCTGCCGAATTTTAAGCATTTTTTTGAGGGGGCGGCTTTTTGCCCGCATGTGAACAGCGTGTATCCGTCTCTCACCTACCCTGCGCACACTTCGATTGTTACGGGGAAAATGCCGAAAAATCACGGCGTTGTGAACAATACGAAGCTGCAGCCAAAGCGGGAGCGGCCGGGCTGGATCTATCAGCGCAAATACATCAGGGGAACTACCCTGTATGACGAAGCGAAGAAGAAAGGGATGCGGACCGCCGCGCTTTTGTGGCCTGTGGTGGGAAAGAGCAGGATCAGGTATGCCGTGCCGGAGATCATGGTGACCCGGAAATGGCAGAATCAGATTTTGGCGAATGCGGCAAACGGCCCCATCCGATATCAGTTGGAGATCAACAAAAAATTCGGACATCTGCGGGACGGAATCCGGCAGCCTGCTCTGGACGATTTCATTCAGGCCAGCGCCCTGCATACGATCCGGAAGTATCGTCCGGAACTGTTTTTCCTGCATTTGACGGATGTGGATACAAACCGCCATATTTACGGCGTGCATCATGAGAAGGTGACGGTGGCCCTGATGCGTCATGACACAAGGTTAGGCGAGATTATGACAGTGCTGTCGGAAACAGGTGACATGGAGGAAACTTGCGTTGTCATTTTGGGAGATCACTACCAGAAAGATGTGAAAAGAATTGCTTATCTGAATTATGTGCTGAAAGAGGCGGGGCTGATTGGGACACGCGACGGGAGAATCACAGACTGGCAGGCGATCGCAAAGTCCTGCGACGGCAGTTGCTATATTTATTTAAAAGAAGGCGCGCGGGCGGAGAAAGCGCTGCAGGCAAAGGTGAGAAAGCTTATGGATGATCTGGCCGGACGGGCCGATTATGGGATCGCGCAGATTTTTACCGGAGAAGAAGCGGCCATGCTGGGCGCGGACCCCGCCTGCTTTTTGATGGCGGAAGCCCGGGACGGATGGGTTTTTCTGGATGATTGGGAGCAGGAAAGCAAAGATGTCAGGGACGAAAAGGTCCATGCCACACGCGGAACCCATGGTTATCTGCCCCGGGGCGAAGAATATCAGACTTTCTTTGCGGCAAAAGGCTGCGGTATCAAGCCGGGCGTTGTGGAGCGGGAGATTGCGCTCTGGGATGAAGGCGTGACGCTGGCGGCGCTGATGGGTCTGGATCTGGGCGATGCGGACGGCCGTGTGATAGAGGAAATTCTGGAATGAGAAAGGTACTTTTGAGACGTTAAAAAGATGTGCGTCTTTTGGCCGATACAGCAGAAAGAAAAAGCGGGCCGCCGGTTTGATGATATGTTCCCTGTCAAGTAGACCGGTTGGATGTCAAACCGGCGGCCCGTATTCTTTTAGCAATGCCGTTTTTAAAACAGCGCCGTTGTCAGGTACTGATAGATTTCCCGGTTGCGCATCTGCCAGTTGTCGCAGATGGAAATGGCCAGTTCCTCGGTGGGCACCGTAAGGCGGATCGTGACAAGATTTACATCCTTATCTCTGGCGGTCAGTTCCGCTTCAAATTCTCCGTTCACCGCCTTATAATAATTGCTCTGAATAGAAGATTCATTGCGCATGTCCAGTTCGTTTTTCTGAAGGTATTCCCGGATTTCTGACTTGATAGCGTCGCTGATCCGGTTTTCAAAATAGGACAATGTATTGCGGCCTTCCTCCGTGATCTGCAGATGGGTCCGGTTTGCCAGCGATTTGGAGTGGATCAGTCCGGCCTCGTTTAATTCGCTGATGACCTGCTGCAGCGTTAAAAAGTTCGTATATTCCTTTTCAAGAATGAGGTCGCTGATCTGTGCGATGGAGAGGGGAAAGGATACCTTATTCAGGATATAAAGTACGATCAGTTTATAAAGTGTCAGTGGTTCCTGATTCATAAAAATAACTTCCTTGTCTGATGCCCTTCTGTTTCATGAGGGCATGAATGCTGTTTAAAACATCTTTTTTCTGCAGGCTCCAGTCAGGAGCGAGCAGCAATTTTCTGGGCCCGTCCCCTGTGATTCTGTGAATGCAGATATCAGGAGAAAGCGCGGAGATGCACGTTGTGACCAGATCCAGATAGCTTTCCCTGGACAGGGCTGCGACCTGGCCGGATTCATACATTTTTGCCAGCGGCGTGCCTTTTAAAATGTGTAAAAGCTGCAGCTTGACGCCGAAAGGATGAAGGCGGTTCAGCGCGTCCATGGTGGCAAGCACATCGGCCTTTGATTCGCCGGGCAGTCCTAAAATTGTATGGACAATGGCAGGAATACCGTGGGAGTCAAGGGCGTACATGGCCTCTTCAAAGACTGCGGCAGGATAGCCGCGGTGAAGAAAGGCTGCGGTCCGGTCATGAATGGTCTGCAGTCCCAGTTCGATCCAGATAAATTTGCCGGGATATGCGGTATGCAGAGAATCCAGCTTCCGAAGGATCGGAGAAGGGAGACAATCCGGCCTGGTAGCGATGGAAATACCGGCAACGTCCGGTTGGGAAAGCGCATCTTCATAGAGCCGGCCGAGCCGGTCGGGATCGCCGTAGGTGTTGGTATAGGACTGGAAATAGGCGATCAGACAGGGCGTATCGGAGGTCAGATGCCATTTCTTTTCCAGCAGACGCTTTCCGTTGTCTATCTGTTCCCGGATAGTTGGGGCGGCGGCCGCCGCAAAATCGCCGCTGCCTCCGGCAGAACAGAAAATGCAGCCGCCGCTTCCCAGCGTGCCGTCCCGGTTGGGGCAGGTACAGCCTGCGTCCAGCGCTACTTTATACAGTTTTTGTCCATATGTGTTTTTGCACCAGGCGTCCAGAGAATAGTATGGTTTGCCGTACCAGGAAGCGGCCGGGAGAGCAGCGCTTTCCCCCGCTCTTGCCTGATCCGGGGAAAGGGGCGGCGTCATGGCCCCGATCAGCGGATGTGACTTTTGACAGCCTGTGATACGACTTTCGCCACTTCCGGATTAAACGCTTCGGGCAGAATGTTGTCTTCGTTCAGCTTATCTTCCGGGACAAGTCCGGCAATGGCGGCGGCCGCCGCCAGCTTCATCTCTTCTGTGATCTGTTTCGCACGCCCTTCCAGAGCACCTTTGAAAATGCCGGGGAAGGCGATGACGTTGTTGACCTGATTGGGGAAATCGCTGCGTCCGGTGCCGACCACTTTAGCGCCGGCTTTTTTCGCCAGATCGGGCATGATTTCCGGAACGGGGTTCGCCATGGCGAATAAAATAGCGTCGCGGTTCATGGAAGCGACCATCTCTTCGGATACGATGCCGGGTGCGGAAACGCCGATGAAAATATCCGCGCCCTTCATGGCGTCCGCCAGGGTACCTTTTTTATGTGACAGATTTGTCAGTTTTACCATTTTTTCCTGCATCCAGTTCAGATTTGCTTCACCGTCGCAGAGGATGCCGGTTTTGTCGCACATGATGATATCCGGAAAACCGTATGTGAGCAGCAGTCTGGTGATGGCCACGCCCGCGCTGCCTGCGCCGTTGACAACGATGCGGCAGTCTTCCTTTTTCTTATTCACCACCCTGAGCGCATTGATGATGCCGGCCAGAACGACAATTGCCGTTCCGTGCTGATCGTCGTGGAAAACCGGGATGTCCAGTATTTCTTTTAAGCGTTCTTCAATTTCAAAACAGCGGGGCGCGCTGATGTCTTCCAGATTGATGCCGCCGAAGCCGGGAGCCAGCCAGGTGACGGCTTTGATGATCTCTTCCGGGTCCTGCGTGTCCAGACAGATCGGCACCGCATTGACGCCGCCGAATTCCTTAAATAAAACGGCCTTTCCTTCCATGACCGGCATGGCCGCTTCGGGACCGATGTTGCCAAGGCCCAGCACGGCGGAGCCGTCGGAGACGACAGCGACCGTATTCGCTTTCATGGTGTAGACGTATGCTTTGGATTTATCCTCCGCGATCACCTTACAGGGCTCTGCAACGCCGGGCGTGTAAGCCAGCGCGAGGTCCTCTCTGGTTTTGACCGGGATTTTGGAAGTGGTTTCGAGTTTTCCGTTTAGTTCTTCGTGAAGCCTGAGGGCTTTTTCCTGATTTGTCATAAGATTTTCCTGCTTTCTTTTTCTTAATATTAACTTATCGATGAATATTTTCATCATATAATATTTGCTTTTCCGAATCAAGACAAACCTGGCAATTATTTTGTTCCTGGCAGGAGGGATGTCCCGGAAAAGAAAAAGTCTTTCTATTTCAGAAAAAGTGTAGTATAATACGTTTACGTTATATAAGATTTCCAATATCGGAAAGATCTATTGCATATCAGTTGTACAATTCCTCCGTTGATTCAGGAAAGATACCAGGGATTCGAGAGCAATATTAAAAGGAGTCAAAAACATGATGAGAGAAAAGTATGAATCTTTAGCGGTTCACGATTTGAAAGAAATTGCGAAGTCCAGAGGCATCAAAGGCGTCTCCACGATGAAAAAGGCGGAAGTGATTGACGCTATGCTTGCGCTGGATGAGAAAGAACAGAATGAAAAGGGGAGCGCTGATTCGGCCGCGTCGCCGGAAGAGATTGCGCAGCCAAAAGAGCGGCCAGTCCGGGAGCAGCGTCCGGCCAGAAACGAAGAGACGGTCCGCGAACAGCGTCCGAACAGAAATGAGGAGCGTTTTGAGCAGCGTCAGCCGAGGAACGAGGGGCACAACAGCCGCGGGGAGGCCCAGACCAAAAATGCGGCCGGAAGGAATGCGGAGGGACGATATAACAGTCCTTATAATAAAGGAACCGCTCCGAGCACCAGCGCGGATGACGATAAGTTTCCGGCGGAACTGGACAGCGGCGTTACGGTGGGCGGTATCCTGGAAGTAATGTCGGATGGATACGGATTTATTCGTTCGGCCAATTATCTGCCGGGGGATAACGACGTCTATGTTGCGCCCAGCCAGATTCGCCGCTTCGGTTTAAAGACGGGAGATATTCTGGAAGGCAATACCAGAGTCAGAACCCAGAACGAGAAATTTTCCGCACTTTTGTATGTAAAGAGCGTCAATGGCTATGCGCCGGAAGTTGCGATGCGCAGATCCAATTTTGAGGATATGACGCCGATTTTTCCGGACAGCCGGTTAAAGCTGGAACGCTATGGTTCTTCCGTGGCAATGCGCATCACGGATTTATTAAGCCCGATCGGAAAAGGGCAGAGAGGTATGATTGTGTCCCCGCCCAAAGCAGGTAAGACCACCCTGTTAAAGGAAGTGGCGCAGGCCGTGAAGCGCAATTATCCGGACATGCATCTGATCATTCTGCTGATCGATGAGCGGCCTGAGGAAGTGACGGACATGCGGGAGACGGTGGAAGGCCCCAATGTGGAAGTGATTTATTCCACCTTTGACGAACTGCCGGAGCATCACAAGAGGGTATCCGAGATGGTGATTGAGCGCGCGAAGCGTCTCGTGGAACATAAAAAGGACGTTATGATCCTTCTGGACAGCATTACCAGACTGACAAGGGCGTATAACCTGGTGGTTCCGCCCAGCGGCAGAACGCTTTCCGGCGGTATTGATCCCGCTGCGCTGCATATGCCCAAACGTTTCTTCGGCGCCGCCCGCAACATGAGAGAGGGCGGCAGTCTGACGATTCTGGCGACCGCGCTGGTGGATACGGGGTCCAAGATGGATGATGTGATTTATGAAGAATTTAAAGGCACGGGCAACATGGAACTTGTGCTGGACCGCAAGCTTTCCGAAAAGCGTCTGTTCCCCGCCATCGATATTCCCAAGACCAGCACAAGACGGGAGGATCTGCTGCTCACTTCAGAGGAGATGGAAGCGATCAACATTGTCCGACGCGCGTTAAACGGTATGAAGTCGGACGAAGCCGTGGACCGGGTTCTGGACCTGTTTGCAAAAACCAGAAGCAACGCGGAATTTGTGCAGACGGTCAAGAAGATGCGGTTTATCTGATTCGGATATTCAAATGGAACGAGGACGATTATGAAGACGATGACCGGGCTGTCCGCCGGAATCTTCTGGGCGCTGGATACGGTTATTTTGGGGATCGCGCTGTCCGGTGCGGAGTTCGCGGAGACGCAGCAGGCTGTTTTTCTCGCTCCCTTTGCGAGCGCCTTTTTGCATGACTTTTGTTCCTGCATCTGGATGTTTCTTTATACGGCGGGAAAATTTTTCGCCTGCCGGCTGGGAAAAAAGAATGCGTACAGGAGCGTCGCGGGAGCGCTCAAAACCCAGAGCGGGAAATATATTATTCTGGGCGCTTTATTTGGCGGCCCGATCGGGATGACCGGTTATGTGTTTGCCATTCGTTACCTGGGAGCGTCTTACACGGCGATGATTTCCGCGCTGTTTCCTGCCTTTGGAGCGGTGCTTTCCCGGATTTTTTTAAAAGAAAGGCTCAACAGAATACAACTGGCCGGATTTGCCTGCTCCGTTCTGGCGACGGTTGCATTGGGATATTCGGCTCATGGGGCGAAACCGGAGAATTTCGCGCTCGGCTTTTTCTGCGCGCTGCTGTGCGTGAGCGGTTGGGCGGCGGAAGTGGTGATCTGCGCATATGGGATGAAAGACCCCGGCGTGGACAATGAACAGGCGCTCATGATCCGGCAGACGGTGTCCGCGCTGTTTCATGGACTGGTGATTCTGAATCTGGTAAAAGGATGGGATTTTGCGCGGTCCGTTATGCTGACCGGATCAGGAAGGGTGATCGCGCTGGCGGCGCTGTCAGGGACGGTTTCCTATCTGTGTTATTATAAAACCATCAGACGGCTCGGCCCGGCAAAGGCGATGGCGCTCAACATCACATACGCGGCCTGGGCGATCGTGCTGGAACTTATGCTTTTGCAAACGCAGCCGGATCTCAAAAAAGCGATCTGCGGGATCGTCATTCTGACCGGATCGCTGATTACAGCATTTGACCGGAAAAAATGAAAAAAGTCTTGCATCGCAGAATAACCTGTGCTACAATGAGAAAGCTGTTTACAGAGATTGTAAACTAAGGCCGTAAGGCTTCGTGGATGAGAACAAAAGTAACAGGGAAACGCATATAGAACGAGGTGAAAGGACATGAAAGAGGGAATCCATCCTAACTACTATCAGGCAACTGTAACATGCAACTGTGGCAACACATTCGTAACTGGTTCTACGAAACCGGAGATCCACGTTGAAGTATGTTCCAAGTGCCATTCATTCTACACCGGCCAGCAGAAAGCTGCACAGGCTCGTGGCCGTATCGACAAGTTCAATAAGAAATACGGTGTGGGAAACAAATAAGAAGTTTGTAAGGTTGAGGTTTTTTACAAATCTCAACCTTAATTTTTACATGGAAGTTTCAGGACAGTTTGGGGTACTGTTTTATATCTGTTATTTGGAGAACGTTTATGGGTAAGAAAAAAAAGAAAAAGAAATGCTACTGCGGCATCGGCGGACAGGCGGTGCTGGAAGGCGTTATGATGAAGAACAGCGACCGGTATGCGGTTGCGGTACGGAAACCCGACGGGACAATAGAGGTCATGACGGAAGACTATACGGGGATATGGGGAGAGAAGAAGGTTTCCAAAATTCCTTTTATCCGCGGGGTGTTTAACTTTGTGGACTCTCTTGTGCTGGGGATGAAGACGCTGACCTGGTCCGCGCAATTTTACGAGGAAGAAGATCCGAAGAAAGAAGCCGGTGAAAATGAAGAGCAGCTCCGAAAGGCTGCCGGCGGCGCTTCGGAGAAGCTGGTCATGGGCGCTACGGTGGCCTTTTCCATCGTGATGGCGGTGGCGATTTTTATCATGCTGCCTTACTTTCTGAGCATGCTCTTTTCCTCTTATATCCGCAACGCTTCTTTGCTGGCCATTCTGGAGGGCGTGCTGCGCATTTTGATTTTTCTCGGATATGTGGCGGCGATTTCGGCGATGAAGGATATCCGGCGGGTGTATATGTACCATGGCGCGGAGCACAAATGTATCAATTGCATTGAACGCGGACGGGAACTGACGGTGAAAAATGTGCGCAAAAGTTCCCGGCAGCACAGACGCTGCGGCACCAGCTTCCTCTTGTTTGTCATGGTAGTCAGCGTGATTTTGTTCATGTTTATCCGGGTCGGCAATCCGGTATTGCGGCTTTTGCTGCGGCTGGCGCTGGTCCCCGTGATTGCGGGAATCTCTTATGAAATCATCCGTCTGGCGGGAAAGAGCGAGAACCTGTTTGTCCGCATCATTTCCGCGCCGGGCATGTGGCTGCAAAAGCTGACCACACGGGAACCGGATGATTCCATGATCGAGGTGGCGATCGCGTCCGTGGAGGCGGTTTTTGACTGGAAGGCGTATCTGAAGGATACCTTTGGTTATGATATAGATGCCTGGGAAAGAAAAGAGCGGGAAGAAGAAGCTCGGGAAGCCGCGGAAGCGGCAGCAGAACAACAGGAAGCGGAAACCGTGACGACACAGGAACCCGCGGCAGAGCCTGGACAGGAAGCGGCGGAAAGCGAAGAGACGGCTGCAGACGAAGGCGGCGAAAACGCATGACCTACCGGGAACTTTACGAGATCGGAAAGAGCCGGCTGACGCAGGCCGGGATCGAAGAAGCGGCGCTGGATGCAAGGCTGCTGCTGGAATTTGTCTGTCGCACCGCGCGAAATGATCTGCTGGTCCATGGAGACAGAGCAGTGGAGGCGGAGCAGGAGAGCGCTTACCGGGAACTGATCGGGCGGCGCAGCGCGCATATTCCGCTTCAGCATCTGACCGGCGTTTCGGAGTTTATGGGTCTGGAGTTTATGGTGAATGAAGATGTGCTGATTCCGCGTCAGGATACGGAAATTCTGGTGGAGGAGGTCATGCGCAATCTGCATGACGGCTTTCGGATTCTGGACATGTGCACCGGGTCGGGCTGCATTCTGTTAAGTCTGCTGCATTATTCCAACGATTGCAGCGGCGTGGGCGCGGATATTTCCGAAAAGGCGCTGGAGGTGGCGCGCAGGAATGCGCAAAATTTAAACGAAACGAACGTCAGCTTTGTAAATGGCGACCTGTTTGAAAAGGTGGAAGGAAAATTTGAAATCATCGTATCCAATCCGCCTTACATTCGTACCGGGGTGATTCCGACGCTGATGGAGGAAGTGCGGCTGCATGAGCCGGTTGCGGCGCTGGACGGGCTGGCGGACGGCCTGCATTTTTACAGGGAAATTGTAAAAGAGAGCAAAAAATATTTGTGCGGCGGCGGTCAGCTTTTCTTTGAAATCGGTTACGATCAGAGAGAGGCGGTGACGGCGCTGATGGAACAGGCCGGTTTTCGTGACGTGACCGCCGTGCAGGACTATGCAGGGCTGGACCGCGTGGTATATGGAAGTTTTTATTAAGATTTTTTCTGGTATGTATCAGGAGGAACAAAACAAAGAGGTGTAAGTATGTTTGACAGACTGGAAGATTTATTGATCCGGCTGGAAGAGATTATGGGAGAATTAAGCGAGCCTTCCGTTACGGCAAATCCGGAGCGTTTTCGGGCGCTCATGAAAGAGCAGAGCGATCTGACTCCGATTGTGGAAGCTTATAAAGAATATAAAAAATGCAATCAGGACATTGCGGACAGTCTCGCCATGCTGGAAGAGGAAAGCGACGAAGACATGCGGGAGATGCTCAAGGAGGAGTTGAGCGCCGCAAAGGAGAGAGTGGGAGAACTGGAGCAGGAACTTAAGATTCTGCTTCTGCCCAAGGACCCCAACGACGAGAAAAATGTTATTGTGGAAATCCGCGCCGGCGCAGGCGGCGACGAAGCGGCGCTTTTTGCGGCGGAAATTTACCGGATGTATGTCCGCTTCGCGGAACGGCAGCGCTGGAAGGTGGAGACTATGGACGTGGAAGAAATCGGGATCGGCGGCATGAAATATGTCAGCTTCATGATTTCCGGTCAGGGCGCATGGTCCCGTCTGAAATATGAGAGCGGCGTGCACCGCGTGCAGCGTGTACCCGAGACGGAGAGCGGCGGCCGCATCCATACCTCCACGATCACGGTGGCGATCATGCCTGAGGTGGAGGATTTTGATATCGAAATCGATATGAACGACTGTAAGTTTGACGTGTTCCGCGCGTCCGGAAACGGCGGACAGTGCGTCAACACCACCGACTCGGCGGTGCGTCTGACCCATATTCCCACGGGAATCGTGATTTCCTGTCAGGACGAGAAGAGCCAGTTGAAAAATAAGGATAAAGCCCTGAAGGTTCTGCGCGCAAAGCTGTATGATCTGGAGCAGCAAAAGCGCCATGACGAAGAAGCGGAGCTGCGCCGCAGCCAGGTGGGGACCGGCGACCGTTCGGAGAAAATCAGAACCTACAATTTTCCCCAGGGGCGCGTGACCGATCACAGGATCAAGCTGACCCTTTATAAAATTGACGCTATCATGGACGGCGATATTCAGGAACTGATCGATAACCTGACCGCCGCGGACCAGGCGGCAAAGCTGGCGAAGATGAATCAGAATTGAGGGAAGAAGATCCGGTTTTTCCTGTATTTACCATATGGACAAAGTGTATAAAAAATAAAATCAGAAATCTGTAAAATTATACAAATTTATATTTTATAATTGACAGAATGGCATTTCTATGGTAAAGTTTCCAATAGAAAAGAATGAATGACTCCTTCAGACTTGTGACTGTCCGGCAGGCAAGATCTGAGATTACATGTTTTATCAGAAGGATGATAATACGTGTAAGAGGGGTCTTTTTTGTTTGCCATGAGTTAGTCGGACGCAGACGTAAAAGCAAAATTGGCGGAAAGCGCTGTTTGAGGAGAGGGAAATGAGTGCAAGGCGATGGATCGTAAAAAATGCGGTAAGCAATAACGTCGTATGCGCCAGAAACGAGCGCAACCAGGAGCGCATCCTCGTGGGAAAAGGCATCGGCTTTAAATGTAAGCCCGGCGACGAGGTGGATCCTGCCAGAGTGGAAAAAGAATATTTCCTGAAATCCAAAAACGTTACCGGCAAGCTGTATGCGCTGCTGGCACAGACGCCGGAAGTGTATATGGAAATTGCGGACGCCATCGTAAAGCGGGCGCAGGAAGCGCTGGGAAAAGAATTGGATGAGGCGGTCTTTCTGCATCTGATCGATCATATTTCCTTTGCGGTGTCCCGCATGAAACAGGGACTGGATTTTAAGCATGTGCTGCTTTGGGAGATCAAAAGTTTTTATCCGAAAGAATTTGAGGTCGCCCAATATGGAATATCGCTCATTGAGGAAAAAACAGGAGAACTTCTGCCGGAGGATGAAGCGGGATCCATTGCCATGCATATTGTGAACGCGGAGTTCGACTATCAGGACATGAACGGTTCTGTCAGGATGACAGAACTGATTCATAAAATTATCAGCGTGGTGCGTTATCAGTATCATATGAATTTTGATGAAGAATCCGTACATTTTGTCCGCTTTGTCACACATTTGAAGTTTTTTGCGAAGCGTCTTTTTTCGGACAAGATGCTGGACGGCGACGACAGGGATTTCCAGGAACTGATTAAATCCCAGTACGCGGAAAGCTATGAATGTGCAGGGAAAATTGCAAAATTCATTTGGGATGACTATCAAATTGCAGTTCCGGAGGAAGAACTGGTTTACCTGACCGTGTATATCAGGAGAATTACACAGGCGGCCGGGGAGAAAGACTGACGGAAAGTTTGCAGAAACGGGAAAGCGGCGCTACTGCAGGAGCGGACGGATTCCCTTCTGAATATATGATTTTAAAAATTTTCAGGGAGGTATCGTATGGATTACAAAAAGACAGCCGCGGAAATTTTAAAGCTTGTCGGCGGTGAGAAAAATGTGGCGAGCGTCACAAACTGTATGACACGTCTGCGTTTCAATTTAAATGATGCAAAAAAGGCCGATGTGGAAGCGATCAAGAAAATCAAAGGCGTGCAGGGCGTCGTGACCAAAAACGGTCAGTTCCAGGTGGTAATCGGAACGGATGTGGGCAATGTCTGCGAAGAGATTAAGAAGCTGGGCAATTTTGAGGAAAATGCGGCGGCGGAAAGCGAAGAGAAGAAAGGGATTGTGGCGGCCTTTTTCGGCACGTTGACGGCGATTTTCCAGCCGATCATTCCCGCGCTGGCCGGTTCCGGTATGATTAAAGCGCTGTTGGCGCTGCTGGTAGCGTTAAAGCTGGTGGATGCCGGTTCCCAGACTTATCAGATTTTCAACGCGTTCGGCGATGCATTGTTTTATTTCCTGCCCTTTATCCTGGCATTTTCGGCGGCGAAGCGTTTCAAATGCAGCCCTTACATCGCTGCGGTTCTGGCAGGCGTTCTGCTGCACTCCAGCTTTACCGGATTGAATACGGGAGATCCGGTCAGACTGTTCGGTTTCATTCCGGTCACCATGGTTTCCTATGGCGCCAGCGTGGTTCCGATTCTGTTGATCGTATGGGTGCAGTCTTACGTGGAGAAATTTGCGAATAAGATATCCCCGAAGCCGGTAAAAATATTCCTGGCTCCCATGATTACGATTATCGTGACGGGCATTATCGGCATCACCATTGCGGGACCGCTGGGAAATCTGGTCGGTCAGGTGATCGCAGTCGGTTTCAACTGGCTCAATGATTATGCAGGCTGGGTCATTCCGGTTCTGATGGGTACCTTCTGTCCGTTCTTCGTTATGACCGGTATGCATTACTGCTTTGCGCCGATTCAGACGATTCAGTATGCGACGCTGGGTTACGGCACGATTTTAGGGCCCGGTATGCTGGCTTCCAATATCGCGCAGGGCACGGCCGCTTTAGTGGTAGGTTTCAGATCCAAAAACAAGGATTTAAAACAGCTCGGTCTTTCCTCCGGTGTGACCGGCCTGATGGGTATTACAGAGCCCGCCCTTTACGGAATTAACTTAAGACTCAAAAAACCTCTGTATGCATCCATGATCGGCGGCTGTGCGGCAGGTCTGTATGCAGGTATTACAGGAATTCATACATTTTCCTCCACGACGGCAGGTATTTTTGCACTGCCCGTTTACATCGGCGGCGACAGCTTCAGCAACGTGATTAACGCGGCGATCACCATCGTGATTTCGATTGTGGTGACGGCGATCGCAACGCTGATTATCGGATTTGACGATCCGGCAGAGGAAGAAGCGGCTCCTGCGGTTGAAGAAAAACAGGAAGAGCCCGTAAAAGCGGAAGGCATCAAAATTACGATCGATTCTCCCCTGGAAGGCAAAGTGATTCCCCTTTCCGAAGTGAAGGACGACGTTTTCTCCAATGAAATCGTCGGCAAAGGCGCAGCGGTCGTTCCCGAAAAAGGGGAAGTGCGCGCACCCGAAGACGGAGAAGTGGCTTCTGTATTTGATACCGGACATGCGCTGGGCATGGTGACAAAGGACGGCGTGGAGCTTTTGATTCATATCGGTCTGGATACGGTGGAACTGAAAGGAAAGCACTTCGACGTTCATGTGAAACAGGGCGATCAGGTGAAGAAGGGACAGTTGCTGATTACCTTTGATATGGAAGCGATCAGGAAGGCGGGCTACGACACCACCACACCGGTGCTGGTGAGCAATACGGCGGATTATCTGGACGTTCTGGCAAAGAAGGAAGGAAAAGCCGGCGAAGGTCTGATTACAGTTTTGAAATAAATAATAAGAAATCATGGGAAATTGCGGTTCGCAGTCTTTCGGGCTGTGAACCGCAATCTTGAAATTGCCGCTTATGCGGCAGATTGTGAGGCAAAATGAGTTTTCCGAAAAACTTTTTATGGGGCGGCGCAATCGCTGCCAATCAGTGCGAAGGCGCTTATCTGGAAGACGGCAAGGGACTTTCCATTCAGGATGTGATGCCGAAGGGCGTGATGGGGCCGGTGTCGGAAGAGCCGGTTCCGGAAAACTTAAAGCTTGTGGGAATCGATTTTTACCACCGCTATGAAGAGGATATCCGTCTTTTGGCCGAAATGGGCTTTCAGGTGTTCCGCATGTCGATCGCCTGGAGCAGGATTTTTCCCAAAGGAGATGAAGAACAGCCCAATGAAAAGGGACTGCTCTTTTATGATAAAGTATTTGACTGCTGCAGATCTTACGGCATTGAGCCGATGGTCACCCTGTCCCACTATGAGACGCCGCTGCATCTGGCCAAAACCTATGACGGCTGGCGGGACCGCCGCCTGATCGGATTTTTTGAACGGTACTGCCGTGTGGTGTTCGACCGCTATAAGGACAAAGTGAAATACTGGATGACCTTTAACGAAATCAACGCGCTCTGGCATTTTCCGCTTATGGGGGCGGGCATCTGGACGCCGAAGGATCAGCTGACGGAGCAGGACAAATATCAGGCTGCCCATCATGAATTTGTGGCCAGCGCGCTGGCCACAAAGCTGCTGCATGAGATGATTCCGGATGCGAAAATGGGCTGTATGGTGCTGGGAGCGTTAAGCTATCCCATGACGCCGAAGCCGGAGGATATGATCGCCATGATGGAAGCGGATCGGAATGTGATGTTCTTTTCCGATGTGCAGGCCAGAGGTTATTATCCTTCCTATATTAAGAAGCGCTGGGAAGAAAAGGGCATCCGCGTGCAGATGGAGCCGGGGGATGAAGAACTGCTGAAGCATACGGTGGATTACGTTTCCTTCAGCTACTATATGAGCAAATGCACGGCGGCGGACTGCTCGCAGTACAGCAAAGGCGCGGGCAATCTGACCAGCGGCGTGAAAAACCCGTATCTGAAAGAAAGCGAATGGGGCTGGCAGATCGATCCGGCGGGACTGCGCTATACGCTCAACTATTTTTATGACCGCTATCAGAAGCCGCTTTTTGTGGCGGAGAACGGCCTTGGCGCGCAGGATACGCTGATTGCGGACGGCGCGGGCGGCTATACCGTGGAGGATGATTACCGGATCGAATATATGCGGGATCATTTGCTGGAAGTGGAAAAAGCGCTGGATGAGGGCGTGGATGTGATGGGCTATGCGGCCTGGGGCTGTATCGACGTGGTCAGCGCCTCCACCGCGCAGCTGAAGAAGCGCTATGGCTTCATCTATGTGGACCGCAACGAGGACGGAAGCGGCACGATGGCGCGCTATAAAAAGAAAAGCTTTTCCTGGTATCGGAACGTGATAGAAACCAACGGCGCAGCCCTGCATGAAGAATAAAGAGACCGGGACGAAAGCAAAAAAACAATTATTTACAGACGCAGACTTTTGTATTATGATTTTTGAGGATGGAGAAACTGACAGTAAGGATCTTCATCCTCAAAAATATTTTGGACGGAACAGGTATCATGAAAATACAATGGAAAGAACTGCAGCTGTCGGACCGGAAACTGATTGAAAGCTATTACGCAAAAGTGCCCGTGCATAACTGTGAATTCACGTTTGCAAACAATTATTTATGGAAGCCGTTTTATCCGATTTTTTTCAGCGAAGTGGAAGGAAATCTGGTATTTGAGTCCGGGGAAGGCGGGATGTCCGTCAGCTTCCCGCAGGGAACGGCCGATTTAAAAAGGACGGTGGACAGGCTGACGGAGTGGTTTTCGCATGTGGGGCGTCCCTTTAAGATGCACCTGGTATCCCCTTCCCAGTTTGAAAAGCTGGAAGCGGTCTATCCGGGCAGATTTCAGATCGAATATGACCGTGACTTTGCGGATTATGTATACGAACGGGAAAAACTAAAAAATCTGCCGGGGAAGGACTATCACGGAAAAAAGAATCACTGCAATAAGTTTAAGAAGCTGTATCCCGACTGGCAATATGAGGAAATTACGCCGGATAACGTGACGGAATGTATCGCGATGGCCAGGGCCTGGTGGGAACAGAACAATCAGGGAGAAGGCGGCGAGAAGGAAGAAGAAATCTCCGTGACATTGAGCGCGCTTGAGAATATGGAAGCGCTGAAGCTGACCGGAGGCCTTTTGCGCGCAGGCGGCAGAGTGGTCGCTTTTGCGGTGGGCGAGCCGTGCGGACAGGATATGTTCGTCGTCCATTTTGAAAAAGCGTTCGCCGATGTGGAAGGCGCTTATTCGATGATTAATCAGCAGTTTGTGGAGCATGTCATGGAAGGCTACACTTATGTAAACCGTGAGGACGACGCCGGTTCCGAAGGACTGCGCAAGGCGAAGCTTTCCTATCATCCGGTTTTTCTGATGGAAAAGGGACTGGTGACGCAGCGGGAAGATTACGCCGGATCGGATGAACAGGCGGGAAATGTACGGGAGAAGGAAATGGATGCGCTGGAACTGACAAAGGAAATGCTTGCTTTTATTGAAGAAAGCCCCACTGCCTTTCATGCGGCGGCGAATGTGGAGCGGCGGCTCGTGGAAGAAGGCTTTTTGAAGCTGGATTATCTGGAAAAAGAAGCCCTCGCGCCCGGCGGAAAATATTATTTTATGCAGAATCATTCCGCCATACTGGCGGTCAGAATTCCCAAAGAGGGGGCGCGCGGTTTCAGGATCGCGGCAAGTCACAGCGATTCCCCCTCCTTTAAGGTCAAGGAAACGCCGGAAATGAAGCTGGAAGGCCGGTATGTGAAGCTGAATACGGAAAAATACGGCGGCATGATTTTGAATACCTGGCTGGACCGTCCTCTGTCCGTGGCAGGCAGGGTGATCGTCAAAGACAGGGAGAGCGGCGCGCTGACAGAAAAACTGGTGAATATCAGAAAAGATCTGCTGGTGATCCCGAATGTGGCGATTCACTTTAACAGGGAAGTCAACGACGGTCAGAAACTCAATCCCCAGGTGGATCTGCTTCCGCTTTTTGCCCAGGATCAGGAGATGACGCTAAAGAAACTGTGCGCAGAACAGCTTGGGATTGCGGAAGAGGAAATTCTCGGAAGCGATTTATATGTATATAATCGGGATAAGGGCAGGATCATGGGAGCGGACGGCGCTTTTGTGGGTTCTCCCAGACTGGACGATCTGCAGTGCGCGTTCGCAACGCTGAAAGGGTTTTTGCAGGCCGGGGCAGAACAGTATATCGCCGTATATGCGCTGTTTGATAACGAAGAAGTGGGCAGTTCCACCAAACAGGGAGCGGATTCCACCATTTTAGCGGATCTTTTGGATATTGTGCTGGACGGCATAAGCCCGGCCGTCAATCCGCTGCAAAAACGGGCGCTTCTGCAGAACAGCTTTTTGCTTTCCGCCGACAACGGTCATGCGGTGCACCCCAACCATCCGGAAAAGAGCGATCCTACCAACCGCCCCTATTTAAACGGCGGCGTGGTGCTCAAATTCCAGGGCAGCCAGCGTTACACCACGGACGGATTTTCCGCCGCGGTGGTGCGGGATATTTGCAAAGAGCATAAAATTCCCGTGCAGAATTTTGCCAACCGTGCGGATATTGCGGGCGGATCGACGCTTGGGAATATTTCCACAGCCCATGTTTCCATCCCCTCCGCCGATATCGGGCTGGCGCAGTTGGCGATGCATTCGGCGTTTGAAACGGCCGGCGTGCAGGATACCAAAGCGATGGCGCAGTTGGCGAAGCATTTCTTTGCATAGTATGCCGGAGAAGGTCCGCGG
This sequence comes from Eubacteriales bacterium, assembly GCA_030524745.1. Lineage (GTDB taxonomy): Bacteria > Bacillota > Clostridia > Lachnospirales > Lachnospiraceae > Gallintestinimicrobium. Next base: position 14,314 of record JAUNGC010000021.1, on the reverse strand, counting down.
CAGGCAGGCGCATGGAACAAGCGGATGAAACAAGCGCGGAGAAAATATAGTTACAGTTCGCGTCCCGACAAGGAAGCAAACTGTAACAAAATGTACAAAAAAATCCAATAAAAAATGGAAAAAACTTGCAAGATTCCCATTCGGAATATATAATGAAGAAAAAGCAACTGCTGCATATTGGGCAATACAGTTGCTTTTTCTTTCCTTATGGCGGCATTCGCTGTAAAAAACTATAAAATTCCGCAACGTCTATGGCGGCGGAAAGACAAGGGGGTACACCAGGACTATGGAAAATAAGGCGATGAAGTTTTACTCGAAAGCAGGCAACAACATCATTCTGCGCGCGATTCCCGGGCATTTTGCGACGAGCCATTCCCACATCAATTATTATGTGGATATGACCGGATTAAAGACAAGGCGCAGCGAGGCGGCAGCGGTGGCGAAGGCTTTTGTACAGCGTTTTCCGGTGGAGACAGTGGTGGATACGATCGTCTGTATGGACGGCAGCGAAGTGATTGGCGCTTATATGGCGGAAGAACTGGAGCGGGGCAACTTCCCGAACCAAAATGCGCATCATACCGTTTATGTGGTGACGCCTGAGTTTAATATCAACAATCAGATGATTTTCAGGGACAATCTGGCTCCGGCAATCAGAGGCAAGAATGTGGTGCTTCTGCTGGCGACTTCCACAACCGGTCTGACGATCAGCCGCAGCATGGAGTGTATTGATTATTACGGCGGACATGTGCAGCAGATCTGCTCTGTGTTCAGCGCTATCGCAAATATCAACGGACACCGGGTGGAAAGCATTTTTACGACGGCGGATGTGCCCGGCTATCAGGCGTATGACGCATATGCCTGTCCGTATTGCAAGAATAAACAGAAGTTGGATGCCATGGTCAATGGATATGGGTATTCAAAGCTGTAATATTGTTTCTGCTGGCGTTTAACCGGAACAAAGTTAAGCCCCGGCTCAGGCCGTTTTTCAGACGCCTGCGCCGGGGCTGTTTATTTGCGGCAATAGAAATACCGCGCAGGTATTGGAATCGGTTTCTGTTTTGCCGCATAATATGGGTCAAAGCGATTCATTACGGAAAAAGCGCGCGATATGGTATCACAAAAACTGGAAGATATTTTAAACTTAAGTCTGGAATCGTCGGATGAACAACGGCAGCGATCGGGTGTACTGAATGTGGGATTTGACCGGGCGGAGCAAAGCTGGGAACTGATTATCAAATACAGCGGCAGTCTGGAAGGATTGCGGGAACAGGGGATTGTGACGGAGGAACTGCTGGCCGGATATGCAATCGTGAATTTGCCCCAGAGTCTGATTCCGGTATTGGTGGCAGCGCCCCAGGTGGAATATGTGGAGATGCCCCGCAATCTGTTAAACGGTCTGTATGAGGCAAAGCGGGTGAGTTGCATCTTGCCATTGACGGGAAGCGGCGCCGGCGTTTCGCCGGGCGGCGGTCGTACGGAATTGTCGGGAAACGGTGTGTTAGTCGCGGTGCTGGATTCGGGCATTGACTATTATCTGCCGGATTTTCGGAATGCAGACGGCAGCAGCCGGATCGCTTATTTGTGGGATCAGACGCTGGACGCCGGGACGCTCAACGGGAGGATGCGGCAAGATATCGGGGGACAGGGAACTGCCGAAACTTCTGCTGACAGTGGAGAAGAGGGGGAGCAAACCAACTTTGCGCGGTACGCGCCGCCGGAAGGATTTGTCATAGGAGTAGAATTTTCAAAGGAACAGATCGATGAGGCGCTGGCAACCGGGAACAGGGACAGCGCTTTTGCATTGGCGCCGAGTCTGGACCGGTCCGGTCACGGCACTTCGGTGGCGGCGATTGTAGCGGGCGGCAGCGCTGATCCGCTCCTTCGCGGCGTGGCGGCAGGGGCGGAACTTCTGGTGGTGAAGCTGGCAAATTTGCAGAACGGTTTTCCGCATACGACGGAACTGATGCGGGCGGTGGCCTGGGCGCTTCGTAAGGCGCAGACGCTGGGAAAGCCGATCGCCATGAATATCAGCTTCGGCAACAGCTACGGTCCTCATGACGGCTCCTCTTTGTTGTCCCGTTTTTTAGACAATGCGGCGGAAAGCTGGCGCACGGTGATTTGCGTGGGCAGCGGCAATGAGGGCGCGGCCTTTGGCCATGCGGCGGGACGGCTGACGACGGGCGGTACGCAGACAGTAGAACTGGTGGTGGCGGATTATGAGAGAACTTTAAGCGTACAACTCTGGAAAAATTATGCGGATATTTTTGCCGTGACTCTGCGCACGCCATCCGGACAGGACATTGCCGTACAGTTTTCACAGACAGGCAGACAGGATATTCTGACCTCGGCGACAGAGGTGCTCATTTATGTAGGACAGCCGTCGCCCTATTCCGTTCAACAGGAAATTTTCTTCGATTTTTTGCCGAGAAATACCTATATGGAAGCCGGAGTCTGGACGATCCGGCTGGAAGGGGTGCAGGTTGTGTCCGGAGAATATCAGATGTATCTGCCCGGTCAGGAGGTGCGCGCAGCCGGAACCCGGTTTGTACGTCCGGCGGCGGAACTGACGCTGACCATACCGGGCACCGCGCAGAAGGTGCTGACTGTGGGCGCAAGCCAGCCGGTATATGAAGCTTATGCGGATTTTTCAGGGCGCGGCGCGCCCCTCTTTTTAGAAAATGAGACTGTTTTTGCCGATACGAAGCCGGACCTGGTGGCGCCGGGAGTGGATCTGCTGGTGCCCGCCGCGGGAGGCTCCACGCAGCGGGTGACGGGTACCTCCTTTGCAACGCCGCTCGTCACCGGGACAGCGGCGCTGTTGATGGAATGGGGAATCGTGCGGGGGAACGATCCTTATTTGTACGGGGAGAAGATGAAGGCATATCTGAGGCGGGGCGCGAAGCCGCTGCGCGGGGAGAATGTGTATCCGAATGAGAAGGTGGGGTATGGAGCGTTGTGCGCAAGTCAAAGCTTGCCTAAGTAAGCTTTGACTTGCGTGAGTTTTCCGAAATGAACTCCATTTTTTGACTGACAGGAAGTGATGTGGTAAACTGAAACTGGTAAAAACAGAGGACTGAAATCAGGAGTATTGACGGCACCGTCATGACTGTTTTATCGGAGGCAGGAAGTCATCATGAAATACAACGAATTTTATTTTATATTATTTCGCAGCACGATGAAAAAGGTGTTGTCTGAGCATTATGGAAAAGAGTATGCCAGGGATACCATGAAAAGCGCCCGTGGCCTGTACAAAAAGCTGGTGACCGAAGCCGATGACATTGGAGATAGTAACCCTATGGCCTATAATGCGTTATTTGCATTGGCCTTTGTAGCGCCTTACATAGTAAGCAGAAAAAAAATTACGCCTGAGGTTATTCAGGAGATGATGCGGCGCAGCCTGTACCACGTGAAGTTCTATTTTTCCATGGTGGATCTGAACACGCCAAAGGGCAAGCTGGCAAACCAAAAGAACATTTTGAAATATGTGAAATGGTACACGCCGGAACGGGAACGGCAGTATCCCGGTTCTTTTAAGGTGGATTTTGAGGGAAAACCCTACGAGGGCGCCTGTTACTACCGCATTACCCGCTGCCCGATCTGCGCCTATTGTGAAAAGCTTGGCGTTGGTGAACTGATGCCTCTGCTGTGCGAACTGGACGAAGTGATGATCGGGCTTCAGCACGGCGTACTGCACCGCCAGCAAACCATTGCGTCCGGCGGGGCATACTGCGACTATTTTATCACGGGAGACCGTGAACCGGAAGGTCCCTATGATATCCGTGATAAGCGGTAGGAATGCGGAGAGAATGAGGAGTCATTGGCCATGGAAGAACTGAACTATTTAAAGCAGGACAGGAAAATGCCGGGCAGAGAAGCTTTTGAAACATATGTGGATTTTCACATACAGGATGGCGATGCCGATATGTGGCTGTATGACATTTTTCCGGGAGTGCAGCTTATGGTTGTGAATTTTACGGCCGAGAGTTGTTTCCGCAGCGGCGAAAGGCAGAATGTGATAGGGATCAATCATTGCAGGAAAGGGCGGTTTGAATGCGCGTTTGACAGCAGAAGTTATCTCTATTTAGGAGAAGGGGATATTGCTCTGAACAGTCAGATGCATCCGCCGATCGCATCGTCTTTTCCGGAAAAATATTTTTCCGGCTCTACCATTATTTTGTTCCCGGAGATTATGAAAACTGTGCCGGAACTTCAAACGTTTCAGATCAGCGCAGAGAAGATCGCTGAGAGATATTCACTGGAAACAAGATCTCCGGTATTTCGCCGCAATTCGGAAATAGAGCATGTATATCAGGAATTGTATGAGCATCTGGAGAATCCGTCGCTTCCGTTTTTGCGGCTGAAGGTTTTGGAACTGCTCTATTATTTCCAATCCAGAGAAATCGTTTTTGAGGAAAAGCGGGAATACCTTTCCGGCATAACGGTAAGCCGGATCAAGCATGTGAGGGAACATTTAATACAGGATATGGAACACCGGACCAATCTGAAGCAGTTGGCGCTGGAACATAATTTGAGCCTGACGCAGCTAAAGGACGGTTTTCGGCAAATTTATGGGGAATCTCCGTATGCGTATTTACGCAGCTACAAAATGCATCGGGCGGCACAACTCCTGCGCCGGTCCGACCAGAAAATCAGTGAGATAGCGCTGGAACTGGGGTATCAGAATCCCAGCAAGTTTGCGGAAGCGTTTTATGCAGTAACAGGGCGCAGACCGAGTGAATACCGTAGGGAAAATAGAGTTGCTGCGGCAAATAAACAGCCGTATCATAAAATGAAATGAAGCGAAAAACGAATCTGTGTGATGCTGCCGGACAGGCGGCATCACTTTTTGGCTTTTTGGAGCATTTTTCGGAATGCACGGCTTTTTGGAGTGGCAGAAAAGCGGTTTTCATGATAAAGTTCTTGAGTTAGATAAAACTAACCAAATGATATGAAAGGAAAGAACGATACATGAAAACAAAACTTACGACAAAGGATCTGATCACCGCTGGAGCGTTCGGCGCAATTTATCTGGTGCTGCTTACAGTATTATCTTCTGTTCTGACCATTGTTCCGGTGCTCTTCCTTGCCACGCCGCTGATTGCCGGCGTGATACTGGGGACGGTGTACATGCTGTATGCCACTAAAGTGCCGCGCACCGGCGCAATTCTGGTGTTGGCTGTCCTGGTGGGACTGATTACCTCCATGGCAACGATTTATCCGTTGATTTTCGCCGTTGTATGGGGGATTATTGCCGAGATCATCACCGTCAGAAAACATAACTCTGCCGGCGCGCTGGCCGCCAGCTACTGCGTCTTCAACCTGACCTCCATGGGGCCTTTTTTCGCGCTGGTTCTGGCAAAGGACGCTTTCCTGGAAAGCTGCTCCGCTTATTATGGGGCTGAGTATGTGGCCACGCTGGATGCGCTGACCCCCAGTTGGATCGTTGTGGTGCTGATCGCGCTGGCTTTGGCGGGAGGCTTGCTCGGCGGCCTGTTTGGCAGACGGGTGCTCAAAAAGCATTTTGTAAAGGCTGGTATTACAGTGTGAGCGGGAGAATGGCTTCCGGCAGTCTGTTGGATCCGAGAAGCAAGCTGGCGGTGTTTATCGCCGCTTGCTTCTCGGCATTTTCAGGAATGACACATCCGCAGGAATTTGCGCTGCTGACTCTGTGTGTGGCGGCAGTTCTTCTGTGTCGGGAGTGGAGGAGAGCCTTTTTTACCTGCCTTGCTTTTGCGCTCATGTTTCTGAGCGATTTGTTCCTGGTGCCGCGGCTGTCGGGCATACCGCAGAATATTGTTATGCTGCTGTGCCATTTTTGCAGGTTTATTTTGCCGTTGCTTACGTCCTTTTATCTCATCACCCATACTTCCAGAATCGGAGAATATATCAGCGCGTTTACCCGGATGCATCTGCCGAATGAAGTGATCATTCCGCTGGCAGTGATGCTGCGTTTTGTTCCGACTATTCAGGAAGAGTGGCAGACCGTGAATCAGGCGCTCCGACTTAGAGGAATGGCGCTGACCTGGAAAAATGTCCTGCGGCGTCCGCTGCAGATGATGGAATATATGCTGGTTCCCTTTTTGTTGCAGTGTTCTGTTATTGTGGATGAAATGTCGGCTGCAGTGATGGCCAGAGGCTTTGACAGGAATATGCCGCGCAGCAGCTATGCGGAGGTCAGGATGAAGCCGTTGGACTGGTGCGCGGTAATGCTTTCTGCCGCGCTGATGACCTGGAATCTATGCTTTTGAGGAAAGGAGCGGTTGTTTTGATTGAATTGAATCAGGTTTCCTTTGCTTATCAGACTGGTGAAGCGGGCGAAACACAGGTGCTGTGTGATGTAAATTTTCAGGCGTTTCCCGGAGAGTGCGTGGTGCTATGTGGAAAAAGCGGATGCGGAAAGACGACTCTTCTCCGGCTGGTAAATGGCCTGGTGCCTCATTTTTATGTTGGAAAGCTGGAAGGGAGCGCTCTGGTGGGCGGCTTGAACGTGCAGCAGACGCCGCTGTCCCGGATGGCGCGGGTGGTGGGCAGCGTATTTCAGAATCCCCGCGCACAGTTTTTTCATCTGGATACGACAGGCGAGATGGCCTTTCAGTTGGAGAATCAGAATATGCCCCGGGCGCAGATGCAGGAGCGCTTAGAGGAAGTCGCTCACCGGCTGAATTTGCAGGAACTCATGGACCGGAATATTTTTGAACTGTCCGGCGGTGAGAAACAGCAGATTGCCTGCGGTTCCGTTTATGCATCCTTGCCGCAGATTATCGTCATGGACGAACCGTCCTCCAATTTGGACATGGAGAGTATCCGAAAGCTGCAAAAGCTGATCAGGATTATGAAGGAAGAGGGAAAAACGATTCTGATCTCGGAGCACCGCCTGTGGTATCTGGAGGGGATTGCAGACCGCTATGTTCTGCTGGAGAATGGCAGGATCAGCCGGGAATTTACGCCGGAAGCAGCGGCGGCCCTTTCCAGAGCACAGCGCAGGGAATTGGGCCTTCGGGCGATCAGGAGAAAACAGCTTTATGAAACGCAGCCCAGAGAACTGTGGTCGGAGCAAAAAGATGCCGGTCTGGAGATAGCCGGACTGCAGTTTAGCCGCCAGATGCGCCAGGTGCTGGATGTGCCCCGCCTGCGGATTCCCAAAGGAGCCATCGTGGCGGTCATTGGAGAAAACGGGGCCGGAAAATCCACCCTCAGCCTTTGCCTGGCGGGACTGTTGAAGCATTCCGGAACAATATGGATCGAAGGCGAGAAAATTGCCTCAAAAAAACTGCCCGGGCAGGCCTATCTGGTCATGCAGGAGGCCGGGCATCAGCTATTTAGCGATACGGTGCTGGGAGAATTGACTTTGAACAATGAAACGCTGACGGAGAAACAGGCCGGGGCAACGCTGGATAAGCTGGGGTTAAGCGGCATGGAAAACCGGCATCCCGGTTCCCTTTCCGGAGGACAGCAGCAGAGAGTTTCTCTGGGAACAGCGCTCTGCACGAAACGAAAGCTGATGCTCTATGACGAGCCGACCAGCGGACAGGACGGGGAAAATCTGCTGCGCACGGCGGAACTGATTCGAGCGGCAAACGAACAGGCTGCCTGTACCCTGATCGTTACGCACGATCCGGAACTGATCCTGCGCTGCGCTACGCATATCCTGCATATTCATGCAGGGGAAGTAAAGAAATTCATGCCGTGTGATGAGAGAGGGGTGTGCTATATGAAAAAAGTATTTGAAGAGGATGCGCAGACAAAGAAGCCGCGGAAAACAGGGATTCCCCGCTTATTGGAGTTCGCGGGACAATACAGACCGCTTCTTGGCGCGGCGAAGTTTCTGGCCGGGGTCAGCGCTCTGTTTCTTTTAGGACCGTTCGTATGCGTTTATTTTGCCGCCTGTGAACTTTTGAACGGTTTGACGGGAAGCGGATTTGATGTGGCTTCTCTGGTTCAGTGGGGCGTTTGGGCTTTGGTTTTGGAATTGGCCGGTTTAGCCTTCGATTATGCGGCGCTTTTGTGTTCTCATACTGTGGCGTTCCACACAGAAAAAAATCTGAAGATGGCGGCTCTTCGTCATCTATCCCGAATGCCGATGGGATATTTTGAGGAAAATCCCAGCGGGAAGCTGAGAAAAATCATTGATGAAAACAGCGGACAGGTGGAATCCTATCTTGCCCACCAACTGCCGGACCTGGTAAGCGCCCAGGTCACGACCGCAGCCAGTCTCATTCTGATGCTGGCGATCGACTGGCGCATCGGTCTTTTGCTGGTGGCGCTGCTGATTGCAAGCTTCGCCTGCCAGATGAGCATGATGGGTGAGAAAACCATGAACTTCATGAAGCGGTACCAGGATGCGCAGGAGGAAATGAATCATGAGGCGGTGGAGTATGTCCGTGGAATTTCTGTCATCAAGGTATTTGGACAGTCCGTGCATTCGATCCGCCGGTTCAGGGAAGCGATTAACGCCTATCGGGATGATGCGCTGGCTTTTACCATGGCCTGTAAGCCCGGATATGTGGGTTTCAACACCGTGGTCAACGCCGCCTTTCTGGTGCTGATCCCAGCTGCGCTGATCGGCCTGAGGACAGCAGGGGATTTGACGGCGTTTACGGAAAATTTTCTGTTTTACCTGATATTTGCCCCGGCTTGCGCTTCTGTTCTCAACAAAATCATGTACATGAGCAATTATAAGATGCAGGCCATGGAATCCATGCGCCGGATCGACACGGTTTTGCTCGCCAGAGAGCAGTCCGAAGAACAGGAGCCGCAGACGACGCAAGACAGTGACATTCGATTTGAGCATGTGACCTTTACCTATCCGACAGGGGAAGAACCCGCGATTTCGGATGTGAGCTTTCATGCTAAGGCCGGGACCGTTACGGCGCTGGTGGGGCATTCCGGTTCGGGTAAAACCACCATCGGAACGCTGGTTCCCAGATTTTATGATGTACAGGAAGGCCGCATTACGCTGGGAGGTGTGGAACTGTCCCGGTTTTCCAGACAGGAGTTGATGGCAAAAGTCGCCTTTGTGTTCCAGAATCCAAAGCTGTTGAAAACCACTCTGGAAGAAAATATCCGCGGCGGATGCAAAGGAGCCGGCAGAGCGGAAATTCTGCGTGCAGCCCATCTGGCACAGTGCGATGACATTCTGGAAAAATTGCCGGAGGGCATTGACAGTATGGTGGGAGGAAAGGGCGTTTACCTTTCCGGCGGAGAGGTACAACGGGTGGCCATTGCGCGGGCAATCTTAAAGGATGCGCCGGTGATTATTCTGGACGAAGCCACAGCGTTTGCCGATCCGGAGAATGAGGTGCAGATTCAGGCGGCATTGAAGGAACTGACAAAGGGAAAAACAGTCATTATGATTGCCCACCGGCTATCCACTATTCAGGATGCGGATCAGATCCTGGTGATGAAAAAAGGGCGGCTGGCAGAGCAGGGAACGCACGGGGAACTGCTGGACAAAAATGGCGAGTATGCCCGCATATGGGCAGACTATAATCAGGCCATCACCTGGAAGATCGACCAAAAGGAGGAGGTGAAACCATGTTGAAAAAATTATTGGCATTAAGCGATGAAGGCGCGCGGCAGTTGAAGCGCGGAATCGCGGCCACCACAATAGGACATCTGTGCATCATGGCTCCCATTTCCTTATTGATGCTGGTGACAATGGGTCTTCTTGACAAGCTTTGCGGAAAGGCGGGGCTGACGGTACAGCCGCTTGTGATCCTTTTGATGGCGGCAGCGCTCCTGTTGCTGATTTTCATAACGCAGTGGATTCAATATAACCTGACCTATAAAGTGGCTTATGGAGAAAGCGCTAACCGGCGGATCGCGCTTGCGGAAAAGCTGCGCCGGCTGCCGTTAGCTTTTTTTGGACAACGTGATTTGTCTGACCTGACAACGGCTATGATGGGAGATTGCTCCAAGCTGGAACGAATTTTCTCCAATGCGGTTCCCAGCCTGTTCGGTACGGTCATTATGTTTGTGATCGTTTCAGCGGGCCTGCTGGTCATGGATTGGCGCATGGGATTGTGCATTGTTCTGCCGGTGCCGATAGCCGCGCTCATTCTGGTGGCGGCCAGAAAGGCGCAGGTCAGGGCGGAGAACCGCAATTATGACGCCCATCGTGCGGCCTATGACGGGGTGCAGGAATATCTGGACGCTATCGGGGAACTTCGATCTGCCGGACTGGAGCAGGAATATTTGGATGGAGTTGAAAAAAAGCTGGATCATGTGGTAAAGTGCGCTTTCCGCAATGAACTGGCTCCGGGGACCGCCGTGACATTGGCGCAACTCACGGTGCGGTTTGGTCTGGTGGCTGTTCTGCTGGTTGGCGGCATGCTGGTGGCGCAGAATGCGCTTTCAGTCAACATGTTCATTCTTTATCTGCTGGTGGCCGGCCGTGTTTATGAGCCGTTCGGCTCCTGCTTTTTGCTTATGGCGGAATTGTTTTCCGCATTTGTCAGCATCGAACGCACGAAAGAAATGGAAGCGACTGCAGAACAGACCGGGCGGCCTGTCTGCGAGAACAACGGATATGACATTGAATTTAAGAATGTTTCTTTTTCGTACAATGAGGAACCTGTGCTCAATGGGGTGTCCTTTGTGGCAAAACAGGGACAGATTACCGCGCTGGTGGGCCCTTCCGGCAGCGGAAAATCTACGGTTTCCCGCCTGGCGGCCCGGTTCTGGGACGCAGACGCCGGTCAGGTATTGCTGGGCGGCGTGGATGTGACGACTGTGGAGCCGGAAACGTTATTTAAAAATTATGCCATTGTCTTTCAGGATGTGACGCTTTTTGATAATTCTGTCATGGAGAACATTCGTCTCGGACGGGCGGGCGCAACTGATGAGGAAGTGCTGGCAGCAGCCAGAGCGGCCCGGTGTGAGGAGTTTGTTTCCCGCCTGCCGGAAGGCTATTACAGCAACATCGGAGAAAATGGCTGCGCCCTTTCAGGAGGCGAGCGCCAGCGCATCTCGATTGCTCGTGCCATTCTTAAGGATGCGCCGGTGGTCATATTGGATGAAGCAACGGCATCCATGGATGCGGAGAATGAAAATCTGGTACAGCAGGCTCTGTCCGTACTGCTGCGCGGAAAAACCGTATTGGTTATTGCACACCGTATGCGAACGATCGCAAATGTGGACAAGATCGTTGTCCTTGAGCAGGGACGCGTTGCAGAAATGGGAACACCCAAAGAACTTCTGGCACAAAATAGGCTGTTTTGCCGTTTGGCTGCAGCACAGACGGTACAGCAAGAACGCTCCTGATCTGAGCGCATTATACATTTTTTTCGATTCGGACCGGGACTAGATCCCAAAGGGGGCAAAAGACTCTTTGGTCCAATATCATAGAAGTGAGAAGATAAGGTCTGCGAGAGGTATAGTTTACGATATCTCTTTGCAGATCTTATTTTTCTTACGTTGTATTATCTCATACATAGAAAATGATAGAGCCATAAAACTTATAAAAAGTTTTATGATTACTTCAAGCCTTATATGATGAGTAGGATTTGATTTTAATGTTATATAGGGGGTAAGAGTAGCTGGAAACCAGTCGCCTGCCCAAAAATAGTTGGAAAAATGATAGAATTTTTTATTGAAGGAACGAGTAAGATCAACTGCTCCTAGCATACAAAAAATTCGCCATATTTCAATGCCCCAATGAAAGGGAAAAAAGTATATGAGTTTACTGGTTGACCTTTCAGCATAATATAAAAGGAAAAACTGTAAAAAATAGAAAAGGAGTGAATACAGTAATCTACAGATAAAGGCAAATTCTTTATGTAAAGTGAAATGGATATAAAAATAAACATAAGAGCCAGCGTTCATCAGTACAATTAGGATAATCAGTATTCCATATACTATGAGTTTCTTTGTGTTTTTCATAATAAATTCTCCGCCATATCCCGGTTTAAAAACCGGGATATTCTATTATATCGTCAGCAAAATTCAGACTGTGTCTGATCCAACCGGTATCCGTTCCATAATAGCACATTCCGTCATAAACGGAAAAATATCTGATTTCGGTACCGGATGTTTCAAACAGAGACTCTGCTTCTTTATTGCCCATATTGATCCGATATACGATCATATTTGCGCCATCTTCATTTTCATAAATACCAAAATAAATCCATTTGTTATCGCAATTCAGAACTTCTGTTTTTTCGGCATCAGTCGCTTCAAAAAGAGGGGAAATGGCATCTTCATCAGGCTGATAAAGCGACAGGCATTTTCCTGTTTCATCATAGTATACCAGATTTCCGTTTATAACCTTTGGGGGAACGCTGCATGCCAATTTCTTTTCCAGGACATCGCCGTTCTCTTTCAGAATATGGACTTTAACAGAATCCTCCATCTGAAGGTACTGGTAAATGTTTCCACAGTCCTGTAGACTGAATAGAGGATCAATCAGAAAATCAAGTCGGTTTCCGTCAGCGTCAGCAAAATCTCCGCATATGCTTTCAGCAGGGACAGCTTCTGAGCAGAGTCTTCCCTCTTCGTCTAACTCATAATAAAGAAACAAACTGCAAACCCTGTTATCCTGAATTGTTTGATAGGATACGGAGATGGATTGTCCGTATATTTTAAGATCATAACTTCCCGGATCGAGTTCTGTCAGACTTTCCTTCCCGGAACCATCTTTTTTGACTCGCACGAGAGAGGAAGAAAGTCCGTTTTCTCCCAGGTTTATTTCGATGTAATAAATATATTCTCCATAAGCTGCCGCTCCAAGCATGTTGGAAGAGGGTAGCAGCGTATTTTCAATTTCGCCGCTTGCAGAATTAACCTGATACAGGTGCCCATATCCCCCCAGATAGATGGAATTTTTATCCCGGCAACTCAATGAATTATATGTTCCGTCTCCGAATGCCTCTTCCGGTATATTTGCTTCCGGAAGGCTTGCTGCTTTTGGCGTTTCTGAATCGGATTGTGATTCCATAACAGTAGTCTCTGAGGGGGCGGGGGGTGTATCCGGCGCAGTATTGGTGCATGCGCTGAGCGCCAGCGCAAAGAGAACGCCTTGTAAGAATAGGGATGTCTTTTTCATAAAGGGACAAGTCTCCTTCCCGGTATTTTTTCATTATTATTGCTCGTCATGAAGCATTAATCAAGAAAATTTAGAATTTTCATAGTTTTGTTATGCCGGTTAAAATGAGGGGCGAAGCAATATAGAATCCGGAGCAGATCAAAGGCTCCGGATTCCCGGCTGAATATATGAAAAAAGTGAAGGAATGCCAAATATTATGATACCATTCATTTTGATTTCTATTATTCAGGTGCATTGACAGTAAGAAGTGAAAGCGGATTTTTGTTTTGCAGGACTTCTTTCTGTTTGTTTGAACTGACGTAGGTATAGCGTTCTGTGGTTTTGATGGAACTGTGTCCCAGAATGGGTTGTATAATCCGGATATCTACATCCTGTTCCAAAAGGGATTTTGCAAAAGTGTGCCGGAACATGTGGGGAGTAATATGTGTATTGCCGGATGCCTTCCGGGTATATTTATTTATCATATACCGGACAGATTGATCGGTCAGATGCCCGCCTCTCGTACTGGTGAAAAAATATCCTTCCCGATTGATCTGCGCCTGAAAGACATGCTGATATTTTCCTAAGGCTTTTACTACTGCAGAATCCAGTTGCAGGAGCCGTTCTTTGGCGCCTTTCCCATATATTTTTATCTCTCCTGCCTGCAGATCTATGCAGTCGGCGGGAAGGCAGCATAATTCTGAAATCCGGATACCGGTGGAAAAAAGAAGTTCGATAATGGCGAGATCTTTGAGAGCCTGATTTTTATGAAACTCACTTTTAGCGGTGATCTGTTCCTGGCAGACAATATTAATCAATTCCTGGATGATATGTAATGGTACATAGCGTGGCAATTTCTGCGGTTCCCGGAAACTGACATCGATTTTGCGAAAGGGATTGTCGGCATACTCTTTCCGTTCCAGATAGTGATAGAACGCTTTTAAAGTGGCAATTTTTCGTTTTACGGATGCCGGAGCATATTTTTGATGGAGAGTTTCAAGGTAATTACCGATGCTATCCTTTTCAAGAAAGGATAAGTTATCAGACTGCAAATATGCCTGGAATTGCAATAGATCAATTTTGTAGGCACGTAAGGTTTTGGAATCCAGACGCCTGGTAAATTCGCAGACATGTAGAAATTCGTTTTTAAACTCGTCGAATGATTTCATAGGTAGCCTCCTCTTTGGATGAATTTCTTTCTGAACGTACTAAGATAGAAGGATACTACCATATATGGTAAGTTGTGGGAAATGGAGAAGCGTGATATAATTTCATTGATAATAGCTAATTATC
>JAUNGC010000020.1 GCA_030524745.1 Eubacteriales bacterium | reverse complement strand
AGTAAACACCAGCCTTAAGCAGAACAGCTGGCTATTCAAGCAAAACAGGAGGAATACCTGTATGAATGGCCGACTGATTAAGACAACAGAATATCGCCATGCGGTTTCCTCCGCGTCAAACAGGAGGAAATCTCATGACAAACAAAGACAACGATCAAGTATTAATTCCGATGGTCACCACCATCGAAGCCGCACTGGATTACGGATACTCTATGAAGGATATCCGTCTGTGGAGAATCGGTAACCGCATGTGTACCGTCATCCTCGTTCCCGGAACCAAGGAGCAGTACGATTCATATCTCAGTTCATTCTCCAAAGAATTTAAAGCTGAGGATCGTGATAAGCGCTGCCAGATCAGTGACGGTAAAGGACACGCCATTCGCTGCCCTGAAAGCAACAAGTGCAAGGACTGCCCTTTCTATCACTCTCTTGACAAGAAAGGATACAGAACGCTGACCTTCAGCGATCTGACTTGGACGAACGAAGACGGGATTGAAGAAGCATATGAGCTGGTCGCACCTGAAGGTTACGGCAGTGCTGAACGTTACCTGGAACTTCTTCAGGAGCTTATGGGCTATGTCGAAGCAATCCGTCCGGAGTATGCACCAGTAGTCAAACTTCTTTCAGATGGTCTCTCACGCCGCGAAATCGCCAAGGCGCTCGGAGTGCCAAAGTCCACAGTAATTGACTGGGTAAAGAAGATTCAGGAGCTTACGCTCAAATTTATGGAGGATATCATCTAAACTCATCCTCTGACAAAAAGACAGGGAGCACATTACCAGCATCGGTAGTGTGCTCCCCTATTTTACTTGTGACCTCTTACAGTGATCTGATAGACATCATGATTCTTGATAGACTTGACCGCCTGTCGCAATGTCCGTGCCCGCCCATGCTGATGATACGGATGCTGATAGCGGTGTTTGTGAAAGATAATGCACGGCCCATCACTTGAGTAACCGGTGCTGTGTAAATACCAATAGTGACCGGTGCATTTTGACTGGACCGTAAGATCATACGGATCCATGACAATCATCCTGAAGTACTCAGTGTCGATTGCCTGAAGTTCTTCAGTGCTAAACATCTTTACCACCTCGCTCCCGGCTCCGCTACCATCTGAGCCCGAATTTTGACTTTCTCAGCCTCGTAGCGCTTCTGTAAGGCTTTCATCTCCCTGTCCATGAACTCAGCCTCTGCAGCCTTCACAGCAGCCCTCTCGGCATCCTGGGCGATTACTATCTTACCATCCTCGCAGGTGACGGAAATATAATCTCCAACGTCGAAACCAGCTTCCTTCAGCCACATACCCTTCAGCATGATGGTCGGTGTCTCCCGGTACTTATATCCGCTCTGCCCATAGACCTTAATACTTCTTTTCTTCGACATAATAATTTCCTCCTTAGGTTTACTCTGTTTTTTCGATTTAGTACTCTGTTTACCTGCCATATTCAGATCACTCTCATACGCACCACCGCCTTTCCTGCTCCGAAGAAAAAGAAAAGAGCTACCAATGCTTTTTCGCATCAGTAGCTCTTACTGTTGGTTCCGTATGATATTATGATGGTTATTTCTTGTCCTGCTCCTTCTGAGCATCCTTAATCCGATAGTAGTCTTCCATCTTCAGATTCAGATGCACATATGAGTCAGGTTTTCGGTTGCTCAAGAGGCACACCGTCTCGACATGCCCCGTTTGTCGAAAATGTTCAAAGTTCAATATTTTAACATCTTGTAACAGTTCACAAGCCTTGAAAACAAGCCATTTTTCGCACTGTTCAAAATTTGACATCCCTTCAAAACCTCTTGCAACTTTCCGCACGGTGGCAAAAGGGTGGCAACGCCACCTAATAGATTAAATCATCCTGGTAACGTGGGCTTGACTGCCTTTTTCCGTTTTTAATGCAATTCTGGATTTCCCGGATGCTTTCAGCATCCGTCTTTGTAAATCCCACATAGAAAAAATAATGTTCCCCAAAATATGACGTGTACGCTTCCAATGCCTGATTGACTGAATCAAATTCTGTTTTGGTTTCTGCCATAGTCAAGCCCCCTTTCCGTTTACTATTTTACCACTAGATACCGGGTAATACAACGCCGTGTAACCTCATATTTTACCCATATAAGCATAATAATAGCGTCAATGGTAAAATCCCCATCAACGCTATTATTATGCCTATATGACTGCTTCACACTCTGCCAGCATATCCGCATACTTTTCTTCAAAAGCAATCAGGGCTTTATCATATAATCTTTGCACATATCTTATATTGTAACTCATGTCAGAAGCTATTGTCCCCCATGATTGAAATTTAATATGCCGTCTATGCAAAATATTGATATATCGTACATCCGATAACGCATTGATTTCTTCCGATACTTTCAGTTTGAAATCAACTAATTCATCTATTTTTTCAACAATCTTCCGTTCTTTTTCATCAATTCGGCTGTAAAGCGTACCGAATTTATCATTGTTCCGGGAAGTCTGGACTTTATCCCCGTATGAAATGCCACCCGGTAATGCAGCCATTTCACGTAACTGTTGTATGTCATATTTAAGATTTTCTATCTCTGAATCTTTC
Source organism: Eubacteriales bacterium (assembly GCA_030524745.1). Lineage (GTDB taxonomy): Bacteria > Bacillota > Clostridia > Lachnospirales > Lachnospiraceae > Gallintestinimicrobium. The sequence continues at coordinate 65,353 of JAUNGC010000020.1, read as the reverse complement.
ATTTTTACCTGTTGCAAATATTCTTTCGCTGTCATATTCAAACCTTCCTTTTTCTCACGATTTATAAATTATTCTCATATGCCATTTTGCTAAGTTTCCATATATTCCGGTACTTTCTTTTTACTGCTTCATGGTGATTTTTGTCCGGCTCTTTCCACCATTGACAAAAATCACTGATATTTCCACATTTATCAGAATTCACATTATGTTGGTGCATACTGTACCACCCTGTTTTTTCAAGCCAATCTCCTTTTGCCGAATCAGAGAGATTTTGAAAATATTCTGAATTTACAATTTGACTTATCTTATTTACCGATTTTTGATACATATTCCAGTATTGGGAACAGAAAAGGCAAGCACCGCTTATTCTTCCGCTAAGGACAATTAACGCACCTATGGAAACAACTTCCCTGTCATTCCAATTCTGAATTTTATCTATCAATCCACCAGCATTTTCTACTTCTGTTATATGACAAATATGATTTTCTCGTTTATCTGCTGTTTCATAGGAATAATCCTTGCTATTCACCAAATCCCCATTTACCGTCATACAGATAGATTGAATCAAATTTTCGTGAATAAATACCGGGTAATTCACATCAGGGACTTCAATAGCATCTTCCATCTTTTCAGCCCTTCCAATCGCCCTAATCCCTGTCAATGCCCCTTCATGTATTTTGATTCTTATGTCTGCGTTTTGTTTCAATCTCTTGAACGCATCCAATGACTTTATATAATTTGTACCTGGGTCACTGTCTCCGTGAAATTTATCGACTGAAATTCCAACAACACACTGTTCTGGATGATTGCACAAAGCAAATAATTTTTTCATTACTTGAACAAATTTACCCATGTTCTGCGTCTGACCGTTTAAAACAACGCTGATAGTGTTTACTTCCACATGATTGATTTTAATTGCTTCAATCAGGTGTTCCAAAGCGGAAATATTCAAAGACGGTTCACCACCCGTTATCCGTATTTCATACACACCGCATAACAGATTAAATAATTTGTCAATATATGTATTGTCAATATTCAGATTTTGTGAATCCCCACGCATACAATGAAGACAATTAAAATTACATTTTCTTGTTGTCTCAATGTCCAAAGTGTCAATACTAAGTTTCATAATTTCCACCCTCTGTCATTTATAGTCTGACCGCTTATAAATAGGTGTTGCATTAAGCAATTTAATATAATGGTTGTACTCACGGTCAGTCAGTTTACCAAGTAATTTTTCATCAAAATATTTTGTCTGATACCTTTCCATAAGAATATTTACATATTTCATATACTGTACATTTTCTTTTGAAAAAAAATCTTTTTTGAAATCTGAATAGGACTTTTCATCTTCAAAAGACATCAACTGTTTAGAAAAATTATTCATCTTACAGATACCGCCCTCTAAAGCCCATCTCGCATTTTGAAGTGCAACGCAGCGGCAATGAATATCTTCGGATGCCACGCCAAAAGCCCCCGGATGCAATGCCCTGTGCCCGTTTACCTCAAAATAATCTTCGATTTCCCGAATCTGCCCGTCAAGAATTTTATGTGAATCCCGTGTCCTGTCATCCAGTGTTGAATCCCACCTTTTGACAATTTCTGCGCCCCTGTCTTTTGCTTCCTTCTGTGCATGATACGCCGCTTCACACTGTATTCTGTGCCCTTCTGTCCGTGCAATCCTGATAGCGTTGTTGATTGCTTTTTTGAAAGGGCTGTTCATACCGTTAGCAATATGGGACGCAATCTCTAACCATGATGAACCGTTTGAAATTCCCCTTGACAGTTCAGCCTGGATTGATTTTTTCAGGTAAGCCGTATCTTCCCCCAGCCGTGAATACATCCCTTCTGACAGCTTCGTGTCCGTCTGTATCGCCTTGACAACCTGTGTCTGGTCAATCGGGAAGATGACCGGGATTCCTTGCCCCCTAATATCATAAAGGACACCAAGAAAACCATCTTCATAACATTTTTCAAGATATTCTGAAATGGTAGAAAATGTGTGTTCCGTCAAATTTTCTAATGCCTGTTCAAGCTGCTTTTTCAACGCCTGCTGGTACTGCTTCTGATAGATGATTGACTGTAAATTCTGCATATCCGTCCGGGAATTCAGTTCAGCAATCTTCGCTTCACAATCCTTCGCCGCCTGTTCAAATATCTTCTTTAATGCTCTGATAACTTCTTTTTCATTATCAATCTGTACTTGTAAAACTGCTTTTTGTCTCTTATTCATATTTCCACGCTCCTATGAAGAATATCGGTCAGATAAGGCATTTACAAGCCATTATCTAACCGATATATGAGTTTTAAGCTGCTATCTGTTCATTCCATGAAGCAATAGCAGCGGTATAAACAGTGCTATCCCTAACAGGAACATACACCAAGCGACCGCTGATAGTACCGATAACGATCACTGACACCATTACTCAGATTCCAACAGAACCCCCCCAGTAGCGCCATAATTCCACTTACCGCCTAATAGAGCAATACGGTAAGCGTTCAGGTTTTGCGTAACATAGGTATAATCGCCAACAGGGACGGAACTGTTACCCAAACATTCAGAAGCCATGAATAACCAATCACATTTAGTTGAATATCCCATAGCGGAAATATAACCGTTTGCGTTAGTCACGGTAAACCCTGCGCCCTCATAGTTGTCTGTACGCTTCGATTCTGCAAAATTGAAGTCATTACAGATGTACGGTTCGCCGCCGCCCATTGAGCCATTCCCCCACATATTGACACCATAAACAAACTTCCAGATGTTATTATAGGGATTTTCTTTTCCACGCCAAGAAACGGCGGTCTTTCCGTTTGCGGTATATTCTGTTTCCGTTCCACCGATTTCATTGACGGTCTTTGCTGCCTGTCCTGTCCCGTTACCAAGTGCGGACGTGCTGCCAGTCAGGGAAGAACAGTTGTAAGAAGAATTATCTGTGATAGTTCCGACACCCGTTCCAATCTTATTCTGGAAATTCATTGTGCCTAATTCAATCATCATTAGAAGTTGTTCAGCGGATTCAATTTTAATCAAATCGCCGTGCCACTCTGTACCCCTGTTCTGTGCCAGTGTTTCAAGGTTCGGTCTTGTCAACTGCTGCGTAAGCCCGGACGCTGGTTTTACTCCGGCAATCGAACAGAATTTATCTGCCGCCACACTCATAACCTGTTCATCATTCATCAGGTATGCGCCTGTTCCGTCTGTGCCGCCGTCAGCGTCCCAAATACTGCCCTCATATGCGGAAACCAGAACATAATCAACTTCATTCCCATTCGCATCATAGAACGCCGGATGAAGCCGGAAACCAGCCCGTGACTTTTCGGACACATAATAGTTTGCTTTCCGTAAGTGATAACCGATTCCCGTATCAATCGGGTCATATACCACCGGGCAGACCAGATAATAAAACTTCGGCTGATATACCATGACCTGTCCCATGCTGCCATCTTCCGCAAAATCAGTGTCACCATACCACGCTACAATAGTACCGTCATCAGCCACATTGCACCGCCTACGCCCACCATACATTGAGAGCGCATCAAAATCAGAACCTTCCGTCAGGTTGACCGCCCCGGCAATCCGTGTGACCGTCTTATTCGCATAGTCAACCTGAACGCCAAGAATATCATCATCCGTCAAGCCAAGATAAGCCCTCAAATCCGCAACCCCGGCAAGGATTTCCTGACTGTTGAAATTCTCACTCCGCAATTCCTCAATGTTGGAAGCTGCTGCGCTGTTTTCAGAAGTCAGTGATTGCAATACGGAATTCGCCGTATTCACGGACGCATCCAGATTTGCCTTTGCCGTGTTCGCCTGTGTGATGATAGCGGACAAATCCGCTTTTACATCCCCGGCGTTATCAATTACTTCCTGTAACTGTGTTTTGGAAGTATTTGCGCTTGTAATCGCCGCTTCAAGGTTCGTCTTTGCTGTGCTTGCTGTCTGGTTCGTTGTGTCCAAAGTAGCCTTGATTGCGTTTGCACTGTCAATTACGCCCTGTAAATTGGACTTTGCTGTATTTGCACTTGTGATTGTGTTTTCAAGGTTTGTTTTCGCCGTTTCAGCGTTAGACTTCGCTGTGTTCGCCGCTGACGTTGCCGCTTCTACGTTGGTCTTTGCCGTATTCGCTGCGGTTGTGGCGTTCTGTAAATTAGTTTTCGCTGTGTTCGCCGTATTTGTGGCGTTGGTCAGGTTTGTCCTTGCTGTGTTCGCTGTTGAAGTCGCTGACTGCAAATTGCTGATTGCTGTTTCAGCAGCGGTCACTTTTGCATCAAAAGCGGCAACCTGTTCATCAACGGAATCCTTCGCCGCAATAACTTCATTCTTCAAATCCTGATAGGATTCATTGTCACCATTCACTTTTTCCAGTGCGTTGATAATGGATGACCGGACTTCCTCACCATATTCCGCTTCCTGAATCTGTTTAATATACGGGTCAATATTCGCCATTATTCTTCACTCTCCTGTTCCTGAAACTGTAGTTTTCTGTATGGTTTAATTCTTTCATCAATTCCCGTGTCTGTTTATGTAACTTGTCCGATACAGAAGAAGTCACGCACAAGCCCCGGAAATTATTATATTTATTCTGCTTTTTTCTGCTCATTTCTCAATACCTCAACTTGAATGTATGGTCTGTTTCCGTCCGTTTCCTGTCCGCTTCCAGTTCTGCAAGACGTTTTTCCAGCCGCTTTTTTGAATGTGAATTCGTTGCCGCTTCCAGCCTTGATTTTACATCAGCGATTTTTTCATCAATTTCCTGTAAACAATGTTCCCTTACAACTTCGCCAACAGGAATCTGACGCTGTGCCGCTTCCTGTCTCATTTCAATTATCGTAGCCATTCTTTACGCCCCCTTAACAATACGGATGAAAACCCCAACCTCTATCTAAATGCTTATTTTTTTCGTTATTTTCGTCCCTGATTTCCTGTTCAATCTTTTTAATTTCTTCTTCTGTTGCCGGGTCAATATACAGTTTCGCTTTCAGCAAATCCAAATGTGCGTCACGCTCATACACATCAAGCCTTGACTGGAACATTGTGTAATGTTCATCCGGGTGGTTCAAGCCAGCACCAGCCAGATTCACAAAAGTATTGAAAATTCTTTCTTCACGTTTGCCGCCATCTTTTGCCCTGACAAGCATACGTGTATATGAAATACTTTTTTCGTTGATTTTATCCATCATTTTATTTTCGGCAGCGTATTTCTCAATAATCCGCAGCATGGTCGGATTATCAGAATGTTTTTCAATCATCCCACACACTTCATCTACCGTCATAGGAAGCCCGGATTTAATCAGGTTCATGTCATTCAGGTCAATCCTGCCGCCGTCCGGTGTATAATAAGCGGACACCACTTTCATATATGCGCTTTTCTGCTCCTGAATCGCTGCACGGCACTTACTCACCGCCGCCTGTGAATCCGTGTCAAATTTTGACACAATCGCCTGATACTGTTCCCGGTAGCCATCTTCTGAATACTTGTCAGCCTGATTTTTCAGTTTCTCTTGTGCTTCGGAATACTTCATCAACGCTGCTTCAATCTCAACATAAGCGGCGTTAATTACCTTTTTCGTTGCTTCAATGTACTTTTCCAGTTCCATTGTTTTTCCACCTTTCCATAGTTATATTTGTTATAAAACAAGTGTATCATTCGTAACAGATTCCTGCATCTTCCACTTTCCTAGAAAATGACAGAAAATAACAGGGCGGCATTTTCACACCGTCCTGTCCTTCAAAATGCGCCGGATTTGACTTTCTGACAGCCCATATATTTCAGCCAGTTCAAGAACCGTCAATCCCCTGTTAAAATAATCGTCCCTGATACATCCGTTACGCTGTTGCTTATTGTCTGCCGTCCCGGCAGCAGGGAAATAGACCGTTTCCCCGGCAAGCATGACCAACAATTTCAAATACACATCCGCATCAACCAGTGATTTCAGTTTGTTCAACGCCTGTTCATTTTTACTTTGAATTATCCTCACCTACTTCAAAAAAAACTCTAGTTTTCTCTACCAATTTTTTTTGAACCTTAACAAAACCTAACATCTGACCGTTCAGCAATAGCCTGTTGAATATTGAGTTTTATTGAGTTTTGTCAAGTTCTGATAAGTCCATATGACCGCATTTTCGGCTTACATGGGGAAATTATCACCGATTCCCCTACCGCCGTTATATGACGGTCATATGAACGCCACACGCCTGTTATTTCTTATCCTTCGTCATGCTCACAAGTAAATTGTGTATGTATTCCAGATAAGCACGGTTGACTTTTGGCAGCATCATTTTAATTTCTTCAATCAGTTTTTCCGTTTCTGTCATATGCGCCACCCTCTGTTATTTGTATTTTCCAAAAATACCGTTGTTTGCTTTCAGGTAATCAAACGCCACATCAATCAGCGTCACAATGTCCACGCCGTTTATTATGACTTCTTCCTCACCAATGATATTCAGCGCACCGCTGATGATTTCTTTTGCTTTCAGGTTGTTGTCATCCAGCTTTTCAATAATTTCATCCGTAAATCTCATTTTATCCTTGTCCTTTCTGCCGGAACCGTGCTATACTTTAATTGTTTGATATATGTGTCACGGTTCCAGCCGTGCTTGCCCTGATTGCCGTCAGGGCAATTTTTATTAGTCCTCAATGTTCAATACACTGTATGGATTCCCCTGCGGATTCTGTTTTTCCGTAAACGCTGCCGCCATTTTCAGGAGTGCCGCCGCTTTTACCACTTCAACCGCCTGTGAAAAATCCATATCTTCATTCGTTTCCAGTTCGTCAGCCGCTTCCAAGACTTCATCAATCCATTTCCGCTTTCTCCTGCAAAACAGGAATCAGCACATCATCCAGATAGATATTCAACGCCCGTTCTATGGTTTCATTCGCCGCTGCCGGATAATAAAGATATACAATGGGCTGATTGAGCAACAGGTCAATATTGCATATCGCCAGCAGTTCAAAACCGCCGCTTCTTAATTCCTGCGCTGATTCCTTACCGAACATATCCGGATGATATTCCTTGCACATCCGTATGATTTCATCATTCTTCAAATCATCAGGTACACACCCATAAAAATATTTGAATGTATCTCCATTGCACATCACGATTGTAAAATATTTCATTCCCAAAATGCTCCTTTCTCTAATGGTTACGGTTGGTTACGGTTCCAACCGTAACCTTCTATTACTATATTTTTTTTATATTGTCGTGTCATATTGCGCTGATTTTTTTCTTTCTCTTTAAGAAAGTCAACTTAACCGTAACCAACCGTAACCGCCTTATTTTATGCGGTATTTAACCGTAACTTCAACCGTAACCAACCGTAACTAAACCGTAACCTTTTTGAAAATTTTCACGGATTTCTTGTTGATTTTAAAAACTTTTGATTCCGTACCCAACGCCCGGTTGATGCCTTTTGAAAAAGTGACCTTACTTCCCGGCTGAAATCCGCTTTCAATGCAAAATACCTGATACTGCCTGAACACATCATCAGTCTGTTCATTGATGATATTTTCTTCCCCGGTTTCCTCAATAAATGCAAGGACAGGATTATTTTCAATATTATAGGAATCTTTCTCCTGCTGCACTTTTTCAGGTATTGTGTATGTCCTGTTTTTCAGCACATCCGCAAGCCCATCCAACGCACACTGTATGAAGTATTCCATGTGTTCCGGCTTCACCAGTTCATTGATGATAAACGGGTCAAACCCCGGCATATCCGGCGTAAATTTTGCTTCCATAGGGACTAGTAATAATCTTCTTAATACCGCCCCGGTCTTGTCGCACATCCGGGGAATCGTATTGGCAGAATATATCTGCATGACGTAAGGATTAAAGATAAACGCTGGTTTCCCTTTTTCCTCTGCCTTGACCGATTCACCCGTTGTCACCTTCTTGAACACTGACGTATCTGCGATATACTCCCCGGATATGTCATCACCAAGGTTTGCAAGTTTCCCGTATAACATGATTGTTGAAAACCTGTCACCCAATGACCGCAAATCAACAGCGGAATAATTACCTTCACCAAGCATTGCCTGAACCATTGCTATATAGGTGCTTTTCCCGTTATGCTTGTCCCCAAGCAGCACGGCAGCCATGCCGCCGCCGATTTTAGCGGAACGGTACAGACAAGAACCAGCGACTTCTTCCAGCAGACAGCGAATTTTTTCATCACCACACGCCAGTTTATCAAGCAAATCATCCACTAAATCGGATTTTGCATCTGGATTGTAATTCCACGGTATTTGATTCGTGATTATGTATTCCGGGCTGAATGGTTCTAATGTGTCCGTTTCCAGATTGTACACGCCGTTTCTGAACGGTATTAAATTCAGATTTCCCATTTTCACATCATCACATATCACATCAAGGTATTTCAGCACCTCATTCCTTTGGTGTGAAGTCAATGCCGGGATTTCATAGGCTATTGCTTTTTCAATCTCCGTATACCCCGGAACATACACGCCATTTTTGAACATATGCAACTGACCGTTGATTTTCTTCACATGGTACTGCTCCCGGAGCATATCACCGAATCTGTCATGTGCAAATCTGTTGTTCTTCCCAAACCACGAAGCGGAATCATTGATAGAATCCCATTCTTCACGCCGGGTCACAGTTGCAAATTCATCTTCCTGCAATGGGTCTTTTAGAAGGAATCCGTTCACAATCTGCATAGCGTCTAAATACTGTTCGTATGTGTACCCCGAACTTTTGACCGCCTGCATATAACTGTGGAATAAATCATTGCGCCCGTCACCTTCGCCCATGTTCAGGAAATCATATTTTTCCGGCGCATCCACACGCAAATCATAGAACGGTATTTCATCCAGTGTTCCATCTTCCCGGATATTGTGGTACACTAATTCACGTAACGATTTATCATCTTTGGAAAGACAGGCGTAGCTGTTCGCCTGTGTTATCTCCCCGGATGACTTCGCCACCCTGTACCCCATCTTGTAATCAACGGGGAAGAACGTCAGCAGCGTCCTGTTTTTGGTGTTAGCCGTCTTTACAGTATGGTTATTATCAAACCAGAAAACATGACCGCCTTTGTTCTGTGACTTGATTGCAACGCAATGTTCATCACGTGATTTTGCAATCTCAACCCGGCGTTCAAACGATTCCGGCGTATCATAATCCACAAGCACAACGCACGGTTTCAGCGCACCAAGCAGCCACGGGAATTCTTTCAGGGCATCACCAAGGGGCTTTTCCTTCCCCCTGCCCTTCCTCTTTTTGGGTGAACCGTCCGCACCGCCGCACCAGTACCCCGAAAAGAGGACTTGACCGTGTTCTTTCAGGAATTCCAATAAATCCATTTTCCAATCTCACCGCCTTTCTGCATCCGCATGAATTTTTTATAACCTTCCTTTGTCCTTTGGCTATCCATCTGTAAAAATCCGTTATTCATCAGAATAATCCCTTACTGCTGCCGGAAGTGCTGCAACACTCACCCGGAAGCGTTTTAATGCACACACACACACTAATCACTCTCCATCTGAATCAAATCTTCAACCCTGACGTTCAGGGCTTTTGCAATCTTACCGATTGTTGCGGGTCTGACACTTTTTCCAGTAACTACATTGAGATATGTACCACGTGGTAAAGTTGACTTTTTTTGTAAATCTTTTGATACCACACAAGCGTTAGCCATTGCAATCTGTAATTTCTGCTTATCAATCTTCATCCTGTCTCACCACCTTTCAAGAACAACAGTTCTTTATAAGAATCATCTATTGCGGTATGAATTTATCAAGTGGCTTTCATACGTTCCACCGGGTATATTAAGAATCAGGAATACCGCTGAACCCTATCAGATTTCACACTAAAATCTGCAAACTTGCTGTCCGACTGGGAAATTTTTTAAGCGTTGCTTCATCCCTGAACCGCTGAACAGTTTCACATTAAAACTGAACAAAACCTGTCAAACATCACACAATAGACAATGCTTATAAAAAACTGTTGCTATTATTCGGCTTGCCATCATCAGCGGACAAGTTGCCGTCTTGCCCGGACGGTCATTGCTGACCGTTTCGGCTTATTCTTCACATCCCCAATAGTCTGCACAATCACAAAGGTATTGGTATTCATCCCAATCAAATTCTTTGTTTTCTTCATCCCAACATTCTGCAATGTTTTGTTCAGTTCTTGTCATATCTTCCTTCTTTCTCCCGGTTTAACCACCCACCGGGAAGGGATTCATTTTTAATAAGTCAATGTAATAGGTTTTTTCTTGGTAGCAAGGCACTGAGTATAATCAAAATCAAATCCAGTGCTTAAATTCAAATCTCTTCCTTCTGCTGATAATTTCTGAAAATCTTCATCTGCAAGGGGCTTCACGATAAATTTTCCGGTTGCAATATCCACATCTACCAATTCAACATATTCAATGTGATACCAACAACCGTTAGGCGTTTTCATGCAACCGCTTCTATCTCTCACGCACATCTTCTTAATGGTCTTTTCTTTAGTTTTAGGTGCTGCTAATGCTTTCAGGTTCAGCAGTTTTACAAAATCCTGCTTGGAAAGGTCTGTTGCTAAGTACATAGGCTCAATCACCTTTGTATAGGTTTCATCTGTTACCTGAATCTTTGCTAACTTTTCAAATTCCTGCTTCATCATGGTAGTTACCCTCTTTCATTCCTTTAGTTGCCTGCTGCAACAGGATTTTCCTTTCAATCTAAGCCGCCCCCGGCTTTTTTATTTTTTCTTGACAGTCATTTTTATGACTGTTATAATTATAATACAGTCATTTATATGACTTGTCAAGAGCTTTTTTAGTCATTTTTGTGACTGTTATTTTTTCACAATTCATGCTATACTTATTTGCATGAAGGAAGGTGAGAAAATGACAATAGGTGAGCGCATAAGAAACTTACGGATAAAAAATAACCTTACGCAAAAAGAATTAAGTGAATTGTGCTGTAAAATTTCTGAAAGAAAAATATCTGAATCGACAATAAGAAAATATGAATTAGGAATTTTAAAAAATCCTAAACAAGACACATTACAAATAATTGCTTCCGCTTTGGGTGTAAGCGAATACGAATTACAAGGAATATCCGCACAGGAAATTACAAATTCTTTGAGTGCAACAACCTCATTTTATAATTATTTGTATTCTTTAGGATATGAAATAGCAGAATCTAACTATAATGATAAATGGGTAATTCATGTGAAAGATACTTCACAAGATGTTTATATATCGGATGAAGAATTGAAAAATTTGCAAGCTGCTACCAAGGAAACTATTGATTTAAGACTATTCAAATATTTGCATGACAAAAAGCATGACCAATAATAAACACATTTTCCTTTCAATCTAAGCCGCCCCGGCAGAAAAAGAAAGGATGTGCTTATTTTATGAATGGTGGAGTTAGAAAACGTGGGTCAACATGGTCTTACTACTTCGATTTAGGCAAGGTTGACGGAAAGCGGAAGAAAAAGGAAAAAGGCGGTTTCCGTACCAAAAAAGAAGCAGAAGCGGCACTTGCGGCAGCAATCAATGAATACAACAACGCCGGAATGGTCTTTGAACCGTCTGAAATTACTGTTTCAGATTATCTTGACCAATGGTATGAATTATCCTGCAAGCTGAATCTGAAATACAATACACAAGTGGGTTATCTCCGTATCATAGAAGGTCATATAAAGCCCAAATTCGGGTCATATAAGCTGAAAGCGATAAATCCCACAGTATTACAGGAGTACGCCAACAGTCTGAAATTAAACGGCTACGCCAAAAGCCACATTGTGGGAATCCTGACAGTGTTCCAGTCTGCTTTGGATTATGCGGTTGAACCGCTGCACTACATCAGCCAGAACCCCATGAAGTCGGTCAAGTTCCCCAAAGTGGAACGCAAGCCAAGAGAAAGAATTATCCTGACGCTGGATGAATGGAACACGATTATTGACCGTTTCCGGGACACCCGGTATTATATCCCCCTGATGATTGGATTCTATACCGGACTACGTATCAGTGAAGCGTTTGCCCTCACATGGGATGATATTGATTTTGAGAATCGGACGTTATCAGTCAACAAGCAGATTGTCAAGCGCAACTTCGAGGCTGATGTTCGCCGGGTGGTAGAAAAACAGGGCAAGCGTGAACAGCGTTCTTCATGGTATTTTACCACGCCCAAAACCCCGGCATCCGTCAGAACCGTTCCTTTTGGGGAAACGCTCTATAACGCTTTAAAGCAGGAGAAAACCGCCCAGATGAAGAATGAAATGAAATACGGGGAATATTATACAATCCACGTCCTGAAAAAAGAAATTGATGAAAAGGGCAATGATATGTGGCGTGTCGTTTCCGTCCAGAAGTGCGTTGACAGCAAATTGCAGCGTGTCCGTATGGTCTGCGTTGCTGAAAATGGTCAGTACACTTCAACAGATTCATTCAAATTCTGTTCAAGGGTGATTCACAAAGAATTGCAGCTTGCCTTTGACTATCATTCATTGCGGCATACACACGCCACTTTGTTGATTGAATCCGGGGCAAACGTGAAGAACGTACAGGCACGATTGGGACACACTACCATACAGACCACATTGCAGACCTACGTTCACGATACCGCTAAAATGGGTGAACAGTCTGTTGAACTCTTTGAACAGATTACCAATGTAAAAACTTCATAATCTGCACCACATATTCAGAAATAGCACTGACACCGCATTAGTTCACCGTGTTCAGTGCTATTCTTATGTTCAGTGTTCAATTTAAAAATCAGGGTGGCAAATCGGTGGCAAATAGGCTGAACCATACCGCACAAGCCTTGAAAAACCGCTTATTTCCGCACTAAACTCACGATTGTTTCTATATGCCCCGTCCACGGAAACATATCCACTGGCCACGCTTCCCTCGCCCGGTACCCCTTCTTTTCCAGAAAACTCACATCCCGCTCCAGTGTCACCGGATTACAGGACACATAAACGATCCGTTTGGGCGCGATTTTGGCCGCCGCTTCAAGAAACGCTTCGCTGCTGCCCGCTCTGGGCGGATCCATCAGCAACACATCCACCGAAATGCCGTCGGCTGCGCAGCTTTGCAGGAAATGTCCTGCATCATCCCGGTAAAACCGGATATTTTTCAAGCCGTTTGCCTTTGCATTGCTGATCGCATCCCGAACCGCTTCCGGATTGGATTCCACGCCGATGACCTTTCCCGCGCTTTTGGCGGCGATCATGCCGATCGTTCCTGTTCCGCAGTATGCGTCCACCACCGTTTCTTTTCCGGTAAGACCGGCCAGTTCTATTGCCTTTTCGTATAATTTTGCCGCCTGAACGGGATTGACCTGATAAAAAGAAGCGGGAGAAATTTTAAACTTACATCCGCACAATTCATCCACAATATAGCCCTTTCCATAAAGAATTTGATATTTGTCTCCCAGAATCATGCTGTCCGAACGATTATTGACATTTTGCACCACCGTCGTAATTTCAGGATAAACCTTCCGCAACGCATCCACAAAATTGCGTTTCGAAGGAAAGACCGGCGACGACGTCACCAGCACCACCATGATTTCACCGGTAGCATAGCCCTTTCGGATCAAAACGTAACGCAGCAGTCCATAGCCGGTGTCTTCATCATAGACTTTAATTTTAAACGACTTCAGCATCCCCCGGATCGTTCCCGCAATAGCGTCCGCCTTCTGATCCTCAATCAGGCAGGACTCCACAGGTAAAATGCGATGACTTTTTTCTTCGTATACTCCTGAAATAGGATTTTTCTTCCTGTCCATTCCAAAAACCGCATGGACCTTGTGGCGATAATGATAAGGATTTTCCATACCGATTATTGCCTGCACCTTACAATGTTTTTCCATCAGTTCCCGTACCGTCTTACGCTTAAGAGCAAGCTGTTCTTCATAGGAAAGGTTCAAATACTGACAACTTCCGCATTTTCCAAAATGAGGACACCCTTGCAGGTTTCCGCTCCTGGCAGCACTGTGTTCTCTTCTCTTTTTCTCCGTCCTTTTCTTTCCGTTCTCCATAGGCTTCTCTTCTCCCAAATCAATACTTATCAACCGCTTGTCTCAGCTTTCTCATCCTGTCAGTTTTTCCATCCTGTCAGCTTTCCCGTTCCGTCATCTTCCCCATTCTGCCAGCTTTCCCGCATAACAGAAATACGCCGGGCGCAGTCCATATTCATTTGGCTGCGAACTTTCTGATAAGGTAAAAAACCCCGGAAAAAACTTCCGGGGTCTAAGTACGCACTTATTTATGCCAGTTTGCTTTTTGCAACTTCTGCCAGTGTTGCGAAGCCTTCTGCATCGTTCACTGCCATCTCTGCCAGCATCTTTCTGTTCATGTCAACGCCAGCCAGCTTTAAGCCATACATGAACTTGGAATAGGATAATCCGTTGATTCTTGCCGCCGCATTGATACGAGCGATCCACAACTGTCTCATCTGACGCTTTCTCTCTTTACGACCTGCATAAGAAGAGGTCAGCGCTCTCATAACGGACTGCTTTGCAACTCTGTACTGCTTGCTTCTTGCGCCTCTGTAACCTTTCGCAAGTTTTAATACTTTATTATGCTTTCTTCTGGCATTCATGCCACCCTTAATTCTAGCCATCTTACTAATTCCTCCTTACGACTTATAAATACGGTAAAATCTTCTTCATATTCTTAACATTTGTGTTATCCGTAATTGCCGGCTTTCTGAGATTTCTCTTTCTCTTCGTGGATTTCTTGGTTAAGATATGGCTTTTATAAGCTTTACTTCTCTTTAATTTACCTGTTCCGGTTACTTTGAAACGTTTTGCAGCAGCTCTGCTTGTCTTCATTTTAGGCATATCTGATTTCCTCCTGTTACTTCATTTTCAAAAACATATATTTTAACTGCGCAATCTAGCGTTTTTCAGTTAAAAACATAATCATGCTTCTTCCTTCCACCTTCGCAGGCTTCTCCACCACTGCGATGTCGGAAAGTAACTGTGCAAAGTCGTCCAGAATGTGTTTACTGGTTGACATATGCGCCATCTCACGGCCGCGGAAACGCAGCGTCACCTTCACCCGGTTTCCTTTCTCAATGAACTTTCTTGCCGCGCTGGCTTTGGTATTCAGATCGTTGGTATCGATATTGGGAGACATACGAATCTCCTTGATCTCAATGACCTTCTGTTTCTTCTTTGCGTCCTTCTCTTTACGCGCAAGTTCATATCTGTACTTACCATAGTCAACAATCTTACATACAGGCGGCTTCGCTGTTGGCGCGATCTTCACAAGATCCAAACCCGCTTCTTCTGCCAGTTTCAGCGCCTCCCTGGCCGGCATAATGCCAAGCTGTTCTCCGTTTTCTCCGATCAAACGGATTTCCTTGTCTCTGATCTGTTCGTTGATAAATAATTCGCTAATGGCTGTTTCCCTCCATAAGATAAAAAAAGTGAATCGACATCGATCCACTCACATAACCCCGCCTTCTCTCACGCAATATAGCTGAAAGAAGAAAAAAGATATGAACGCCTATGAGCCTGATTGCTATAGGGTGAGAGTGGAACTCTGCTTGCATGTCATATACGCGCCCGCGTACTTAGATACAATAACACAGCAGGCATTCTTTGTCAATGCCTGCTGCAGTTTTTTTTACTTTTTTTCTGCTTTCTATTTCTGTTTTTTTGCCGTCTTTTGTATCGGTCCGGCATTCGGCTGAACCGTTACAGAATCCGGCCCGTTTTAAATTCGCCTTCGGCGAAGAACCGGATCAGACCGCAACGCCGCTCAGCGTTCCTTAAAAGTTGCGCAGGCTGTCTCTCTGCAGTCATTCGCGCCGCAGCCTTTGATATCCACATGGTCGGCATAACACTTATAGTTCGTGTTATAAACGCATTTCACAGCCTCACAGTCAATGCTGATCGTCCTGCAGGGATGTTCTGTCGCGTTCGTCATCCGGTCCGCCTTCTGTTCCCGGAAACTTTCGCAACAGGTGTCATCGCAGGTACAGGCGCGCATGCCGCCCACCATGATATCGCCTTTACAGCAGCAGTCGCTGTTATTATACATACAATTTTCCACCGCACATTTCAATTCTGCCATATTCCTACCTCCACAAAATGCATCAGATATTTTGTTTCGGATATAGTCTGCGCAGCTTTTCAAAAGTTATTCTTTTTTGCGGTTCTCTTTCGTTTCAATTTCTTTTAAAAGATCGGAAAGGAATGCGTCCAGCGCCTTTACGCCCTCGTCGCCGGCGGCTCTGCTTCTGACGGATACGTTTCCTTCCTCCTGCTCTTTCTGACCCACCACCAGCATGTAAGGAATCTTGGAAGTCTGCGCCTCGCGGATCTTATAGCCAATCTTTTCAGAACGGGTATCCACCTCCGCCCGGATGCCGGCGCTGTCCAGTTTTTCTTTCACGCTTGCCGCATAATCCATATATTTATCGGAAATCGGAAGCACTCTCACCTGTACGGGCGCCAGCCAGGTCGGAAACGCGCCTGCGAAATGCTCGATCAGAATGCCGATAAAGCGCTCTATGGAGCCAAACACAACGCGGTGAATCATGATCGGTCTGTGCTTTTCGCCGTCCGCGCCGATATATTCCAGTTCAAACCGCTGCGGAAGCTGGAAATCCAGTTGGATCGTACCGCACTGCCAGGTTCTACCGATGCAGTCCACCAGATGGAAGTCGATCTTCGGGCCATAGAATGCGCCGTCCCCTTCATTGACCACATAAGGGAGTTCCAGTTCATCCAGCGCGCTTCTTAAAGCGTCTGTAGCCATTTCCCAATCCTCGTCGCTTCCCATGGAGTCCTCGGGTCTTGTGGACAACTCCACATGGTACTGGAAACCGAACAGCGAATAAACTTCATTAATCAGGCCCACAACGCCCTTGATCTCCCCTTTGATCTGCTCCGGCGTCATGAAAATATGAGC
Organism: Eubacteriales bacterium; assembly: GCA_030524745.1. Lineage (GTDB taxonomy): Bacteria > Bacillota > Clostridia > Lachnospirales > Lachnospiraceae > Gallintestinimicrobium. The sequence goes on along the minus strand of JAUNGC010000020.1, from coordinate 48,472 downwards.
GTCATCCTGGGTAAAGCAGCGTACGCGCATCAGGCCGTGAAGCTGTCCGGATTTTTCATGACGGTGAACCAGTCCCAGTTCGCCCACGCGCAGCGGCAGGTCACGGTAAGATCGGGGTTCCGACGCATAAATCAAAACGCCGCCCGGACAGTTCATCGGTTTGATCGCATAATCTTCCTCATCGATCACCGTCGTATACATATTATTTTTATAATGATCCCAGTGTCCGGACGTCTCCCAGAGGCTTCTGTTTAAAATAATGGGCGTGGAAACTTCCACATAGCCGGCCTTATGATGAATCTCTCTCCAATAATCCAAAAGCGTGTTTTTCAAAGTCATGCCCTTGGGCAAAAAGAAGGGAAATCCCGGTCCGGCCTCATGCATCATGAACAGTCCCAGTTCCTTGCCCAGCTTTCTGTGGTCGCGCTTCTTCGCTTCCTCCATCATTGTAATGTAAGCTTCCAGTTCTTCCTTTTTCGCATATGCAGTTGCATACAGTCTGGTCAGCATCTTATTGTGCTCGTCGCCTCTCCAGTATGCCCCCGCAAGGCTCATAATTTTAAACGCTTTCCCTACATCCTTCGTGCTCATCAGGTGAGGACCTGCGCACAAATCCACGAATTCGCCCTGGCTGTAGAAACTGATTTCCGCATCCTCCGGCAGATCTTCGATCAACTCCACCTTGTAAGGCTCCTGTTTCTCCTTCATGAACGCAATCGCATCCTCTCTGGATTTGGTAAAGCGCTCGATCTTCAAATCTTCCTTGATGATTTTCTTCATCTCCGCTTCAATCTTTTCAAAATCATCGCTTGTGAGCGGTGTTTCAAATTCCATATCATAGTAAAAACCATCCGCAATGGAAGGACCGATCGCCAGCTTCGTGTTGGGATACAGACGCTTCACCGCCTGCGCCATCACATGGCTTGCGGTATGGCGCAGAGCCGCCAGTCCTTTCTCATCCCGTGCAGTCAGAATATTCACGGAAGCGTCGCCGTCCACAACCGTCCTCAGATCCACGACCTCCCCGTTGACTTCACCGGCACACGCATTGCGCGCCAGACCTTCACTTAAATCTCTGGCAATTTCCAGTACGGACATTGCCTGCGCATATTCCTTTACAGATCCGTCTTTCAGTGTGATCTTCATGTTCTTCATTCTCCTTCTTCGTCATTCTCTTCTTCACATTCTTCGTCGCAATACAGATCGCCTTCGCAATCCCTGTCGCCGCCCACATTACCATTTCCGTTCAGGCAACCCATCAGCTTAACCGACTTCCGCTTCGGACACATCAGAAAACCGATAATCACGCCCGAGAGCAGAGCCACCAGCAGGGCTAAAATCATGTCCAGTTTACTTACATTCTCTTTTTCCGCCAAAACGGCGGTCAGCTTTTCCCATTTTTCTTTCATGTCTGATCCCTCCTATTTTACCTCATAGGTATTTTCGTTGTTACTTAAAGCTGGAAACAGCAACATGTAAATACTCTCCCAGCGTTTTTTTATCCTGTGATAAAATAAACATTTTCTTCTCTCCTTCATTTCTCATAAAAAAACCCATGCACTACAATTGTAATGCATGGGACGTCATTTGGCTACGCGGTTCCACCCTGCTTGCTTCCTGAAAACATAAGCTGCGACTGATGCTCTGCAGCCAGGCTTCCAAAAAGCCACCTCATTTGATGATAACGGAATCACCGGACCGGATTAGGGCCACTCGGAGTTGGTTTTCGATATGGTTTTCGTCAAAGCGCTTCCAGCACTGCCCTGTCAAAAACAACGGACAGGCGCTTCTCTCTGATACGATACGCCATTCTACTCTTCTCTTCAATGTATTCGCCGTATATGGCTATCTTAATCCACTTTTTTGGTTTTGTAAAGTGCTTTCCTTTTATTTTCCCAAAATCTTATTTCTGTATTCATTGGCAGAAATACCGACCTGCTTTTTAAATACACGGGAAAAATGAGCAATATCCAGAAATCCGACGATCTCCGCCACATCTCCGATGCGAAGGGACGGATCCTTTAATAGTTCCTTCGCCTTTTCTATCCGGACGCTGTTTAAAATTTCGGAAAAATTCTGACCGGTATGTTTATTCAGAAGCTTGCTCAGATGCCACTGACTCACATAAGTCTTCTCCGCAACATCAGAAAGCTTAAGCTTCTGATTATAGTTCTCCTCAATATAAGTCAGCGCGTTCTTCACGATAAAGCAGCTTGCCGCGCTATCCGCTTCTCCTGCGGACATATCGGAATCCTGCGGCAAAACTTCTTCCTCCGACGCTTCATTTTCCAACTCCTCCAACGCCAGATCCTCCGCATGTTCCTGGTACTTTTTTTCCCGTTCCAGTTCTTTCAGTTTCTCAATCATGGCGGCGATCGCTTCCTCGATCTCGTCAATCTTGGAAGGCTTGAGCAAAAAACGCGTCACTCCCAGCCGGATCGCTCTCTGCGCATAGTCAAAATCCCGATATCCCGTCAGGATTGTCACCTGCATCTGCTCAAATTCTGATTTCATGGCGGCGATCATGCTCAGGCCATCCAGTCCAGGCATATTAATATCGGAAAACAGAATGTCCGGTCTGCTTTTCTGAATCATGCGCAGTCCTTCCTGGGCGCTTTCTGCAGTTGCCACCACTTCACAGTCCCATTTGTTCCAGTCGATAATTCTGGTTAATCCCTGCACAATTACCGGCTCATCGTCCACAATCATAACCTTATACATAAGAAATCCCCCTCATGTAAACCTTTTCAAAATGCTACCTTATTTCGTATTATATCATAAGAGTCCAAAAACGGAAAGTATCTTTCTGCATACTTTCCGTTTTCCCCTTCTTATTCCACAAGCTTATCAATTACCTGTTGTACCGCCATCTCTATCGATATTTCCCCCGTTACGATTTCCGGCATATGTTCAAAAATCGGCGCCCTCTGATTCTGGGTCATGAGATCCTGTACCGCCCCGGTCACTGCGGTAGCGCCGCCCGTCATATCCAGCGAATCGATCTGAACCTGATTCAATGTGCTCTTATCCAGTTCCGCTCCGTTTTTCAACGCGGTCGCCGAAACGCCTGCAAATACGGAAACGCTCTCATCCGCCGTAATATCCGTGATAAACGAAACTGCTGCGGCGCGCTTCTGCTCATCATTCCATGCTTTTCTTGAAATATACCAGCCGGAAGACAATCCTCCGATAATATCCGTCGCCTTCCGCTCCCTCGCGCCCGGCACATAAGTAACTGTAAAGTTCTCAGCGTTTCCTTCTTCATCCGTCACCGCGCCGGCTTTCCAGGAACCGTCTAAATAGAAGGCGCATTTTCCGTCAATAAAGCTGCGGAACACTTCCGACGCCTCCGCGGTATTGGCGTTTGCCGATAAAAAGCCGCGTTGGTACAAATCCTTGATATCCTGAAGTCCTTCCACCCACGCGCGTCCCGTCGAATCATCGATTGTTACAGGAACGGTGTTGTGCGTGCCGGGAGAAGTATGATTATAAACGGCAAATTCAAACCAGTAATGAGGTTCCTTTGCCAAAGATACCGCAATCGGCGTAAATCCCGCGTCTTTAATCTGCTGACAGATTTCCAGAAATTCCTTCCACGTCGTATCCGCTCCCGGAATTTCAACACCCGCCGCCTCGCAGACCTTCTTATTCACATACAGACCTTCCCAATATCCGTAAAAAGGAACCGCATAGGATACGCCGTCTGCAGGAGACGCCGTCGCGTCCAGCATGCTTTCCTTCATATTCTGCGCATAATCCGGATATACCGTTCTGATTTCCTCAATGGAGACCACCCTGTCGGCCTCTATAAAAGGATTCGCATCGTTTCCGGTAAACCAGAAAAGAACATCCGCCTCCGCGCCCGCCTCAAAGTCGGCAATCACATGCGATTTCATCATCTCATCCGCAGTTGCAGAGGAGTCCTGCACAATACAGCCCGTCTTTTTCATCCATTCCTGTACCGCATGGCGATACAGTTCCGCCTTTGGCTCTTCGGTACCATAAGTCGTTGTTATCTTCAGTTCCGTCCCCGCTTCCACAACGATATTTTTCACGCTGCCTACCGCAATATTTTCCGGTTTTTCTGTATCTTCTTCCTCCAATATATCCGCTTGCATTTCAGCCTCTGTCGCAGGCGGCGCCGCGGCGCCGCTGTTACATGCAGCAAGAGAGCCCGTCATGACGCATGTCAGAACCATTGCCAGTAATTTTTTTGTCATCTATGGAACCCTCCCAACTAATATGGCATATTATTATCATATAATAAGTTTTTTTTTGACGACATGATCTGTGTTGCGATTATTTGCTTTAAATTGTGAACCTCAGCGGCGTATCCGGACCGTAAGCGTGCTGACTGTCCGCTCCTCTTTATCGTTCTCCACCGTCAGACCGCACTCAGGTCCATAAATAATCTTCAACCTCCTGTTAACGTTACGAATTCCCAAACTCACCGACTTATCCGCATCTCCGTCATAATTGAGCAGTCTGTTGATTTTCTCTTTATCCCGAAGCGTCAGTTCCCCGTCGTTCACAATTTCGATCTTCATCATATTCTGCTCTCTGTAAATCCGGATTCCGATCTTCCCCTTCCGGCCGCAGAGCCCATGTTCCACCGCATTTTCAATGATCGGCTGAATGATGAGTCGGGGCACGCCTTCCTTCATCAGATTCTCATCGATCTCTCTTTCAAACTGCAGCTTATCTCCGAATCGCTGCTTGATAATGTAGCAATAAGCATCCACATACTGTAATTCTTCTGACAAAGGGATCATCGCCTGCCGCTTGCGGTTTAAAGTGGCTTCCAGCATGGTCGATAGGGCTTCGATCATGCTGCTCACCTTTTCATTGCCGTTCATTCTGGCTTCCCAGTTGATAATTTCCAGCGTATTGTTCAGGAAGTGCGGATTGATCTGAGATTGAAGCGCTTTAATATCCGCATCCTTTAAGGCCAGTTCTTCCAGGTATATCTGTTCAAACTGGTTTTTCAGTTTATCCGACATGCTGTTAAACGCGCCTGTCAGATACGCAAACTCTTCGCTCTTTTCCTCCGATTCGATCTGATATCCGAAATTTCCCTGTTCGATCTCATGTGCGGATACGACGAGACGCTTCACAGGATTCGTAACATGGCTGTAAAGAAACCAGACAATGATTCCGATCAGCGGAACCGAGAACAAAAGTACCAGTATGACGAGCAATATCATGGAATTTCTTTCATAATGAATCGCTTCATAATTTAACTGCACTGCATAGCGGATCTCATGATCTTCCAGCATTTTGGTCCGGCACACAAAAGCGTGTCTGCTCTCTTCATGATAAACGCTCCTCTTCTTCTCGTCCGGTTTCATATCATGAACCAGTTCCAATGCATTCCCATTTCCCTGATAAACGCACTCGCCGTCTATAAAAACGCACGCATCTTCATACCAGCCAATTCCCTTCAGGCTTTGAAAAATCACATTCTTGTCCAATTCCATGACGATGGTCGCCAGAGGCGTAAAATCCTTATCCACAATATTCCTGACAAGATAAAGATGATCTTCCACACAGAGAAATCCGATCCGGGTATCCAGCGTCTTCGCCAGTTCGTCCACCTCCGTCATGGCGCTCTCCGTAAAGAAAAGCACACTGTCATAGTCCGCGCTCGACGTATTGCTGGAGGTATAAAAATATTTATTCGGCATTCTCCAGAAGTACACGATTGTGTTGAGAAAATTCTCGTCATACTTATACATTTGAGAAAGGAATTCATAAACGCCGTCATATAGCTTCTGCCCGTTGCCGTCAATCAGATAATTCTTCCAGTATTGCCTGATCTTCGGAATATAGGAAGCGTCTCTGGATGACTGTATGGAAGCATTGATTCTCATGCCGCAGATGTCCACCGCCGTTTCTGTGGAATCCTGAATTTCATTTTCCGTCTGTTCAACCATCTTCTGTGAGACAAAAAAGAAAATCGTGATGCTCATAATTGTCAGAGGCAAAAGCCATCCGAAAACGAGCAGTTTGAAAATGCCGACGTTCAGCTTTTTGGGATCTTTCCTGCTTTTTCTCTTTTTTGACTGTATTTTGTTTTCCAAAGTCTTTTTCATTTTTCCGCTTCTCATAATTTTCCCCCGCGCATCCCAGAAATGATATTCTCAGTATAACATAAAAAAGGATTGCATGCACAATTTACACGCAATCCTTTCCGTCTTTCCTATTTGTTCACTCCGCGGCCTTCCTTTTTGTCCGACGCGCCGGCATTCCAAAAACAGACGATATCAACGCATCATTTTAAATCCAGGAAATCCTCATAAATTTCGCTCACGGTTTTTGCCTGTGCGGCGTCGGGCATCTCACAGAAAATACGGATCAGCGGTTCCGTGCCGGAGAATCTGGCAACGACCCATCCGCCGTTTTCAAAGTAAACCTTACTTCCATCCAGATAGGAAACATGGTCCACTGCAAACGGAAGTTCCGGAATCTTTTTATCCACCATCAGGATCTTATGGACTTCCTCTTTCTTCTCCTGTGTGAACTTATAATCGCGCTCTTCCATATGAATGGAACCGCATTCCGCTTCGATATCCTTATAGATTTCAGACAGCTTCTTGCCGGTCACAGCGATCATTTCCACCAGCAGGGAAGCCGCGTAAACGCCGTCTTTTCCTTTGATATGTCCCCTTACGGTCAGGCCGCCGGAGGACTCGCCGCCGATTACCGCATCGGTTTCGTTCATCTTCGCCGAAATATGCTTAAACCCTACGGGCACCTCGTAGCATTTTTCCCCGAACTGTTCCGCCACCTTATCCAGCATGTGCGTGGTACAGATATTGCGGACTACCGGCCCTTTCCAGCCTTTATATTTTACAAGGTAGTAATACAGCAAAACGAGGATATCATTGGGATGCAGGAAACGCCCGGTATCGTCGATAACGCCGAGACGGTCCGCGTCGCCGTCCGTCGCAATGCCGATATCGCAATGCGCATCCAGCACAAAGTTCTGCAAAGGACGCAGCGTAGAAGCATTGGGCGCCGGCAGTTTCCCGCCGAACAACGTATCATGTCTTTCATGAATCGTCTCCACTTCACATCTTGCTGTCAGCAAAATGGTCTTCAAAGACGTCTCGCTGACGCCGTACATGGGATCCAGCGCAATTTTCAGTCTTGCGTCACGGATCGCCTGCATATCCACCGCGTCTATAATATTATCCAGATATTCATTGAGCGGATAAATTTCTTCAATCAGTCCTGCAGCTTTGGCCGCTTCATACTCCATCTCATGCACGTCTTCCGGCTTCAGCGTCTCAATGATTTCTTCAATCTGATGCGTCTGCACTTCATCCGCGTCTCTGCCGCCTGCCGTAAATACCTTAATGCCGTTGTAAATCGCCGGATTGTGGCTTGCCGTAATCATCATGCCGTAAGGGAGATCATGCTTCATCACATAAAACATGACCAGCGGCGTCGGTGACGATTTGTTCACCAGAGCGGCGTGAATGCCTTCCGCTGCAAAAACCTCGCCTGCCCATTGCATTGCTTCCTTCGCCAGGAAACGTCTGTCATAACCGAGCACAATGCCTTTATCGGCAACGCCTTCCCGTTTCATTTTCTCGCACAGCGCTTTTGACAAAAGCTGGATATTCGCTTTTGTAAACTCATCTCCAATGACGGCTCTCCAACCGCCTGTACCAAACTTAACCATATGCTCCTCCTACATCACAACCTTAACCACATGTCTGCTGCCTGCCGGGCAAACCGGGATCTGTTCCACTTTTTCGCCATCCAGATAAAGTTCCTTTACGCCTTTCATGGAACCGTCCGGATTTGTCACCTCAATCTCAAACTTTGCGCCTCTCCATTCACGGCTCATGGAAAATTCTTTCCAGTCCGCCGGAATACAGGGATCAATTGTGAGCGAATCAAACTGCGGCCGCACGCCCAGCATATATCTCGTAGCGGAGAAATAAGACCAGCCGCCGCTTCCTGTCATAAACGGATGGTGCGCCCAGCCGAACCTGCTGTGATCTTTGCCTGAAATAAACTGGCAATAGGAGTAAGGCTCCGCTCTTCTGATTTCAATTTTATCATTCTGCCAATATGGACAAAGCGCATCATAATACTTCATCGCACGGTCGCCGCGGCCCAGCACACATTCCGCCGCCCACGCCCAGGGATTGGGATGGGAGAAAATGGAACCGTTCTCTTTCAGGCCGGGATACACCCTGGTCACAAAGCCGATATCGTCGTCCGGCACGGTATAAGAAGGCGCGTTCAGCATGATGCCGTAAGGCGTGTACAGATACTTGTCCACGGCGTCCATTGCCATTTTTCCCTTTTCGGGATCCGCCGCTCCGGAAAGAACCGCCCAGGAGTTGGACTCCAGATGCACCTTTCCTTCTTTATCCTCTTTCGTGCCGATCTTCCGTCCGTTTTTCGTGATGCCGCGGATATACCACTCGCCGTCCCACAGTTCCGTATTGCAGACCTCTTTTACTTTCGCCGCAACTTCCGTATATTTCTCCACATCGTCCGTGCGTCCCAGATACTGCGCCAGTTCAATGAAATTGTTCAGCGCCCAGTAATGCAGGAAGGAGACCATCGCGCTTTCGCCGCCGCCCAGATTCAGACAGTCGTTCCAGTCAGCCCGAAGACCTTTGCAGATGCCTGTCGCGCCCACCATTCTGGTGGAGAAATCCAGAATCTTTTTCAGATGCTCGTAAACGGTGCCTTCCCCGCCGTCGGCATATGTAATCACTTCATCCACGAAATCAAATTCGCCGGTTTCTTTAATGTACTCCACCAAGGAGGACACCAGCCAGAGCGCATCATCGGAGCAGGCATCAGCGAGACCATGTATCATATCGGCCCTGTTCGGCGTAGGGACGACAGTTGGGGATTTAAAAGGTTTGACCTCGTTGTCCGGTAAAAACCACTCCGGCTGGAACAAATGCAGCCCGTAACCTTCGGATACAAGACCTCTTAAAAGTTCTTCCAACCTTTGCCTGCATTTGCCCGGATTGGAATGGGGAATGGTCATCGCATCCTGCGCGGTATCCCTGTAACCAAGGCCTGTTCTCCCGCCCACTTCGATAAAAGAAGCGAATCTTGAAAACATGACGTTGATTTCGGACTGATACAGGGTCCACGTATTAATCAAAGTATTCATACCCTCGTTCGGGGTGTGAATCTGAAGTTTATCAAATTTATCATTCCAGTACGCTTTCAGTTGCGCATAAACTTCATCAACGGCCGCCGGATCGCTGTACTTTTCGCGCATTCTCTGTCCAACTTCTCTTCTTCCTTCGCCCAGCATGAAAACGAGGCGAACTTCTTCGCCGGGCGCCAGCGTAATATTCTTCTGCAGAGAACCGCAGTGATTATTCCCCAGTTCATAGGAACCGCTGCACTGCCCGTTCTCCACCGCCACCGGATTATCTTCCGTATGGTAATCGCCCAGGAAGCTGTCTCTTAAGCAGTCAAAACCATCCGGCTCAAAATTGCCTGCAAAATACTGGAAACCGAATTCTTCATAGAAAAGATCCAGTTCAATAATGCCATCCTCATAAGAAGAACCGGCGCAGTAAAGACTCATCTGATAATTCTGATTGTCAATCGTGATGTGATGAAAAGACAACTCGCAGTAAGAAAAAACGCTTAAATTTCTCGGTTTGTCATCCTCGTTCTTAATCTTCACATCCCAGAGTTCCACCGCATCCTCCAGCGGAATCACAAGCGTCTGGCTCGCCTTAATCTTGCTGTACTCCGCCTCATATACGGTATAGGACATGCCATGGCGGCAGGTATATTTCGCCTGATCCAGCGGCTTGCCCACCGGCTGCCAGGAAATACTCCAGTAATCCTTATCGTCATTATCACGGATATATACATAATGTCCCGGCCTGTCCATCGGCACCGCATTCGCTCTGAAGCGGGTGATCCGGTGATACTCCGGGGATTTGTAAAACATATATCCGCCTGCTGTGTGATTCATGACCGCACACATATTCTTCAGGCCGATATAGTTGGTCCAGGACGTCGGCAGATCCACTCTGTCGATCACATACTCCCGTTTTTCATTGTCAAAATGTCCGTACTGCATTCATTTGCCCTCCCTGACAGTTTTCGCACTTTGCTATTCTAATTATAAAAAAAGCCGCCCCTCTTTTCCACTGCTTTTTGTGTGAATATTTGCTCAAATTTGTGATTCTGTTTTGTCCTTTGATATCCGGTAAAATCATTCCTCCAACAGGTATTTTTCCACGATCCGGGCAGCACAGCATACAAGCCCTTTACAGGGCCTGGAAGCATAATAGCTTTCCGTCCTTTCAGAAGGCGTAGCGCTTTTCTCCATCCCGGAAATCCCAAGAAGTTCCCGGCAGATAATCGTTTGATTTTCCTCCTTAAAGGCCTGCGCCATCTTTCTCACAATCTCGTAAGCTGCCCTTTTGGCCTCTTCATCGTGCGGGTCCGTATTGCCGCCTTTTAAACCGGACAGCATGGACATCGCCGAAACAGCGCCGCAAACCTCTCTCATCCGCCCCATACCGCCGCCCATGGGACAGGAAAGCTTCAAAGCCGTTTCCCGATCCATGCCGAACAGATCCGCATAGGCTGCAAACACGGACTGGGCGCAGTTAAAGCCGGATTCAAACAAATTCCCCGCCGTCTCCACTCTGCTCTCCATTTCCATCTCCCCCCTTCCTTTGTAAAATGCCGGGCGTTTCGAGCCGCCCGGAATCGTTTCCGTATGTAAAAAACAGAACAAGACGCTCCGCCTTGTTCTGTCATTTTACCTGGATCGGTCAATCTACACGTTTCATAACTGCGAACTACAATCCTTATTTGTTTTTACCACAGCATTTCTTATATTTCTTGCCGCTGCCGCAGGGACAGGGATCGTTGGGATAAACCTTCGCATCCTTCACGATCGTGGTGGAACGTTTCTGTTCCTTGTACAGTTCTTTTCTGGTCTCTTCGTCAAAAATGTCATTCCACTCTTCCAGATTATAAAGCCAGTCGGCATCTGCAGCCACCATATTCTTATACAGAAGCGCCTTATCAAATCCGAGATTCACAACGGTGTCTTCTTCCATTTCCTCAATCGGATTCGCTTCCACCAGACTATCGTTAATGCCGTCCAGAAAACCTGTCATGGTCATCACGCTGACATCATATTTATCCGCCAGTTCTTTTACCGTTCCTTTTACAACTTCATCCGGATTTTTTAAAAGCTGCGCATAGATTTCCTTTTCCATCTGAAAATAGGACGCCCAGAACTGCTGCAGTTTGTTCTTGTCCTCCTGCTGGTCATAAGCAATCTTCTGCCATTGTTTCAATAATGCCATATCATTCACCTCGTACTTTATTGCCGGGAATCCTTCCCGTTCTTTCCAGCCAAAATACATGCCAATTCTGCGGTGATAAACCGCATCTGACGACATTATAACGTAGCCCATGCTTTTGTGCAAGCAGAAAAATTACGCAGAAATTGAATAAAACCTCACAAACCGGGAATTCTTAAAATAGTCAAGGAACCCCCTCCTTTGATGATACAGATGACGGACATAGGGCCAATTTCTTTATCGGTTGCTTCTATGTTTACCAACTTTATTATCCTCCCCTAAAAATTCCGGGACATGCGAAAACCTGACCGCATGTCCCGGAATTGTATTTTGAAAACAAACCCATTTTTCATTTGAAAACAAACCCATTTTTCATTTCAATTTGACAAACCCATCTCTCCGCATTATTCTGATAGAAAGAAACAGATTCGTTTATGCCAAAGGAGTATTCCCCATGAAGAAAAAGACCCCAAAACAAATCGCCGCCCTCGTCTGCGTGGTCATCCTCGCTGCGCTTTATGTGCTGACGCTCGTCAGCGCTGTGGCAAGCTTTCCGGGCTGGCAGAAAATGTTCGGCGCCTGTCTTGTGGCAACCATTGCCCTGCCCATCCTTTTATGGATCTATATCTGGCTGTACGGCAAACTCAAAGACCGCCACACGATGGCTTCCTTCGATATCGGCGGGCCGGATCACATGGACGAAAAGAGCAGACAGGAGTTAAAAGCCAAAAAAGAAGCGGCGGATGGCCGCAAATAATCCCAAAAGCGCCGCAACAGTCCTGTCCGGCCTGTTGCGGCGCTTTCCTGTTCTTTTTTCCAATCAAACCTCCGGGGCCGTCATTCGACGCCCAGCTTCTTCAATTCTTCCTCCGCCTGCTGCCGGTTCACGAAACGGAAAGAATGCAGTCCGACTTTCTTCGCGGCGTCCACGTTTGCCTGCGTATCATCCAAAAACACACATTCCTCCGCCTTCAGATGGTATCTTCCCAGAATCAGATGATAAATTTCCGGCATAGGCTTGATGAGTTTATCCTGAAACGAAAGAATTCCGCCGTCCACATAGGGCAGAAAATCCAACGCGCTCCAGCATTCCTTTAACGCTTTGTCCGAAAAGTTGGACAGCACCAGAACCTGATATCCCTTCCTTTTCAATTCACAGATCCATGGGATTGCATAATCATACCGCGTGACAAGGTCATGAAAGTCCGCCAGCACCGTCCTGATTTCATTCTCAATTTCAGGATCGTTTTCCACAAACAGTTCGATCATGCCTTCATCGCTGACGCATCCTCTGTCATATTCTTTCCAGTCGTCGCTTTGCACCGTCGCCCGTCCCAGACGCGCAACCATCGCATCGTCATATCCCTGTTTTCCGTAAAAGCTGCGCCAGTCAAAACCGGCGAGCACATTTCCGATATCAAAAATAATTGTCTTAATCATCCGCTTTCCTTTCCTCCATAATCATCTGCAGCAACTTTCCCGCGGCCAGACTGGTCGGACTCTTTTCCTTCATCACCACGAGAATATCTCTCTTTGGCATCTGTATATCGAACTGCAACTCTTCCAGCGCGCCCGATCTCAACTGCTCTTCTGCAAAATCCCGCGTCACGCTGCCGATTCCCAGATTCCGCAATGCAAACTGGACGATCATATCGCTGGTCGACAGTTCAAACTCCGGCGTCACATGCACATCATTGCTTTCCAGAAACTGCCGCACATATTTTCCCGTGCTGGTCAACTCATCCAGCATGATGAGCGGCAATTGTTCCAGCAGCTTCAGTTCATTTATCTTTCCCCGAAATTCCCAGAAATTCTTTCCCGCCACAAAAATATCTTCAATTTTTTTGACAGAAACCATGGAAACGCCGCGTTCTGCCTTCAGCGGCCCGGAAACCACGCCGAAATCGATCTTTTCTTCCCGGAGAAGATCCATGGTGGCAGGCGTCGGTCCGTTTGTCACCGATACCTTGATTCCCGGATAGTTTTCATGAAAGCGTTCCAGATAAGGAAGCAGAAAAAAACGCAGCGTCATATCCGAAGCGCCGATTGTGATCTCGCCCCGTTCCAGATTGCGCAACTGTGCCAGCCGCTTTTCTCCCGTCTCGAACTGCTCATAGCCTTTTTCCACATAAGCAAAAAGAAGCTTTCCTTCCGCAGTCGCCGCGATGCCGCGGGGCGTGCGTCCGAGCAGCTTCACGCCAAGCGCGCTCTCCAGTTGTCTGATGCTCTGGCTCACCGCCGGCTGGGAAAGGGAAAGCAGCCGCGCCGCTTTGGTAACAGAACCGCATTTTACCACATGATAAAACACTTTGTAGTATTCCAGATTTGCCGTCATAAAAAATCCCTTATAACAAGTCTTTTTGCAACGACTATTATTATAAGGGATTTCCTGTATATCTGTCAAAAATTATTTAGGAAGGGGTATTTTACAGCGCGCTTTCTCTGTAAATAATATCGTCTCTTCCGGGGCCGTTGGAGACCATGGTGATCGGATAGCCGATCTGCTCCTCGATAAATTCCACATACTTTCTGCAGTTTTCCGGCAGTTCTTCGTAGTTGCGGATGCCGCGGATATCGCATTTCCATCCGGGAAGCTTTACAAACACCGGTTTTGCCTTCTCCAGCTTGCAGGTCACCGGGAATTCCTTTGTTACCTCTCCGTCAATTTCATAGCCGGTACATACCGGAATTTCATCCAGATATCCCAGCACATCCATAACTGTCAGCGCCACGTCCGTTGCGCCCTGTAAGCGGCAGCCATACCGGGAAGCCACACAGTCATACCAGCCCATTCTTCTGGGGCGTCCTGTAGTTGCGCCATATTCGCCGCCGTCTCCGCCGCGCCTTCTCAGTTCGTCCGCTTCCTCTCCAAAAATTTCAGAAACAAAAGCGCCCGCACCGACTGCGGAAGAATATGCCTTTGTAACGGCAACGATCTTTTTAATTTCATAGGGCGCAATGCCGGCGCCGATCGCGCCGTATGCCGCCAGCGTGGAAGAAGAAGTCACCATCGGATAGATGCCGTGATCCGGATCCTTCATGGTTCCAAGCTGTCCCTCCAGCAAAATATTTTTCCCTTCTTTTAACGCCTGATCCAGAAATGCGGATACGTTGCCCACATAAGGAGCCACCATATCGCGGTATTCATGCAGCGTTTCCAGCAATTCTTCCGGCTTTAAGGGTTCTTTATGATAGAGATGCTCAAACAGCACGTTCTTGAGTTCGCAGATGCGGACTACCTTTTCCTTCAGAAGTTCCTCATCGAACAGTTCGCTGACCTGGAAACCGATCTTCGCAAATTTATCGGAATAAAAAGGCGCGATGCCGGATTTCGTGGACCCAAAGGATTTTCCGGCCAGACGTTCCTCTTCATAAGCGTCCAGCAAAATGTGATACGGCATTACGATCTGCGCCCTGTCGGAAATCATGATATGGGGCGTGGGCACATTCCGGTCCGTCAGTTCTTTCACTTCTTTGAACAAAAGTGGAATGTTGAGGGCCACGCCGTTGCCGATGATGTTCGTCACATGACCGTAAAACACGCCCGAAGGCAGGGTATGCAGCGCGAATTTGCCGTAATTGTTCACGATCGTGTGACCGGCATTTGCGCCTCCCTGGAAACGGATGACGACGTCCGCCTCTTTGGCCATCATATCCGTAATCTTGCCTTTTCCTTCGTCTCCCCAGTTTGCTCCAACTACTGCTTTAACCATTTTTTGTCCTCTTTTCAATGAAACCTTTCCTGCCGCCTGCACAAAGCGGCGCTATTTATCGGAAAAGCAGGACTTGCGTCTCCTCTTCCGCACTTACAGATCAAGTATATCAGATTTTCATCATAAGTAAAATTAATATATTTTATATATATTATCACTTATGCTTATATCAAATTCATTCAGTGCGTCGCGCGGCATATACCGCCTTCCCGGCATTCTTCCGGCTTTTTCCGGATACTTTAAACGTTGATTTCCGCTTTCACGCCCAGATCAGCCCGGTTTTGTTCCAGCACAGGATTGATCACTTCCGTCAGGAAACGCTCCACCTGATGCACGCAACATCCGATATAGCGGGACGGTTCCAGAGAATTTTCCAGCGCCTGCGCATCCAGGTTGAACATTTCGTCCTCTGCGATCAGAGACATCAACTGGTTATCCGCGCCTTCTTCCTTTACCCTGCGTCCGGCTTCCATGGAAAGTTCCCGGATCTTCTCATGCAGTTCCTGTCTGTCGCCGCCGGCCTTGACCGCATCCATCATAATATTTTCCGTCGCCATGAAAGGCAGTTCGCTGCGCATGTGCTTCTCGATCACTTTCGGATACACAACCAGCCCGTCCACCACGTTCAGGCAAAGATCCAGAATGCCGTCCACCGCCAGAAAGCCTTCCGGAATGGAAATTCGTTTATTGGCGGAGTCGTCCAGCGTCCTCTCAAACCACTGGGTCGCGGACGTGATCGCCGGATTTAAGGCGTCCACCATCACATAACGGGCCAGCGACGCGATCCGCTCGCTTCTCATCGGATTTCTCTTATAAGCCATAGCGGAAGAACCGATCTGCGTCTTTTCAAAAGGCTCCTCCACTTCTTTTAAATGCTGCAGCAGACGGATGTCATTGGACATTTTATGCGCGCTCGCCGCAATGCCTGCAAGAATATTCAGCACGCGGGTATCCACTTTACGGGAATAGGTCTGTCCGGACACCGGATAGCAGCCCGCAAAGCCCATCTTCTGTGCGATCATCGGATCCAGCTTATCCACCTTCTCCTGATCCCCTTCAAACAATTCCAGGAAGGACGCCTGGGTGCCGGTCGTCCCCTTGGACCCCAGCAATTTCAAAGAATCAAGCACATAATCCAGATCGTTTAAATCCATGAAAAATTCCTGCATCCACAAAGTCGCGCGCTTTCCGACCGTAGTGGGCTGCGCAGGCTGAAAATGCGTAAACGCCAACGTGGGCTGAGCCTTCTGCGCATCCGCAAAAGCCGCCAGTTCATTCAGCGCATTGACCAGCTTCTTTCTCACCAGTTTCAGCGCTTCCGCCATAATGATGATGTCCGTATTATCTCCCACATAACAGGAAGTCGCACCCAGATGAATAATGCCTTTCGCCTTCGGACACTGCACGCCATATGCGTAAACATGACTCATGACGTCGTGGCGGACCACCTTCTCCCGCGCCTTCGCCACATCATAGTTGATATCCTCCGCATGGCTCTTCAATTCATCGATCTGCTCCTGCGTAATTTCCAGCCCCAGCTCTTTCTCCGTCTCAGCCAGCGCGATCCACAGCCGTCTCCATGTCCGAAACTTCATATCCTGTGAAAAAATGTACTGCATTTCCCGGCTGGCATACCGTTCTGACAAAGGACTCGTATATCTGTCTGTGCTCATCGTATTCCTTCCCTTTCTGATTTTCGTCTGCTTCGCTGCCGTCACCTCTGCGTCCCGCAGCATTCTTGCAATGTGTGTTCCCAACATACGAAATGTACGGAACGTTCTCCCCACACTTCACCGCTCACAGTATATCGTAAAACAGGCTCCCTTGCAACATTTTTCATTCCGGCATGTTTCATTCCGGCAGACCTCTCGATTCGTAACAGTTCAGCTACGCCGAACTGTTACTGCACACTCCGCGAGTGCATGGTCGGCCCGGTGATTCCGCTTCCGGCCCCTGCCGCGGCTCTTTTGCAGCGCACAGGCGTTTGAAGCCATGACTTATATCCGAAGCGGAGAAATTCCAGCCAAAGCTTCGGAACGTTCCTGCTTCGCGTGCGCGTACTGTCTGAGCAGCGAATTTCTGATTCGCTGCGAGTTAACGCGCCGCAAAGCAGTCCGGAACGGTCCGGGACTTTGGCTGGAATTTCCCGTTTCGGATATCGGAATGGCGAAAATGCCTGTGCGCTGCAAAAGAGCCGCGGCATGGGCCGGAAGCGGAATCGCCGGGCCGACCGACCGTCAACTGTTCAGTTTCCCGATGAAGTCGCGGATTCTCGTGTTATCGGAGTTGAATACCTCATCCGCGCTTCCCTGCGCGAGAATATCGCCGTGCTCCAAAAAGATCACCCGGTCCGAAATCTCTCTGGCAAACTGCATTTCATGGGTCACAATAATCATCGTCATTTTTTCTTTTGCCAGTTCCTTTATCACCTTTAAAACCTCGCCGGTCAGTTCCGGATCCAGCGCAGATGTGGGCTCGTCAAAGAAAAGGATTTTCGGCTGCAGCGCCAGCGCCCTTGCGATCGACACGCGCTGCTGCTGCCCGCCGGAAAGCTGGCAGGGATAGGCGTCCCGCTTATCCGCCAGGCCGAACTGCTCCAACAGCCCCAGCGCCCTCTCCTGCGCCTCTTTTTTCGGCACCTTGTCCACCGTCATCGGCGCGTCCATAATATTTTTCAGAACGCTGTAATGCGGAAACAGATTGAAATTCTGAAATACCAGTCCAAAATGATGGCGGATCCGCTTCAGATCCGCTTTTTGCGCATACACGCACTGTCCGTCCGCTTCCTTCGCCGCCGTCTCTCCCATATAAATCAGTTCGCCGCCGTCCATCGTTTCCAGCATGGTGGCGCAGCGCAGCAATGTGGACTTTCCGGAACCGGAAGGTCCGATAATGGAGACCACCTCGCCCTCCTGCACATTGAGCGAAATATCCTTCAAAATCTCCTGTCCGTCAAAACATTTGCGCAGATGATTGATTACAAGTAAATCCTTCCCTGCCATCCCTTTTTCCTTTCCCTAAAAACCGCGAAATTTTAAACGCGCTCATCTCGCAGCCGCTATTCTGCGGCCGCCTGTCATCTGTAGTAATTCAATTTCTTTTCCACATACTCCATCACGGAAGCCACCAGCAGATTGAAAATATAGTAAAACACGCCTGCCACCATCAACGGCATCACGGAAGCCTGCGCCGCCGCAAACTGCTTGGCCAGGGTGAACATTTCCACCTGTGCCAGCACAAACGCCAAAGACGTATCTTTCACCAGCGTTATCATTTCATTGGTGATCGGCGGCAGAATCCGTTTAATCACCTGAGGCAGAATAATTTTGACGAAGGTCTGCAGCTTCGTATACCCCAGAACCTTTGCGGCTTCATACTGTCCCACCGGCATGGATTCGATTCCGCCGCGGTAAATTTCCGCAAAATAGGCCGCATAATTTAAGACGAATGCCAGAATCACCGCCGAGAAACGCCAGTTGTTTGAAATCTTGATCCGGAAGATATAATAGGGAGCAAAATAAACCACTACAAGCTGCAGCATGAGCGGCGTTCCCCGCATGACGGAAATATAAACTTTGCTCAGGGTTCTGACGAGCCAGTTTTTCGCCATTCTACCAAAAGACAAAAGCAAACCCAGCGGCAAAGAGAAAATCAGCGTCAGAAAAAAGATCGAAACGGTCACGCCGAATTTTTCCACCATCTGCGGCAGCATCGTGATAAAATTATTCCCAAAATCCAATAGTCCCTGCATCATATCCTCCAAAGGCCGTCGCCTGTGTCTTATCTGAAAAACAGCCGCCAGGTTCAGACCGATCGAAACCCGGCGGTTGTCAAAATGCAACTTTCCCTATTCATGACGCCCAAAAATGCGCATGATTTACTTTTTGTTATTTGCCCAGGCAAACGCTGTCCGCCAGGCCGTATTCTTCCGCAATCTGCATGAAAGTGCCGTCATCCGCCATCTCAAGCAGCGTCTTCTCCACCGCGTCCTTCAGTTCCGTATTTCCCTTCAAAAAGCCGATCGCATACTGTTCTGTCGCCAGCTTCTCTTCCAGAATCACAAAGCTTCCGCTGCGCTGTCCCATATTATAGTCAGCGACGCCGATATCCATTGCCAGCGCATCGATCGCGCCCGCTTCCAGATCCATGAATCCGGTATTGTAATCCGCATACTGATTCAATGTAGCAAAGGAAGCCAGCAATTCGGTGTGGTCCTCATCCTCCAGCGCCGCGAGCGCGGAAGACTCCTTCTGTACGCCCACTACCTTTCCCGCCAGATCCGCCAGCGTCTCAATGCCGGAATCTGCCGCCACAACGAACACCTGACTGTTATCCACATAAGGAACGGAGAAGGTGTACTGCTCCTCTCTGCCGTTCATCGTAAATCCGTTCCAGATACAGTCGATCGTGCCGGAAGAAAGTTCCATATCCTTGGAATCCCAGTCAATCGGCTGCTTGATCAGTTCCCAGCCGTTTCTGCTGCACACTTCTTCGGCCAGATCCAGATCGAATCCTACATATTCGCCGGACTCGTCCTTATAACCGTAAGGCGGGAACTCCGCGTCAAATCCCACTGTAAATGTCGTTCTGTCAGCCTCTGCCTGCTGTGCGCCGTCCACTTCATCCTCTCCTGCGCTTTCCGTCTCCGCTGCGCCATCAGCCGCGCTTTCCTCTTCCTGTACATCTGCAGGCGCCGCTGACTCCGCGGTGGCGCCGGTCTGTCCGCAGGCTGTCATGGATACGGCCAGAACAGCAACCATCATCATCGCAAATACTTTCTTTTTCATAATGTTCTCCTCGCTTTTCATCCTCTGATCCATTAGCAATTTACCACGCTAAATCATTGCGAGATAATGCTACCATGAACCTTTTCATCTGTCAAGCATACTTCGACACATTTCTTCTGAATCCCCGGTTCTTTCCCCCGCGCCTTACGGCATATAAATATGTATATTTTCCTGTTCTGGAGGCGCCGCATGAAAAGGAATGCGCTGATAAAAGGAACTTTTATACTGACTCTGGCCAGCTTCTTAAGCCGATTTATCGGCTTCTTTTACCGGATTTTCTTATCCCGGATGTTCGGTGAAGAGGGAATGGGAATTTATGAACTGATGAATCCTGTGCTCACGCTCACCTTCGCCCTGTGCACCTCCGGCATTCAAAGCGCCATATCCAAATTCGTTGCCGGCGAGCCTGAAAAAACGGGGAGCCGTAACCGGCTGCGCATTCTTCTGACAGGTCTTGTCTTTTCCGGAATGCTTTCCGTTCTCTGCGCCGCCCTCGTCTATCAGGGGGCGGATTTCATCGCTTCAACGCTGCTCATGGAAGAACGCTGTGCCCCGCTGCTCAGAATCGCGTCGCTTTCTTTTCCTGCCGCCTGCATTCACTCCTGCATCAACGGCTATTTTTACGGCATCAAAAAAGCCGGACTGCCGGCTTTTTGCCAGCTTTTTGAGCAATGTTTCCGGGTCGGCAGCGTCTTTTTGTTCTGGAACTATGCCAGCAGCCATGGAATCGCTTTTTCCATCACCGTCGCCGCCGTCGGGCTTGTCATCGGAGAATTTGCATCCACTCTGGTTTCCATTCCTGCAACCTGGCTGCATTTTGTAAAATTGGGAGATCTCTCTCACTTTTCCAAAACTTCCTGGCGCGCCATTACCAGCCGTATCTTCCTTTTTGCAGCGCCTCTGTCCGCAAACCGCGTCTGCCTGCATCTTCTGGGAGCAGTGGAATCCGCCCGTATTCCCGTCAGCCTGCAGCAATTTGGTTACACGCAGACACAGGCGATTTCCATCTACGGCGTTTTTACCGGAATGGCCATGACCTGTATTCATTTTCCCGCAGCCTTTACCAATTCCGTCTCCGTGCTGCTCATGCCCCTGATCGCGGAAGCCGATGCCCGCAAAAATACGCCTGCCATCCGCACTGCAATTCTGAAATGTATCCGCTACTGCCTGCTTCTCGGCGGCGCCTGCATGGCGCTCTTTTTACTGACCGGAAATTTCCTTGGCACCATGCTCTTCCACAGCGAACTGGCCGGTCACTTTATCCGGACTTTAAGCTTCATCTGTCCTCTCTTTTATCTGAATCCGACGCTTTTTTCCATTCTCAACGGACTCGGAAAAACAGGGCATACGTTTCTTCTGAATATGTCCTCCCTGCTCATCCGCCTTGCCTTTGTCCTCTTTGTCGTTCCCAATTTCGGCATTGAAGGCTTCCTGTGGGGCATGCTGGCAGGCCAGTTCGTCACAACCGCCTGCTGCTTCGCGCTGCTGCGCCCCTTTATCACGCAAAAGAACTGAACCCCCTTGCACTCCCCCATTTTGTAAGCTATAATGAAGCATGATGGCGAGTTGAATAGCGAGCCATCTTGCGCTACTTCTCAACTGCATAGCAGTTGAGAAAGTTCCATCGGCAAACCGAATGGCGAAGCCATCATGCGCCACTCCACAACTGCACAGCAGTTGAGAAGGTTCCACCGGCGAACCAGTCAGGGAACTATCTTGCGCCACTCCACAACTGCTGTGCAGTTGTGAAGGTTCCAGAAGAAATGAAGTACCAAGGAGAGAACATTCAATGAGTTTCACATTTATGACCCAGCTTCCGACCCCGGATGAAATCAAGAAACAATACCCGGTTCCGGAAGAATTTGCACGCTTAAAAGCGATCCGTGACGCTGAAATAAAGGACGTTATTACCGGAAAAAGCGATAAATTTCTCGTCATCATCGGTCCCTGTTCCGCAGACAACGAGGATTCCGTCTGCGACTATATCAGCCGCCTTGCAAAGGTGAACGACAAAGTGAAGGATCGCCTGATCCTGATTCCCAGAATTTATACCAACAAGCCCCGTACCACCGGAGAGGGTTACAAAGGTATCGTGCACCAGCCCGATCCGGAAAAGAAGGAGGACTTCGTCCATGGCCTGATCGCCATGCGCAAAATGCATATCCGTGCTTTCGAGGAATCCGGCCTGACTGCGGCGGATGAAATGCTCTATCCTGACAACTGGGGATATGTGTCCGACATTCTTTCCTATGTCGCTATCGGCGCACGTTCCGTAGAGGATCAGCAGCACCGTCTGACTGTCAGCGGCTTCGATGTTCCCGCCGGCATGAAAAACCCCACCAGCGGAGACTTTTCCGTCATGCTCAACTCCGTTTATGCAGCGCAGCATCCTCACTCCTTCATTTACAGGGGATGGGAAGTAAAAACCAGCGGAAACGAACTGGCTCATACCGTTTTAAGAGGCGCAACCAATAAACACGGGCGCAATCTCCCCAACTATCATTATGAAGATTTGAATACGCTTCTTATGCTTTATAAAGAGCGCGATCTAAAAAATCCGGCCTGCATCATAGACTCCAATCATTCCAATTCCAACAAACAATTCGATCAGCAGATCCGTATTGTAAAAGAAGTGATGCACAGCAGAAACTTAAATTCCGATATCCGCAATCTGGTGAAAGGCGTCATGGTGGAAAGCTACATTGAAGAAGGTTGTCAGAAGGTGGGCGGCGGCGTCTACGGAAAATCCATTACAGATCCCTGTCTTGGATGGTCAGACTCCGAAAAACTGATTTACGATATTGCAGAACTGAATCGATAAAAGTGAAAAAGCTCATCCTCGCGGATGAGCTTTTGCATACACTTCTCTGATATGATTATGATTTAAGTTTGCGTAAATCTGCGTCGTGGAGATATCGGAATGACCTAACATTTCCTGTACGCTTTTTAAGTCCGCCCCGTTCGCAACAAGATGCGCGGCAAAGGAATGGCGCAGCGTGTGAGGCGTAATTTCTTCCACAATTCCCGCCTTCTGCGCATAATGCTTCACCAGCTTCCAAAAACCCTGGCGGCTCATCGGACTGCCGGAACAGTTGACAAACAGCGTTTCCTCATTGGGATCCCGAAGCATTCCGCTTCGCACTTTAAAAAAATATTCCGTCAGCGCTTCTCTCGCCTTATTGCCAAAGGGAACCGCCCGCTCCTTCGTCCGGTCATGGCAGATAATATAGCCCATCTGCATATTCACATCCGCCAGCTTCAGGCTGATTAACTCGGAAACCCGGATGCCTGTCGCATACAAAAGTTCCAGCATCGCCCGGTCCCTGATCTCTTTGGGATTCTCATGTCCCGGCTGCTCCAAAAGCTGCTCTATCTCTTCCATGGACAAAATGCCCGGCATTTTCCGCTCCACTTTCGGCGCCTTCAAATTCTCCGAAATATCGGTCCGGATGGTCCCATTCTTAATCAGGTAATGAAAAAGGGCTTTTATGGAAGCAATATTTCTGGAAATTGTAGCCGCTTTAAATCCTTCCTGTTCCAGATGGCGGACATAGGAATTCAGAGAAGTTGCCGTTATCTCATCCACCTTCTCAATCCCCTGTGCCTGTAAAAAATCTTTCAGCTTGTGCAGATCCCTCTCATAGGAAAGTTCCGTATTTCTGGAAGTATTCTTGACATTATGTAAATAAATAATAAAAGACTGAATCTGCTCCTCCATCCCACAAAACCCTTCTTCAAAACCAAACGCCATTTTATCCGTATGGTGAACATTATAATCAATTTTCCGAAGAAAAGCAATGTGGAAAATTCCTTTATTTTCTCGATTTTTTCGGCATTTTTCCAGTCACCCACCAGATATCGGGATTCGATATTTTGTCAGCCTCAAGATCTGGTTTTTTAATTCAAAAAAATTTTAAAACCACTTTTAAAATATTAGGGTTTACATAACTTTCTATCAGGCATCCTGTTATGACAACTGCCAATGGGATCAATAATTTTTTCCGCTCCATCCTGCGAAAACACCAGTCCATCAGCAGCAAATACCCCGGAACCAGCAGAAATTGCTGCGGCAAAATGCAGGAAAGAAAAAAAAGGAGTCCCTTCATTCCATAGCGCATCGAAAGCACTGTCAGCACCGCGCCCGCCGACATGCCGCACCACACAAGCAACAGACAAATACCGGCGCCGGCAATTCCCGCCGCTGACAGAAGTACCAGAAAAGCCGCCATTCCCATCCGCTGTCTCAATGAATACAAAAACAATCCATTCCGGTTAATATCCAGATATCGCACCGCATCCAGCGCAGACGCGTTTAAAAAGCCGGTCTGAAGCACAAGTCCCTCGGAAAAAAGGCAGATTGCAGCGATTCCCAGGAGAAATCCCGCAAGAAAAATCAGCATCCATGTCGTTTTTTCCTTTTTTTTAAGCTGCCAGAAAAAAGTCATAAAAATCCCCCTGATCCGCTTTTTCGGAAAATCTTTTTCTTCCAAATATATGCGAATCCGGGGGATACAAGACTTAATATTTATTTTTATAACTCATAATTGCAGCAACCGTCTTGGAATCCTCAATTTTTCCGGCATATATCATTTCGCAAAGTTCATCCACTTCATATGCCTTTACATCAATGAATTCATCTTCGTCCAAATGCTGCGCCGTACGCCTTAAATTCCGCGCCACATAAATGTCGATTTTCTCATTACAAAATGCCACGGTCGTCCGAATGGATATCAGCAGGGAAAGATCCTCAGAACAATATCCGGTTTCTTCCTCCAGTTCCCGGGCCGCTGCGACAATCGTCGGTTCACCGTTCAGTCCGCCCGCCGGAATCTCCAGCGTATAACGGTCCAGCGCATTTCTCCACTGCCGCACCATCAAAATCTTTCCGTCTTCCGTCACCGGAACCACCGCCGCCGCTCCTTTATGGCCGATAAAATCCCACTCCACCACATTGCCGTTCGGCACCAGTATGGTATCCCGGTAATAATCAATAATGCTGCCCTGAAAAACCAGCTTTCTGTCAAGCCTTTTAAACTCGTCTGCCATATTGCCTCTCATTCCGCCGCACAGGCAAGCGGCTGTTAAATCTTCCATTTTGTAAGAAAAGCCTTACGGAAATCAATCCGTAAGGCTTATTTTCAATTTACTTATTTTGCGTAATCCGTCACGCGGCTTTCTCTGATGACATTGACCTTGATCTGTCCCGGATATTCCAATTCCGCTTCAATCTGCTTGGAAATATCTCGAGCCAGCAGAACCATGTCCGCATCCGAAATCTGCTCAGGAACTACCATAACCCGAATCTCTCTACCCGCCTGAATAGCAAAAGATTTATCTACACCTTTGAAATTGTTGGAAATGTCTTCTAATTGTTTCAATCTGCTGGTATAAGTTTCCAGCGTTTCTCTTCTTGCACCCGGTCTTGCCGCCGAAATCGTGTCAGCAGCCTGTACAATGCAGGAAATCAGGGAAGTCGGCTCCACATCTCCATGATGGGATTCCACTGCGTTGATTACCGTTGCAGATTCCTTGTACTTCTTGCAAAGTTCTGCGCCCAGTTGAATATGAGAACCTTCCATTTCATGATCAACGGCTTTTCCGATATCATGCAGCAAACCTGCACGCTTCGCCATCCTCACATCAAGACCCATTTCCGCTGCCAGCAATCCGGAGAGTTGCGCAACTTCAATCGAATGTTTCAAAGCATTCTGTCCATAACTTGTTCTGAACTTCATCTTGCCGAGCAATCTGACAAGTTCGGGATGAATACCGTGCACGCCTACCTCCAGCAATGCGGCTTCTCCCTCTTCCTTAATCATATTCTCAACTTCACGCTGCGCCTTCTCCACCATCTCTTCGATTCTCGCAGGATGAATCCGCCCATCCACGATCAGCTTCTCCAGCGCGATACGCGCAACTTCCCGTCTGATCGGATCGAAGCCGGAAAGTACCACAGCTTCCGGTGTGTCGTCAATAATCAGATCTACACCAGTCAGCGTCTCAAGCGTTCTGATATTTCTGCCTTCCCGCCCGATAATACGTCCTTTCATCTCATCGTTGGGGAGTTGAACAACAGAAATCGTCGTCTCCGATACATGGTCTGCCGCACATTTCTGAATCGCATTCACCACATATTCTTTCGCCTTCTTGTCCGCTTCTTCTTTGGCGCGATGTTCCATTTCCTTGATCATCACAGCCGTTTCATGTTTCACTTCGTCTTCAACAATTTTCAATAAGTAGTCTTTTGCCTGGTCGGAGGTTAAACCAGAGATTCTTTCCAGTTCCTGGATACGCTGTTCGTTCAGCTTGGAAATCTCTTCACGCTGCTTCGCCATTTCGTCTTCGCGCCTTGCCAGATGAACTTCCTTCTTCTCGATCGCATCGGATTTCTTATCGATGTTCTCTTCCTTCTGCTGCACCCTTCTCTCATAACGCTGTACTTCGGCCCTGCGTTCTTTGATTTCTTTATCCAGTTCGTTCTTGGTACGAATGGATTCTTCCTTCACTTCCAGCAGTCCTTCCCGTTTCTTGGCTTCAGCAGTTTTCAATGCCTCATCAATGATCTCTCTTGCCTTGTCCTCCGCGTTTCCGATCGTTTCTTCCATCGCCTTTTTTCTGCGGTCAGAAGCGACAAACGCAGTGACAGGAATTGAAATGACCAGCGTAACGATTACCGCAATTACTATTGGTCCTATCACAGGAGCACCTCCTTATTTAGTTTTCATTGTACGATATCAGTTATAGAATGGAAAATCAATTCATTCTTATCATCAATTTTACAACACTACAATTTTATACAAAATTGTATGTTATGTCAAGTAGTTTGACCGCTATTTTCAATTTCCGGAGATTTCAACAGGTAAAATTGACAATACTTTAATCGCAGGAAAGCAATTTTCTGATCGTTTCGCTGCTGATTCCTTTCCGGTATAAAAAGGCCGCCATCCGCTGCGTTTCCTTAAACTCTGCATGTTCCGGATCAAAATGTTTCTTCTTCATCCACTGTTTTCCCAACGCTTCCTCGTCGGGTCCGTTTCCCAGTTCCTTCTGCGCCGCAAAAGCCTCTTCAATCAGTTCTCTTGAAACGCCCTTTTTCAGAAGATCCATCTCGATCACCCTTTTGCTCTTCTTCTGCTGCTGATTCTCAATATAATCCTCTGCAAATCTTCTGTCATCCACATAATGATAGGATTTCACATAATCCAGCGCGATATCCACACAGCTTTCCGGATACATGCCCCTGGACAGTTTTTCCCGCAACTGATTCTCCGTATACGGCCTGTCCGCCAGAAGATTCATACAGCGCAGCGTTGCACGCTTCGGCAAAAGTTCTTCCATGATCTGACGGTAAGCATCCTCTTTTAACGCCTCTCCTTCCCGCACTTCATAGAAACGAAGTTCGCCTTTGTATAATACAAAGGCGAAACTCTCATCCAGATAGATTCTGCGCCGGGAACGGGACATCTCCTCTATTCTGGTCACAATCATGCTTTTACATCCTTTTCATCCGCAGACGCTTTGCCGCCTTTGGCAGATTTAGCAGCCTTTTCTTTTTCTTCCTCCGGCGCCGCTTTCTTCGCCATGCCAAAATGCTCTCTTACCTTATCTTCAATTGCTGCACAGACTGCCGGATTTTCTTTCAGATAAATCTTGGCATTCTCACGCCCCTGACCGATCTTATTGCCTTCGTAGGCGTACCATGAACCGCTCTTATTCACAACATTGATGCTCGCTGCCAGATCCAGAATATCTCCGACTACGGAAATGCCCTCTCCGAACATAATATCAAATTCCGCCTCTTTAAACGGCGGCGCGATCTTATTCTTCACAACCTTCACACGGGTACGGTTTCCCACTACCTCCCCGCTTTGCTTCAGAGATTCCACTCTTCTGACATCCAGACGGACAGAGGAATAGAACTTCAGCGCGCGGCCGCCGGTGGTCGTCTCGGGATTGCCGAACATCACGCCCAGCTTCTCACGTAACTGGTTAATAAATATTACCGTACAGTTGGACTTGCTGATGACGGCCGTCAGCTTCCGCAGCGCCTGGGACATCAGTCTCGCCTGCAGTCCCATATGGCTGTCGCCCATATCGCCTTCGATCTCCGCCTTGGGCACCAGAGCAGCTACCGAGTCGACTACCACAATGTCAATCGCACCGGAGCGAACCATCGTCTCGGTAATTTCCAATGCCTGTTCTCCGTTATCCGGCTGTGAAATATAAAGATTGTCAATATCCACTCCGATATTCTTTGCATAAACAGGGTCCAGCGCATGCTCCGCATCAATAAATCCTGCAATTCCCCCGCTCCTTTGTACTTCAGCGATCATATGCAGCGTAACGGTCGTCTTACCGCTGGACTCCGGACCATAGATCTCTATGATCCTACCCTTCGGGATCCCGCCAAGCCCCAGGGCTACGTCCAGGCTGAGTGAACCTGTGGGTATCGTCTCTATATTCATCTGCGAAGAAGGATCCCCCAGCTTCATCACGGTTCCTTTTCCATATTCTTTCTCAAGCTGCGCAATCGCGGCGTCAAGCGCTTTTAACTTCTCTTCTCTTTCCATATTGTTCTCCTTCCGACCAGAACGAATGTTCTTCTTTTTCCATAATAAAGCATCCTCCGGTCTTTGTCAATTACATTTTTCAAAAATATCCGGCAGTCTGCCTGAAATAATAGCAGCCGATCAGGTCTGTGCATTACTGCGCAGACCTGAAAAAACTTCTGAAAATATATAACAGGCTTCTCTGCTAAACGGTTGTATCCTCCAAAATCCCCTTTAAAAAGTCTTCCATCGATTCTGCCTTAGCCGCAAGTTTCAGCCACTTACGCAACACATTCTCATCCTTTTCCTGCATAATCCGGTCATGCAAATCTGCTGGAATTTCTCCCAGTTCACTCAGCCAAATCAGTATATCCTCCGCTTTTCCCTCTGCTTTTCCTTCTGCTTTTCCCATATCAAAGCCATACTCATATTCCGCTTTCCTAAGCTTGCGGATTTCTTCTTCATTGTATTCAAAAATTGACATCGCCACTACCTCCGATCGCTGCGCCGTCAGAAAATCAGCCAGAATCCCGTTCTGAATACATTCCGTGACAGCATGTTCTACCGCATCCTCAATTTTTTCTTTCTCTGCGTATGAACGGATGCATGCCACAAATTCACTGTACTCTTTCAGAGTCCTGCATTTTTCCATCAACTCGCTGTTATTGCCCACATTGATATTCAGCATCAGCACTTTCAATTCCAGCTCCGGTTCTTCCACATGTTTCTCAAATGCATCAGATAATTTCAGAATCTGCCGCTCCGGCTGCTTTTGGTTACCGTTGTAGAAGACAACAAACCTCGGCACCGGAATCTTTGTCAGACCTGCAGAATATAAACTTCTCGTCAGTATGTATCTTTGTAATTACGCACCATTTTCCGTTTTTCTTCCATAAAAAGCGCTCCTTTCTGCAATTGTGTGCAGGAAGCCGCTTTTTCTCAGCAACTCCTGCCTGATAAAAGTGAATTTTAAGCATAGAGTTTCTGAAATGAATGACAGATACAACAGGATATGCGCGCTGCGCGCCTTTCTGTTGTCATGAATAAGACGGTCTGTGACCTGGATTTTCCGAAAGTTTATGCTTGTTCCTATCTTATCACGATACTCTGACAGGCACAATCTTTTTTTTATTTTGTACAAAAAAGAATGACCGTATTTCTACGGCCATTCCCTCTTTCCATATTTTTCTGTTTCTTTGATTGTAACGGTCAGCCAGCCGGCAGTACCGCTTTCGTCATCATCATAGTTAAATCCAACCTCAAGACCTACCGGTGTATAAAAGGCCACTCCATCATATCCCTGCAGCAGTTCCCCTATATACGCGTCCGACCACCCGTATTCATCCAGATCGGTGTCGTTCTGATACTGGTTCTGCTGATACACCTTTCTGGTCAGCGCGTCGTCATAATTCACCATTTCTTCATGGCTCAGCACATCGCCGGTCTTTATATCAATATTCAGATCCATAATTCTCGGCAGATAAGTAACAGAGTCATTTATGGAAACGTATTCCAGAAAAACAATGCTGACCGTATTTTCATCCATATAGGTCACATAACCTTCATTCAGAACATAAAAATCAAAAGATGCGTCGCTCTCCTGCGCAAATTCAAAAAGCCCTTCTCCTGTATATCCCAGGTTCTTAATTCTTTCGTTCAGGCTGTCCACATGAGGGATATCTCCCAAAAGCTGCGGATAAATCGTATACAGAAAACTTTCCCCATCCTCGGACGCGATCTCATCATCCTGCCATTTTACCGAATAATTCAAATCATCCCGCAGGCAGTCCACAATCGTTACATAATACTCGTCCTGAGCATCCGGCACATAATCGTCCTCAGAATCCGTTTTATCCTCTGCCTCATAGGAATCCTCAACATCATTTTCTTCCGCCGCTATGCTGCTTTGCTCATCGGTTACCGCCTCTAAAAAGCCCTTCAGGTCTTTCGCGCCGGATCCCATATCTTTTACAATCAGATAAATTGCCAGACACAAAACCATAAAAAACAGCGCCGCGCCGATGCAGATGCCCACAATAACGCCGGTATGACTGGTCTTTGCAGGTGTCTGGAGACTTTCAAGCTGTTTATTGTCCGAAAAATTACGTCTGCCCTCGCTGCTGTCATTGCCGGGTATCCCGACGCCGTCCCGGCTTGCGCCGTTTCCGGACAAAACTTCCGTCTCTGCCGCGCCGTTCTCTGTACTCTGACTTTTCTCATAACCGCAGGCCATACAGGTTCCGTTTTTCATCAGCCCGTTACACCTGGGGCAAAAGTCATAAATAATCCGTTTATTTTCCATATTTTCTCACCGGGCATCCGCCCGCCCCTCAACTCCGAAACGTCGTTTCGCTGTAATATTCCAAAATACAGCGTCTCATCAGGGTCAGCGCTGCCGATACAGAGGATTCCCTGATCTTGGCGCGGCTTCCCGTAAAATGATATTCTCTTACCGTGGTCTTTCCTTTGACGCAGCAACCGATATAAACCAGGCCTACCGGCTTCTCCGTGCTGCCGCCGTCAGGTCCGGCAATTCCCGTCACGGAAACCGTCACATCCGCCTTCGTCACCATTGCGGAGCCCGTCGCCATTTCGCGGGCAACCTGCTCGCTGACAGCTCCATATTTATGCAAACTGCTCTTTTTAACGCCAACCACTTTCCGCTTCGCTTTATTGGAGTAAGTAATATAGCCGGATTTGAACACTTCCGATACGCCCGGAATATTAATCAGTCTCGCCGCCAGCATTCCCCCGGTACAGGACTCGATCGTCGAAACAGTCAGTTCGTTGGCAAGCAGCAGATCCACAACAGCCCTCTCCAGCGTCACATTTTCTTCCGTCGTATAAATATCCGCGCCAAAACGGTTTTTTAATTCCTTTACCATCGGTTTGACAAGCTGCTTCGCTTCCTTTTCATCCTGCGCGCGCGCTGTTACGCGCAGATGCACCTCTCCCATTTTCGCATAGGGAGCCACGGTCGGATTGGTCTGGCTGTCAATCAGGTCCTGCACCAGCGTCGCAACCTTACTCTCTCCCATACCGCATATTTTCACCGTTTTTGAATAGATAATGCCGGGTTCCAGCTTCTCCAGGTAAGGCCGCACGCTGTTTTCAAACATCGGACACAGTTCATTGGGCGGGCCGGGCAGCAGGATGATCCGCTTCCCGCCTTTTTCCAGAATCAGCCCCGGAGCCGTGCCGTTTGCATTATCCAGCACGATCGCCCCCTGCGGAACCAGCGCCTGCTTTTTATTGTTATCCGTCATTTCCAGATGGCGGGTCCGGAAAAATTCCTCAATCCGCTCCAGACTGTGTTCATCCATGACAAGCGGCATTTCCATCACGGCCGCCGCCGTTTCTTTGGTCAGATCGTCCGTCGTAGGTCCAAGGCCTCCGGAAAGGATCACAATATCAGCGCGTCCCAGCGCCGTCGCAAGCGTTCCTTTTAAGCGTTCCGCATTGTCGCCCACAACGCTCTGATAATAACAGGACAGACCAAGTCCGGCACATTGTTCCGCCAGATATGCCGCATTGGTATTCACTATATTGCCCAGCAGAATCTCTGTCCCCACACAAACCAGTTCCACTACCATGATGATACTCCTTTCAAACACGGCCGCTTATCAATGCTGTTCTTTTAATACATCCTTATTTTTCACAAGATAATCCACCAGGGAAACGACGGTCAGAACCAGCGCCACCCACATCACAATATCCGTGAGCAGCGAGATCGCCGCAATATCCGCAATTTTCAGGCAGATCATGAGCATCTGAAACGTTGTTTTAAATTTTCCCCAATAGCTTGCCGCAATCACCCGTCCGTTATCGGAAGCGATCAGGCGGAATCCGCTGATGATGAACTCACGGCTGATGATGACAATAACAATCCAGGCCGGAAGTTTCGCCATTTCCACCAGGCAGATCATTGCGGCGCATACCAGAAGCTTATCCGCCAGCGGGTCCATAAATTTCCCAAAATTGGTCACCAGATTATATTTTCTGGCAATATGACCGTCTAAAAGATCCGTCAGGCTGGCCACGATAAAGATCGCAAGCGCGACCCACTTTGAAGCGCTGCCGCCCAGACCGGTCAGCATGAATACTACAAAAAACGGAATCATAATCACTCTTGCGAGCGTCAGTTTATTCGGTAAATTCATCTTCCAATTCTCCTATCAGATCATATTCATAGGAACCGGTGATTCTGACATTGACAAAATCTCCCGTCATCAGTTCCCTTGCCGTATTGATAAACAGATAGCCGTCCACATTCGGCGCATCCCGGTAGGTACGCGCCACATACGCGCTTTCATCCGCTACCTTTCCTTCGATCATGGCCGCCATGTGCTGACCGATCAGCGATTCCGCCTTATCAAAAGCGATATCCTGCTGCAGTTCCATGATTTCGGCCTGCCGTCTCTCCTTTACCTCTTCCTCTATCTGCTCCGGCATTTCGGCGGCGGGTGTGTTTTCCTCCTGAGAATAGGTAAAAACGCCGAGACGGTCAAATTCCATCTCATTGACGAACTCCAAAAGTTCTTCCTGATCCTTTTCCGTCTCTCCGGGGAAGCCTGAAATGAGCGTGGTACGAAGGCAGATATCCGGAATTTCGCGCCGGAGTTTCTGAATCGTTTCCTCCAGTTCCTCTCTGCGGGTACGGCGCCCCATCTTCCGCAAAATCCGGTCCGAAGCATGCTGAATCGGCATGTCCAGATAGTTACAGACTTTATCCTCTGTCCTGATCGTTTCGATCAATTCATCCGTGATTTCTTCCGGATAACAATATAACAGCCTGATCCAGACCAGCCCTTCCACTTCGGCAAGCTTTCGAAGCAGCATCGGAAGCATTTTCTTTCCATAAAGATCCACACCGTAAAGCGTCGTCTCCTGGGCCACGAGGATCAGTTCCTTTACGCCGTCTTCTGCCAGTGTCCTCGCTTCCTCCACCAACGCTTCCATCGGCACGCTGCGGTAACTTCCTCTGACGGAAGGGATGACGCAGTATGTACAGCGCTTGTTGCATCCCTCCGCAATTTTTAAATAAGCATAATGCCCGCCGGTAGTTACGCTTCTGGGCTTTCCGTATACGCAGCCGCGGTCGATGCTTTCCAGATGATTCTCCGCCGCCCCTTCCAGAACGCCGTCCACGGTTTCCACAATTTTGTCGATGGCCGTGGTTCCCAAAATCGCATCCACTTCCGGAATCTCGGTCTGAATCTCATCCGCATACCGCTGCGCAAGACAGCCGCAGACGATCAGCGCCTTTAAGCGCCCCTCGTTTTTCAGTTCCGCAAGCTGTAAAATCGTATTGATGCTCTCTTCCTTCGCATCGTTGATGAAACAGCAGCTATTGACAACCGCCACGTCGGCCTCCGTCTCATCATCTGTAAAAGTATATCCCTTCTGCGCTAACTGTCCCAGCATCATTTCCGTGTCCACCAGGTTTTTGTCGCATCCCAGGGATACAAATAAAATCCGCATATACAATGGCCTTTCCCCGCGGCGCGAACAGGTAATTCCCGTCCGCCGCGAAACATTAGGGAACACGCAGCGTAAGAACCCTACGCCTGCATGCTCCCCTTTTCATTTCTCATTCTTCTTCATCGCTCAGGATTTTGATTTTTGCCTCATTAAGTTCTTCCACTGCTACGGACAACGGCTTCTCACCAGGCTTTACTCTCACCATCGGCTCGTGTCCGGCAATGATCTGTCTTGCGCGCTTCGCCGTCGCCATAACGATGGAATAACGGCTGTTCACGATTTTCTCTTCTCCGGGTTCTACCTCGCTGTTTACCACTTTCATCAAATCTGAATAAGACGGATGTAACATTATTTTTCTCCTTTCGGCAGAGCTTTGAGCTCTTCTTTGAATTGATTTATAAACTCTCTGTTAAATTCCGGTCGTTTGTGCGCCGTCTGAATGATCTCATGCATTCGGGCCGCACATTCTTCCAGCCTATCGTTGACTACAATAAAATCGTACTGCTCAATCCCTTCTGATTCCTCCACCGCGCGTTCCAGCCGGCCCTGTATCTCTTCCGCCGTCTCCGTGCCGCGGCCCGTCAGGCGGCGCTTCAATTCCGCCGCGGAAGGGGGCATCACAAACAGCAACAGCGTTTCCGGCATCTTTTCCTTCACTTTCAAAGCGCCCTGAATCTCTATCTCCAGAATGACGTCTTTGCCGCCGTCAAGCTGCTCTTCCACCCATTTTTTCGGCGTACCATAATAATTTTTCTGGTATTTGGCATACTCCACCAACCCGTCCTGTGCAATCGCTTCCTCAAAGGCGCTCTCTTTTACAAAAAAGTAAGAAACGCCGTCCACTTCGCCGGGCCTTGGCTCCCTTGTCGTCATGGATACCGACAGCGCATAGTTGTCATACTTTGCCATCAGTTCCTTCATCAGCGTCCCTTTTCCGGCGCCGGAAAAACCGGATACCACCACCAGGATTCCTCTATTCCCGCTCATGTTCTTCCTCCTCCCGTTCCGCTGCGGCCGCCGTCTGAAAATTCTGCGCCCTCTGTGCAATCGTTTCCGGCAACAGCGCGGACAGAATGATCCTGTTGTCTTCCATAACCAGGACCGCCTTCGTCTTGCGCCCCTGAGTTGCGTCCACCGCCGTACCTTCTTCTTTTGCGCGCTGCACCAGCCTTCTGACCGGAGCGGATTCCGGGCTTACTACCGCAATGATTTTATCGGTATTTACAATATTTCCAAATCCGACATGAATAAACTGGCTCAATGATGCCTCCGCTCCCGTAACGGTTCAGACGCCTCTGAACTGTTATCCGTTCTCTACTCTATGTTCTGAATCTGTTCCCTGACTTTCTCGATCTGCGTCTTCAACTCGATGCCCCGGTTGGAAATCTCCAGATCATTGGATTTTGACAGAATGGTGTTGGCCTCCCGGTTCATTTCCTGCGCCAGAAAATCCAGCTTGCGCCCGATGCTTCCGCCCTCCAAAAGCGCCTGCTTTGTGGACGCGATATGGCTCTTTAAGCGGACGATTTCTTCATCCACACAGACCTTATCCGCAAAAACCGTCACTTCCGTCAGCAGTCTGCTTTCATCCACTTTGACGTCTTCCAGAAGTTCCTGTACCCGGTCCGTCAGCTTCCTGCGGTATTCGGTTATGATCTGGGGAGAACGCTCCTCTATAAATTCCACATGCGTTAACATCTCGTCCAGCTTCCCGATCAGGTCCTCTTTCAGGTTTTCTCCTTCTTTGATTCTGGTTTCCGCAAACCCTTCCGCGGCTCCTCTGAACGCCTTCTCCAGCGTCTTCCAGATGCCTTCTTCGTCAATCTCCGCCTCTTCCATGGAAAAGACTTCCGGATATTTGGAAAGCGTGGATACCCGGATATCATCTTCAAGGCCGAAATCTGAAGATATCTGCCTTAAATATTCCAGATATTTCGCCGCCACATCCTTATTGTATTTGATGCTGACGTTCTCTTCCGTCATATCCTCATAGGTGACGAAAATGTCGACCTTGCCGCGCTGGGCGTATTCCTTTAAGAGACCGCGGATCGCCGATTCAAAAAAATTCAGCTTCTTTGGCATCTTCAAATTCACGTCCAGATACCTGTGATTTACGGACTTCATCTCCACCGTAAATTTCCGGTCAGACTCGCAAACCTCACATCTGCCGAAACCAGTCATACTCTTAATCATCTGTTCTCCAATCTGCGCTTCTTGTGCCGCACCTGAATGCGGCTACGCATACCTTCTTTATATATAGGGAAAACTGTAACCGCATAATCCATTTTATTATAAAGTAATGCTTTCTTTCCGTCAAGTCTTCTGTTATACTTAAGCGGGTAAACCCATCATTCCCCGGCAGTCTGTGAACCGCGCACGCTCCGTTCTGCGGGGCCCCTCTGTCATTTCCGGACCCGCTTTCGCTCGAAAAACGCATAACGGTACATAGGGCCGCAAAGAACGCGGCCCAAGTGCCGATGCGTTTTTAACGGTCCGGGAAATGACAGAGGGGTCCCGCAGAACAGAGCGCGCGCGGCATCCAGGCTGCCGACCAATGATATGTTCATCCGACAGACGCAAGTCATTGTCAGATACTGTCTATGATCTCCATAGAAACCATATTTGAATTGTTTCAGGGAACAGCCGGGGCGGCGGGATGGCTTTTGGCGTTTTGGCCTGCGGCCTGCTGCGCTTTGGCGTTTCGGCCATGCCCTTTTGTCCGGCGTTTCCGGCTGACGCCTTGCGCTCCCGTGGGGCGCCGGTCCTGTGCAGGTGTTTTTGCCATGACTGATATCCAAAGCGGAGAAATTCTCCAAAGTTTCGGGACGTTCCTGCCGTACGGCACGCACTGTCTGAGCAGCGAATCATGGATTCGCTGCGAGTTTGCGTGTCGGGCGGCAGTCCGGAACGGGCCGAAGCTTTGGACAGAATTTCCCGTTTTGGATATTGGAATGGCAAAAACACCTGCACAGGACCAGCACACCACGGGAGCGCAAGGCGCCAGCCGGGAATGCCGGACAAAAGGGGACGGCCGAAGCAGAAGCGTGCAGCAGGTTGCAGGCCAAAACGCTAAAAGCCATCCCACAGCCCGGCGTCCTGTCAGAAAGGAGTAAACCATGGCCTTCGACGGCATCACAATCGCCAACATCGTCAAAGACTTCAACGACTGCTTGCTTGACGGCAGGCTGTATAAAATCGCCCAGCCCGAGCCGGACGAACTTTTAATCACCATAAAGAACCGGAGCGGCCAGCTTCGTCTCTGCATCTCCGCCAGCGCTTCCCTGCCCCTCATCTATCTGACGCAGGAAAACAAGCCAAGCCCCATGACCGCGCCCAATTTCTGCATGCTGCTCAGAAAGCACCTGCAAAACGGCAGAATCGTTTCCATCACCCAGCCGGGACTGGAACGCATCATCAATTTTGAAATCGAGCACCTGGATGAAATGGGCGATCTGCGCCGCAAAAAACTGATCGTGGAAATCATGGGCAAACACAGCAACATCATCTTCTGCGACGAAGACGACCGGATCATCGACAGCATCAAGCATATCTCGGGACTGGTCAGTTCCGTCCGCGAAGTGCTGCCGGGCAAACCCTATTTTATCCCCCGGACGCAGGAAAAAGAAGATCCCCTGACGGCGGACCGCGCCCTTTTTATGGAAAAGGTCTTTGAAAAACCGACCGACTGTTTCAAGGCGCTTTACACCACCTTTACCGGCCTTTCCCCCGCCATTTCCCATGAAATCTGTCATCGGGCGGGCGGACATGCGGATCTTTCCTGCGCGGCCTGCGACGAAACGGATAAAGAAGCGCTCTGGCAGGCTTTTGGGGCCATTATGGAAGAGGTCAGATGCGGACGCTTTTCTCCCTGTATTGTCTATGAAAATAAGATTCCTGCCGAATACGCCTCCGTCACGCTGACCTCCTATCCCGCGGAATGCCGCCGGGAATATGAGCGGATTTCTCCGCTGCTGGAGGATTATTACGCGGAGAAAAACATGGTCACCCGAATCCGCCAGCGCTCCTTCGACCTGCGCAGGATCGTTTCCACGGCGCTGGAGCGCAATGTGAAAAAGTACGATCTGCAGATCAAGCAGATGAAGGATACGGAAAAAAGGGAAAAATACCGGATTTACGGAGAACTTTTAAATACCTACGGCTACGGCGCACAGCCCGGCGACAAATCCCTGGAAGCGGTCAACTATTATACCGGGGAAACCGTCAGAATTCCGCTGGATCCCCAACTGACCGCCTCGGAGAACGCCAAAAAATATTTTGAGAAATATAACAAACTCAAGCGCACCTATGAAGCCCTTTCCACTCTGACCAGGGAAGTTCATGAAGAAATCGAACATCTGGAATCGGTCAGCACGGCTCTCGATATCGCCCAAAAGGAGGAGGATCTGGTCCAGATCAGGGAAGAACTGATCGAAAGCGGCTACATCCGGCGCAAGGGCGGTCAGAAAAAAGTGAAGATCACCAGCCGCCCTTTCCATTACATCAGCAGCGACGGATTTCATATGTATGTGGGGAAAAACAACCTGCAGAACGAAGAGTTGACCTTCAAATTCGCCGCCGGATGCGACTGGTGGTTCCACGCGAAAGGGATGCCCGGCTCTCATGTCATTGTGAAAACGAACGGCGAGACGCTGCCCGACTCCACCTTTGAGGAAGCAGCCCGCCTGGCGGCACACTATTCCAAAGGAAAGGAACTGGAAAAGGTAGAGGTGGATTATGTGGAGAAAAAGCAGGTCAAAAAAGTAGCCGGCGCAAAGCCCGGCTTCGTGATCTACCACACCAACTATTCCATGCTGATCGGCACAGATATTTCCGGCATTCAGTCTGCGGACTGAACCCTCCCGTTTGATCGCTGCCCGAAGGCAGAACAGACCATCCAAATACCGGATAAAGCTTTGGCGGCCGCTTTCAGAACGCGGCCGCCATTTTCTGCTTCGCTTTCGCCAAATCGTGCGGGAACCTTTCGCGCTTTAGAGCGTACCGCCCGTAAACAGGCCCTTCACATGTTCCACTTCCTCCTGTGTCGCTTTGCTCGCAGGCACATAATAGGATTTTTCCCGGGCAATCTGATACAGTTCTTCCTGAGACTGCTCGCATGCGGCCCGAAACTGTTTCAGAGTCGTTTTCAGTTCCTTATTTTCCGTCTGAGGAATCATCTCCCCGAAGCGCATCAGTTCCCCGTTAATACCGGTCAGCGTATCCGCTACCATCGTCTTGTCTTCAAACATAGTCTGCCTCCTATCCGCTTACTGCAAAAACTTCATCAGGGTCTGCTTATTTTCCATCGCAGATTTCGCCCCTTTTTCAAAGAACTGCTTTACTTTTTGATCCTGCGCGCAGTTCGCATATTCCTGCATTTTGCAGTGCGTTGTGTCGTAGCCGCCGATCAGATGACGCAGATTCTGTAACTCAAGTTCTGATAAATTTGCCATGTGTTTTACCTCCTTCTCTACATTCTTCAGTATGCGTTGAGAGAAGGTTTTTTATACACAAAACGCCGCGCCGGCGCGCTGATTATTCCGCCTGCCGTTCCTGATATTCGGAAATTCCCGCTTCTTCAAAAGGAACCAGAATTTCCACATATCCGGTGGAGTAGGGCGCGATCTCATAGGGAGGAAGATAAAATACAATTCCGGTTTCCGCAAAATAATATCCGGTATCCTTCATGTCCCTTTCCTTGATCAGATCCATCGCATCCTCGTAATATTGCGCTTCTTCACCCTGCGCAATTTTGTCCGCAAATCCGGCCCGCAGCAGCTTGTCCCAGTCATCCTGCGTTTTATCGGTCAGATCGGACAACTCCACTTCCTGTCCGTCCGAAATTCGAAAAACATGTCCTTCCCGGTAGGGCATGCCGTGGGCGCCGCCCTCATAGAGATAGGAATCCATCAACACGCTCACATATCCGCCCCAGGTTTTGACGGAAGTGACCTCATAGCTTTCGCTCCAGGGGCCGGGCCATCCGGCGTCTTTGCTCTCCCGGTAGACCTCCAGCGCGGATTGTCTGGTGGAATCTTCGTCCTCCTCAGACTCCTTCAGCTTTTTCTCACTCCACTCCTGGAAAAAACGGTTGATCTGCTTTGCCCCTTCCTCCTCTCCCTGCAAGACAGGGTAAGCCAGCCGGATTTCAAAAATGACGGTCCCGTCGTCCGCTTCATATTGCTTTTCCATCAGCCGCACTTCATAATGAACGCTCCCGA
The DNA here is from genome assembly GCA_030524745.1 of Eubacteriales bacterium. GTDB lineage: Bacteria > Bacillota > Clostridia > Lachnospirales > Lachnospiraceae > Gallintestinimicrobium. The sequence goes on along the minus strand of JAUNGC010000020.1, from coordinate 8,397 downwards.
CGCCTCCTCCTGCCACCTGGCCTGCGGCGTTTTCCTGCGGAACGCTTTGACTTTCCATTTCTTCCTGCGTTTCGCTCTCTTCCGTCTCCGCTCCGCTTTCTGTGGATTTTTGTGTTTCAGAGGGACTTACCGTCTTTTTTCCGCAGGCCGAAAAAACTGCGGCGGTCATACCAATCAATACTGCCAAAACAAACCAGATTCTCTTTTTACGCATCCAGACACCTCTCTTTCACCTTCCTGATATGGATAGTGTTTCCAGATGCGGAAAAAAATATTCTATAATTCATTGATTGTATCCGTTATGGCCATATCCCGGATTCGCTTTGCCGGAGCATAGACCGCCGCAATGCAGGAAACAAAAACCAGCAGCAATATGACCGCTATGGAAGACGCCGGAATTTTCCAGGTTCCGCCGAAATGAGTAAGGATCGCTTTCTGATAAAACAAATAGTGAAGCACAAGCCCGGATATACATCCGGCAATCGCCCCGCAGAAAGCGTATGTGAGAGCCTCCGCCGCTATCATCTTTGTGACCTGTCTGCCTTCCATCCCGACGGCGCGCATCGCCCCGTATTGCCTGATTCTGGCAGAAACGCTCATGGAAATACTATTCATAATATTCAACACGGTGATCAGGGAAATAATCGCCAGAAATCCGTACGCCGCAATCCTGAATACCCAATAGGAGCCGTAAATCTCTTTGTCGTCTTCCCGGCGGTCTGCTAGCGGATTATCTCCCGCCAGGCTGCGGACTGCATCCACTGCCGATTCCGGCGCATTTTTTTCCAATATGACATTCACCATCGTATATTTGTCTTCACCCACCACACGCATGAAGGTTTCTTCAGAACAAACCACGCTGGCAGCGCCGCTGTAACCTCCGATTCCGAAGGATACGACGCAGGCAATCTCCAACTGCTCTTCTCCGATTTCTATTTTATCTCCCACGTCCATGTGATTATCCTGGCTGAAAACGACCAGGGCATAGCCCGAATCGCCATAAACCTTTGACAAGTCCCCGCTCACCACATACTTTATGGAATCATTCATCATAAATTCTTCATAGGAAATCAAATCGATAACCGTTTCGTTACCGTTGATTTTGACGGGAAGATTCACGCCGTACATGGTGCCGAAGGCTGCTTCCACTCCCGGTATTTCTGAAATTTCTTCGGGCAGCTTCCGGTCAATTGAGTTGATATTGTCCTGACTCATAATCGTCAGATCCGGCGCGAAACTGGTCAGCGACGGAATCAGATTGCGCACCAGATCCAGACAGGCCGAAAAGAGCAGAAACAGCGCGATTGTCAGCGCAAAAGATCCCGTCATGAGAATCAGATTTTTTCTGGCAGACGCCGCATGATGAACGCCCAGCGCAGTCTCCACTTTCAAAAACGGCGTATTTACCCCATGGCCCACATTCCGGGTTGTTTCCGCGCTGCCCGATACCGCGGTCATGGGCGAAACCTTCGCCGCCTGCTTCGCGGGAGAATGCGCCGCCACATAGACGGTGATAAGGCCGACAGCCGCTCCGCAGAGGATACTGCTTATGCTCACCCCGAAAAGAGGCACACCCGCCCACTCGCCTTTGATCACAAAACGCAGGACCAGACACAGGACCCAGCAGGTTATAACGCCCAGCAGACAGCCCGCCGGAATGGCAGTTTTACACCAGTTAAGCGCTTCAAGCCTTACAAAGCGAATAATCTGCCGCCTGCTCGCGCCGATACACCGCAGCATGCCGAAAAACTTCGTCCTCTGGGCAACATTGCTGTTCATACAGCCGGATATCATCAGGATTCCCGCAAGCAGTATCAGAAAAAAGCTAAAAACCGCCAGCGGATAAAATCCCTGTATGCTTTCGTTGCTGCTGGCGCCCGACAGCCCCAGAACCGCCGTATTTTCCTCTATATTTTCAGCGTTGAGTCCGTACTGCTGTTTTATTTGCCCGATCTTTTTTCCCGGATTTCCCTTGTCCACAAACCTGACATAATACCGGTACGCGCTTTCCCCTTCCGTGAGACTGTCCACATTCTCAAACGCGGTCCGGTTCATATACGCGCAACATCCGCCGATGATTTCATTCCATTGCGTATCGTCTTCGCAAAATCCCGATATGCTGTAATGGAAATCCCCTGCAGGCGTATTTAAGGTAATATTATCCCCCACATTGACGCCGAAAAGCCCTTTGGCATCGGCGCTGAGCATGATTTCACTGTCATTTTGGGGAAACGCGCCTTCCTGAGGATAATTCCGGATATCCGCAATATACGTCTCCTCCGTTCCGTAAATAACCGTTTTTTTGCCGTTTATCTCATAGTTCTGCTTTCCGTCCGGATTGATCTCACCCTGCCATGAAAAGGCCGCGACGTCCGAACTCCTTCTGACGGACTCCGCCTCGTCTTCCGGCATATTTTTCAGAACGATATGATAGTTTCCGTGTTTCCTGATCATTTCCGCCTTTTCCATTCTGGTCAGCATATCCGCCATGGAAAAGATCGCCGTCACAAGAAACACCGCCAGAATAATGCAGATACGCGTCATACGGCTTTGGCGCCTGTGCACGCGCGCGGAAATGGGTACAAGACTAAGATAGCTTTTCATTCGCAGTCTCCTTCCCGCTCCGTCCGGCACGCGGCAGAAGTCTTATGAACGTCGCGGGCCCTTCCGAAATCAGTCAGGCATCCGTCCGATACTTCAAGTATGCGGTCTGCGGTCATTGCAATGCCCCGGTTATGAGTAATCATAATGATCGTCTGTTCATATTTTCTGGATGCTTCTTTCAGCAATGCGATCACTTCGCTGCTGTTTTGGGTATCCAGATTGCCCGTCGGTTCGTCCGCAAGAATGAGGGACGGACGGGTAAACAGCGCGCGTCCGATGGCCACTCTCTGCTGCTGTCCGCCCGAAAGCTGATTGGGCAGATGATGACGGCGCTCCTTTAAATTGAGCACGCCAAGCAGTTCTTCCAGGTATTTTCTGTCCGGCTTCTGATAATCCAGCAATACGGGAAACAGAATATTCTGCTCCACATCCAGTTCCGGAATCAGATTAAAGGCCTGAAAAATAAACCCGATATTTCTGCGCCTAAAGACGGTAAGCGCGCTCTCCTTCATTCCGAAAATGTCCCTGCCGTCAATGAACACTTTTCCGGCGGTGGGGACATCCAGCGCCCCCAGCATGTTCAGCAGCGTGCTTTTGCCGGATCCCGACTCCCCCACTACCGCCACAAACTCGCCTTTCGGAACGGAAAAACTGACATCCTTAAGCGCTTTTACCGCCGTTTCGCCCGTGCCGTAAGTTTTGTAGATGGATTTCACTTCTAATAAATTCATCGTATAACACCTCTTTCTGTAATAGAATTATATTGGAAGCATATCGTATCTACCTTACGGCAAGATGACTGTAAAACTACAATTTTGTAAGAAAGTTTATTGTAAAAGTTGTGCCGGTATCCAATTGACTGTCAACCTCCACGGTCCCGTCGTGGGCTTCCAGAATCGCTTTCGCCAGAGGCAGGCCAAGCCCGATTCCCTGCGTGTCTTTGGAAAAACGGCTGCGGTAAAACCGCTTGAAAATATGGTGTAAATCCTCCGGGTGAATGCCGCTTCCGTTATCTTTCACCCTGATCTGCACGACAGATCCGAACCGTTTCCACTCAATGCGGACAATATCGCCCTTTTTCGTATGATCCAGCGCATTTTTTACAATATTGTCAATCGCCTCCATGATCCAGTCGCGGTCGCAAAGGAGCAAAATGTCATCGTCGCCGGACAATATCATTTCTTTTTGTTCCTGCTTCACCCGGTATGCAAAATGTAATTCAATCTCTTTACAGATATCCGCCACATTCTCAGGTTCCTTTTGGATCACGATGGAACCGGCGTCCAGCTTCGTGATCTTCAGCAGATTTTGTACCAGCGTTTCAATCCGGTCCAGCTCCTGTTCCGATAATACGGCAAATTCCCGGACGGCCGGAAGCGTTTCCGCCTCCTCCTGTATCAGACCGTTATAAATATTCAAAGCCGCCAGCGGCGTTTTCAGTTGATGGGAAATATCCGATATCGTGTTTTTCAAAAATTCCTTTGCGGAAAGTTCGTTTTGGGCATGCGCGTTCAATACTGCCGCCAGCGTGTTTACGGTATGGAACAGTCTGTACAGTTCCCCTTCCTTATCGCAGTCAATGCGGGCGTTCGTATCTCCGGCAAGATATGCGTTCATCGAAGATACCGCCGCTTCCATGATTTTGTCCTGCCGGTAAAAATACCGGAAGCATATTGCCAGCACGCAGACCGCCATCAGCACCAAAAGGCAAAACAGTTCCGGAGAAAACTCCTGATAAAGCAGCCGTACCGCCGCCTGAGACGCCAGAAGAATCCCCGCCAGAATCGCGGATATGCCGGTGAAAAAACGTCTGACCTCATTGTTCGCAAATATTTTCATGACGCACCTCACCCCATCACATTCCATTTATATCCCATACGCCTGACGGTCAGAAGCATTTGCGGATTTCCCGGATCGTCCTCCACCTTGGTCCGCAATCTGCGGATATATACGGTGAGCGTATTGTTATCCACATAGTTGCCTTCACAATCCCACAGTTTATCCAGAATCTGTTCTTTGGAAAGGACTGCGTTGGGATTTTGCATAAAAAGACACAACAGCTTATATTCCACCGCCGTCAGTTCCACAAGTTCCCCATTCTTATAAACCTGTCCCTGCAGCAGGCACACCCGGATTCCGTTTGAGGACAGTTCCGTCTCCGACGCGCCAAAGTCCTTCGCCCGGCGGAGCAAAGCATTGATTCTTGACAGCAATACTCCCAGCTTAAAGGGCTTTGTGATATAATCGTCTCCGCCCATATCCAGCCCCATGATAATGCTCGTTTCCTCATCCGAAGCGGTCAGAAAGATGATCGGCACTTTGGACGCCTGCCGGACTTTTTGGCAAAAGGAAAAGCCGGAGCCGTCGGGCAGGGATACATCCAGTACCAGCAAATCATATTTTCCTTCCGCCCACAAAGCCTCCGCCTCCCGTATCGTTCTGGCAATATCCGCTTCAAATCCCTGCTTTCTGAACGAAAAAGAAAGCCCGTTTATTAAACTCAGATCATCTTCCAACAATAATATTCGATTCATATTCGTTTCCTCTTCCTCATATCCCTGGACAGACTGCGCATACAGGGAAGGGCCGGACAGCATCGGAATGGAATGCTGTCCGGCCCATATCATATTCTGAAACGCTTGTTACGGCTTGCTTCAATGTTTTTATGAGAAATCCCTTATCTTCCGATCAGCCAGTCGTACATCTCCTGATATTTCCGTGCGGATACATACCAGGAAAAGTCTGCAGCCATCGCGCGGTCCACCATCTTGTTCCACTCGCGCTTCTTATCATAATAAATCTGCTCCGCATAACGGACCGTCGCCAGCATTTCATGCGCATTGTAGTTGACGAAGGAAAAACCTGTACCCGTTCCTTCATATTCATTGTAAGGCTGCACGGTATCCTTCAGTCCTCCCGTCTCCCGCACGATCGGCACAGTGCCGTAACGCAGGCTCATCAACTGGCTCAGGCCGCAGGGTTCAAACAGGGACGGCATCAAAAACGCGTCGCAGGCCGCATAAATCTTATGGGACAATTCCTCTGAATAGTAAATCTGTGCGGAAACCTTGCCGCCATATTTCCAGGCAAAATGCCGGAACATATTCTCATAACGTTCTTCCCCTGTACCCAGCACGACGATCTGCACATTGTCCTGGCACAGTTCGTCCATCACGTAGGCAATGAGATCAAAGCCCTTCTGGTCAGTCAACCGGGATACGATACCGATCATCATGGTCTTATCATTCTGTTCCAGCCCCAGTTCCTGCTGCAGCGCCCGCTTATTCTTCACCTTTTCCTTACGGAAATTCACCGCATTGTAAGGATTCACGATGTAGCGGTCCGTCTCCGGGTTAAAATCCGTATAATCGATGCCGTTCACAATACCGCGCAGGTCATGCGCTCTGGCGCACATCAGCCCGTTTAATCCTTCCCCGTAAAAATCGGTCTTAATCTCTTCCGCATAAGTATCGCTCACCGTCGTGATCGCATCCGCATATACAAGTCCGCCCTTTAACAAATTCGCGTCCTTATAGGCTTCCAGCTTATCCGACGTAAAATAGTAGTCCGGAAGTCCGGTAATATCCTTTACGTCCTTGATGTTCCATTTCCCCTGGAATTTCAGATTATGGATCGTCATAACCGTCTTGATTCCGCGGTAAAAATCGCCGCCTGCAAATCTCTCATGCAGATAAACCGGAATCAGTCCGGTCTGCCAGTCATGGCAATGAATCAGGTCCGGCTTAAAACCAATTACCGGCAGGATGGAAAGCGCCGCCTTGGAAAAGAAAGCAAATTTTTCAATTTCGAACAGGGCGTTATCGCTGTAAGGCTTAAAGCCGTTGAAATAATATTCGTTATCGATGAAATAGTATTTAATTCCATCGTACTCCGCTTCCAGAATGCCCACATACTCATTTTTCCAATGGAAATCCATATAAAAATGATCCCTGTAACGAAGCATATCCTTTTTGTTCTGGTGCATGCAGTTGTACTTTGGTAAGATCACCCGTACATCGTAGTATTCCTTATCGATACATTTCGGCAGAGAACCGACCACGTCTGCCAGACCTCCCGTTTTGATGAAGGGCACACCTTCTGATGCCACAAACAAAATGTTTTTCATGTTGTATCCTCCCATATCAATAAAAATCTGTGGTTTGCTTTCCCCAAAGCAATATGCGCACAACTTTTATTTGATTATACACCATTTCCTGTTATTGTGAAAGGATTTTTTATGTTTGATTCCGTTTACGGCGTTCCATTTGCGCTCTTCCTGATCCGCCCGCCTCACCCTTTATATTGAAGGCGGATTTTATCGGCGATCAGCGCGATAAATTCGGAATTGGTCGGTTTTCCCTTCCCCGTATTAATCGTATAACCAAACAGCGCGTCCAGCGTCTCCATTCTTCCTCTGTTCCATGCCACCTCAATTGCATGGCGGATTGCTCGCTCCACACGGCTGGGCGTCGTCTGATACTTCACTGCAATGGCAGGATACAGCGCTTTTGTAATGGACCCCAGCATATCCATATCGTTCACCGACATGGATATCGCATCCCGCAGATACTGATATCCTTTAATGTGGGCCGGAACGCCGATCTCGTGGATCATATCGGTCACATCTTTTTCCAGATCGTGCTCCGTGGCAAAGCTGCTCACGGTTTCCGGCGCAGTCTGCCCGTTTTCTTTTTCCTTCCGGGCCGGCACGGTAATCATGATCTGAAACTCTCTATTGTTTTTCATCAGATCCGTCAGAATCTGCACCACTCTTTCGCCTTCTTTTCCTGCAGTCATTGTGAGTTGTTCCATAATCTTCCTCCATTTTGCTTTTTCGTTGTCTTTTTCTGACAAAACGCCTGGATCCGACTGCGTTTTTCCCCGTCAGCAGGCTCATTATAGTCTCAAAATGGTAATATCTGCAAGAATCCGTCATCGTCATGATCTGCCCGAAAACGTCAAATTCTGCGCCTTTGGAGCGTTTATTTTTTCGTATTTTCTCGAAGATGCGCGAAACGGATCGAAAAAAAGAGAGCAAAACAGATGAGTGCCTGTCAAAATGCAAAAGGAAAATCAAATTCTTCCCCTACGGAGATGAAGGGAAGATCACCTTCCGGCGCCTCTGTAACTGTAAAACTTGCGCCGTTCCATCCGTTGATTTTTATGATTCCCTTTACAATTCTGGTATCTGCATCATTCGATGTGAAAGACAATTCTCCATTTCCATTGTCAACAAAGACTCCTTTTATTTCCCCCAGTCTGAAAATAGAGATCACAGCTTCATCGTCTCCCGACACTCCCTGCCGGGTGATCAGAGAACTGTAGATGCTGCCTGTTCCCTGATTGTCTACAAACAGGCCGTACCTTGATTTTTCCGGCATGATAAAGGACTCGCCTTTTATCTTCGCCAGTTCATTCGCAAGAACATAAGCCCTGTTTCTGGTGATCTCTTCCAGAAAAGAGTTTACAAGCAGAGGATACATGCTGCCGTTTTCTTCGCTGGTTCCGATGCTCTCATAGACCGCCGCTTCTTTCATGTCTACCCAATTCCTTTGATCTGCAAGGATATTCTCCTTTGTCTGCTGATCGGCCAAATTACTGAATCTGCTCCACAGGTTATTTAATTCCGTATCCCATATTATATAAGGCCACTTAGATGATACATTCATTTCGCCCTGACTTTGTGCCTCCTCAGCCAGCAGATTGTACTTCTGAATAACCGTCTCAACATTCTCCAACTCTTTTTGCAGGGAAGTTGAACTTGATACCACATAGTCAATATCCGCCTTGATA
>JAUNGC010000002.1:147306-158804 GCA_030524745.1 Eubacteriales bacterium | reverse complement strand
CTTTTGAGCCTATTTTTTTGACTCAGTTTTTTTCATAGATTACTTGACACTACCGTCTGTCCCCTGCACACTGAGGGGTTCTTTCCCCCCGTCCCTCCGGGGTTTTGTTATAATCAGTATAAATTTTTGGTGCTTCCCGGTCTATAAATGGTCTGTCCTGTAAATGACAAAATTCTGATGCTTCCGGTTCACGATCAGAATTTCCTGTGGGAAGGCAACACCGCAGACGCCCAAATTCGTCCTTGTCCGGTCGTGCGTCCTCCTGTATACTGAGTGTAAAAGAAAGCGATCCATTTGGGAAGGGAGAGGATTCACGTGAGAATTCTGGTGGTGGAAGACGAGCGGGATATGAACCGCCTGATCGTAAAAACCTTAACCAAAGCGGGCTACAGCGTAGACGGCTGTTTTGACGGGGAAGAAGCCCTGACCTTTCTGTCAGGCGCAGAATATGACGCGGTCCTGCTGGACGTCATGATGCCGAAGCTGGACGGATATGAACTGCTCAAACGGCTCCGCGCCGGAAACGCAGATATACCGGTACTGTTTCTGACCGCCCGCGACGCTGTAGCAGACCGGGTAAAAGGGCTGGATCTGGGCGCGGACGACTATCTGGTCAAGCCTTTTGATTTCGACGAGCTGCTGGCCCGCATCCGGGCCATGACCCGCAAGCGGGCAGGCAGCAGAAGCAACCTGTTTGCGGTCGCCGACCTGACAGTGGATACGGAGCGCAGGACGGTTTTTCGGGGAACAAAAGAAATCCTTCTGATTCCCAAGGAATTTGCCATTCTGGAATACATGATCCGCAATCAGGGCATCATCCTTTCCCGGGAAAAACTGGAAAACCGGATCTGGAATTACGAGTATTCCGGCAGTTCCAATAATATAGACGTTTATATCAGCCGTCTGCGCAAAAAAATCGACAGCGGACATGCGGTAAAGCTGCTGCACACGATCCGGGGCGTCGGCTGGGTGCTGCGCGCGGATAACACAGGGGAAATAATATGAAGAAATTTTCGGTAAAAATCAGGCTCACCGTCTGGCTCACTTTGCTGACGGTTCTGCTGGCCGCAGTATTGTTCGCTTTTATGCTTATCGTCAGCAGCACCGTGTATTCTCACTCCGCCATGTCCCAATTGTCTCAGACGGTTAAAAACAACGTAACCCAAATCAGCATGGAACAGGATCAACTGCGTTTCGGAGACGAATTCCATTTCTATCAAAACGGCGTATCCACTCTGATTTACAGCCGGAACGAAGCGCTGCTCGCCGGACAGATTCCGGTGTCCTTTACAGCCGAAGAAGCGTTTCAAAACGGACTGACCCGAACGGTATCGAGCGGGGACCAATCCTGGCTGGTTTTGGATCTGTGGCTTCCTATGGGCTGGGAAAACGGCGTCTGGGTCCGGGGGCTGATGGAAGCGCCCGATCACCGTCTGATCGCCCGGAATCTGCTGCCTGTCTTTCTCATCGCGCTGCCTGTTTTCGCGCTGCTGGCTGCCCTCGGCAGTTACCGGATCGTCAAAAGAGCCTTTGTTCCTCTGGATACGATTTCCACTACGGCCGCCGCGATCAATGAAGCGCGGGATCTTTCCCGCCGCATTGTTCTCCCGCCGGGACGGGATGAATTTTCCAGACTTGCCGACACCTTCAATCAGCTTTTTGAACGGCTGGAACGGTCCTTTGAAGCGGAAAAGCAATTTACCGCCGACGCCTCCCACGAGCTGCGCACTCCGGTATCCGTCATCAAAGGAGCCTGCGAATATGCCCAAAAATATGACGAGACTTTGGAGGAACGGCAGGAAACCCTCTCCATGATTTATCGCCAGGCCGTCAGGATGTCCGACCTCATCTCTCAGCTTCTTAGCATCACCCGGCTGGATCAGGGAACCGAACTGACAAGTCCGGAAACCGTGAATCTGGGAGAACTGCTTCGCTTCCTGTGCGAGCAACAGCATTACGATCAGCGCCGCCTGACGCTGGAAGTTCCGGAAACTCTGACCGTATGGGCCGATCCTGCCCTGTTGACACGGCTGGCCCAAAATCTGATCGACAACGCTTTCAAGTACGGCAGGCCCGACGGCCATGTATGGGTGAGTGCCTGCCGGTCGGAAACGGAAGTTTTGCTTCAGGTTCGGGACAACGGCATCGGAATTGCCCCGGATCAGCAGAAAAAAATCTGGCAGCGGTTCTATCAGGTGGATCCCTCCCGCAGCCGGGAGAACGGCGCGGGCCTCGGCCTGTCCATGGTAGAACAGATCGCCCGGGTCCATGGCGGATACATGACGCTGGACAGCGTTCCCGACAGGGGAAGCACCTTTACGCTTCATCTGCCCGTTCAAAATATGGTGTGAAATTTTTTTCTGAATTTCATGTTAATTTCATGTTTGCACGGTATCCTTAGCGTACAAGGATACAAGAATCCCATAAACCAAAAAAGGAGAATCATTTATGAGACGAAACCATATTTTATGCGCCATCCTCTTAACCGCCCTGCTGACCGCAGGCTGCAGCAGCCAGCAGAATCAGATGAAATATATCGGAGCCGAAAGCGCCAAACAGGCCGCGCTGGACGCTTCCGGCCTGTCATCTTCCGAAACCGAATCCCTCGTCGCCGATCTGTGCAGTAAAAACGGCACTGACTATTACCAGATAAGCTTCACGGCAAAAGGCCAAAGCTATCAATACGATATCGACGCGCTCACCGGCGTGGTCATTGCCAGCCGGACTACCACATATGCGCCCGCCGAATCCCAGACTGCTGCCAAACCGCAGACTGCCGCAGAACCGCAGACTGCCGCTGAACCCTCATCCGGTGCAAATGCAGACGCGGGTACCGATACAGGCGCGAATGCCGGCGCAACGGTAAATGCAAATGCCGCTGCCGGAAACGAGATGATTTCTGCAGACGACGCCAAAACCTGCGCGCTGGCCCATGCGGGCCTTAGCACGGATCAGGCGACGTTTCGGAAAAGCAGGCTGGACCGCGAAAAAGGCAGCCAGGTATACGATGTGGAATTCGATACCGCAGACGGCAAAGAATACGATTATGAAATTGACGCTTACTCCGGAGCAATCATCAGCTACGATTACGAAGTAAAAAGCAGCCCATCCTCCGATACCAACAGCACGATCACGGAGGAAGAGGCGAAAAAACTGGCCCTTGCCCAGGTGCCGGGCGCTTCCGACAGCGACATCCGGGAATTTCAAACGGATCACGACGACGGGCGCATGGAATATGAGGGAACCATCCTCTATGACGGCATGGAATATGAGTTTGAGATCGACGCTTACAGCGGCGCGATCCGAAGCTGGGAGGCCGAACCTGTCGGCCGCTGATTTTGCCCCCGTTTAAAGTTTAAAAAGGCAGCCTTCCAAAAAAGAGGCTGCCTTTTTTTGGTGCGCCCTGCGGTGCACGTTTCTGATTTCTTTTTCTTAAGCGCCTGCCGCGCAGTCCAGATCCCGCTGGGCGCGTTCCAGATTTTCGCGGATCGATATTTTTTGCGGGCAGACTTTCTCACATTTCCCGCACTTCACGCAGTTTTTGGCCTTTGCCGCATCGCCGATGCTCTCTTCCCAGTTCCATTTTACCGCGTCGTAATTGCCGTACATGCTGTATTTATTCCAGATCGCAAAATTTTCCGGAATGTTCACGCCTGCCGGACAGGGCATGCAATAACGACAGCCGGTACAGCTGTTTTTCACCCGGGCATGGAGCATCTCCACCACCTCTTTTACCGTCTGTTCTTCCGCAGCCGTCAGCGGTTTAAAATCCGTAAAGGTCTTTAAATTATCCTCCACCTGTTCTTCCGTGGACATACCGCTCAGTATGACCTTCACACCGGGATGGCTGCCCACCCAGCGCAGCGCCCAGGACGCGACGCTGGCGTCCGGATTCACAGCGCGGAATTTTGCTTCAATCTCCGCCGGATATTTCGCCAGACTGCCGCCCTTGACAGGCTCCATAATCACCAGCGGAATGCCAAGGCTCTCCGCCAGCGCATAGCCCCTGTCCCCGGCCTGATCGTTGGTATCCATGTAATTATACTGGATCTGGCAGAAATCCCAGTCGCGGTATTTGATGATTTCCTCAAAGGCCTCATAATTGTCATGGAAGGAAAAGCCGAAATACCGAATCTTTCCCTCCTTCTGCAGCCGTTCGCAAAATTCCACAATCCCCATCTGCCGGATCTCGTCCCATTTCTCCCTGTTCACAGCGTGAAGCAGGTAAAAATCAATGTGATCCGTCCGCAGCTTCTGTAACTGCTCCTGAAAGATCCGCTCCGCATCCTCCACCGATTTTAATGCCCAAAGCGGCAGCTTCGTCGCCAGATAAAAGGAATCCCTGTCATATTTCTCCAGCGCTTTTCCCACAAACAGCTCGCTCTCCCCGTTATGATAGGGATACGCGGTGTCTATGTAATTCACGCCCGCAGCGATGGCGCGATCCAGCATTGCCTGTGCCCGCGCGTCATCGATCTTCCCCTCCTGTGTGGTAGGAAACCGCATACAGCCAAATCCCAGCAAAGATGTCTCGATTCCCAGCTTATCCAGTTTTCTCATTTCCATCGTACATGACCTCTCTTTCTGTTTCTATTGTAAAACGTTTTCATAAATCTGTAAAGAAAAACCGCAGGGACTTTTCCCCGCGGCTCTCTTCCTTTTCCGTATGATACACCGGCTTTTCTATATTACACAGCGGCTTTTTCTCATTTCGGAATCTTGTTCAGCTCCGCGTTCATCAAAAGCAGCTGCTCTTTTGTCATTTTGATCCCCGCAGTGCCCAGCATGCTCGTCAGGCGCAGCACCGTAAAGCCGCCCATCATCTGCATCATGCCCTCGTTCATCTCAAAGCCGGCGGCTTTCGCTCCGCCTTCTCCTCCCTGGGAAATGGCGGCCATCATGCCTGCAAACAGCCCTCTTCCCGCTTCGGAAGCCAGGATATCGCTCATCTTATCATTTAAGGAGAAGTATCCTTCGGGCGCGGTGATATCGAACCAGTTCAGAATCGCGCCTTTTTCTTTCAGACGGTACTCCTCATTAAAGGTATCCACCTTGCGGATACGGCTCTCATCGCGGCATTCTCCTGCCACCGCCGTCAGGACGGACTCTCCTGCATTGGGCACGTCAAAGTAGAAGAAATGCTCGCTGCTCTCCTTCCTGCCAAGGCTTTCGCCGTTCACAAACAGTTCCACCTCCGGAAGGTTGGAATATACCGTCACCTTCGTCACGTCCTCCACTCTGTCCACATACCGCTTCCCGCAGATATGCACAAACGGATCGTCGGACAGCCATGCCTTGTATGCGTAGAAGGAATCCTTCTTATATTTTCTGTCAAAGGTAACCAGCCCCTTGTGATTCTGCCCGTTTTCGCCGCCCTCGTTTCTCGCGTCCGCGCCGAAATCGAACATGTTCCATACGTGGGTCGCCCACAGATACGGTCTTGTATAAAGCTGTTTAATCAGTTCTTCATGATAGTATGCCTGATACTCTTCCGTGTAATCGCCCTGCGTCGGGTTGGAGGTATGCCAGTTGAGCGCCTCACAGCCATACTCGCTGACGCCGATCGGAATATTCGGAAATTCCTGATGGAATTTGTCAAACCAGGGGCCGTTCATGGAAGTATCGCCGCCGTACCAGCCGAAATAATGGTTGTAGGAAACCACATCCGGGATCTGCACATACGGATCATGAATGTCGCACATGGATACGCAGGCGATCGTGCTCAGTCTGGTCTTATCCATTTCATGCACCAGATCATTTAAAATCCGGTGGTTTTCCAGAAGATCCTCATCCGTGCCGTTCATGGAGATTTCATTGGAAAGTCCCCATACCACGATGCTGGGATGATTGTAATTCTGGGAAATCAGTTCCTTCATCTGGGAAATGGTGTTTTCCCGGCCGCCCGGCATATGTTTGGAAATATACGGGATCTCCGCCCAGATCACCAGCCCCTTTTCGTCGCAAAGATCATAGAAATACTGGTCATGCTGATAATGCGCCAGACGGATCGTGGTCGCTCCCATCTCGCAGATCAGTTCAATATCCTCTCTGTGATGCTCCGGAAGCAACGCGTTGCCGAAACCCCAGCGGTCCTGATGGCGGGATACGCCGCGCAGCGGATAGTTCTCGCCGTTCAGAATAAATCCCTTTTCCGGATCGATCTGATAAGTGCGGCATCCGAAACGGGCGCTGACATTATCCAGCACGTCCTCCCCTTCGCAAAGCAGCACTTCTGCCATGTATAAATAGGGGTTTTTCTTTCCGTTCCACAATGTCACATTCGGGATTGTGAGCACCGCCTTCGCCTCGGAAACGGCAGATGCGCTCTCTGCAGCAACCTTTCCTTCCTGATCCCGGATGATATAGCGCAGCGTCTGGCCTTCTTTCCCATTGACCGGATAAACCTCCACCGTCACGTCCGCATCCGCGCCGTTTATGGCAGGCGTAACCGCAATGCCGGGCGCTCCGTAATAATCCAGATCAAAATGGGACTCGCTCACCGCGATCAGATTCACATCCCGGTACAGGCCGCCGTAGAAGGTGAAATCCGCCATCTGCGGATATACGGTCTCGTTTTCGCTGTTGTCCACCGCAATTACCACCAGATTCTTATCCGCAAGCGCGTCCGTCAGATCCACGCGCCAGGTGGAATAGCCGCCGTCGTGATGCGCAAGATGGCTGCCGTTTACAAATACATCCGCGGAAGAGTTCGCGCCGCGCAGTTCCAGATAATAGCGGTCTGCCGCAGGAAGCTCAGCCTTTTCCAGTTCCTTTGCATAATAGCAGGTCCCGCGGTAATAGTCGCTGCCTCCGTCCTGCCCGTCAATGGCATTCCAGGAATGGGGAAGCGTCACCCAATACCAGTTCTGCGGCATGGAGACCGGCGCCTCCTGCGCTTCCTTTGAAAATGCCCATTTCACATTCCAGTTTAAAACCTTTCTCATATATCGCTGTTCTCCTTTATGATCTTATCAGTTTCCTGCGTGTTTTTTCTTCAGGATTTCCACGTTCGCATCCACTTCCTTCTTATGCAGCGGATACCAGAACCACAGAACCGCCGCCAGCAGGCCGAAGCCGATCGCCGGAACCAGCGTGGAAATGTTGAAAATACCATTGATAACGCCCTCTTCAAACGCGGTTTCCTGGGAATATCCGATCAGGCTCAGCAGAGCGCCGGACAATCCTGCGGACGCCGCCTGCCCGAGTTTGCGTGCAAAGGAATATAACGCGTATACGGAGCCGTCCTCGCGGATGCCGTTTTTGATTTCGGAATAGTCGATCACGTCGGTAATCAGCGCCCAGCAAACCATGGAGAAAATGCCCAGCCCCAGCCAGTTGAGCGTCTGGAAGCCCACATATACCCAGACATTCGACGGACGCAGGAAGAACAATACAACGCAGATCACGGTTGCCGCCAGATTGGAAACCGCGCTGACCTCCGCCTTCCCGAATTTATTGGCAAGCGGCTTCGCCACCACTGCCGCGACCAGCATACCGCCCATCATCATCAGCGTGGACACGGACTGCGCCGTGGTGTTTTTATAAAAATTCGGATATACATAGTTCGCCATGGCCTGCATGGTAAGCTGCGCCAGCAGCATCACGATGGACGCCACGATAATGGAAATCAGCGCGCGGTTCTTAAACGCATTGGCAAACATGGTGATTACATTGTTATTCTGCAGCTGCTCCGCGGAAGCTTCCGCTTTCACGCGTTCCGTCGTCATCGTATAGCAAAGCAGGTAACAGCCTACCGCCAGAAGGGAAAATACGCCTGCGATCACGGTAAAACGGCCGCCATTTAAGACGGAATTGCCATCGATCGTATCATAAGCCACCATGGGAACGCCCGCGCCGATAATCAGCCCTGCCAGCGTGCCTCCCATCGTGCGGAAGGTGGACAGAGACTGCCGGTCTCCCGGTTCCGGAGAAACGGCGGAAGCCATGGAACCGTAAGGGATGTTGATGGAGGTATAGAAAATGGACCCCCACAGAATATAAGTAACGAACAGATAACCGACCTTAAACGCCATCGGCATCCCCGCCAGCGCGCTCTGGTAAATCAGGAAGGATGCAATCGCAACCGGCGCGCACATCCGCCTGATCCAGGGCTTAAATTTGCCCACCGGCGTCGTCCTGCTCCTGTCGCAGATGCGTCCCATGGCCACGTCCGTAAAAGCGTCCACCACTCTGGCAATCATCATGATAACGCCCACCGCAAACCCGGGCACGCCCATCACATCCGTGTAAAACTTCATCAGGAAGCTGGAGGAAAGGATAAAGGTAAAATCGTTACCGAAATCTCCGAACATGTACCCCAGTTTGTCCCGCATTCCAAACTTCCGCACTTCGCCTTTTGTACCCATAAAAAGTACCCCCTTTTTATTTGTAACGGCCCGGAAACACCGAAAACGCGTCCGGCCGTTTGCTCAGGGCGGACATTCTCCGCCCAACCGCTTATCAGAATAAGTTTAACAAAAATACGCAGAAATCGTGAGGATTATTTTTATGGAATTCGGTTTTATTTTTATTCCGTCTTGCGTTTTCATAAAAATTATACGATAATAAATAAAAAAAGTACGACTTACCGTAAGCTGCTGATGGGGGTGCGCCTATGCCATACGAAGTGTTGCTGTCTTTTATGCTGACCTTTCTTGAAAAAATACATCTGGAATGCTCTCTGGTTACCAGAGACATACAGCCCTTCCCGGTTCTCGATCTCGGCCTGCGCAGCCTGCTGAAGCTGGAAAAGGATTACGAGATCTCTTTTGATTTTCTGGAAAAAAATATACAGCCGAACATCATTTACAAAATGAGCGATCCCTTTTTCTGCCACTACGTGTTTCTGCTCCTTCCGGATACGCCGCAGACAACCATCCTGGCGATCGGTCCCTATACCAACGCCAACGTGTCCGATCAGACCGTCATGAACCTGGTGGAAACCAGCTCCATTCCCGCCAGCCTGACGCCTCAGATGCTGAAATATTACAGCCGGGTGCCGATTCTCTGGGACGACAGCGCTCTGTTTGCGGCGCTGGAAGCTTTCGGTCAGAAAATATGGGGCGGCCCCGACCAATTCGCCGTCCAATGCGTCGAAACCCGACGGTCCGGCTTCATCTCTCCTATTGTTAACCGCTACAGCACGCTTTATTCGGACACTTCCATTAATATGGAAGTTCTGGAAGCGCGCTACCGCATGGAGAACCAGCTTCTGCGCGCCGTCTCCCTGGGCCAGACCCACCGGGCGGAGGAGCTTGTCGATCCTTTCCCCTGGGGACCGATCGAACCCCGTTCCTCCGATTCCATCCGCAACGTCAAGAATTATATGATTATTATGAATTCCCTGATGCGCAAGGCCGCCGAGCAGGGCTATGTCCACCCGATCCATATCGACCGCCTTTCCGGCTATTTTGCCCGGAAGATCGAGCTTATCAGTCACCCGAACGATGTCTCCCAGCTTACCCGGGAGATGGCGTACAAATACTGCCTGCTGGTAAAAAACCACTCCCTCAAGGCCTATTCCCTGCCGATCCAGAAGGTCATCACCAACATTGACTTCGACCTGACCGCCGATCTGAGCCTGAAAGCCCAGGCCTCCCTTCTGAACGTGAACCCCAGCTACCTCTCGACCCTTTTTAAAAAGGAAACCGGAAGCACCCTTACGGACTACGTTAATCAGAAGCGCGTCGGACACGCCATCCTGCTGCTCAACTCCACCACCCTGCAGGTACAGGCCATCGCACAGCAGTGCGGCATCCCGGATGTGAACTATTTTTCCAAAACTTTCAAAAAGATCGTGGGAAAAACGCCGATGGAGTACCGGAAAAGCATTACGCATCCGTCTCTGCCCTGACTCTCCAAAGAAACGAATAAACGCCCGAGCAGGATGGATGCGGCAGGCGGCAGGCAGTGGCGAGCTTCTGTACGCTACTGCGGCCGCGTGCTTATTCGTTTCTCCTGCCTAATGCGCTTTTTCCGACTTCAGTGCTTCCGTTACCTCCGTCTCACAGGAGCGCATCGCGCAGATCGTCTTCTGAATCAGTTCATCCAATTCCCAGCCGAGCATTTCGGCTCCTTTCCCGATGACCTCTCTGGAACATCCTGCGGCAAAATTGGCGCTTTTATACTTCTTTTTCACAGATTTTAATTCCATATCCTGTACGCTCCCGGAAGGACGCATCAGAGCTGCCGCACCGATCAGGCCGGTCAGTTCATCCACGGCGTAAAGCACCTTTTCCATTTCGTGCTCCGGTTTGATATCCACTGTCAGACCATATCCGTGACTGCAGACGGCATGAATGACGTCCTCCGAAACACCGCCCTCCCGCAGAAGTTGGGGTGCTTTGATACAATGCTGTTCCGGATATTTCTCAAAATCAATATCATGCAGCAGGCCGACGATTCCCCAGAATTCCGCATCGTCTTCATAGCCCAGTTCTTTCGCGTACCATTTCATGCAGCCTTCCACGGTAAGCCCATGCTGAATATGAAAAGGCTCCTGATTATACTTTTTTAATAATGCAAATGCTTCGTCTCTTGAAATATTCGCTGTCATCTTGTTCCTCCTGTCCTGTTTCTCCATGCTGTCAACGTTTTCTTCAACCATCAGTATGAACGCAAAGGAAAAGGAAGTCAATCCTTACTTTACATCCGCAACCTCCGGACCTGCACTTCCACCCGGGCCGCTTCGGGCATTTGGACCGGCTATGAAATCGGCGGGCAGGCGATCTCCTGATCGTCTGCCCGTCTCTTCATTCTTTCTTAACTTTCTTTCTCATCGCGCCGTTTCTTAAAGAGCGTACCGGCAAGCATGCAAAGGGAAATACAAAAAGCAAATAGCCACAAGCCGGAATCTGCGCTGTCACCGGTCTGCAAAGAAGTTCCGTCTGCCGTTTCACCGTCCGCTGATTCGCCGTCCGCACTTTCTGTATCCTCTTTCACCGCAATCCCCGCTTCCTGCCGTACCCATGGTTCGGCGGCAGGTTCATCACCCGCGGTATCGCCGCCCCGGTTTTCTTCTTCCTCACTGTCTAAAGCAGCGGCGGCAATCACAAATTCTTTGGTGATCGTGCCGGTAAAGTTTCCGATACCTGCAATCGTCATACTGTATGTGCCCGGTTTCGTCCCCTCATTACCGGTTACGGTATAAGTGACTTCCAATTCCTCTCCGGCTGTATTTTTCACAGTCACGCTCTCAATGCTCTGTACCTGTGATTTTCCATTGGCTGTCAGCGCTGCGCCCAGCTTAACGTCTGCATCCGCAATATCTCTTGCCGCAATCAACAGCAGGCCGTTCTCCAGGGTAATGGCGTAATTCGGATTCGACCCTTCTGTCTGGGATGCTGTGATCGTATATTCACCGGCATTTTCGCCCGCTTCACGTTCCACGGTGATCCCGGTCAGCGTATCTGTGCCCACCAGCCCTTCTGCGGAATAGGTCAGTTCCGGATCGGCATCTCCATATATCTTACTCCGGTCATCGGCTGTTACCGTAACCG
>JAUNGC010000002.1:0-147206 GCA_030524745.1 Eubacteriales bacterium | reverse complement strand
TTCACCGGCATTTTCGCCCGCTTCACGCGCTGCCGCAATGCCCGTCAGCGTATCTTCATTTACCAGACCGCTTACAGTATAAGTCAACTTCGGATCGGCATCTCCATATACCTTACTCCGGTCATCGGCCGTGACCGTGACCGCTTTTTTATTTACCTTCACCTTCGCCGTATTGCTGTTAACCGTATAATTGCCGGAGGAAACGGCGCAGTAATATTGATAATCGCCGGCTTTCAGACCGGGACGGAGCAGTCTTTCGCCGGTCTCTCCTTCCAGTGCCAGATTTTCATTTTCTCCCACCTGATACCACTGATAGGTAATTTCCCCGTCAGACTGCGCTTGCACGCTCAGTACGGGAACATTGGTATAGCCATAGGTAACTGTCCGTCCGGCAGGCTGGCGCGTGATCGTCAGAAGGAACTTCGCCACCGTAACCGTCCCGTAATCGTCCGCTGCCGCCAGCATACTCCCCGTCAGAATCGCTTCATCGGAAATCAAGGGTCCCCGCGCCTCTGCCGTCCCCTTATAATAAGCGCAGCCTTCCGCCAGGAAATTCTCCACAGCGCCTGCGGAATTGCTGGTATACACGGAACTTTCATCTCCGGTAAATGTGCCGCCTGAAAGAATGGCGGTAGCTTTCCCGCTGTCCACAGACAGACCATAATCGCCGCCGCTTATCATGCCGCCGCTTATATCAACAGTACCTCTCTCCTTTACGTACACGCCCGCCGTATCGCCGGAAATTTCCGCTGTCCCGCCGATCTCCGCCCTGCCGAAGCTTGCTGCATACACCCCATATAAGCTGCCGTCTACTTTTGCTGTACCTCCAAGGGTGACGATGGCATTATCACCGACTAATACGCCCCGTCTCGTACTGATTGTGCCACCGGTAATATCCGCAGTTGCGGTTCCCGATAACCGCACGCCGTCCCCATATGAGTTTAAAGGAGTCACAAAAGCGCCGTCCGTAACAGAAAGAGTACCGCTGTCGCTTATAGACACACATGTGCCCTCTTTTCCGGCGTTGAAGGTACCGCCGCTGATTGTAACGGCGCCGCTGCCGGAATTGTTCTTCACGCAGTATCCTCTGGCAGAAGTGCTGATCGTACCGCCGCTGATATTAACAGCTGGATCCGAACCAGATCCATCCGAATTCAGATAGATTCCATAAACACTTCCTCCGATCCAATCAATAGACGCAATAATTTCCGCATCCCCGGAAACATTTACCGTGCCGGAAGCAGCCGCAACCGTAAACACACCCTTCATCGTACCGCCGGAAATGTTGGAAATACCGTTCCCTGTCGTATACAGGCAGCCCTCATTGGAGTTTGCAACATACTCCAGTTCCAGCAGTCCTCCTGTCACGTTTACCGTACCGCCGTCGTTATACACAACATAACCCTTACTTCTTAAAGTACCGCCGGTAATATCGAGAATACCGTCTCCGGAAACCTTTACCGCATTGTCCCGACCGTCCGTCAGGCTCTCCACCGTACCTCCCGCCACAGTCAGTTTTCCCGCACTGACCGTAATCAGAGGCCCCTGCCCATTTGTATCATCCGTCCGGGAAAGCACAGCGCCTTCCTCCATGTCCAGCGTCAGATCGACATCCGGATTCTCAACCGTCAAAAGACCGGCCAATTCCACATCATCCAGCAGCTTCACTGTGACGGAGCCGTTCTGCGCCTCCGCATAGTCCCAGGCCGCCCTGACAGCCTCATCTGCGGTCGCATAGTCCGCGCCATCCCCGTAGCTGTAGATTTTCGTCTCCGCGCCCGCGCCGGTAGTAACCGCGGCAATATCCGTAACAGATAGTTTCGGATAACCGATATAGATATCGGTACCGTCCAGATACAGCCCCATCCCGTCAGGCACGGTCGTCTGGCCTGTCAGTTCCATATAGCTGATATCGTCCTGAATCCCCTGTGTGGCCACAACCGGATCGCCTGTACAGACGTAGCCTTTCGGCAGGTACAGATACAGCTTGGCATCCCCGGTCAGATCCGGTTCTACGACAAAGCTGTCAATTCCTTCCTCTACGCTTCCTCCGTTCAGTATAATCCCATTATAAAATATGGTCGCGGTCGCAGCTTCCGTTCCGATCCGGGCAGTGCCGCCCACCGTCAATGAAACGCTCCCGGCGACATCAAAACATCCTTTTGCCTGAACACAGCCCAGCACGGAAGCATTCTTTATGCTCACAGATACATTTCCGCCGACCGCAATCGAATTGCCCGGACGATAACTCGTGCCGTAGACACCTTTCACCGGTCTGCTCCCTCCATCGCATACAGTGCCGCCGGTAATGGAAATTGTTACATTGCCAATCACCTTTCCCTCATAGCCGCTGCCATAAACGTTTTCCTTTATCGTGCCGCCGGTAATGGTGAGGTCTGCATCTCCCCCTACCGTGCCGCAGTAATAGCTGCCGCCCATAATATCATATGCGACTGCCGTACCTCCGAAAACAACCTTCGTTCTTCCGCCGATCTCGCCTCCGGAAGTGCCGCCGGAAGATCCGCAGCTGCCGCCAACGATATGACCGCCCACTTCGCCGCCGGTCACCGTCACGCTGGTATTTCCGCCGACTATTCCCTCATCACCGCCGCCAAAAACGCTGTTCCCCACGGTTCCGCCGTCCATGATGACCTGTGTGTCGCCTGTCACCCGGCTGGACGCAAGCTGTCCCGCGCCGTAAACGCTTCCATACTCGTTCGACAGGCTTCCGACCGTACCGCCGTGAATCACGACCTTTGTACTTCCGTCCACCGTGGAGCTGTAACTGCCGCCAAAAATCGACGTCACCTTTCCGCTCAGCATGGTGACGCTGGTATCCGCTTCCAGAGGGGCGTCCTTGCCGCCGCCGAAAATATAGCAGGTGTCATATCGATTGCCTGCCGCAGTCCGGTTCAATCCCTCCGGCGCCCAGATATCCGCATCCGTAACCGCTCCATCGCCGTCGCTGTCCACATAAATCACCGTATAGCTGCTTCCGCTGGTACCTTCTTTTATAATCAGAGGAATGCCGTTTCCATAAATCCGATAGGTCGTATTATAGCTGGTCACCACTTTATCAAAGGTCACCTGTACGGTTTCCGCCGGATACCCCAGCACGATCTGGTTGTTTTCTTCATCCAGAACCAGCGACATATCTCCATAGGTATAGGACAGCTTCGCACAATCTTCTGCGGTGACGGTATGGGCGTCCGTCCCGCGCGCCACAACGCGCCCTTCCGAAGGCGTTGTCGTCAGTCCTTCAATTTCCGTCGTATGGTTTAAAGCGGAAGTGATATAAAACTTCGCTTTCTCTTTCGTGCCATTGTACAACTCCATGAAAAGGCCATCCGGGATGTTTGCATCGCCGCCGATGGTAAGGCTTCCGCCATTCACATACACGTTTTGTCCCGTTCCCGCGCTGTTGTTCTGTATCGCGCCTCCCGTTATGGTGACCGTTGCGTTAGTACAGATTCCGCCGCCCAGACCGTTCTCGTTCGTCATCGTATTGCCGCTGATTTCACCGCCAGTCATAATCAGTTCTGTATTTGCCGGTGTATTAACATTCAGACGAATCGCACCGCCGCTGCTTGTATCAGTCGTGAGGTTATTCACAATCTGCCCGCCGTTGATACAAATTTTCCCCTGTGCCGTACCAAAGATTGCCGCTCCTCCCGAATAATTCTCTGCGCTGCTGATCGCTTCATTATTCCGGATCGTACCGCCGTTCATGATAAAACTTGCAAAACCGTAGTTGGCAAGCCAGACCGCTGCGCCTTTCTCGGAAACATTCCCGTAAATTTCCGAGCCTTCCTGCATGATAAATGTAGCCGCCTGAGGCTCAGTAGCGGCATCCTTAACCGTAACGGCAGAATCATCGTTATTTCTCAGGACCGCGCCCTCTCCCAGAACCGCCGTTGCGTTGTTCGTATTGTCCCCGTCTACGTAAATCAGGCTTTTATATTTTCCGGGCGTCCCCGTCCCGTTTCCGTCCAGCACGACATTTTCCAGTTCCAGATAGCCCTGTACGCGAAAAAAGTTCGCTCCTCTGCTGATACTGCTTCCACTCGTGAAACTGTCGTCCCGGGTAATGGTGCACTTTTCTCCGTCCCCACCGTCGACGCCCACGATTTTGACGTACTTCCCGGCACTGACCGTAAGTCTGGCGGTCGCCGTAATCTTCCCGGATACATAGATGGTCTCCGGATTATCCTGCGTACCGCTGCTTCGGCTGATCGCCTCCATCAGGCCGCCCCAGGTCGTAACCGGCACAGGATCCGCCAGCAGCATCGGCCTGTCCAGTCCCCCGAGCGCATTTGCCGCCGCGATATAGCGGGTAAGATCCAGCAATTCCAGTTCCGCATCCGTCAGTTTTGCCTTTGCCGCATCGATTTCGTCAAGCAGTTTGCCGACGCTCTCCGCGTTTTCCACAGTAATAGCGTCTATGTCAGGCAGCGCGTCGATCAGCGCCTGCACCTCTCTGACCGCATCCGGCAGAACATCCTCTGCAGGCTCTCCCTTGCAGGCAGTCAGGTCCGCGTCTGTTTTGCTGCAGACCGGGCAGGCCGTATTGATCTGTTCCTCTGTACAGTGCGTAACACAAGAGCATTGTTCCTGCATTTCGGGTTCCGTATCGTCTCCTTCCTCCGCAGGGTTACAGATTTCACAGTCTGCCGGATCAAAGGTACAAGGCGTTCCTTCGGTATAGCCGCACTCGCCGTCATGCGCATGTCTGCAGTTTGGTTCCTTTGTAATGCAGCCGCTTTCCTCGCTGCACGCATGCGTACACGCAGTCGGCTCTTGATCCGCCTGGGTTATGTCGTTGTCTGAAACGTCCCCCTTCGGATAGCATGCCTCCGTATGCCGGTGAACGCAGCTTTCCACAGAAATATAGCAGTCCGCAGTGTGCTGGTGGGCACAGGGCGTCCCTTCGGTATAACCGCATTCCGTATCATGGATATGGTGAGGGCAGTCAGCCTCTCCGCCGGCAGACACGCCTTGCGCGTACGCCGGTATCGGCGCAATGCCCTGCCCCAGAACCAGGCATACCGTCAGAATTCCTGACAGAAGCCGGTATTTCCATTGCTTTTTCATCTCATTTCCTCCGTTTGCCTTGCATAATAAAAAACATCCCGAAATGCACGATATTTTTATCTAACTATTCTCTGTATTTTAGCATTTTGCCTAAAAAAATAGAACTCCCCGTTCGGGTAGTCCCGTCATGTTTTTAAAAATGTTTCAGAGGGCGCGGTTCAATTTCCCGGCGCCCTCTGATTCCTTTCCGTATATCATTTTATGAATAATTCTTACAGAATCCGGAGATTTCTTGCGGCCAATACCGCGTCCGCCTTGCCTGACACCCCCAGTTTTCTGTAGTTCTGCTTGATATGATACCGCACTGTCTCCGGTTTTAAGCCAAGGCGCGCAGCGATCTCTCCGGCGGAAAGCCCGTCTGCCTGCAGCCGCAGGACTGCCAGCGCATTTTCCGTAAAATCCGGCAGTTCCGCGATCTGTCTTTTTAAATAAACCGGATAACGAACCGCAACTTTTCTGCACTCTTCCAGCAGGCGCAAAAACCATTTCTTCTCTGCGCCGTTGCCGGCCTTCCATTCTTTTTTCACCTGCTCCAGAAGCGGCAGAACAGCGGCGCCTTCTTCGCTGAACAGACGCAGAAACTGATAGCTTCCGGCGCATTTGAGCGCATCCGAAAAGACATCCTTCCACTCCGCTTTACCCATCCTGTACCATGCGATCGCCTGCAGCATCCCGGTCTCCATGCGGATATAATTGCGTTCATACTGTTCCGCATAATAGCGCAGCTTTTCCAAAAGCGCGCAGGCCTTTAAATAGTCGCCCGAAAAAAGGTAACACCGCACCTTGGTCAGATAACGGTACCGCTCCAGAACGAAAAACTCCTTTTCTTCAGCCGGCGCCTCCCTGAGCCACTCCTGCACCGCCGCGCTGTCTCCGGCAAGCAAAGCCAGACGGCAACGTAATGCTCTCAGATTCGGCAGAATCTGCGTCACATTCTGTTCTTTCACCCTCGTCTCAAAGGAATCCAGCAGCGAAACGGCCGTCTCCTCATAGCCATGCAAAAGATTGAGCCGCACCTGAATTCCCACGCTGGCAAAGGCAATTTCCGGCATGCCGCCCGCCTCCGCCTCCATCTGGCTGCGGGATAAGAGGGAGAGCACTTCGTAAGTATCCCCGCCCTTTTCATACAGACTTTCTCCCAATGCCACCGGGACAAGTCCTTTTCCGTATCTTCCCAGCACCTTTTCCATCAGTTTGCCGATGGACGCCGCCAGTTCCCTGTCGTGACGGCTCCATTCGCAGAAATCCTTCCCGCCGTTCATCGTGGACGGAAGATTGCTGGTAACCGAAAATTCCGGAAGCGAAATTCCCTTATCAAACAGCAGGGCCGGAACCTTCTTCACCACCTGAATGATATCCCGTATGCCCCGCTGCGGCAGCGCGATGTCCAAATAGACCAGCCGGCGCAGCGCTTCCCTCTTTTCCCCGCCTTTCGCCTTCTGCTCATATATTTTCAGTTTGTTATACCAGGCCTCGCTTTCCTCCGGCTGTAAAAGCAGGGAATACAGCATGCTCATTCCCGTCATCAGAATAATGCTGTTCTCGATTTCTTTTTCCTCAAGTCCCAGATAAAACTTCCGCAGTTCAAAATAGTGTCCGTTTCCCGGATTTCTCCTCGCATTGCTGATGAGTAACTCTTTTATCCGGCTTCTGTTGCCGCATTTCTCATACATGGCAAGCGCTTCCGTAATCCGGTCATGTATTTCATAATACAGTCCCGCATTATAACAGCATTCCCGCACCCGTTCGCTTCCGTATATGCGCTCCATCCGTTCATATAAAGTCGTCCGCAGAACCGGGCGCAGCGTATAAATTCCGTTCTTCTCGGAAAGAAAGTTTCCGATCATGCAGGCCTTCTCGATCTGGGCCGCGACATAATGGCTCCCGGTGATCATTTCCGCCAGTTCCGCCTGAAAGGAATCCACCACGCTGACCTGCATCAGAAAATCCAGCAGTTCCGGATCCCACTGTACCAGAACCGAATTTTCCAGATAATGTTCCAGAACTCTCTCGGTTTCCTCCTCAAGTTCCCCGTCAAATTCCCTGCCTTCCAGAAGCTTTCTGGCCAGATAGCGGATCACATAAGCGTTTCCACTTCCCCGGGTGCAGATTCTCCCGATCGCCTCCTGCGGTACGTCGATTTCCTTCTTTCTAAAAAAAGCCTGCACCTCGTCCATCCTGATCTGCAGATCCTCTTCGCCGATGACAAAAAAACCGTCCTTCAAATAGGCGGGAGCCAGCCACAACGGTCTTCTGCCGCGTCCCAACAGCAGCAGCCATATATCGCTGCGATCCATGAGCGCGATCACTTCCCGGCGGATTTCTTCCGCGTCCAGAAACTGAATATCATCTATCACAACCGGCAAAGCCGGCTTATCATTGCTCTGCTTTTCTCCCGGCACAAGGGACAGGTCCGGTCCCCCGTTCTGGCAGGTGAGATATATGTACTTTTTCCCTTTCAGAAACTGCAGCGCCAATTCTGTTTTTCCAAAGCCGGTGGCTCCGTAAATATATACCGTGCTCCCGGCATTCTTTGCCAGTTTCAACTTCTTCCAGGCTTCCGCCGGACAGATATAATCCTTCTCCAGTTCATGCCTCATGATACAATCTTCCCCGCTTTCGTACCGTTGATAAATTCCATAAAACAGGCTGTGATTTTCTCCGGCGTATATTCCTTCTCCTCCGCAATCCACCACCGCACCGTTTCCGCAAAGCTGCATACCGTCATATTCAAAACATACTCCGCCGGCGCCTGACAGCGCGTCCCGTCGATGTGCGCCAAAAACATCTCCTGCAGGTAGCCCTTAAAATAACGCATAAAAAGTTCTCCGCTTTCACAGGAAAAAAGCCCCTTC
Source organism: Eubacteriales bacterium (assembly GCA_030524745.1). Classification (GTDB taxonomy): domain Bacteria; phylum Bacillota; class Clostridia; order Lachnospirales; family Lachnospiraceae; genus Gallintestinimicrobium. The sequence continues at coordinate 139,260 of JAUNGC010000002.1, read as the reverse complement.
AGGTTCCTTCTGTTATCCTGCAGATGATACAGGATATGCGTGATCTCTTTTTCAAAATTGTAGTCCGTATGGGAAAAATCATGGCTGCTTTCCTTCTTCAGATCTTCCGAAAATACATGTTGAAAGATATCGGTGCACATCGCTTTGAGCAAATCCTCCTTCGTCTCAAAATGCGCGTAAAAAGTGCTTCTTCCCACATTCGCTCCGTCTATAATCTCCTGCACCGTAATGTTCCCGAAATTTTTTCTTTCCAACAGGCTGCCGAACGCCTCAAAAATCGCCCGTCTCGTTTTTTGCTGCCGTCTGTCCATAACCGCCCTCTCTTTCCGGACATTTTTGCCAAAATGTCCCGTATGGAACAGAAAGGCTTTTTTAATTCTTGCAATGCTTCTCACAATTGCTACAATATAAACGAACAAAATGTTTTGTAACATATGAATTGTACCGTTCCTTTCAAGGGCTGTCAACAGGGAACGGCCATTTCGAAAAGAGGAAAAAGAAAATGATAAAACGAATCAATGATTTTCTGGCAGGTCTGCCCATGACGGCTGCAGGCGGTATCTTTCTCATTCTGAGTTTCGCAGTATCCGGAACGGATATTGCGCTGCCCTTTGATCCCGCATGGATCAGCGTCGTTATCTGCGGCGTTCCTTTAATCTATCTTTCCGTATGGAGAATCATACATCTTAAGGGAATCAGCAAAATTTCCTCCGCTTTACTGATCAGTATCGCCATGGTTGCGGCGATTATCATCGGCGATCTGTTTGCTGCCGGAGAGGTCGCTTTCATCATGGAAATCGGCGCAATCCTGGAGGACATGACCGCCAACCGCGCTAAAAAAGGGTTAAAAAACCTGCTCTGCCTTACGCCTTCCAGAGGAAGAAGAATCTCTTCCGGCAAAGAGGAAATGATTGAAGCCAAACAAATCCGGCCGGGCGATATCCTGCGGGTTCTGCCCGGCGAAGCGATTCCGGCGGACGGCGTCATCATCAGCGGGGAAACCTCCGTTGACCAGTCCGTCATGACGGGAGAATCTCTTCCGGTTGATAAGTCCGCCGGAGACGAAGTATTCTGCGGAACGATCAACCGCTTCGGCGCGTTCGATATGAAAGCGGTCAAAACAGGGGAAGACAGTTCCCTTCAGAAACTGATCCGGATGGTACAGGACGCGGAAAGCAAACAGGCTCCCATACAGAGAATTGCGGACAAATGGGCGAGTTTTCTCGTCCCCGCCGCTCTGCTCCTTGCCGTCATTACGGGTCTGGCGACGCAGGATATCGTGCGGGCGGTAACCGTTCTGGTTGTTTTTTGTCCCTGCGCGCTGGTGCTGGCCACGCCAACTGCGGTTATGGCCGCGATCGGGCAGGCGACAAAGCGGGGCGTGATTATTAAATCCGGCGAGGCGCTTGAAAAGATGGGAAAAGTCGACACAATCGCTTTCGATAAAACGGGAACCCTGACTTACGGAAAGCCCGTGGTCAGCGATATCCTTTCTTTTCATCCAAATATGGACGCCCACGATCTGCTCGTTTTATCGGCATCGGCCGAGTCCAAAAGCGAACATCCGCTGGGAAGAGCAATCACGGCATATGCAAGGGAACAGGGCATTGAACCGCCGGAAGCTTCCGCCTTCCGGATGCAAAGCGGAAGAGGAATTTGCGCTGAAATATCCGGAAAGAAATTCTATTGCGGCAATGAAACGTTCATCCGGCAAAACAACATCGCCATTCCGGCAGAGGTCACGGAAGAACTGGAAAAAAAGCATGCCCAGGGAAAGGCTTCCGTGATCGTTGCAGACGGCAGTTCCTGTCTGGGCCTGCTCGCCTTATCAGACGTACTGCGGCCCCAGGCAAAGAGCGTGCCAAACAGCCTGTCCGCGATGGGCGTCTCCACCGTTCTGCTGACAGGAGATAACCAGAGGACCGCTTCGTATTTTGCCGGACAGTGCGGCATTACCAGGGTAAACGCCGGCTTACTGCCGGAAGAAAAAGTCCGGTGCATTTCCGAAATGCGCGCGCAGGGAAGCCGGGTATGTATGATCGGCGACGGAGTCAACGACGCTCCCGCCTTAAAAACTGCCGACGTCGGCGTGGCGATGGGGAGCATGGGAAGCGATATCGCCGTGGACGCGGCGGATATCGCCCTTATGAGCGACGATATTTCCAAAATTCCATACCTGAAACGGTTATCCAATGCCACTGTGGCTACCATCCGCCTGAGCATTACGCTCTCCATGTGCATCAACTTTGCTGCGGTCGCCTGTTCCATGCTGGGCATCCTCACTCCGACGACAGGCGCTCTGGTACATAATGTCGGGTCCTGCCTGGTCGTCCTGTTAGCCGCCCGTAACGGTTCGGCCTGCCGCTGAATCGTTACAGTTCCTGTGGGCGACGGCAGAAAATTTGAAGGAAAAATGTTGTGATTCTCCTTTTTTTCCGCTATAATATCACGTTGGTAACCGCAGCGTTCTGCACACATGCGATCGCTCCGGACAGCGGTTATCATAAAACTGTCTCAGACAGTGAAAGAAAGGATCGGCATACAAACGTTAAAATGAAATACTTAAAAAAGCATCTTACCCGCGAACAGGCGTTAAGCGACGCCAAATTTTTTCTGCTGCTCAACTGCGGCCTGTTTTTCACCGCAGTCGGAATCGCAATTTTTAAAACGCCCAACCATTTCGCTTTCGGCGGAACTTCCGGCGTTTCCATCATTCTTTCCACGCTGTTCCCGAAATGGAACGTGGGCGCTTTCATGTGGCTGGTCAATGCCGTATTGGTCCTGCTGGGTTTCCTTTTTCTCGGCGTCAAATCGATGGGCTGGACCATTTATTCTTCCTTTGCCCTCTCTTTTTACGTCAGCATCTGTCAGGCTGTACTGCCCCTTTCCTCTCCATTGACGGAGGATACTTTTCTGGAATTGTGTTTTGCGGTCATTCTGCCTGCGGTAGGCAGCGCCATCGTCTTTAATGTGGGGGCTTCCACCGGCGGCACGGATATCGTGGCGATGATTCTGCACAAACACACAAGCCTTGAAATCGGGCGCGCCCTGATGCTCAGCGATCTGGGAATCGTGCTGATTGCGGCATATTTATACGGCGCCAAAACCGGCCTGTACTGTATTCTCGGCATGATCTTAAAATGCACCGTTGTGGACGGCGCGATTGAAAGCCTCAACCTGCGCAAGGTATGCACCGTCATCACCCAGTATCCCGATAAAGTGGAGGATTTTATCATCAACCAGCTCAAGCGTTCCGCAACCGAGCAGCAGGCCTTCGGGGCTTACACGCACGACCAGAAGAAGGTTCTCATGACGGTACTGACCCGCAACGAAACCGCCCGGCTGCGCATTTATCTGCGGAAAATCGATCCCCACGCTTTCATGACTATTGTCAACAGCAGCGAGATCATCGGCAAAGGATTCCGTTCGATCTGATTGATCCTTTATGACCAAACGCCGTCATCGTGAAACGCTTATGAATTCTTTGTTGCATAAAAAACCCGGCCGTTTCTTTCACCGGCCGGGTTTTCGTTCGCCTTCTTTTCCTTTTTCAGTCCACTTCCACCAGTTCATATTCGCGGGAACCGTAGCCCAGTTGGGCGGCCGCTTCCACCGTCAGAACGCCGTGCCGGGATTCGATCCGCTCAATCAGGTGATCCCTGCCCGGATCGTCGGAAGCATAGACGAGATCCAGACACGCCTGATCGATCGCCACCGGGTCCAGAGAAACCAGCACGCCGATATCCTTCATGCAGGGATCCTCCGCCACCGCGCAGCAGTCGCAGTCGACGGACATATTTTTCATCACATTGACATAAGCCGCATTCCCTTTGAAATATTCCACTATGGAACCTGCCGCGTCCGCCATCGACCGCAGGAAGGAATCATGGTCGGCCGTCCAGATTTTCTCCGGTTCTCCGGCTCCATGAATATACGCTTTTCCATAAGAAGAAGCCACGCCGATGGACAACTGTTTGAGCGCTCCGCCGTAGCCTCCCATCGGATGGCCCTTAAAATGAGAAAGCACCAGCAGGGAATCGTATTTTGCAAGATCCTTTCCGACGTAGTTTTTGCGGATCACCTTTCCGTCCGGAATATCCAGCACCATATCCGGGCCTTCCGCATCCAGAAGATCCACCTCAAAATATTCGCTCCAGCCATGCAACGCCAGCGTTTTTAAATGTTTTTCCGTCGTATTTCTTTCCCCTTCGTAGGCCGTATTGCACTCCACCACCGTGCCGCCCACCGCGTCGATTACCGGCTTAAAAAAGTCGGGACGCAGAAAATTCTGATTGCCGACCTCGCCGGAATGCAGCTTGATCGCAACTTTTCCGGGCAGTTCCTTATCGAGCAGGCGATACATCTGCAGCACCTTCTGAGGCGTGATGGTTTTCGTAAAGTAAACCTTTGATTTCATATCCGCTCCTCCTGTCAAAGCTTTTTTTCAGTATAGCGGATTTATTTGAAAATTACAATGACTGTATATCAGGAACGCATTTTTTTGAAGCCGTTTGCAGCCGTCCGGACTTACCTGTTACAGCCGCTTCACCGGCTCGTACCTTTTTTTCAGTTCGTGCACCACTTTATTGGTATCTCCCGGCCTCACCACCACATCGTAACAGCCTTCCACGCTGCCAAAGGTGACTGTCTTTTCAAAGCCCAGCATTTTTTTCAAATATTGGCACATATGATCTCTGGTAGCGTTTTTATTGTATATTTTAATATAGGCATAACCCGGATAATCCACAGAGTCATACTTTAACACCTTCAGTTTATCCGTCATTCCGTTTTCCGCAAGAACCTGATAAAAGCTTTCTATGATCTCCCTCGGATAAATCAGCATGAAGTAAACCACTTCTTCCTCGTGCAGCGCTTCGCTTTTTACATAATTGCGCCAGGGCGATCTGCGCATCTGCCCAACCAGTGCCGCGTGCACCGGGTCCTGGGTTTCCCTGTAAAAAATCACGAGCATATCGTCGATAATCACATTGACAAAACACTCCAGTCCCTGTTCATGGACCAGCTTCAGGATTTCTTTGGACATGCCGTTTGAAATCACATAGGTCTTTACATAGACATTTTCCAAAAGATCATAAAGCACCGCCCCGTCCATGGCAATGACCGGAAGCCTCAGGCGGATTCCTTCCATCGTCTCCCGAAGCGAGGCCGGCGTGCGCATCGTGGAAATCGTAAAATTGGCGCCCTCGTCCAGCATCCGGTTCAACTCCACTTTGCTGTAATCGCTCAGTCCGTCGTTTTTGCCCAAAAGAGTGTCGTCCAGTCCCGAAATAAACAGAATATCCTTCCGTTTCTCCTTCGGCAAAGAAAAGGTATTCACGCCTATGCCGACGATAATTCCGATCACCGTATCCAGAAAACGGTTCCAGACAAACAGATACGGATTGCTGTCCGCCGCATGATTCACCACAATGCTCAGAAAAACCACGCAGGAGAAGTAGGACGCCTGTTTCTTTTTAATCAGCACCGTCGTATATAATACCACAATAATCATGCCGGAAATCACGAGGGCATTGACCGCCTCGCCTTTTCCGGCAGAAATCGTCGTTTTCTCTTCTATCAATAAAAATATCAGTCCATAGACCGCTCCGATGACCGTTCCGATAATGCGCTGCACCGCATTTTTCCTGCTGTTTGAAACGTACATCTGAATGCACCAGAGCGCCGCCAACTGAGAATAAAATACGATTCCGCTGTTTCCCCGTACAAACGATACCAGGTAACAGACGGCGATCGCAATTGCGGATTTCATGATCCGCATTCCGATCGGCGGCAACGTACTTTTTATGATTTTCCCCATTTTTCCCGCACAATGCCGGCTAAAATATCGGCCGTCCCTTCGATTCCGAATTTGCTGCTGTCTATCATGATATCCTTATGGTCAAAGACAGAATTGACCTCCGGACAGTATTTTTTCTGATAATTGGCTCTGGCCGCATCCACTTCCTTCATCATTTTAACGGCGGTTTTTTCCTCCATCATCAGATCATGCACGCAATTGTGAAGCCTCGCTTCATAGGGAGCATAAATATAAACGCTTAAATGATTGGGGAAATCGCTTAAGATGCTGTCCGCGCATCTTCCCACAATAATGCAGGATTCTTTGGCCGCCAGGTCCCGGATAATATTTTTTTCCACACAGAAAATTTCGTCCGTTATGCTGTAAATGCCCATATTAAAAGGATATTTTTTTCTTAAATAAAAGGATTTTACCCTTTCCTCCGCGTCGCTTATGGTGGACACCGGATGTCCCGTCCGTCTGGCCGTCTGCTCCACGATATCGCGGTCCAGATAATCTATCCCGAGTTTTTTCGACATGCATTCGGCGATGCTTCTTCCCATGCTGCCGAACTGCCTCGATATTGTCACAACGTATTGTTCCATAAAAATCCCCTGCCCTTATCTTATAATCGTCTCCCGTTTATCCCAACGTCACTGCCTTCGGCTCTTTCTTATTCTTCTTCTGAAGATATCTCACCAGGCAGGACAGGGAATAATTGATGACAAAATAGATTGCGGCCGCACAGCCAAACAGCACGAATACATCGGATACATAAATGCTTCCCGTTCCGTTGTACATATTGGCGGAACTTAAAATCTTCTTGACGCGGGCCATCAGTTCGATGGTCGCCACGTTTGCCAGATAGGAAGAATCCTTGATGGTGGTAATCACCTGGCTCAGCAGCGTCGGAATCACATTCCTGTATGCCTGGGGCAAAACGATGTATATCATGACCTGTACCGTACTAAAGCCTTGGGAATGCCCCGCTTCAAATTGTCCCTTTGCAATGGAATTGAGTCCGCCCCTGACAATTTCCGCAATGACGGACGAGGTAAACAAAATCAGCGCCACCGCCGCTTTGAAAAGCAGCTTTGTCTCCACCGACGTCAGGCCGAACATTTTTCTTTCAAACAGATCCGGACAGGGACAAAATACCAGACAAATAAAAATCCACAATAATAGCGGCGTATTCCGGAATACTTCAATATAAATGGTCGCCAGCCATTTCCAGACACGGCTTTTGGGCTGCGTGCAGTAGTTACGCACCAGCGCAAGCACGGACCCCCACAAAATCCCGATGACAACCGCGATAACCGAAATAATCAGCGTAAAAAGCACGCCTTTTAAAATGTAAATCCATATGCTTCCATTTTGCAAAATGGAAAAACTCGCCGTCCAATCGCCCATCGTTTACGCCACCTTCTTTCCTTTTCTGCCGGACGCCATGATATGTACTCTCTGATCCCGCTTCTTTAAGTTTTCCTCCCAGACGCTTGCCAGCTTGGAGAGCGGATAACAGATGATAAAAAACAGCGCGCCGCTGACCAGATAAGCCGGCGCATAAGCGCCTCCTGTGGTCGCTCCCGTCACAAAGCTGTAAGTCAGCGAAATCAGATCCGCGCCGCCTATGATATACAGGCAGGAGGTATTCTTAATCAGATTCACCACCTGATTGACCATGGGCGGCAGAATGATCTTGGTGCTCTGAGGAAGGATGATATAGAACATTTTTCCGATATATCCGAATCCCTGCGACTCCGCAGCCTCAAACTGTCCTTTGGGGATCGCTTCAATTCCCGCCCGGACCACCTCCGCCATATACGCGCCGTGGTAAATTCCCAGGGATATGATGCCCGTCGCCAGAATTCCCAGACTGTGTCCCGCGAACGCAAGCGCATAATAGAGGAAACAGACCTGCAAAAGCAGCGGCGTGTTCTGAATCAGTTCCACATAAATGCGGCTGACGCCCTTTAATATTTTCTTTTTGCCTGTGGCCATTAATCCCAACACAATCCCGATCGCCAGTGAAAGCAGCACGCCCACAAGAGCGGTCTCCACCGTATTTATCAGTCCCAGCACAAAGGTGCTCCGGTATGTCCAGACCTTGAGCCACGCATTTTGTGAAAAAATCCCAGACATTCTGTTTCCTCCATCACTTTTTAACGCTTCATTTTAATCCTTCAGCCTTAGCCCGAAAGCATTACTCCAGGCCGTTTTCCGCGATCAGTCCGTCGATCGTGCCGTCTGCCAGCCAGCCCTGAATCAGACCGTCCACAACTGTAGAGAATCCCGAACCCTTCGTGGTCGCCACGCCATATTCCTGAGGCGCGAATTCCTCTTCGATGTAAGAACGTCCATCCGTATGATAAATGGCAAGAATGGACTTATCCACGCAGAACGCATCCACTTCGCCCGCGCTTAAAGCCGTTGAAATGGTCGGATAGTCGTCATACTGCTGGAAGGATACGCCTTCTGTCCACAGCGCCGGATCGAAGGTTTCCGCATTGAAATCATCCCCTGCGATAACGCCCGCTCCGATCATCGCCTCTACCAGAGACTTTGCCGATGTGGAACCGGAAGAAACGCCTACCTTCTTCCCAACCAGACCTTCCAGATTGGTAATGCCGCTCGCGTCCTCCACCAGTACGGTTACATGATCCGTAAAGTAGGGTGTGGAGAAATCCCAGCTTTCTTTTCTTTCATCCGTGATTGTGAAGGTTGCCAGCACGCAGTCAATGTCGCCGGAGTCCAGAAGTTCTGTTCTGGTAGCTGCCGTAACGGCCGTAAACTCAACATCCACGCCCAGATATTCTGCAATTTTCTCCGCCAGTTCGATTTCCAGACCGGAATACTCGCCTGAAATCGTATCCTGGAATCCGAATCCCACAACCGCGTTTTTCACGCCGACTCTGAGAACGCCTCTGTCAATGATCGCCTGCACGTCCTCGGAAAATTCCTCATCGGTCGCTGCCGCTTCACTCTCTGCAGCCGTGCTTTCCGCCGCCGCATCGGTTTCTTCCGCCGCCGGCTGCGTCTCAACAGCCGCTTCTTCCACAGCCGCGCTGCCACAGCCTGTAAACAGCATCATCGTCATGGCCAGGGATAATCCCAAAGCCGCCCATTTGCTCCATTTCTTCATAATATTTCTCCTCCTTAAATTTATTCCAAACGGACCGGGAAAGCGTTTCGCCATCCGCTCCGCCTGTTCACCATGTTACCGGATAATTTTTCCCAAAAACTGTTTTACCCGGTCGTTCTGCGGATTGGTGAAAAAGTGCTCTGGCGTGCCTTCCTCAATGATCTGTCCGTCCGCCATGAACACCACTCTGTCCGCCACCTGTCTGGCAAATCCCATTTCATGTGTCACCACCACCATGGTGATATTTTCCTTCGCCAGTTTAATCATGACGTCCAAAACCTCCTGAATCGTCTCAGGGTCCAGTGCGGACGTGGGCTCGTCAAATAAAATGATCTTCGTCTGCGCGCAGAGCGCCCTGGCGATTGCGATACGCTGCTGCTGCCCGCCCGACAAAGTGGTGGGATACACATGGGCCTTATCCCGAAGCCCTACGATATCCAGATAATGGTATGCCAGTTCCTCCGCCTCTTTCTTACTCTTGTGATGCAGCTTCATGGGCGCCAGCGTCAGATTTTTCAGCACCGTCATATGCGGATAAAGATTGAACTGCTGGAACACCATGGAAGTGGTGCTGCGGACCAGCTTCGTCTTATTTTTAGCGGTAAGTTCCTTCCCATCGATAAAAACGTGACCGCTGGTGGGCTCCTCCAAAAAGTTCATGCACCGCACCGTGGTGGACTTTCCGGAACCGGAAGGACCGATGATAACCAGCTTTTCCCCTTCCTTCACTTCCAGGTTGACGTCCTTTAACACATGAAGTTCGCCGAAATATTTATTGATGTGTTCCAGTTTAATCATAGGGCACCTCTCCTTTGAACCAAAAAAGACGTTTCACCGCCTAAGCGTGTGAAACGTCTTCGTTTCCTCTGACTGACATAATTTTCTTATATTTCTATTGATATGCCGTACATCTTTATTTTTGAACTACGATACTCCAAAAAATCCGCCTTGTCAAGCAAAACCTGAAAAAAAACGCTCTGCCCTGCCGCCTGCCGGCTCGCCGCGTGCCTTCCGGTCCCGTGCGGGGGCTGCCGTCCTGCCGGGCGTTTGGGGGCGCACAGGTATTTTGCCATTCCGATATCCCAACCGGGAAATTCCAACCAAAGCGTCATTCCGTTCCGGACTGTGCCCCGATGCGTAAACTCGCGTCAAAGCCCCGCTTTGCCGCTCAGACAATACGCATCGGATCACAGGAACGGAATGATGCTTTGGGGAATTTCACCGGTTTGAATATAAGTCATGGCAAAATACCTGTGCGCCCCCAAACGCCCGGCAGGACGGCAGCCCCCGCACGGGACCAAAAGACACGCAGTACACCGGCAGGCGGCAGGTTGAGACGTTAAATCCGAAAGGTCAGATACCCTCAATATAATGTATAGAAAGCCGGAAAAATGTATTCTTCAATCCGGCAGGGTATTGGTATAAAGCTGTCCGTCTATGATGTGCACAATGCGCTGCGCGTGCTTCGCCACGTTTAAGTCATGGGTAATCATGACGATTGTATTTCCCATTCCGTGAAGCTGCTCAAAGAGTTTGAGCACGTCCTTTCCGCTGGAAGAATCCAGCGCCCCCGTGGGTTCGTCCGCAAGCAGAATCGCAGGTTCGCCTACCAGCGCCCTGGCGATGGAAACCCGCTGCTTTTGTCCTCCCGACAGTTCATTGGGTTTATGCTTTAAGCGGTGCGATATCCCCAGCAGTTCTATGGTCTTTCTGCACTTTTCCTCCGCTTCCGCGCTTGTCATTCCCCGCACCAGAAGGGGCATGATGATGTTCTGCATGATGTTATAAGTGGGAATCAACTGATAATTCTGAAAGATAAATCCGATCTCCCTGTTGCGGATTTCATTGAGGCGGTTTTCCGGCATTTCATGGATCGCTTCGCCGTTCAGAAAATAGGTTCCGCTGTCCGCCGTGTCCATGCACCCCAGAATATTCATCAAAGTGGATTTTCCGGAACCGGAAGGTCCTAAAATGGCCACAAATTCTCCTTTTTCCACCTCGAATTCCACATCCTTTAAAACCGGCACCATTTCTTCTCCCAGTTTATATCCCTTGTTGATGCCCTTCATTTCAATTAATTTCTGTCCCACAATCGCTCCTGTCCGGCCATCTTTTTGATGCCGCAAACTTTTTTCCTGTTCGTCCTATTCATGATTCAAGGCCGCTACCGGCACAAGCTTCGACGCTTTCCAGGCGGGATAAAAACCGAACACAGTTCCCGTCACGCAGCCGAACACCAGGGACAGCATACCGCCCCAGACGGAAAGTTCCACCCGCACGGAAAGCTGCTCAATGACCGGCGTGACTGCAAGGGACAAAAGAACGCCCAGAATTGCGCCGATCAGGCTGATACAGGCGGCTTCCAGCAAAAATTCCAGCAGAATATCCTTCTGGCTGCAGCCGATCGCCTTTAAAATTCCGATCTCATTGGTCCGTTCCCTGACCGATACAAACAGCACGTTCATGATGCCGATACCGCCTACAATAAAGACGATCACCGCCATGGCCGCCAGCAGCATGGTCAGCGTTTCGTTGGACCTGGAGGCCGCTTCCATCTTGCTGCCGGCATCCGTAACCGTAAACGACGCGTTCGGATAAATCTGCGCCAGCACCGTCTGCGCCTGTTCTTTGGCCGTCTCCACTTCATTTACGTTTTCTGCGATCAGCGTGATGGTAGGACTGACGTTATTTTTTCCCGTCAGATATTTGATTCCGGTCTCATAGGGAATGAAAATCGCCTCATCCGGGCTGATGCCGGACGCCACGGTGCCAACCTCCGCAAAAACGCCGTTGACCACATAGGGACGGTTATCAATATAAACGGATTCGTCATAGGCGTCCAGCGCGCTTCCGAAAATTTCTTTTGCCACGCTGTAGCCCAGCACGCACGTTTTTTCCTTATAGGTATCGTTCTCTTCCGTGATGAAATCGCCGATCGCCAGCGTGAGATTGCTCATCTGCGCATAGTTTTCCTTCACCCCCGCAATCGTATAGGAAACGGCTTCTTCCAGATCGCCGCCTTCCACATCCGATTTCGTGGTGTAGCTGATCGTCGCATCGCTGAGTCCTTCCACGCCTTCCAGCAGAGCGTCCGCCTCTTCCGTGGACAGGATGATTTTTTCCGTATTCTGCGCGGCGCCGAACCCTCCGGTCATATCCTGTCCGTCAGGCATTCCTCCGCCGCCCATATCCGGCATACCGCCGCCACCGGGCATGTTACCTCTGGACATACCGCCTCCTATAGCGTTGCCGCCCATGCTGCCGCCATCCATAGCGCCGCCCTGCTCCATGCCGCCGCCACGCCCGCCGCCAAACGAGCGGCCCGTTTCCTGATATTCATAGGAAATATCAATGGCGCCGGCATTCAGGTTTTTAAACTGTTCCGCGACCTCCAGTTTTCCGCCCGTTCCGATTGCGATAACCAGCATAATGGTGGCAGAGCCGACCAGAATCCCCGTTGAGGTGAGGATTACTTTGGATTTGTTCTGCGAAAGGTTTAGCCCGACCAGTTTTAAAATTTCCGTCAGTTTCATTCGGGTTCTCCCTTCTGTTGTCTGGTAAAGGTCACCTCCGCGGTCATTCCCTCATAGAGTCTGGAACCGTTTTCCAGAATGCTGACTACGACCTCATAGGTCGTCATATTCGTATTGCTGTCGATCTGCGCGTCGCCGATTTCGGTCACTTCTCCCGTAAACACTTCATCCGGGAAAGCGGAGAATACCACCTCTGCCTTGCTGCCCAGCCCCGCCATATCCATCTCGTCTTCATCCAGCGTCAGCGTAATGGTAACGTCGTCATAACTGTTCAAGGCGATCAATTCCGTACCTTCCTGCAGCGCGTCCCCTGCGCTCACGCTGACGGCGGTGATCACGCCGTCCTGCGCCGCACAAATCACCTGATCCACAATATAAGTATCCAGTTCCTCCAGCTTCGCAGCCGCCTCGTCATAATCTTCCTTCGCATTTTGTGCTTCAAAGTCCGCAAGCTGCGTCGTAACGTCGTAAATTTCCTGCGCGCTGTTTCCGTTGATAATCCGGATCTGTCTTGCGCTTTCCGCCTCGATTTTCCCGCTTTCCAGTTCCTTCTGCGCATTCGTAAGCTGCATGCTCAAAGATTCGATTTCTTCTTCCTGCAATGCGATGCTCTCTTCAAGGCTTTCGATCTGTGTTTCCAGACTTTCTATAATGGTTTCTTCATCCACCTTTGCATTCACCGCAAGCAGCCAGCCATAGGCATTACTGCTGCGGTCTTCGTTCTCCACCGTATACACTGCGTTCTCCAAAACGGCCTGCTGTTCCTCAAGCGTCTCCTGCAATCCGGCAAGGTCTTCCTGATCTTTTTCCATCATTTCCTGCGCATTTTGCAGGGATTCCTGCAATTCTTCCACCGCTTCTTCCAGTTTGGCCACAGCCAGATTGTATTCCGTATCCGCATAAGAACCATATAGTTCATTTTCCTGAAGCTGTACAGACGCTTCCTTTTGGGTCTGCATCTGCTGCGTCACCATCTGGTCATAAACTTCCTTTGCATCCGTGACGTCCTCCGCAAATCCCTGCCGGATCTCAGAAAGGGTATCGGCGGTCACCTTCAGGATCGGATCGCCCGCTTTTACCTCTTCTCCCACTTTCACATAAACCTCTTCCACCGTCAACTGCCGGTTGCCAGAAGATGTCGTAACCACCAGACTCTGTATGCCGCTCTGTCCGCCGCCCTCCATCATGCCAGGTCCCGCCGCCATGCTGCCAATGCTGTTCCAGGAAAAGTCGCTTTGTCCCGTATATTCGGAAAGATCCAGTTCAAAAGTCTGACTGACCGTTCCCACCGATACGCTTCCTTCCTCCGTCACCGTATCCGAAACCGATTGCCGGTCGTTCCGGGCGATAGCCGCTTCCTGCTGCTTTTCCTGATTTTTTCCGGTCAGAAGGAAAAAGACCGTACCGGCTGTCAACGCCAAAACGAGCGCCACAGCCGCCGATAAAATCCAGAATCTGCGCTTCTTCAAAATACCGTTCGGAACCTTTTTCCCCGGATCCTTTCGGCTCTTTTTTTCCATATTCATTCATCCTCCCGCCGCACGCGCTTACCCTGCGTTGCTTCTGATATAAATGACGTCGCCTTCCGACAGTCCTTCCTTAATTTCCACTACCGTGCTGTTTTCAAATCCGGTGACCACTTCCGTCAGTTCCTTTTCCTCTCCGTCGCCTGTATATACCCAGGTTTTTCCGTCCTGCTTTACGATCGCCTTTCTGGACACATACAGCACATCCGTAACCGAATCCGTCACAAATGTAATGCCCGCCGTCATGCCGCCATAGAGTTTTTGGGTATCCCCTTCTATCTGAATTTCCACCGGATAACTCACGGTTTTGGCATAATCGGAGGTTTTGGTCGTCGTGATGGAAATGACCGTTCCCGTATACGCCTCTTCCGGATAGGCGTCAAAGGCAATCTGCACGCTGTCGCCTATGGAAATACCGGCAATATCTTCTTCCGACACGTCGATGGAAACAGTATAATCGCTCTCTTTTACATAAGACAACAGAGGACCTGTCGCGGCCAGTTCATCCCCCGCTTCATAATAGACGGCGGTCACAAGCCCTTCTCCGTCCGCATAGACAATTCCGTCCTCTCCCACAAAAGCTTCCAACGCTTCCAGCGTTTCCTGCGCCTGCGCGCATTCCTCCTGCGCGGCGTCCACCGTATCCTGCAGGGCCTGCACCGTATAAGAATAAATATCCTCCGCCAGTTCTCCGGCCCCTACGCTCAGTTCATAGGTGTTCCTTGCATCCGTCTCTTTTGCCTCCAGAATGGACTGCGCCTTTTCCATTTCCTCCTGATTGGCAAGAATGGTTTCCTGATTCTGCGCGATTGTTTCTTCCCATTCTTCCTTCTGCGAAAGCAGGCTTTCATATTGCTGTTCTGCGGTCACATAACTCTGATAATTTGCCGTATAGGCAGCGACAGAATGAACATCCGTCTCTTCATATACGCCCTTTGCCTTTTCGTATGCCTGTTTTGCCTCATTCAGAGAATCCAGGAAATCCTCATCCGTCAGCTTTTCCAGACATTGATTGATTTCCAGTTCCAGCACATCCGTCTGCGCGGATAAGCCGTTGATTTCCTCTTCCAACTGCGTCGTGGCCGCTTCCAGCATGGCCGACGCGCTGTTATAGGAAAGCATGCTGTTGTCATAGGTACTCTTCGCTTCCAGCGCCTGCGAATTATACTGCGCCTTGGCGCTCGTCAGGGCGATTTCTTTTTCCGTCAGATTGGACTGCAGTTTCTTTATCACCGCACTTCTGCTTTTTTCTGTAATGGAGAATAACGGATCTCCCTCGCTGATGCGCTGTCCGCTCACCACATAGACTTCTCCGATTTCCAGATAATGAATCGCCGCTTCGTCTTCATCGTCATCATCATCGTCGTCCTCATCCTCATCGTCGTCCACGTTCACATCCACGTCATAAGCGACCGAAGTCTCCGACAGTGCAATGCTGCCGCTTTCCATCACGCCCTGTATCACGTCGCCCCGGCTGACTGTCTCCTCTTTATAAACATAAGTCTGCTCATTTCTTCCCGGCAGAATAAAAACCGTATAGACAGCCGCCGCGATCAGAAGCAGCAATGCGACGCCTGCCGCGGCCAGCCGGATTTTCAGCTTTTTTGACAATTTCATCCTATTCATTCCATGCCTCCCTGCCTGCCGCCCGGCATATCAGGGCCGCCGTCACCGTCCATGGGCCCGCCGTCCATCTCCATCTGTCCGCCCTTCCCTGACGAGCCGCTCATCATTTCCTTTTCTTCCTCCGTCAAACCGAAATAAACATAGGCGGTCAGATTGGCTTCCAGTTCCGAAACGTCGCCTTCCAAAAGCACATTTACCGTATAAGTAACGCCGGAAGATCCTCCTGAGGCCGAGACGGGGTTCAGGGAGGTCACTTTTCCCGTATAAGTTCCGTACCCGCTGATCACAATACAGGCCTGCCCGCCGATCTCTATGGAAGCGATATCCGCCTGATCCACACTGGCCGCAACGGTCACCGTCTCAGGATTGCTGTAGGCCATCACCATCGTATCTTCCGTAATCCAGGAATTCGCCCGCACAGCCGTCATCATCACCGTGCCGCCGGAACCGGTATAAAAAATGCCGTCCCCCACGGTTTCTTCAAACAGTTCCAGATTTTGTGCCGCGGTTTCCTCTTCCTCCACCAGCGCATCATAGTCCTCTTCCAATTGCTTTACAGTCGTTTCATAGACCATTTCCGCCGTCTCGTTATCCGAAACGGCCAGATCATAGGTCAGCTTTGCAGAAATCACGGCTTCTTCATAGGCGCTCTGCTGTTCCTTCAGCTTCGCCTGCAATACCGCCAGTTCGCTTTTTGCCTCCGCGATCCCGGCAGCCGCCTTTTCTTTTGCCTCCTCGTATTTTTCCAGCGCGGCTTCATATGCGTCTTCGCTTTCTTCCGTCTCTTCCACCATCGCCAGATAGATATTGTACCGGATCTCATCGTCGCTGATATTAACGCTACTTTGCCCCATCCTATCTATGTCATTGCCGGAAATGCTGCCGCCACCGCCACCCGGTTGCATGCCCGCCATATCCGGCAGTTCCTTTTCGCCTGCACCCTCATTTTTCCCGTCGCCGCTTCCGTCATCCGCCGCGCTGACATCCTCTTTTGTATCTCCGGTTCCGCCTTCTTCGACGCCGACACCCGTTTCCGTATCTCCGGTTCCGCCTTCCGCCGCGCCGACCGCATTTCCCGTATCTTTGTCAGCATTTTCCTCCGTACTTCCAACCGCCTGCTCCACGGCAAAAAAAACGCCGTCCGAAACTTCCTGGCCGCCTGCCACACTTGCCGCCTGCCCCGAAATATCTGCTGCGCTGCCGCCCGAAGAAACGCCTGACGCGCTGCCGGATGCAGTCCCCGTGACCTGATTTGTCACATATCCGATCCCGTTTTTACCGCCCGATCCGCCGTAAATATCTTCCAACGCGGCCACATTCCAGTTATTGTACAGTTCCATCAGAAATGCGGCGTTGTCCTTCCACGTCGCTTCCAGTTCTTCCACTTCATAATAGGTATAATAATAATCCGATTCTATGGACGCCGTGTATTCATCCACCTTTTCCTGCGCGCTGTCCACCGCCTCCTGGCTCTCATCCACCTTTTCCTGCGCGGTTT
Organism: Eubacteriales bacterium; assembly: GCA_030524745.1. GTDB lineage: Bacteria > Bacillota > Clostridia > Lachnospirales > Lachnospiraceae > Gallintestinimicrobium. The sequence continues at coordinate 122,138 of JAUNGC010000002.1, read as the reverse complement.
TTACCGCACTATCGTAAACAGCCTGCGCATATTGCGCTTCCACCGCCGCCAGATCCTTTTCTTTCTGCGCTTCCACCAGACCGGTCTGATAAGTAATTTCCCCCTGCCGCCGGTTCAGCGCCGTTTCCTGTACGCTTTTTTCCAACTCCCTGCGCGCGTTTTCCAGACTTTCCTCCGAAACTTTAAAGACCGGCGTATGGGCTTCCACCTCATCTCCCATATTCAGATAAGTTTCTTCCACATAAAGACCATTCTCTAAAAAGCCCAGTTCACAGACCTCTTCCATCATGCCCACGCTCGTCAGTCCGGCCGCAGACACGACGTTCTCCGATACCGTCATTCCTTCCGGTAAAGCAGGCTCATCCGGCGCATTGTCTTTCTGCCTCAACAGCAAGAATCCCAATCCTCCCGCCGCGCATATCACAACTGCAATTCCTGCGATGATCCATGCCTTTTTTCCCTTCATCCCAATCCTCCTGTCCGCTCTTTCAAGTTCTCACCATCCGGACGGCAACACGTCCGAATCGGGTGTCATGTTTCTCTGTACTGACTCTGACATTTTACGAACCATTTCTTAAACCAACCTTGAAAATTCTTCTTTTCACAGAAAATTCACGACCCCGGCCGGCTGGCTGAGACCGTCTTTGGGCGTTTTCGGTACGCAGTCCCGTTCCGGCCTTCTCCGGCCCGCTTTGTCAGGGATCTCCGGCCGGCCCGCGCAGGCATTTTCTGCCATGACTTATATCCAAAACGGAGAAATTCCCCAAAGTTCCGGAACGTTCCTGTCGCCCGACACGCATTGTCTGAGCCGCGAATCCCTGATTCGCGGTGAGTTTGTGTGTCGGGCGGCATTTTTGAACGGGACGGAGCTTTGGACGGAATTTCCCGTTTTGGATATCGGAATGGCAAAAATGCCTGCGCGGGCCGGCCGGGGAGCCCTGCCAAAGCGGGCCGGAGAAGGCCGGGACGGGACGGCATGCCAAAGAAGGTCCCACAGACGGCCGCGGCCAGCCGACCGGCGGACCGCGAATTTTCAATCTTCATTTAAGAATCCGGGCGTATTATGTTATACTGATATAAGAGAAGAAAAGAAAGGGGACCCAACATGCGCCTTTTGATTGTGGAAGATGAAACTGCGCTTGCAGAAGCGCTGACTGAAATATTAAAACAAAACGGCTATCTGGCCGATGCGGTCGCAAACGGCGCGGAAGCGCTGGAATACATCCGCACCCAAATCTACGACCTGATCCTGCTGGACATCATGCTGCCCGGCATGGACGGGCTTTCCATTCTGCGGCAGATCCGGCAGGAAAAGATCTTTACGCCGGTCATCCTTTTGACCGCAAAAGCGGAAGTGGACGACATTGTCGCCGGACTGGACGCGGGAAGCGACGACTACCTCCCCAAGCCCTTCTCCACCGCAGAACTTCTGGCGCGGGTCCGGGCTCTGTCCAGACGGGGCCAACAATACAGGGAGAACGCGCTGTCCTGTGACGATCTGTCCCTGCAAAAAAGCACCATGGAACTTTGCTGCGGCGAAAATGCGATCCGTCTCGGGCAAAAAGAATATCAACTGATGGAACTTTTTCTGCGCAATCCCCGCCAGGTTCTCCCCAAAGAACTGCTGCTGACAAAAATATGGGGACTGGATACCGACACGGACTATAATAATGTGGAAGTCTATATTTCCTTTCTCCGCCAGAAGCTGCACGCCCTGGGAACCCGGGTATCCATCAAAACGAGCCGGGGCGTCGGCTACAGCCTGGAAATAACCAAAGGAGACAGCCTGTAATGATAAAAAAACTGCGTTATAAATTTCTTGCCGTCACCATGCTGTGCATCGGCATGCTGTTCGCGGCAATCCTGCTGTCCATCAACTTATATATGACCCTTTCCAGTCAGAAGCAGGGGTATGACATGCTGGAGAGAATCGCAGATACGCCCATTCCAGACAGGACAGGCGTCTCCGGCTCACAGCCATCCAACGGCGACGTCCCTGACGCCGGCCGCCTTCCCGGCCATGACGCGCCCGACGGTCCCGATCATACATCAAAACCGGGGCGGCAGCAGCCGGCCAATTATCTGGATGCATTCCGCGTTTTCCATATTTCTTACGATAAGGAAGGAAATTATCTGGACGTATCCTACAATATGCAATCCGAACTGACCGAAGAGGACATCCTGCAGCTTGGCGAGAAAATGTGGCAGAAAAATCCCGATGCTTCCAAAGAACGGGGCACTATACAGTCCGGATACCTGTATCTCATCCGTGACAGAGATACGTTCTGGCAGGTATATTTTCTGGATTATTCCATGGAGCGTTCCATGACCAGCCGCCTGTTTTATCTGTGCCTGTTTGTGGGCCTGGTCGGCATGCTGATTCTGTTTGCGGCGGCATTCGGGCTTTCCGGCTGGATGATAAAGCCGGTGCAAAACGCCTTTGAAAAGCAAAAGCAGTTTATCGCCGACGCCTCCCATGAACTGAAAACGCCCCTGACCATCATCAATGCGAATGCGGAAGTCCTGTCCGGATCTATTGGAGAAAACAGATGGCTCTCGCACATCCTGGAACAGACCCGGCGCATGAACGCGTTGGTCCGGGATCTGCTGGATCTGGCAAAGCTGGACGCTTCCGAAAAGAAACCGGAATTCTCGGAAATCAACTTAAGCCGTGCAGTTTCCGCAGCAGCCCTTTCCTTTGAAAGTCTCGCCTTTGAGACGCAAAAAAACTACCAAATGCAGATTGAAGAGAACCTTTTTGGCTGCGGCAATGAACAGGCCATCCGTCAGCTTGTCACCATCCTTCTGGATAACGCCTTTAAATATTCCGATCATAACGGCGTTGTCACCATCCGGCTGCATGCAAAGGGAAAAAACAGCGAACGCGCCAGATCTGAAACCCAGAAAAAAATCCTCACGGTGCGCAATACCGGAAGCGGTATTGCGCCGGAGGATCAAAAGCATATATTTGAACGATTTTACAGAAGCGACGATTCCCGCAGCCGGCAAAGCGGCGGCTATGGACTGGGCCTTTCCATTGCAGCCTCTATTGCCCGGACGCACAAAGCCCGGATCAGCGTCCAGAGCGACGGGCACAGCTATACGCAAATCACGGTGATTTTCTGATTGCTCTTGAAAGTCCGAAAGCTTCCATGCTATACTGAAATCCATACATTTTCAGGAGGAATGGATATCATCATGGAAAATAAGAAAAAAAGCAACTTCAGCGGTTCGCTTGGCTTCGTTTTAGCAGCCGCAGGAAGCGCGGTAGGCGTAGGCAATATCTGGCGTTTTCCGTACCTGGCTGCCAAAGACGGCGGCGGACTGTTTCTGGTCATCTACCTGATTCTGGTTTTGACCTTCGGCTTTACGCTACTGACCACCGACGTCGCCATCGGACGCCGCACCAAACAAAATGCGCTGCACGCCTTTGGCACGATCCGCCCCAGGTGGAAATTTCTCGGCTACCTGACGTTTCTTGTGCCCGCTCTCATCATGACTTACTACTCGGTCATCGGCGGATGGATTACCAAATATCTGGTCGCCTATCTGACGTTTGGAGGCGATGCCGCGGCGCAGGACGGATATTTTACAGACTTCATCACTTCCCGGATATCGCCCATCGTTTTCATGCTGGTATTTCTGGCGGCCACCGCGTTCGTCGTATACCGGGGTGTGGAAAAAGGAATTGAAAAATTTTCCCGCTTCATCATGCCGGGATTGTTCGTCCTGATCATCGGCATCGCCGTCTTCTCTCTGACGCTTCGCTTTCAGGACCAGGACACGGTCCGCACGGGGCTTCAGGGGTTAAAAGTATATCTGCTGCCCGACTTTAAAGGTCTTACCGTAAAACGGCTGCTGGAAATTCTGCTGGACGCCATGAGTCAGCTTTTCTTTTCCTTAAGCGTTTCCATGGGCATTATGATTACCTACGGTTCCTATGTGAAAAAGGACGTGAATTTAAGCAAGTCTCTGGGGCAGATCGAATTTTTCGATACGCTGGTGGCTTTTCTTGCCGGCATGATGATCATTCCGGCAGTTTACGTGTTTTTCGGCACGGAAGGGATGGCTTCCGGTCCCAGCCTGATGTTTGTCTCTCTGCCCCGGGTTTTTGAGGCGATGGGACCTGCAGGCTCCCTGATCGGCCTGATCTTCTTTGTGATGGTGCTTTTCGCCGCGCTGACCTCCTGCGTCTCCGTCATGGAAACGCTGGTGGCCAACTGCATGGAACTCTTTCATACAGGCCGCAAAAAGATGAGCCTGATTATCGGCGTCATTTTCGCTGTCGCCGCCGTCATCGTCTGTCTCGGCTATAATATTTTTTACTTCGAACTTCCCCTTCCAAACGGGCAGACCGCGCAGATTCTGGATCTGATGGATTACATCAGCAACAGCTTTCTGATGCCCTTTATCTCCCTGCTGACCTGCATTTTGATCGGCTGGGTCGTAAAGCCCTCCTGGATCTGCGAAGAAATGGAATCCAGCGGTCATCCCTTTGGCCGCAAAAAGCTGTACGCATTCATGATCCGGTACGTCGCGCCCGTGATAATGGCCGTGCTGTTTTTACAGTCCACCGGAATCCTTAATTTACTGCGCTCATTCATTTCCCGATAGGACTATCGTCCGGCAACAGCTTCTGCATACTCTTTAAGCTGATCACCAGCGTCGAGGTATTATGCAGAAGCGCCGACGCCGTCGGCTGCAAAATTCCGCCCACTCCCAGCAAAATCAGCCCCGCATTGAAGCCTACAATCACGCGGTAATTTTTCTGAATCCGTTTCATCAGGGCGTTGCTGATCTTTTTCAATTCGACAATCTCAAACAGATCTTCCGCCCCTATGGTAATATCTGCAACTTCTCTTGCAATCTGAGCGCCGTCGCTGATGGCTATTCCTGCATCTGCGGCAGACAGCGCAGGCGAATCATTGATTCCGTCCCCTACCATGACGACCTTATGTCCCGCCGCCTTTTCTTTTTCCACAAATTTCGCCTTATCTTCCGGCAAAACCTCCGAATAATACTCATCCACGCCGACTCTGGCCGCAATGGAGCGGGCTGTCCGTTCGCTGTCGCCGGTCATCATAACCACCTTGGAAATTCCCGCCTCTTTCAGCGCGGCTACCGCAGCGACCGCTTCTTCCCGCAGAGGATCTTCGATGCAGATGACCGCCGCCAACACGCCGTCGATGCCCAGATAGAGTTGGGAATACTCCGGCGGCAGACTCTCAAAGCGCTCCTCCATGCCCTCCGGAATGATACATCCTTCATCTTCAAATACGAAATGATAGCTTCCGATCACCGCTTTCTGCTCCCCGATCGTGGTGGAAATTCCATGGGCCACAATATATTCCACCCGGGAATGCATTTCCTCATGTACAAGATTCTTATGCACGGCAGCATCCACCACCGCCTTCGCCATAGAATGAGGGAAATGCTCTTCCAGGCAGGCCGCTATGCGAAGCAGATCATCCGGATTTTGTCCGTTAAAGGAAACCACGTCCACTACCGCAGGCTGCGCTTTTGTCAACGTTCCCGTTTTGTCAAAGACAATCGTATCCGCCTCAGCCATCGCCTCCAGATATTTTCCCCCCTTGACCGTGATCTGATTACAACTCGCTTCCCGGATCGCGGCCAGCACCGTAATCGGCATGGCCAGCTTTAACGCGCAGGAAAAATCCACCATCAGTACCGCCACCGCCTTTGTAACATTGCGGGTCAGCAGCCATGTCAAAGCCGCGCCGCCCAGCGTATAGGGGACCAGCTTATCCGCCAGATGCTCCGCCTTTCCCTCCAGGGAAGACTTGAGTTTCTCGGACTCTTCAATCATGGCAGCAATCTTCTCATATTTACTGGAACCGTTCGCTTCCCTCACCTGTATGGTCAGTTCTCCTTCTTCCAGCACAGTGCCGGCATATACGGTAGAGCCCGCGCTCTTTGCTACGGGCAGGGGCTCTCCGGTAAGAGACGCCTGATTGACCGCGGCCTCGCCTTCCGTCACGGTCCCGTCGAAGGGAATGAGGTTTCCCATTCGAACCACTACCAGGTCCCCTTCTCTGATCCGGGATGCGGCAACCAGAATTTCCTGACCGTCACATACCGTCCAGACCTTATCCACATTTAATGACATGCTTCTGGCAAGATCGCCTACGGACTTTTTATGCGTCCACTCTTCTAAGACCTCTCCGATTCCCAGAAGGAACATGATGGAACCGGCCGTCTCAAAATCGCCCAAAAGCATGGACACGCCGATCGCCGTGCCGTCTAAAACCGGCACTTCAATCTTTCTTTTCGCCAGCGTCTTTAACCCGTTTATGATAAAAGGTACGGATTTTACGGCTGTAATTCCCGCTCTGACAGGCGCCGGCAAAAACAGCTTGCTCCCCGCCCGCAGCGCTACCTTCTGAATCAGCTTTTCCCGGTATTCTTCATTTAACTTACGTCCGGAACTTTGCAGAACCGTTTCCGGCACATCGGCATTTTCGTACCGGAAACCTTTCAGTGCAGTCAGCAACTCCTCTCTTCCGCCCGTAAAGCATACGGTTACGTCCTGCGTTCTGTGGTATACCTTTGCGGAACTCACAAAGGGCTGCCTGCTCAAATAGTATTCCAGAATATCCGCTTCCCTGTATGACATCCGCCCGCCTGTCATATGCACCCGGATGCGTCCCCGAATCTCATGCTTAATGACAAATTTCATAATGTTTCCTTCTTCCTTTTTTCCAAATCAGCTTCGGCCGCCTGTTCCTTCCCTGTTGATGATAAACGGCCGTAATGCAAAAACACCTGCAGCATCCTCCACAGGTGTTCTCACTACTTGCATTATTTCAGGCTTCTTCTTCAATCTCTTCTTCTGTCTCTTCTTCGCCGACCTCTTCTTCCGTCAGGGCTCTTTCCTGATTGATCTGCTTTGCTTCCGCATAAATATCCTCTGCGTTCTCCTGAATGACCGAAGCCGTCTTCATCACACAATCCTTTGCCCGAAGAACCGCAGCCGTGCAATTGGTGTACACCTTCTTCGCATCACGGCTGGAAAGAATCTTAATGCCCGCAGTCCCGAACAAAACGCCTGCTGCAAAAATGCCGGTCGCCTTGCCGTTAATCTTTTTCAAACACTCTAACATGCCGGTACCTCCTTATGTATCTGTGATTACAACTTTACGGTCTGGCCATACGGCCAGACCGCAATCATCTTTTTTCTTTATAAGGATTATACGTTTTCTCCTCATGAATTGCCATCACTTTTAATGAGAAATTTTCTCATTTTGAGTCATTTCAGATTCCTGCACTTTTTCAGATTTCTTCAGACCGCAGCAAATGCCTGTTCCAGATCCGCAATAATATCATCTATATGCTCCGTGCCGATGGACAAACGGATTGTGTTTTGCTTAATCCCCTGATCTTCCAGTTCCGCGTCGTTTAACTGAGAATGGGTCGTGGTCGCCGGATGGATCACCAGCGATTTCACATCGGCCACGTTCGCCAGCAGGGAGAAAATTTCCAGACTGTCGATGAACTTATGCGCTTCTGCCTGTCCGCCTTTGATCTCAAAGGTAAAAATCGATGCGCCGCCGTTGGGGAAATACTTCTCGTACAGAGCGTGATCCGGATGATCCGGCAGGGAAGGATGATTGACATGCTCCACCTTCGGATGCTTCGCCAGATATTCCACCACCTTCTTCGTATTTTCCGCATGACGGTCCAGACGAAGGGACAGCGTCTCCACACCCTGCAGCAGAAGAAATGCGTTAAACGGGGAAATGGCCGCTCCGGTATCCCGCAGCAAAATAGCGCGGATGTAAGTCACAAATGCCGCCGGTCCCGCCGCGTCCACAAAGGAAACGCCGTGATAGCTGGGGTTCGGCTCCGCGATCGGCGCATATTTGCCGCTCGCCTTCCAGTCAAATTTGCCGGAATCCACAATAATTCCGCCCAGCGTAGTGCCATGTCCGCCGATGAACTTGGTCGCGGAATGCACCACGATGTCCGCGCCGTGTTCGATGGGACGGATCAGGTAAGGGGTTCCGAATGTATTATCGATTACCAGCGGCAGGCCGTGTTGATGCGCGATTGCCGCAATTGCATCGATGTCCGGAATGTCGCTGTTGGGATTGCCCAGCGTTTCCAGATAGACCGCTTTCGTATTGTCCTGAATCGCGTTCTCAACCTCTTCCAGGTTATGCGCATCCACAAATGTGGTGCTGACCCCGAACTGCGGAAGCGTATGCGCCAGCAGGTTATAGCTGCCGCCGTAAATGGTCTTCTGCGCTACGATATGATCTCCGGCCTGCGCCAGCGCCTGAATCGTATAGGTAATCGCAGCCGCTCCCGATGCAGTCGCCAGCGCCGCCACGCCGCCTTCCAGCGCTGCCAGTCTCTTTTCCAGCACGTCCTGCGTGGAATTGGTCAGACGTCCGTAAATATTGCCCGCGTCCGCCAGTCCGAATCTCGCCGCCGCATGCGCGGAGTTTTTGAACACATAGGACGTGGTCTGATAAATGGGCACTGCCCGGGCATCTGTCGCCGGATCCGGCTGCTCCTGTCCCACATGAAGCTGTAACGTCTCAAATTTATAATTGCGGTCGCTCATTTTTTACCCTCGCTTTATTCATCTATTACCTACTTTTTTAATAGGTTGGGTAAACTATAACTCCATTTCCCTACTTTGTCAATGGGTTTTCTTCTATCGCCCGGTCAATATTTTCCTTTTCCCCCGCATATATGCCAAGCTTTGAGACGTTATCCTCCATTTTTCGCTTTTCCGCCGCCGCTCTTTCCGTCATTTCGCAGGATTCCAGCGCGCGGTTTAAAAATGTAGCATCAATATATCTTGCCAGCGAACTGATTTCTTCCCGTTCCGGATCTTCCGAAACATCTTCCCATCCACTGTAATATGCGTCCACAATTCCCGCATAATCCCCGTCTTGCAGTCTGCCGATCACATATTCTTCCGTAAAATAGCCCTTGCCATATTCCCGATATTCCGATACAAAAGAATAAACCGCCGTTACCAGCACAAATACCGCAATCACGATGCAGACATTCAGGATCTTCTCTGCCAGTGTGTCCCGCGGCGCGCCTTTTTTCTTTACAGCCTTTCCGTTTTTATTGTTCACCGCTCTCATCCTCCCCGGCCGCCGCGTCTTCATGATCTCTGCCGCTGTGCAGCGCTTCGTACTTATCCTGGAAAAAAACCGTCCGCCTGGCGTCCGTCATCGTCTCCTGCTCTTTGATTTCCTCATCCGTAAGTCCCAGATAAGTTTTCATGAGGGCATTCAGATTTTCCTGCATGCCTGCAATGGCCCGATCCGTTTTTTCCCGGTCAACCCCGGATCCAAACCGTTCGGGATCTGTCTGCCTGTAAAAATCCGGCAGCGTCGTTGCAAAATATCCCACTTCATTCAGGGTCAGTTCGTCCAGACCGTCGATCTGAGAACTCATCAGATACTGCACCGCACGGGTATACATCTGCGACGCCCCGATAATCTGTGCATACGCTTCATACTCTTCAAGCCAGTCATGAATATAATGAGCTTCGGCAAAATTCGCCAGGCCCCGGTAATCGCCGACCGCCAGCATATCCTCCATTTTCTGTATGTAGACCGCCGCATTTTTTTCCGCGTCCCTTTCCTTCGCATCACGGGCCAGCGAATAAGCGTTTTCCGTCAAAAACCACATCACGAATACCGCTGCGAGCAATGCCGCCAAAACCACTGCGCGGACTGCCACTCCGGTATAACGGCGTGTTGTCTGATACACGCCCTCTTTCGTTTCCGCAAATTCTTCACTGTACTGTCTCATGTCCTGTATATGCTGCTGCGCCAGTTCGTTGATCCTTCCGCAGTGAGGACAGACACGATCCTCCAATCCGATATTCCCGCCGCAATACTTACATTTCATATCCCACCTCCGGATGATTCTTTAAATACTGTTCGCACAGTTCCAGACTGATATACCCTTCCTGTGACTTCGCATTGTTTTCAAAAATCTGTTCTTCTTCCTCCGTCATCGGAAACCGCTCTGCCAGATCCGCCAGATAAGGCGCAGTTCTCTCCGAAAGCCACGCCTGCTCTTCTTCTGAAAATCCCCGGCTGCCAGACCATTTCAGGGATAATTCGCACCACAAAATATTCAGCAGCCTGTCTCCTTCCAGCGCCGTTTCTTCTTCCAGCGAAAAAAGTTCATCCGCTTCCTCCATAATCACAAGAATCTCACACAGGTCGACGTGTTCCCATCTGTAAACGGGCCGTTCCTGCTGCAGCGCTTCATAATACATCTGAAGCAGCGCTTCATAATCACCCTGTTCATAATACGCATCCATGGTCTGAAACGCTTCTTTTTCCCAAAGATAGTCTTCTTTTGCTTCTCTGGCGCCTCTGATATCGGATGCTTTCACAAACAGAACCAGGGCCAGCAGGATCAGCACGACTATGAACAGCGCCTTCTTCAGCACGCTGCCGGTCTCCCTCAGTTCACGCCGGGTCTCTTCCACGCTCACCCTGTTCAGACCGTGCAAATCCCTGCGGATCCCATGGAGCCTGTTCATATATGCCTTCTCCGCGCCTGCCGGATTCGTTGCGCCGCAATAGGGGCACTTTACCAGATCAATATCATAGACTGCCCCGCAGCTCGGGCAATGGATCATTTTCTCATCGCCGTCAGTCCGGTCCGTCGCTTCAATATTCTTTTCCTTGATGTTTGTATTGTCATTTTTATGATTTCGTTTCATTTCACTTTCCCTGCGGTCTTTTGATCTTCCTCAAATACATAGTCATCCTCCCGTACGTGAATTTAAATGGTATTTTTGGATCAATGCTTCCGTAACACCGGCAGTGTCCCTCCCATCCATATCAAATTTGTGCTTTATGACGGAATAAACGGAACCGTACCATTCCAGATCCTTTCGTATATCATTCAGGTAATAGTTTTTGTGTCTGTTTTTGTATTCATCATCCTTGTAAATGTTATCATTTTCATCGCTGAAAACCAGACGGTCAAATATATTTTCGGCTGAATCAAGCAATTCAATCGCCAATACATCTTTTTCAGAGAATAAATGCCGTATAGGAACTATATGTGTTAGAGGCGTAACGGCAATAACTTTATCGGAAGGAATGGAAATGAGGGAATTAATGATGGAGCATCTTATCAGGTCCCGTTCCAGGAGAGTACCGGAGGAAACAAATGTTTCAAGTGTAATTCCCAGCTTATTTTTTACCTCTTCATCCAGGTCGTAAAATTGATAGTTCAAACGTGAGGCAAGCAGTTCACCCGTCACAGATTTGCCAACGTTAGAAACTCCAAACAAAAGTATGTTCATATGTTGATTCTCCTTCGAGCAGTTTATATATAAAAAGGAACCTTCACAACCGCTACGCTTCATTTTAACATATTCCATTAGATTACGTTATATAAAACATAAAAAGTTGAGCAAAAATTTCCAGCATACACATACTGCAAAACTCAGATGATACTCGTAAAAAGCAAGGCTTCCTCATTGTTTTCTCACGAAGTTGCGGATTTTTACTTGCTTTTTCTGTATAAAGCGTTATACTGAATTTATAACCATCAGGGAACGGAACGAATCTGAATCATTGGAAAATCTTATCAACAGGCTGCTGCAAAACCGGCAGTTTTGTGTCAAAAACTTCATCGGACATCTTCGTCCTTATTTCCGATCAGATCATGAAATTTTATAACAGGAGGGCACTGAATGGGGAAAAAGAACGACGAACTGTCGTATTTTCTCAGCAAAACCAGGATCTTAGCCGATCTGTATAACGGCTGTCTTTACCCTCAGTGTACAAGAGGACACACGCCCCGAACCGTGATATTTGCCCGATTTTCCTCGTTGTCCTCAATCGGCGTGCGGTCCAGCACGCCTCATTCGTCCGCCTTGAAAATCGGGCAAATCTCTACGGTCGGGGTCGTAGAGTCGGAAAGGGACGAATTTGGTCATCTGCAAGGCACCTGAACGACGCGTACAGAGACGTACGCGGAGCGAAGGTAACGAAGCAGATGGCCAAATTCGCCCTTGTCCGACCGTGTGTCCCCTTGTACACTGAGGGTATGACGGAAGAAAGGAGATTCTTTCGCATCAGCTGGCGGATATGCAAAAGGTATATCATGAACCATTTTACAGCCGCACGGGAAAACGTCGCAGCTCCCGTCGGGAACGGGATGTAGCAAAAATATTGTGCAGACGCGGTCATTTTATTATCATCGCTGTGGAACTGCAGGATAAACTGCACTATTACATGCCGCTCCGCTGCCTGGAATACGATCTGGAAGATCTGCACAGACAGCTTCGGCGGTTGCAGGAACGTTATGACCGTGAAGGCGGACTTGCCGCGGGCGAAGAATTTCTCTCCGGCATCAAAGAAACGGACCGTCTGATTCCCGTCATAACCATCCTTCTATATCATGGGGCAGGAAAATGGACCGCGGCCCGGCAGTTGAGCGATCTGCCGGATCTGACTGCAATGGATGAACCGATGAAGAAACTGGCGGCAGAATACCGCCTGCACGTCATCAACCTGACCGATCTGAATGAGAATAAATTTGAATCCGGTCTGCGCGAACTCATCGGCACGATGAAGCGCAAAGATAATAAAAAAGCGCTTCTTACGTACTGCCGCGAAAATAAAGAGCGTTTTAGCGCTCTCGACGATGACACATACGATCTGATCTGCACTATGCTGCATATGAAAACGCTGAAAATCAGGAAGGAAGAAAACAGAAACCCGAAGGAGGATACATTGAATATGTGTAAAGCCATTGAAGATTTAATAAAGGACAGCAAAGAAGAAGGCGCTGCTATCGGCAGAAAAGAAGGCAGAAAGGAAGGCGCGAAAGCCGGGGAAGAACGCCTGAGCACGCTGATTCTCAGGCTCGCACAAGATGACAGAATGGCAGAAGCCCTATCCGCAGCAAAAAGCGTTCGGACGCGCCGGAAACTATATCGGGAATATGGAATTTAACAAAAAAGTGTAACAGTTCAGGCAGCAATGTTATTAAGTTAACAACGATATTTGCATGGTTAGATTCCAATATGGGGGTCTAACCAAATTTTTTAACTTTTTTAAAAAAAGGTTGACATAAACCCTAAAATGTGCGGCCGCTCTCGCTGCTAATTGTTTTTATGCGGTAGCGAGAGCGGCCCTTGGCATTAGAACCAGTACTTTCATTCTAATCCAAGGAGGTTTATGCCATGTTTTTTAATCAGATCAAATCCATGTTCCGGAATGCCTGCTTCTATGTCACATCCCACCTTGCCCCTTATCTGACCGCTCCTGATAAGGATTTTTCCAGACGCAGAAAGCTTCCCCCTGAGATGCTTATCTCTTTCCTTGTCTCACAAGGGGCTTCCAGCACTGGCAATGAATTAGACGATTTCTTTGACTTCCATGCAGATTCCCCTTCCCTGTCGGTCCTCAGCCAGCAGAGGGATAAGCTTAAGCCCCAGGCTCTGGAAGAAGTCTTTCGTCAACTCAACAACTCCCTTTCAAAACTCGAAACACCTTCCAATTACAGGTTCTTTGCTGCTGACGGTTCTTCCTTCTCCTTCTTCAGTTCCCCCAAATGGGCCTCTGACGACTATCTTGTTTCTGAAGGCCATTCTGCAAAAGGCTTTTACAGTGTCCACCTCAACGCTCTTTATGATCTTAACACGCATACCTATAAGGATGCCGTCATCCAGCCCGTTCATTTCAAAGATGAATTCAAGGCTTTCTGCACTATGGTGGACCGTCTGGAAACACCGTAGGGAACTTTTGATGTTTTCATGGCTGACCGTGGGTATTGTTCTTATAATAACATGGCACATGTCCTGGAGAAAAAACAGTTCTTTCTCTTTCGTTCCAAAGATGTGAAGGTCCGCGGAGCCGCCGGACACCTGCCTATTCCTAAAGAAGGGGCTTTTGACCTGTGCCTTGACATTGTCATTAAGCGTTCCCATTCCAAAAAGATCACAGCATCCGGTGATTATGTCACCTTTGTTGATGCCGCATCCACCTTTGATTTTGTGGCATACGGTTCCCTGGATACTTATACGATCCCTGTCCGGGTTGTGAGGTTCCCATTAGATGACGGCTCTTATGAATGCATAATGACCAATCTTCCGGCAGAGGAATTTACCATAGAGGACATCAAACGCCTTTATTTTTCCAGATGGGGAATTGAAACATCTTTCCGCAAGCTCAAGTACACTATCGCCCTGAGCAGTTTCCATTCTTATAAACCTGAATTTATAAAACAGGAGATCTGGGCGAAGCTGATCGCTTACAACCTGACAGAAACTGTTGTAAACCACACAGCAGTAGAAACCAGAAAGGATACGAAGCACAGCTATAAAGTGAATTTTACGGAAGCCGCCCACATCTGCAGGATCTTTTTCCGCTTGAATTCACAAAAAAACCCCGCAGACGTGATGCCCCTGCTCAACCGAAAACTCATACCGGTCCGTAATGAGCGAAGCTTCCCGCGACTGCAGACAGCCCATTTCCGGCGGCCCAGGTATTTCCTGTACAGGGCGGCTTAGGCGGATCCGTCTCTGTTTAATATAATGCAAATGGAAGCAGATGTAAATCTGCTTGTTTGCCATGCAATAAAATCCATGTCCGGCATATCAGAATCCCTCATTTTTATAATTTCTACTTTCAGCCAATGAGAATTTCTTTACCCTATATTTTTTTCAATCAAACTCCTCACGTTTTTACATTTAACTTAATGACATTGGTAGCTGAACTGTTACAAAAAAGTTCATAAAAAGGTTGAAAATGCTATTATACCTGTTTCCCTCTTTGCGCTATAATAGAACTATATGAAACAGTATTCAAAAAGGAGGCCATTTATGAACACAATCGAGACAATCAAATCCCGCCGCAGCATCCGCAAATATAAAGAAGGCGTAAAGATTCCCAGAGAACATATTATGCAGATGCTGGAAGCTGCCATGATGGCGCCCAGCGCCTGCAACACACGTCCCTGGGAATTCATTGTGGCAGAGAGCAGCGAACGCAAAGAACAGATTATGGCGGCCATGCCCTATACCCAGATGCTCAAAACCGCATCCCTCGCTATTGTAGTCTGCGGCAGGCCCGACCTGCAGGAAGGAATCTGCCAGGGCTACTGGCCCCAGGATTGCGGCGCTGCCATCCAGAATATCCTTCTTACCGCCAAAGAACTCGGCTATGGCACCTGCTGGTGCGGCTGTTATCCTGCTATGGAACGAGTGGAGAAAATGCAGGAAATTTTTGAAACCGCAAGCATACCGCTGGCTGTCGTGGCCGTCGGAGAAGCGGACGAAGCGCCTGCCGCCAGAGGGTACCTGGACGAGACGAGAATCCGTTTTCTGTAGGGTCATGCCCCTTCCTGGCAGGCGGCCCTGACCCTGCTGCGACACAAACAGAAAAGAGGCCGGCAAGAATCCGTCCGGCATCTCTTCTGTTTGCGCTATAACGCTATTTATTGGCTCCGCCCACTTCCGCCTTATCAAAGCGCAGCGCGCCTGTTTTTAAATCGCGGGAAAACTGGCGCAGGAAACTCCAGATGAGCATGGCCTGTTCGGGGCACTGAATATGCGGCATTCCGATGATGCTGCCGAATCGTGCCATCGGCCAGCCCTTTTCATTATAAAAATCTCCGAAATATATGTAGGTATCCTCCAGTTTATTAATCCAGGATTCATCAAACTCCAATCCGAACAATCTGCTCACTGTATTGGGAGAAGTTCTGGCAATCCTGCAGGTTTCATCCAGCGTCAGCTGCTTATAGTTTTTCGCTTTTACCACATTCTGCATGCAGAAATTAAAGGAATTAACGCACTGCTGTGTATTCAGCGGCCACATATCTCCGCCGTCTTCACTACCGCCTAAGCAGATCATCGGCATATCCAGGCCGAATTTTTCATTATACCCAGCCTGCAGGATCGGCAGGGACACGCCTCTGAAACTGTTAGGTCCGGGAGTCGGTCCGATCCCGGCGATCTTATCTGCATGCAGCATCGCAAGCCGTTGTGTAGCCCCTTCTCCGCCGGAAAAACCGACCACATATACGCGCGTAAAATCCACCGGATAAGCATGCTCCTTTAGAAAGCCAAGAATTCTGATGAATTCCGCTTCCACCATGGGATTTCCGTGGGTGGATGCGGTAGGGCATACGGTAATACAATTACCCATGCCGGTCAGCAGGCCATAGCCGTAGACCTCCGCGCTGAAAATATCTTCTCCGCCGCCATGTAGACAGTAAATCAGCGGATATTTATGATCTTTTTCCGTTTTCAGCGGCGTCAGGACAGAAAACATCATCTGCTCCGCTTCTTTATCGGCATCAAAAACTTCCTTTTTCACCCCTTTTTCTTTCCAATAGGCAAGAACAGCCGGATTCATCTGATCTCCCTTATACTGATCGTAAATGCCCCGCATTTCTGCCGTCGTGCGGCCAAGCGCGGAATTTTCATATGCGGCCGGATCGAATGTTCCTTTCGCGTACCCTGCCTCCGGTCCTACTGCATGATATTTTTCTTTCATCGTAATCCCCTTTCTGTCATTCATTTGATGGTTCATAAAAGCTGATATAAGAGCCGCCCTGTAGCTTCGCCATAGAACCGGCAGGGCATAATGTTCCGTCCTCTTCTATCCGGTAAACTGCAATATCCCCGCTTGCAAGGCAACTCGTCACCAGGAAGCGTCCGTCCGGAGACAGCGCGCAGCCGCGGGGCCATACGCCTTCAATCGGCTGATTCTGGATCAACTCCAATTCTCCGCTTTCTTCCTTCACGGCCAGCACGGAAACACAGTTAATGCTGTAAGCGGAATGAATAATACTGTACACATATTTGCCGCTGGGATGGATACAAAATCCCTGCTGTTCAAAATGCCCTTCTCCCAGCACAAATCCTTCCGGCAACACGCTATATACGCCGATTCGCTCCATCGTCCCGTCATCCTCATAGCGGAACGCGCTGACCGTCATTTTCCCGTTGTGTTCATGCTCATGATTGATGAAAAGATAAGGCAGCGCAGGATGGAACGCGCAGTAGCGCGGCGCACAGCCTTCTTCGTCGGAAAGATATTTGCTACACAACCGCAGTTCTTCCTTTTCTCTATCGATCGTATACAAATAAACGCATCCGTCCCCCTTATCGCATACGGCGAACAGATTTCCGGACGGGGATTTCACCACGCAATGCGGATGGGTATTGGTTCTTCTGCCGAAACGATCAAGCAGCGGTGTTTTACTTTCATGCTTCTTCACATCCAGCAACTTGTCGATTGTGCCGTCCTCTTTCATAGAAAAAAGTTCCACAACCGAATCGTTGAATGTGACAACCGGCATAAAATTTCCATCCTCATCCCGCTCAATTGTCGTAATATTTGCGGGACTGGAATGATGCGCGACGATCATATATTTCCCCGTATCATCGAAGTTTAAATAGGCCGGATTCGGGCAAAAAGTCTCCTTATGAAACAGTTCGCTCACCTCTCCCGTCAAAGGATCCAACTGATAACCGTAAATTCTGCCGCTACTGTAGTTCACACCATCCAACACATCCGTTTCGTTGCACAGATACATTCTGTTATGCGCAGAATCCACTCTCGAACAGTTAAAGGAAATCTTATCATTTAACTGCTTTACCAGTTCAATTTCTCCGCTTTGGGTATCAAAAGTAAAAAGCCCCAGTCCAGGCGCGCCGCCGTGCTCTTTCCACAGACTCACATACATAAAAATTTTTTTCTCAGTCATTCCGTAACACCTTTTCTCATCCTTTCCATTCTATATTCCAATTTATTTTCCCACATAATAACAGTTTTCTTCTTCCGCACACGCCGTGTTTCCCTGCGGATTCGGCATTTTCTGATAAACGACCCGACACTCTGTAAAATAAAGCAGCACAGCCGCACCTGTTCCGACCAGAAAACGCATAATGCAGAAAATCTCCCGGACCAATATATACCGGATGTGCAACGCCACAAAACAAGCGTTCGTCAGACTGAGCCATGCCAAGGAAAATCCCAGTCCCATTGCCGCCCGCTTCACATTCTGCGTAGAGGTCCGGTAGCCGTAAACAGTCATATTTCGTTGCGCAAAAAGATATTTCATCAGTCCCAAAAACAACCAGCCAAAAAAGAAAACGCAGCAAGTTTGAGGCAACACGACATACCAGACTGAATTGCTCTGAAGCGGTTCTGTCGCAGCCGTAACAAAACAGATCAGCATGACCAAATAGAGACATACATAAAACAGTTTTAGCAGAAAAAACTGTCTGTCCCCAAGTTTACAGCGATAGTATTCCGCCGTATAAATGCGAAGGATTTTATCGCCTTTTCCGTTTTCTTTCGGCACGGCAAATTCCGTGTACCCCTCGAAGAAACGCCTGTAGGCTTTCCCCTGCAAGTGCTTCTTTTTTTCCATTCCGCCGCTTTGTCTGACACTATCGCTTGCTGATCCTTTAAAGAACATGTAAAACCTCCACGTGATAAAATTCGTTAACCCGCTATTTCTTCCGCTCTGCAACAGGATACAAAATGATCTTTGGAAATTTCCCGAAGCTTTTGCGGTTCCTGACATTTTTCCGTCGCATACGGGCAACGCGCTGCAAATCTGCATCCCGGTTTCGGATTGATTGCAGAGGTGATTTCCCCCTTTAACTGTACCCGCTGCATGGGATGAAAAATATCCGTGGATGGAATGGCCGACAGTAGCGCATTGGTATAAGGATGCATGTTATGCTTAAAAAGTTCTTCCGTGGAACACTTTTCCACCAATTGTCCCAGATACATGACGCAGATGTGGTCCGAAATATGCCTGACGACGGATAGATCATGCGTGACAAACATATAAGCGAGTCCCATGGAATCCTGCAAATCCATCAGCAGATTCAGCACCTGTGCCTGAATGGAAACATCCAGCGCAGACACCGGTTCGTCGCAAACAATAAACTCCGGATTCAGCGCCAGGGCCCGCGCAATCCCCACACGCTGTCTGCGTCCGCCGTCCAGTTCATGCGGATATGCCTGTCGCAATCTGGTATCGATACCGACCAGTTCCATCAGCCGGTTTGCCTCTTCCCGCAGCTGCTGTCTGGAAGAAAAACGGCCGGAATGCTTTAACGGTTCCAGAATCGTATTTTCCACACGCAGTCTCGGATTCAAAGAAGAATAAGGATCCTGAAAAACGATCTGCATCTTCTCTCTGGCTTCCCGCAGTTTTTTGCCGGAAACATGCGTGATATCCTTTCCGTCAAAGAAGATCTGACCGTCCGTCGCCTCCTGCAGGTGAATGATCGTGCGTCCCAGCGTTGATTTTCCGCAGCCGGATTCTCCTACCACGCCCAGCGTTTCTCCCCTGTTTATAGTCAGAGAAACATCATCCACCGCATGATTCATTCCGGCTGGAACCTTGAAATATTTTTTTAGATTTTTTACCTCTATTAATGTGTCCGGCATACCGTCAGTCCTCCTGCTTTTTATGAATGCAGCGGCAAAAATGTCCCGGTGCAATTTCTTTCAGTTCCGCTTCTGTTTCCCGGCACTCCTTCGTTGCATACGGACAGCGGGGCGAAAATTTGCAGCCTGCAGGCAGAGCGGTCGGGTCCGGCGTAGTGCCCGGAATCGGCTTTAACCGTTCTGCATTCTCATTCATATTCGGAAGGGAATCGAACAGGCCATGGGTATACGGATGCGTCGCATGTAAAAAGATATTTTTCTTGCTTCCGTACTCGATAATCTGCCCTGCATATACAACGGCCACATTGTCGCTCGTCTCCGCCACAACTCCCAGATCATGCGTAATCAAAATCATGGACGTATGATACTTCGTCCGCAGATCCCGGATCAGGTCCAGCACCTGGGCCTGAATCGTCACGTCAAGCGCCGTCGTCGGCTCATCCGCCAGAAGCAGATCCGGATTGCAGGCAAGCGCCATGGCAATTACCACACGCTGCTTCATCCCGCCGGAAAATTCAAACGGATATTCCCCATAACGGGAAACGGGAATTCCAACCATTTCCAGCATCTCTCCCGCTTTCTTTTTGGCCTCCGCCCTTGTATAGTCGTTATGTAAAAGCAGACCTTCCGTAATCTGATCGCCAACCGTCTGAAGAGGATTCAGCGCCGTCATGGGATCCTGAAAGATCATTGCAATCCTGTTTCCTCTGATCTTGAGCATTTCCTCTTCCTTCAGCTTCGTCAGTTCCTGTCCCTCCAGAAAAATCTCGCCGCCGGTCAGTTTCGCCGGAGGATTGGGCAGAATTCCGAGAATCGCACGGGCGATCGTCGTTTTTCCTGCGCCGGTCTCTCCCACCAGCGCCAGCGTTTCTCCTTTTTTCATGTGAAAGGAAACGCCGTTTACCGCTTCCACAATTTTTTTCCCTGATGTATAAATCACTCTCAGATCTTTTACTGAGAGAAAATCTGTATTACTCTTTTCCATTTTCCATCCTCCCTCAGTTTCTCAGCTTGGGATCCAGCGCATCGCGCAGCCCGTCTCCCAACAGGTTGATCGCCAGAATCGTAACTGCGATGAACAGCCCAGGGAATGTCATCAGATACGGATAGTTCAAAATGTGTGCGCGCGCATCAGACAGCATTGCGCCCCATTCCGGCGTGGGCGGCTGTACGCCGAGTCCGATATAACTTAAAGAAGCGGACGTCGTGATCGTACTGCCGATGCCCATCGTCGTTGTAACAATCAGCGGCGACACAACATTCGGAAGCAGATGTTTGAACATAATACTTACTCTGGAGCAGTTAATGGATTCCGCAGCTTCCAGATATTCCTTTGACCGTTCCGCAAGGATCTGCCCGCGGATCATGCGGACATTGCCGGGAACACCGCCCACCGTGAGGGCGAGTATTGTGTTGAAAAATCCGGCGCCGAGCGCAGAGGAAATCAAAATGCAAAGCAGCATGGAAGGCAGAGAAGACCAGACGTCCATGATGCGCATGATGATCGTTTCCACGATTCCGCCGAAATAACCAGCCACGCTGCCGATCACAATGCCAATTGCAGCGCCAAACAAAGAAGCGCATACGCCCAATGCCAGAGAATATCTGCCGCCGTAAAGCAGCCGCGTCAGAATATCGCGTCCCATTGCATCTGTTCCAAACCAATGCTCTCTGCAGGGTCCCTTAAACATGGCGTTCAGATCCATCTCGTTGACGCCATAGGGCGCAATCACCGGAGCCAGAATACAGATCAGGCACATCAGCACAAAAAGAAATGTTCCCACTTTTGCGCCCGGACTTTTTACCATGCGCACCAGGGTTTCTGCCAGCCAGGAGGTTTTTTGTTCTTTCTCTTTTTCTCTCTTGATCGTTTTCATCTGTTTTATTTCCTCCCACTGTCATATTTTGCTTTGATCCGGGGATCCACAAATGCATAAACCAGATCGACCAACAGCATGACGATTGCGGCGAATACTGCAAAAAACAGCACGCAGGCCCGTACTGCCGGATAATCTCTGTAATTCACGGAGGTCAGCATGTACTGTCCCACGCCGGGAATCGAAAATACCGCCTCAATTACCGCCGAACCGGCAACAATGCGGGAAAGACCGGTTCCCAGAGAAGTGATGATCGGCATCAACGCATTTGGGAGCATATGGTGAAGGACAACCTTTTTCTCCACCTGTCCTTTTGCCCGTGCCGTCGTGATATAATCTGCCCGGAACACCTCCAATATGCTGGATCTCGTCTGTCTGGCGTTATTGGCAACACCGCCTAAAGAACTGGCGATAATCGGCATAATATAACATTTCCAGCTGTCGATTCCGTATGCCGGCAGCCACCCAAGCCTGGCCGTAAACAATAGTATCATCATCAAAGCCACCCAGAAGTCGGGGCAGGATACGAACACCATCGCAATCGCCATTGTCAGAGAGTCCTGCCATTTTCCGCTGTGCGTTCCGGCAAAAATACCGAGACTTAAACCCACAATGACATTCAATACCATCGCAAACAGGCCGATAATCAGCGTACGGGGAAGACGCGATGCCAGTTCGCTGTAAACCGGGACCTCAAACACCCATGATGTACCGAAATCAAACCGGATAAACGTGTCGTACATATATCTGCCCAGCTGCACCAGATATGGGTCATTCAGCCCCATTTGCTCATGCTTTGCGGCGATATCAGCCTCCGATGCGGTAGTTCCCAGAAGATATCTCGCCGGATCTCCCGGCGTAAAATACAAAATCGAAAAAATCAGAAAAGCCGTGGCGATCACAATAACGATCATCCATAACAATCTGTTGATTATATATTTCCGCATATTTTTTCCCTTCATACCGGTGTGCGGCGGTACAGTTCCGCCGCACACCTTTCAGCCAACAGGATCCCCTCAATCCATATAGTAAACGCAGTCGCCGAAGCGCAGTTCCGCCGCATAGTTTGTAACAAGTTCTGCGATCTGATTGTTATAAACATAGCTGGTGGAAGGATATCCATACACATAGCAGTACGCATTATCCACAACATACTGCATCAGCGCAGTCAGGTTTTCCATATTATATCCTTCAGCGGAATTCGCAGCCGCATACAATTCAGGAACTTTTTCATCCGCATTCATACCGATACAGCTTCCATCTGCAAAGTCGGCATTATTAAACAATCTGTTCCATGTGCCGATCAGGGTAGGACCGCCGCAATAGCCTATGGTTAAATCATAAGCATCGGGTTCTGTCAGGCATGCTGAAACAGCAGCTTCTTCCATAATTTCCACTTCCACATTCACACCGATGCCCGTCAGCAGAGACTGGATCATGGTCGCGGCATTTTTAAAAGCTTCTTCATTGGAAGCCAGCAGCTTGAGCGTTTCACCATTATATCCGCTCTTTTCCAGATATTCTGCTGCCAGTTCCACATCATAATTTGTCATATAGTTATCCAGCTGGGACCATGCTTCATAATAATTATCATACTTGGCGGAACACAGCGCTGTGCCGGCTTCTATATTCGCCACCTTCGCAATCGCTTCCGTATTCATAGCATAGTATACAGCCAGACGGAAATTGATGTCCGACCAGATGGAATTACCGCTCATATTACCAATCAGCCACTGAATCTGCCCACTGGGCGCCCGGTAAATATTGTATCGGTCAGAATACTGTCCACCCTCTGCAAAGTCGCTCAGATTCTCAGTCGGAACATTAAACGAGAAATCCAGTGTCCCGCTCTGCAGACCGATCACATGCTGCGCAGATTCTGAAATTACACGGAATTCCAACGTCTGTACATTCGCATGATGTCCTCTTTCGGTCAGTTCCTCCGTCTGCCAATAGTCATCTCTTGCCTCCAGCACGCAGGAAGATCCCGCAGTAAAGCTTTTCACCGTATAAGGACCGGTTCCTACAGGAGAAACTGCAAAGTCACCTTCCTCATACGCTTTCTGCGAGAAGATCACGATCTGACACAGCACCCACTCCAGTTCACAAACGCCGTCTATCGGCTTATTCCATGTAAAACGCACCGTATAATCGTCAACCTTCTCAATGGACTCAAACATTTCAAATTTTACGGCATACCCCGAATCAATCTGCACTTGATAGGAATAGAGAACATCATCCGCTGTAATGTGATTTCCAGCGGAATCATAGATGTAATCATAAATTTCCACATCCCAATGATAGTCATCCACCACCTCATATCCCTTTGCCAGTACCGGATAATAATTTTCCGCATCATAATCAAAAAGTTTTTCATATACATACGGATAAATATAAGATTTGGTTCCTGAATTGCCGTTCCAGGGATTTAAATCCTGCGGATCTGCATTGATCGCCACAACCAGTTTTTCAAAACGTTCCCCCGTCGTTTCGGTAGTCGCACGGCTTTCATCCTTCTCCACCTGTTCAATTACAGCTGCAACCGTCTCCTGTTCAGCCGCTGCGTCTGCGGATGCGTTGCTGTTTCCGGCATCATTAGAAGCATCTGTGCTACCGGAACCGGAATTTCCGCATCCTGCAAGCATTGTCAGCGTCATACAGGCTATCGTCAGAATCGCCGCCAGTTTCTTTGTCCTTCGTTTCATTTTCGTTCCTCTCTTTCTCTTTTTATATGTATTTGTTCCTCGCTTCATAAAGGGGGAACCTTCCCGGTCCGCATAACGAATCGGGAAAAAGAAACAGCTTTGCCCTATGGTTTCGCTGTCACTTTGCACCTGAAAACGCATTACATCATGGGTTTTATTTTCTTTTTGTAAGTAGTTGCAAGCATATAAACCGCCAGAGCGCATGCCAGAATATCTGCAAACGGAATCGCATACCAGACCATGCCAAGCCCGGCGCTCTTTGCCAGCCAGAACACCAGCGGAATCGGAAGGAGCGCGCGAATGGCGGTACAGCAAAGATTGACCATTCCGTTACCCATGCCCGTAAACATATAGCTGATAATCGAGCAGGTTGCGATAAATACGAAGCTGACGCTCAGAATACGCAGCGCCGGAACCCCCAGCGAAAGCATCGCCTCTCCGGCGGAAAACAGTCCCAGAATCGCGGCCGGGAAAGCCATAATCACAACGGTCACAGCCAGCATGAAGATCAGCCCCACCGAATAGGTGATTTTGAAAGCGTCCCGAATCCGGTCTCCCCGCTTCGCGCCCCAGGCATATCCCACAATCGGGATCATGCCCTGTGCCAGACCGTTTAACGGCATCTGCACGAAGTTCTGCATCTTGTGGAACACACCGAAGAAAGCCACCGCCGTAGCGGAAAATCCCAGCAGAATTTTATTCAAAATCATCGTCTGGACGCTGCTTAAACCGGTCACCAGCATGGACGGCGCGCCCACCTTGTAAATATCGAGGATGATATCGCCCCGCAGTTTAAAGTGGCGGAAGTCAAATCTGATATCGTGATTTAATTTCAAATTGAGAGCCATTGCAATCGCCGCCGCCAGCCATTGTCCGAGCACCGTTGCAATCGCCGCCCCTTTGATTCCCATTGCGGGACAGCCGAACAGTCCGAATATCATGATCGGGTCCAGTATACAGTTTGCCACCGCGCCGGTAACCTGCGCGATCATGCTCAGCAGCGTATTGCCGGTAGCCTGCAGCAGACGTTCCGCCGTTGTCGCCACAAAAATCCCCAGACTGAAAATCGTACAGATGGATAAATAGGAGACGCCCAGCGAGAGCAACTGCTCGTCGTCGGTAAAGCAGCGCAGGAAGGGAGTGACCAAAGTCAGTCCGAACAGCATAAATATCATACAGGACAAAATTGCAAGAACAAGACCGTTCGATGCAATTGCGCTTGCATCTTCCTTCTTCCCCGCTCCCAGCGTCCGAGAAAGCAGGGAATTGATTCCCACGCCCGTCCCCACGGATACGGCTACCATCAGCGTCTGAATCGGGGATGCCAGAGAAGTCGCGCTCAGCGCCTCTTCGCTCAGTCTCGCCACAAAAATGGAATCCACCATGTTATAAAGCGACTGTACAAACAGGGAAAACATCAGTGGCAGCGATATGCTGACGATCAGCCTCCCCATCGGCATTGTCGCCAGTTTATTCGTTCTTTTTTCCTTAAATTCCTGTTCTTTGCCTGTCATTTCTTACCTCTTGCTTTCATTTCTGTTTTCTGACCTTAAATTACACAATTTTAACATTTTGATCAATCCACTTTTCGTCACTATTTATGCACATATTAATTTTGCCGTTCCATTCCTCTGTAAAAATTTCCAGTTTTGGCATCAAAAAAAGAACCTTGACCGTCATCTTTGACAATCCGGTTCTTTTTCATCAATCCGCCTGCAGCATTCCTATTTTTTCCTGAAAGGCTTCATAAAACGACTCCGTCGCTTCCTCGCTTTCAAAATTAAAAGCCACGATTCCGCGGTCCGTTTCCAGCACAATACAGTTATCCACATTCGTCAGGATATAACACTCATAAGTTCCCCATTGTTCATTCTGCCATAGGCCGTAGTTGCATTTTCCGGCCGTTCCTCCTTCCACCACGTCCCCGCATTCCGGCGCGTCCCTGAGCGTCATGGAACGGATTTCCGCATATTCCACTTCATATGCGCTTTTTTTCGGGACCTCTATCAGAAGAGAAGTTTCCTGTACGGAAAGAACTACCTGACTGCCTCCCGCTATCGAATAGTAGATCATAGAAACGATAATAAAAATGATAAATACACAAATATTCATGATCCGCTTTTTACGGATCAGTTCCCGTTCCTGCTCCTGTTTCGGGTCGCTTCCCCCCGCGCTCATCTTCATCACATTTTCCCCGTTCATTCCTCTCTCTTCCTTCCAAAAAAGTTTTCCGCAAACTGCACAAAGCGCAGCGCCGGATCATTCAGCGGCCTTTTTGGCCAGATCAGGTTGATCTGAATCGGAATTCTGGGGACCAGGTCCACAACCGCCACAAAATCGCCGTACAAATATTGCGCCGCCTTTTTTAAGAGCAGCGAACAGCACTTTTCCTCGATCAGCATGTCGATCAGATTCCGGCCGTGAATGCCGGAGTAAACCACATTCGGATCAAATCCCGCCTTTTCGAACTCGCTCAGACACAGGTTGCTTAAAAAACGTTTTTTCTCTGTGAGCACAAATTCTTCATACTTCAGTTGTTCCAATGTAACCTGTTCCGCCCCCGCAAGAGGATGGTCCTTGGGCAGTATCGCCACCAACATGTCTTCGTCGATGCACAGGCGGTGAAAACCGGGCGCTTCTTTCCCTTTGATTTCCCGAACGAAAGCGAAATCAAAATTGTTTTCAAAGCCATTCTCTTCTCTTATTGTTTCAAAAGAAACGATCCGGATATCTGCGCATTCCTGTTCAAACTTTCCCAGCAGCGCGGTAATTTTATAAGGCGCCAGCGCCTGCAGGGAATGACCGATCACAAGTTCCACGGGATTTTCATGAACCTGCAGCCCTAAATTTTTCATGAATTCATCATACACCGACACGATTTCCTTCATATAGGGCATCCATATCATTCCCTCGTCGCTGACCGTCAGTTTTCGGGTTGTCCGGTCAAACAGGGAAATTCCCAGTTCGTTTTCCGCCCTTTGCACATGTCTGGACAGGGAAGACTGGGACATATAAAGGCTGTCGGCCGCTTCCAGAAAATTGCCCAGTTTTTCAAGCGTTATAATCTCTTTAAGGCATTCTATTTTCACGTTTCTTCCTCCGGATCTTTCTCCTGCTGTTCCGTTTCTCTTCGTTCCCTGATATATGCCCAGAAAAGGCGCGCCGCCGCCGACATTTTCACTTCCCTGTATCGGGACAGATAAATATTTATCACGCTCTTTTCAGCCAGCCTTTTTAAGACGACGCCATCCTGTAGCTGCGCGGCCGCGGAAGCGCGCATCAGAAATCCCACGCCGCAGCTTTTCGATACCAGATCAAAAATACTGGATGAATTCCGAAAAATCCCCGCAATTTTCGGACTCACGCCCGACTCCCGGCAAATCCGCATAAACTCCTGATGAATCCCCGTTTTTTCCGGCAGAAGCAAAAACTGCTCGTTTGCCAGATCCCGGATGGAAATGACCGCCCTGTTTGCCAGCGGATGCTGCTGCGGAAGCAGCACACAGCCGCTGTCCTGATAATACAACAGACTTTCAAAAGCCTCGTCCTCACTCACTTTTCCATGTAAAAAGGCCAGTTCAATCTGCCTTTGCTTTAATTTTTCTTTCAGAATCTGATCATTTTCTGAAAAAACATGCAAATTAATTTCCGGATGTTCCTTTTGAAATTCAAATATCATATCCGTAATGCGATAGGGCACCATCACAGAGATGGAGCCGACCGCCAACTGCGTTTTCCCCTGGAAATAAAAATCTCCCAGCGACTTGAACCCCTGCTCCCAAAGATTCAATATACGCTCAGAAGCGCTCCTAAACAACTCCCCGCACTTTGTCAATTCCAGCGCTTCCGCATCCTGCTTAAAGAGCGGCGTTCCAAGTTCTTCTTCAATTTTGGAAATATGCCTGAGAATCTCAGAACGGGAAGTTTCCAACTGATCCGCCGCTTTTTGAAAATCTCCGCATTCTATGATCGTCATAAAACTCTTCATATAATTGATGTCCATTCGCCCACTCCTGTCCCAATGCTATGTATTTTATTTTACCATAGATACCAAATTTAGTAAAGAAAGCGCGGCGCTGGTAGTTATACCCAATGACCATTCACAAAGATATCTTCCCATTCCCCGTTTTCTCTCTGCCCGCGCACGCACATATCGTCGCTTCCGATCATAAAGTCCACATGTACGGCGGAAATATTGTATCCCCGTCTTTCTTTTTCTTCCGGGTCCTGAATCTGACAGATCGCGTTTCCGATGGCGAGGTGACAGGACGCATTTTCATCATAAAGGGTCGTATAAAAAATGCGGTTCTGTCTTGCCACGCCGGACGCCTGATCCACCAGCGCCATTTCCCCCAGATAATGCGATCCCTCGTCGGTCTCAATGATTTCTTTCAACAGTTCTTCCCCTTTTTGCGCGCCAAAGTCCACGATCCTGCCGTCCCGGAAGGTCAGCGAGATTCCTTCGATCAACTGTCCCTGATAATTCAGCGGCTTTGTGGATACCACATGTCCGTTCACCTGATATTTGGACGGCGCAAGAAAGATTTCTTCCGTCGGGATATTGGGCACCGGAACCCGGTCCTTCATCGGAATGCAGCTTCCCCGCCACATTTCTCCCTCTGCCGGACAGATCGTCAGATCGGTTTTTGCGCTGCAGAAATGAAAGCGCCGGTAACGCTTTTCATCCAGCATGCGTTTCCGCCTGGCCGTATCTGCCAGATAGCGCTTCCAAGCCCCCACCGGATCAGACTGATCGCAGCGCGCACAGACAAGCACTGCCTGCCACAGGGCGTTCATTCTGTCGCCCTCCGGCAGATCCGGATAGACCAGATCCGCCCACTTTTGGGACGGCACACAGGCTGCCGTCTGCCCCGCCAAAAAGGCTTTTTTCCGAAAAACACCGCGTATGGCCGCGCTCTCCCTCGCCCTTTTTGCAATTTTGTCCGGCGCAATTCCTTCAAAGGCTCCCAGATCCGGACTTTCCAACCGGATATATCCCGCCCCCAAAGAAGCGCAGAATTCCGCCGCCAATGCATTGCAGTCATAAAGCGGCGTCTCGCCAAACAGCATTTTAACCCGGTCTGTGCCGCCGCACTGCCACAAAATTTCACATCTTCCGGCGCCGGCCCGATAAGCTTCTTCTGCCAGCACCGCAGCAAACGCACTCTGCTCCACAGGCGCTTCTATACATACCGCCTGTCCCTCTTTTAAATCCAATCCTATCTTCACCAGCACTTCCGCATACCGATGCATGCCTTCTGTAATTTCCATCACTCAACTTCCTTTCCTTCCGGGTTTCCGGTCCTGTCAACATACCAGTCTGCCAGCGCCTGCAGCGCAATTTCCAGCAAAACGCGGGGACACGCGATATTCAGCCGGATAAATCCGTCGCCGCCTGCGCCGTATGCGCCGCCGTCATTTACAACGATTCCGTACTCCTCTGCCAGCGTCCGGCAGATCTTTTTGCCGTCTGTTTCCACGCTGCGGCAGTCTATCCATATCATGAAGGTGCTCTGCTGATCGAACATGCGCAGTCCCGGGGCATGCAGAGCCAGATATTCTCCCGCATATTCCGCATTTTTCCACACATATTCCTTCACTTCCTCCAGCCAGGGCGCCGCCTTCTCATAGGCCGCTTCCACGGCCGCATAAGCGAAGGTATTGCTGCCCCGGATAAACATTCCCGTCAGCGCCTTCTGTATCCGTTCCCGCAGTTCTTCCCCTGGAACGATCAGATTGCAGTTTCCGATTCCCGCCAGATTGAAGGTTTTGCTGGGCGCAGTAAAGATCACAGTTCTTTCCGCCGCATCCTCAAACGTCGTAATGGGCACATAGCGGTTTGGCGCAAATACCCAGTCGCAGTGTACGTCATCCGACAAAATAAAGACCTGATATCTTTCGCATAACTGCGCGATCCTTTCCAGTTCTTCGCCCGTCCATACTTTTCCGCCGGGGTTATTGGGATTGCAGAGAATCAGACAGCGCACGCCTCCCTTTAAGGCTTTTTCAAATTCCGCAAAATCCAGTTCATACCGGCGGTCATTCTCCTTCAATTCCAACGTCACAAGTTCCCGTCCGCTCAATCGCACCGCGTCAAAAAAGGGATCATAGGCGGGCGTCAGCGCCAAGCATTTCTCTCCGGGTCTCGTTACCGCCTGCAAGGCCACCGTCAGGGAAGTGACGGTATTTGCTCCCGGCAGAATCCAATCCGGCTTCACTTCCATGCCATGACGCCGCTTATACCAGTCGCAGATCGCCTGTTTATACCCTCTTTGCGGAAAGGAATAGCCATAAACGGGATGCTCCGCCCTCTTCTGCAGCGCTTCCGTAATACACGGCGCAGCCGGAAAATCCATATCCGCAATCCAGTAAGCCATCAGTCCGTCCCGGCCGAACCGCCTGCCCAGGGTATCCCACTTGACGCACCCCGTATTTTTTCTGTCCGTTACAAGATCAAAATCGTACATTTTTCTCTTTCCTTTCTGCCTTCATGCATCCAGCGCCTGATCCAAAAGTTCCAGCGCGCAGTTTACAATCAATTCGTCCGAACTGCCCGGAATTACCATGATCGGGCTGTATGCGTTGAACACTTCCGCGTTCACGGAACTTTTATCCACCACGCAGATCACTTTGTCGAAATCCTTTTCCGCCGTCAGCACGAACGTCTTTTTATAGGGGGACGCTTCCTTGATGGCCCTCCCGATTTCCGCATACAGTTCCACATTTACCGTCACAATGGCGATATCTCCCAAAAGAATAACGCCCATTTTCAATTCAGCCGGATGCTCCGGGTCAGGCTCCGTCAGCGGCGGCTTCGGAACCGGTCCCACCTGTCCGTAAGGAATGTCCGCCGGGCGCAGCCCTGTCCCGCCCATGCGGAAGGGCGGATTCCCGTTTCCGGTCTCCACGCGTCTGCGGGTGGGCAGCATGACGCTCTTCGCCGCAATGCGGACCGGCATTCTTTGGCTGTAACGGGTAATATTGTTTAAACATTCCACAATATCCGCTCCATGAATTCTTCCCAGACTTTCCATCTGCATGAACACAATGCCGTCCGGATAGGGAACCTGAGTCGTATAGCCGTCCGGATACTCATAACGCAGACTGCCCACATGATGGATCAGCCCCTGATTGCCGCCCGCCCCGTAGGTCCACATCACCACGGCATCCTGACCGTAATACTGCTCTGCAAACCTGCAGGCAATTCCGCAGAAGTTGCCGGAGCATTTCCGCTTATGGTCAAAATCCCGCGCCAGAAAGCCCATAATCGCGGGCGTGGGATAATTGACCAGCGCGGCGATCAGTTTCCCGTCCTGCTCGTCCACAAACTTTATCACCGCCAGCGTCTTATCGGAAAATCCTTTCGGGTTGGGCGATTCCACCCAGAAACCGTAAGGCGTCTGTAAATTGATATTGGTATTGATATAACTCTCCCCTTCTCCGTAGCCATATCTGGCAGGACGCAGATCTTTTACCGCCGTTACGGCGGCCTCAATTCCCACCCGGACCTCTGTTTCCATCCAGCGACTGCGCATCCGCTCCACTTCGGGCGTGAGTTGCTCCGCTCCGTTACCCACATGATGATCCGAAATGGAAGTGTGATTATCCGTCGCCGCCAGAACGACCGCTTCCTCCGGATATCCGGCCGCCCGCGCGATCTGCGCCGTCAGATCCGGGATATAGGGCACCCGTTCCGTTTCCCAGGTCACAAACAGCAATCTGCTCTCCCCCTGCTCAACGGCGATCGCCCGACAGAACATGTCGTTATACATCCCTTCAAAATTGCGGTGATCCGGCGTCGGAAACAAATCCGCCGGCGGATTCATGCAAACCCTGGAAGCTCCTACTTTTAACATCTGTTTTTCCTCCTCTTCCCCTTATATAAAATAACTCCATTTTATTCATTATAAGAAATCCCGGCTTATCCGGGCAATCCGAATAAATCCGGGATTTATGCAAAAAGCTTACTCACGTTTCCCTTTCTCTGCTGAAAAACGGAAACGCGCGCAACCATATCTATCCGACCCACAATCAAAAAGGAACCCCTTCAGGTTCCCTTTCGATTCGTATGTGGTATGTGTTAGATATCTCTAACTATCGTTAATTATATATAACCTCTCGCTGTTTGTCAATCCCTTTTCAGCATTTCTTCCAGCGTATGCCATCCCAGCACCGCGCACTTCACCCGGGCGGGCATATGGGAAATGTCCTGCAGGACGCCCGCTTCTTCCAGTTCTTCCACTTCTTCCGCTGACGCCTTCCCCTGGATCATGCGCAGAAAGATATCGGAAAGCCGCAGCGCTTCTTCTCTGGTTTTCCCGATCACCAGATCCAGCATCATGTCCGCAGACGCCTGGGAAATGGCGCAGCCGTCCCCTGTAAAAGCGCCGGACACGATTTTGCCGTCCTCCACCAAAAGCTTTAACCAGATATCGTCCCCGCAACTGGGATTGACGCCCTCCAGCGCCAGATTTGCATGCTCCAGTTCATGCTTGTGTCCCGGATGCAGATTGTGGTCTGTCAGGATTTCGTGATAAAACGTGTTATGCCCCATATCCCATTTTCCTCCTGATTTGTTTTATACTTTCCGCAAAACGCAAAATCTCTTCCTCCGTATTATAAAACGCCAGACTCGCCCGGGTAACGGAGGGCCTGCCCAGATATTGCAGCAGAGGCTGCGCGCAATGATGGCCCGCCCGGACCGCAATTTTGTCCGCATCCAGAATCGACGCCACATCATGCGGATGCACGCCGTCCACCGTAAAGGAGAGAATCCCGTAATGCTTTCGGGCCTCTTTTACACCCAGTACATGAATTTCCGGAATTTTTTCCAGTTCTTCCATCGCCAGCGCTGTCAGAGCGTTCTCCCTCTCCTGTATCTTCTCAAAGCCGATCCCTTCCAGATACCGCGCCGCTTCCGCCAAGGCCACGGCCCCGGCTGCGTTCACGGTTCCCGCTTCAAACTTATGGGGCAGCGCTGCAAAGACCGCTCCCGTCCGGCTGACGGACTCGATCATTTCCCCGCCGGTTAAAAAAGGCGGCATTTTTTCCAGCAATTCCTTTTTTCCGTAAAGAACGCCGATTCCCATGGGACCCAGCATCTTATGGCCGGAAAAGGCAAAAAAGTCCACATCCATTTCCTGTACATCCACCGCAAAATGCGCCACGCTCTGGGCGCCGTCCGCGACTATCACCGTCCCGTTCTCATGACAGAGTTTTGCAATTTTGGCAAGTTCATTTTCCCATCCCAGAACATTGGAAACCTGCGTAATGGCCAGAAGCTTCGTGCGCTCTGTCAACGCTTCTTTCACCATTTGCGGCGTCAGTTCTCCGTCCTTCGTACATTCCAGAAAACGAAGCGCCGCCCCCGTCCGCCGGGCCGCCTGCTGCCAGGGGAGCAGATTGCTGTGGTGCTCCATAATGCTGACTAAAATCTCATCTCCCGCCTTCAACTCCGCTGCGCCCCAGCTATAGGCGATCAGGTTGAGACCTTCCGTTGCATTTCTGGTAAAAATGATCTCCTCCGGGCTTTCGGCATGGATGAAACGCTGCAGGGTGCGCCGCGCCTCTTCATACCGCTGCGTGGCCGCTTCACTCAGTTCATACAGTCCCCGGAGCGGATTGGCGTTGCAGTTTTCATAAAATTCCCGCTCCGCCGCCAACACACACGCGGGCTTCTGGGCCGTGGCCGCATTGTCCAGATAGATTAGATCACTTTTTTTCAGAAGCGGAAAATCCTTCCGGATTTCATTGACATTCATCCCCGTTGCCTCCTTCCAGCCAGCTTTGCACGCCCGCCTGTACCTTAGCATCCGGAATCCGGGCGTTCAAAGCGTCGATCCTGGCGCGCGCCATCATTTCGTAAACCTCTTCCCGGCAGATTCCTCTGGACTGTAAATAAAACAGCAATTTTTCATCCAGCCGTCCGATGGTCGCGCCGTGATTGCCCTGCACATCCTCTTCCCCGCACAAAATCAGCGGAATCGTGCGGTTTACCACGGTGTCGTCCAGCAAAAGCACGTCTTCCGTTTCCTCACCTTCCGATCCGCCGCATCCCGTCTGAAAATCGATGGTGCCGCGAAACAGCTTCGACGCCCTGTCCCGCAGAACGCCGGACACGCTGATCTTGCTGTTCGTCTTTTTTCCTTCATGCAGCGCCACGTAATTCATATCCAGCCGCTGTCCGCCGCGCAGCAGATAGCCGATATCCGACTGCCAGGCGCTTTCTTTGCCCGAAAGTTCTGCTCTGGCGCCGTAAAAATTTGTGCCGCCTCCCAGAATAAGCTGCAAAAGTTCCACCTTCGCGCCCTCTTTGCAAAAAATACCAACGTCGTTAAAGCAGGTAAACGCTTCTCCCAGCCGCTGTACCTGCACCAGATGGAGCCGGGCATTTTCTTCTGCATAAATCCGGGTCTGGAATCCGGCAAACGCCTGCTTTTCCCTTTCCTGCATACAGGATACGTCCATGACCACCGTCATCTCGCTGTCCTTTTCCAGAAACAGTCCGATCCTGTTGAGCGTTTCTTCATTCCCCCTGCTGGCAATTCTCAGCCTGGCAGTCTCTTCTATTTTCATCCCGGCAGTGCTTCTTAAAATCCGGTAAGGGATCTGTGCTTCTTCAAACAAAGTATCAATCCCGTCTCCCATTCCGGTTAAAATTTTATCCAGCGCCGGAGCCGCCTTTTGGGTATCAAAAATCACCGTTTCCGGAATTTCTGCGTTCAGGCGGCCTTCCTTTGTAATGCTGCCACGTTCCAGAACGGCTTCGTTCATGCCAAGCCAATTCCAGGTTTTGACAGGCAGCCTGTTTATGGTTACACCAAGTCCCTGACTCATTTCTATCCTCCTTACCCGATGCTTCCCTTCATTTCCAGCGTGATCAGATTGTTCATTTCCACCGCATATTCCAGCGGCAGTTCTTTGGATACATTATCCGCAAAGCCGCTGACGATCATCGCTCTGGCGTCTTCCTCCGAAATGCCTCTCGACATCAGATAAAAGACCGCTTCATTGCTGATTCTGCCGATTTTGGCTTCGTGTCCGATATCCGCGTCCTGCGTCCTGATATCCATAGCGGGAATCGTATCCGACCGGGAAGCGGAATCCAGCATCAGCGACTGACAGGATACCGCAGACTTGCTCTTTTTGGCCTGATTATTCACCACCACCGAACTTCTGAAGGTGCTGATCCCTCCGTCTTTGGAAATGGAGCGGGTATTCATATAGGAAGCGGTTCTTTTTGCATTGTGCACCACCTTCGCCCCGGTATCCAGATTCTGTCCCTTTCCGGCAAAGGTCACCCCCGTGAACTCCATTCTGGACCCTTCTCCGTTTAATATGGTCATCGGATAGAGATAGGATACATGGGAGCCAAAAGAGCCGGATACCCATTCCATCGTGCCGCCTTCCTCCACCTTCGCCCTTTTGGTATTCAGGTTGTACATGTTCTTCGACCAGTTTTCAATCGTGGAGTAGCGCAGCTTCGCATTTTTTCCCACATACAGTTCCACACAGCCCGCATGCAGATTTGCCACATTATATTTGGGCGCGGAACACCCCTCGATAAAATGAAGATACGCCCCTTCGTCCACGATAATCAGCGTATGCTCAAACTGCCCCGCTCCCGGCGCGTTCAGCCGGAAATAGGACTGCAGGGGAATTTCCACGGAAACCCCCGGCGGCACATATACAAAGGAACCGCCGGACCATACCGCGCCGTGAAGCGCCGCAAATTTATGGTCCCGGGGCGTGACAAGCTTCATGAAATGCTTCCTTATCATATCCGCATAGGGACCTTTCAGCGCGCTTTCCAGATCCGTATAGACGACGCCCTGCTCCGCCACCTCCGCCTTTACATTGTGATAAACCAGTTCGGAATCATACTGCGCCCCTACGCCTGCCAGCGATTTTCGCTCTGCCTGAGGAATTCCCAAACGTTCAAAGGTCTCCTTGATTTCGGCGGGCACCTCCGACCATTTCGCGCTCATATGCGTATTGGGCCTGACATAGGTCACAATCTCATCCATATTCAGTCCGTCCAGAGACGGTCCCCAGTCCGGCACTTCCATTTCATGATAAATCTGAAGGGACTGCAGGCGGAAAAGCTGCATCCACGCCGGGTCCTTTTTCTCCTTTGAAATCTGTTCCACAATGGCGGCGGTCAGCCCTTCTTTTACCCGGTAAGCGTCCTTTTCTTCGTTGCGGATATCGTAAACGCTTCTTCCGATATCTTCCACATACGTCTTTTCTTTCATTTTCCATTTCCTCCGCGCGTCATACGGTCTCCTTCTCCTGCTTCAAAAAACGTTCAAATCCGTTTGCGTTGATATCTTCCACCAGACGCTGATCCCCGGTGGCTGCGATCCGCCCGTCCACCAGCACATGCGTATAATCCACATGCAGCGATTCCAGAATTCTTGTGCTGTGAGTGATAATCAGCAGCGCGCCCTTTTTGTCTTTCTGAAATTCTTCCACACCTCTGGACACGGTGCGCACCGCATCCACATCCAATCCGGAATCCGTCTCATCCAATATGGCGAGGGAAGGATTGAGCATGAGAAGCTGCAGAATTTCCGCCTTCTTTTTCTCTCCGCCGGAAAAGCCCACATTCAGATCCCGTTGGGCATAGGACTCATCCATCTGCAAAATCTCCATGGCCCGCCGCATTTCTTTCTTAAAATCCCACAGCCGGATTTTCTTTCCGGTGCGCTGTTCCAGGGCGCTTCGGATGAAATTTCCAAGAGAAATTCCGGGCACCTCCAACGGATTCTGAAAGGAAAGGAAAATGCCTGCCTGCGCCCTTTTATCCACGGATTCCTCCGCCAGATCCCTGCCGTCAAACAAAATTTCTCCCCCCGTA
Organism: Eubacteriales bacterium; assembly: GCA_030524745.1. Taxonomy (GTDB): domain Bacteria; phylum Bacillota; class Clostridia; order Lachnospirales; family Lachnospiraceae; genus Gallintestinimicrobium. The sequence goes on along the minus strand of JAUNGC010000002.1, from coordinate 85,252 downwards.
ATCTCATAATCGGGGTTTCCCATGACCGCATAGCCCAGCGTGGATTTTCCGGCGCCGTTAGGTCCCATCAGCACATGAGTCTCCCCTCTGCCGATATTTAAGTTGATTTTATGAAGAATCTCTCTTTCCTCTACGCTGACGGATAAATCTTTTATCTGTAATAATTGTTCTGACATAACGTCCCTCCGTTCTTTCTATCACATCTATATAGGATGTTCACAACATGCTGTTCTAATTCCTATCTTCTTAATAGGAATTCTATGTGCATTATATATCCGACAGCCGACAAAGTCAATGCCATGTTGCTCGTAAGTTATTCCTCTCTTACTTTCATAAAATCCAATTTCTCGAATAATTTTTGCGGATAACCGCATTTTTTTTTTGTGTTATCTTGTGTTTTATAAATGGATATGCTATTTTTATAACAAACAGAAAATGCGGATAACCGCAAAAATTATGCATGGAGAATTTATGATTATCAGAAGAGACCACTATTTAAACAAATTGATTGCCAAAAAAGAAAACGGCTTAATCAAAGTTATCACAGGAATCAGAAGATGCGGAAAATCATTTCTGCTTTTTGAATTATACCACGCTTATCTGAATTCTATCGGTATTCCTGACGACCACATTATAGAACTCGCGCTCGATGAAGCAATCAATGCACGTTACCGCAATCCGCTGGAACTGGACCAATATATCCGAAATGAAATTACAGATAAAAATCAGAAATTTTATGTTTTTATTGACGAAATTCAAAAAGTTTCCGAGATTCAGAATCCCTATCTGAATGATCCCGATGCCAGAATTGGCTTCGTCGATGTCGTTTTAGGACTCATGAAAATAAAAAATGTCGATCTGTATGTCACAGGAAGCAATTCACGCATGCTGTCCTCCGACATTCTGACAGAGTTCAAAGACCGGGGCGACGAAATCCGTGTCAATCCGCTCACCTACAGCGAATTTTACGCCGCCTTTGAAGGAGAAAAGCGCTTTGCCTGGAAAGAATATTATACCTATGGCGGCATGCCTCTCGTTCTTTCCAAAAAGACACACGAAGAAAAAAGTAAATATTTGAGGGACCTGTTTTCAAAAACCTATCTTTCAGATGTCCTGGAACACAACCGGATCGCAAATGAACAACCTGTACTTGAAGATTTACTGAATATTGTTTCTTCCTCCGTAGGCTCCCTCACAAACCCCAGCAAGCTGTCAAAAACCTTTCAGAGCGTAAAACAGATTTCCGTCACCCCCTATACAATCGGCAAATACCTCGATTACTTCATAGATGCCTTTATTATGTATAAAGCTTTCCGCTATGATATAAAGGGGAAAAAATATATAGAAACGCCGCTGAAATATTACTTCACAGACGTCGGTCTGCGCAATGCAAGACTGAATTTCCGCCAACAGGAAGAAAATCATATCATGGAAAATATCCTTTTTAACGAATTGATAGCGCGGGAGTTTGATGTGGATGTCGGCGTAGTGGAATATCATCATAAGGATAAAGACGGAAAAAAAATCCGCTCCCAGCTTGAAATCGACTTCGTCGCAAATAAGGGAAGCCAGCGTTACTATATCCAATCTGCATTGAGTGTATCAGACGAAGACAAACGGAAACAGGAAACAAACTCTTTAAACCGGATTTCCGATTCCTTCCGAAAAATCGTTGTTGTCAGGGACGATATTCTGCCATGGCATGATGAGCAGGGCATTCTATATATTGGGATAGAGCAGTTTTTGCTGGATGAAAACGCAATGAATCTTTGAATCTGTAACTCTTATAATGGAAAACAGACCGGCAGATTTTTCTTCTGCCGGCCTGTTTTTCTTCCCCTCAGCGTACTTTACGCGCTGAAGGCTGCCTACTTTGATAAATATGGTGGTATATGTACAGCTTAAGCCAGTTGCGCCAAAGCTTTTCCAACGCTTTTACACTGCTCTTGTGTATCGGAATCGGGCGCGCCGTTCACGGTAATGCCCTCTCCGTTTACAACGGTCGCTCCTGCGGACGCGACGCGGCCTTCCCAGTCCCGCATCCATTCCTGATTGCCCCATCCGTAAGAGCCAAACAGCGCGATCTGCTTTCCTGCAATGCCGCCTTCCAGTTCGCACATGAACGGCTCCATTTCCATTTCTTCCAGTTGTTCCGCTCCCATGGAAGGGCAGCCCAGCGCAAACGCTTTCTCTTTTTTGAGTTCTTCCACATTCGCTTCTCCAACCGGAATCAGCACGGCTTCGCCGCCCGCTTCACTGACGCCCTGTGCGATCATTTCCGCCATTGCCGCCGTATTTCCGGTTCCGCTCCAAAAAACAATGCTCACTTTGCTCATTTTGTATCTTTCCTTTCTTTGCCATTCTATCATTTTTGTCAGGTATCATTCATGCGGCCGCACGGGCCGCGTGGGACTGTTCAGGCCGTTACACCGCGATTTCCCGGATGGTTTTTCCCATCACAATTTCCTGTACGGCCAATTCCCTTTCCCGGTCATACCGCTGGAAAAGGCGGACCGCCCGCTGTACGTCATGGTATACTTTCCAGTAGCCCAGATATGCGTAATTTTCTCCCCTGTTTGCGATGAAGCTTTTGACATCTTTGAGGGGATAGCCCAGAAACACGCCCATTTCATGCGGGAATCCGCACTCTTCCACGCCATATTCTTCCAGCCGTTTCGACAATCGGTTTAAGCATTCTCTGACGCAGGCGTTGTCCGGATATCCATATTCCACGAGGAACGCCCGAATCCCGTTTTGACGCAGCCGCTTTTTCAATTCCTTTTCCCGGTACAGATATAAAATCACCTTGTCGCTGCCGCCGCCCAAAAAGCGCCAGGAGATGTTGGTTCCCCGCAGCATGCGGCCGATTCCTCGGAACTCCTTCCGGCTCACCGTGATGATATTGGCAGGCTTGCTTCCTTTCAGGATCGGCGCGCAGTGCAGCGCCAGCATAATGGCCATTTTTTCTTCATCCCTGCCCGACGCCGTTAATCTTCTGATTTCCTGTATCGGCATATCTGCGCCCTTATCCGCGTTTTACATGGAACGCGTCGAATCCCGGATACACGCTGCTTGCTCCCAGTTCTTCCTCAATGCGCAGAAGCTGGTTGTATTTCGCCACCCGCTCCGATCTGCTGGGCGCGCCGGTCTTGATCTGACAGGTGTTTAAGGCTACCGCCAGATCGGCGATCGTGGTATCCTCCGTCTCGCCGGAACGGTGGGATGCGATTGCAGTATATCCCGCGTTGTGCGCCATTTTGATCGCTTCCAGCGTTTCGGAAACGGATCCGATCTGATTTAGCTTAATTAAAATAGAGTTGCCGCAGCCTGACTCGATGCCCTTCTTAAGACGTTCCGTATTTGTCACAAAAAGATCGTCGCCCACAAGCTGTACCTGGTTGCCCAGTTCCTTTGTCAGAAGCTGCCAGCCTTCCCAGTCCTCTTCATCCAGCGCATCTTCGATGGAAATAATAGGGTATTTTTCCACAAGCTTCTTCCAGTGCGCGATCAGTTCTGCGGATGTGAACTTCGTTCCCGCCTTGGGAAGAACATATTCGCCCTTCTTTTCGCCCTTCCATTCGCTTGACGCCGCATCCATGGCGAGCACGAAATCTCTTCCGGGTTCATAGCCCGCTTTCCGGATCGCTTCCAGTATGTATTCAATCGCCTCTTCGTCGCTGGCAAGGTTGGGAGCAAAACCGCCCTCATCGCCGACGGAGGTCGCCAGCCCTCTGGATTTTAACAGAGCCGCCAGCGCATGAAAGACTTCCGCGCACCAGCGCAGCCCTTCTTTAAAGCTGGGCGCGCCAGCCGGCATAATCATAAATTCCTGTACGTCCACGGTGTTCGCCGCATGAGCGCCGCCGTTTAATATATTCATCATCGGCACCGGAAGTCGGTTTCCCGTAATTCCACCCAGGAAACGATACAGTGGAATGTCCATGGCGGTTGCCGCCGCTCTCGCCGCCGCAATGGAAACTGCCAGAATGGCATTCGCGCCCAGATTGGATTTATCCTTTGTTCCATCCGCCTCTATCATCGCTTTATCCACCGCATAAATATCGGAAGCGTCCAGTCCTGTAATCGCGCTACAGATGACCGTGTTGATATTTTCCACCGCTTTTGTAACGCCTTTTCCCAGATATCTCGCCTTGTCGCCGTCCCTCAGTTCCAGCGCTTCAAATTCGCCGGTGGATGCGCCGCTGGGAGCACATCCTCTGCCCACCGTGCCGTCCGCCAAAGTCACTTCCGCCTCTACCGTAGGATTTCCTCTGGAATCCAGAATTTCTCTTCCGATTACTTTTTCAATTTCCAGATAACTCATCGCTTTTCGCTCCTTTTCATCGGTTCTTGCAGACGTCCCTGACCGGAAGATGTGTCTTTCCGAAAATCGTTTGAAACAAATTCTGATCCTGTAGGAGTTGGCTGAAATTCATGAAAAGCCATCCTCCGGCCGGTTAAACGGCGCGCTACTCTACTAACGCGCCTTTTTAAAGAAAATATTCAGCAGCTATTTTCCTTTCTCACAGGGAGTCCACAGATTTATTCGCACTTTAGTTAGATATTTCTAACTAAAGTTATGATACTAGAACTCATATGAAATTGCAATGCCTGTTAATGATTCATTTTCTCATTAACAGACACGAGGCTGCGGCCGTTTCGCTTCCTCCGCTCCTTTTTGCCCGCCGTTCTGCATAAATTCGTCCCTGTCAGACATCCTGTTTATGAGGTGATTTTCATGAGGTATCGCAATTTACAGGAACTGATTTCCCACAGCGCCAGCAGCAGACAGTATTTTCTCTCTTTGCCTGTTTCCGTACAGCAGACGCTCCATGAGCGGGACCAATTCATCCATTCCGCCGCCGACCTGCACGCCCATGTCCATGCCGCCAGACAATACGAGCATGCCGTAAAAAACAGCGGTATGTTCTGAAAATAAAAACAGAAGCGCCGCCACTTTCATGACAACGCCCCTGCCTTTTTTCACCGGTCAGCGGTCTGTTACGCTTCATTTCCGACTCTTCCGAAAAATGTCAGCAGATAAATGCCGCAAATCCCGACGAGCACATAGATGATACGGCTGATCAGGCTCATATCCCCAAAAATCAACCGCACCAGATCCAGACGGAACAATCCGATCAATCCCCAGTTCAATGCGCCAATAAATACGACGACCAGCGCAATATAGTCCAAAGTTTTGCTCATTTTCCAGCCTCCTTTCAGACAAATAAAGTATTTGCATGAAAGGAAAGAAATATACCTCTTTTTTTTTTAAAAGACGGCTTTCGCTTTGCTTCATTCATTGTCCTGCGTAAGCAATTCCAGAAGCTGGCGGATGTTCTTTTTTCCAAAAGATACTTTCGTATCGTTGATGACAAGACAGGGAACGCTCATCACCTGATAGCGTTCCTTCAACGCGGGAAAATGATTCAGGTCATAGACTTCCGCCGTAATATTTTCATTCAACGACGCGATCTTCTGCGCGGCAGTCACAAGTTCCGGACACATCGTGCAGGATAAGGACACCAACGCTTTCAAATGAATTTCTTTTTGAATGGCACGGATCTGCTCTGCCACAGCTTCCTCCACCGCCTGTCCCGGTCCCGCCGCATTGTACAGCCCCAGCACAAAGGACGTAAATTCATGCCCGCCCGGCACGCCGTGGAAGGCCAGCCCGCTGTCGCTGCCGTCCGCCTTCAGAACCCGCACACAGGGCGCATAATCCGCCGTTTCATCCGGCCCGGCAATTTCCACCGAAAGCTTTTCGGTCATAGCGGCCAGCGCGTTCATATACTCCTTTAATTCGCCGAAAACCGCCCTGTCATCCGGATACAGCTTCAAAATCAGAGGCTGGGACATTCTGGAAAACACTGCGTTAAGCTGGGCCTTCATCTCAGCGTCAAAAAGTCCTGTCTCTTCCTTCTCCTTTGGCGCGGGCGCATCCGCCGCCGGCGCTGCAGCTTTTGTTTCTGCGGGCGCTTTGGGATACAGTCCGGTTTTTTTCTGCATGAGCGCCGCGTATTTTTCCAGTTCCGTCGCGGCGGTAGCGCCGTCTCCCACGGCCGTCACCACCTGTCTGAGGTTTTTCACACAGACGTCGCCGGCCGCATACACGCCTTCCACGCTGGTCTGCTGCTGCCGGTCCGTAATCACATAGCCCTGCTCATTCAACTCGGCGATCCCCTTTATCAGTTCAGTCGCCGGCTCATACCCGGCGAAAACGAAAATGCCGATATTTTCGCCCTTTTCTGCGAGGTATTCCGTAATCTCTCCCGTTTTTGTGTTCCGGTAGCGCAGCGCGCAAAGCGCGCTTTCTCCGGATGCTTCCACCACCTCTGCGTTGGTCACAACCGTAATCTTTTCATTCTGGTATGCCGCGTCCGCCGTCGCCTTCGCACAGGTAAAATCCTCTCCCCGGATCAGAATCGTCACATGTCTCGCATATTTGGTCAGAAAGACGCTCTCTTCCGCGGCGGCAAATCCGCCGCCCACCACAAACACTTCCTTTCCGGTAAAAAATTCACCGTCGCAGGTAGCGCAGTACGCGACGCCATGACCTTTAAACTCTTCTTCTCCTGCAAAGCCCACCTTGCGCGGATGGGCGCCTGTGGCAAGCAGCACGCCGAAGCAGCGCAGATCGCCCCGGGCAGTATATACGGTCTTGATATCGCCTTCCAGTTCCAGGCGTTCCACCTGGGCGAGCAGAAATTCCGCGCCGAAACTCTGCGCCTGCCTGCGCATATTTTCCGTCAGTTCTCTGCCGCTTGTCCGGGCAACGCCCGGATAGTTCACCACTTCTGAGGTGATCGTGATCTGCCCGCCAAACTGCTCTTTTTCCACAACTATCACGCGATAGCGGGCGCGGGCAAGGTACAGAGCGGCGGTCAGCCCCGCAGGGCCGCCGCCGATCACAACCACATCATACAGATTATTCAGGTTCTTTTCTTCCGCCATTTTACAGAAGTCCTACCAGATCCAGGCTGGGCTTTAAGGTCTCTGCGCCCGGCTGCCACTTCGCGGGGCATACCTCGTCGCCGTGCTGAGCTACAAACTGCAGCGCCTGTACCTTGCGCAGCAGTTCGTCCGCATTGCGTCCTACATTGCCTGCATTTACCTCATACGCTGCGATCTTTCCTTCAGGATTTACCACAAAGGTGCCTCTCTCCGCAAGGCCGTCCGCCTCTATGAGAACATCGAAATCCTTCGCCAGCGCATGCGTAGGATCCGCCAGCATGGGATATTGAATCTTCTGAATACGCTCCGACGCATCATGCCATGCCTTATGCACGAAATGAGTATCGCAGGAAACGGAATAAATCTCACAGCCAATCGCCTGAAACTCCTCATACTTATTTGCCAGATCCTCAAGTTCTGTGGGGCAGACAAAGGTAAAGTCTGCGGGATAAAAGAAAAATACGCTCCATTTTCCAAGAATATCAGCCTTTGTTACGGTCTTGAAAGCAGCGTTGCAAAAGGCCTGAACGGAAAAATCGCTCACTTCTTTGTTGATTAATGACATTTCTTACCTCCTGTTAATCAATAGTTAGTTATTACTAACTCAAAGTATACATATAAAACTATTATGTGTCAATGTGAAAATGATATGCCCATAATCATATTTCCGGCATGAAATCGTTGACAATTCTTTTGTCGCGTGCTATATTGATAATCAGATTATCGATAATCCAATTATCAATTCAGCAGGAGGTATTGTTATGGCAAAAGCGGACCATTCCATCGACCCGCGCATTTTAGAAAGCGCAAAACAGGAATTTCTTGCCTGCGGCTTTGAAAAAGCGTCCTTAAAACGCATCTGCGAGCGGGCCGACGTCACCACCGGCGCGCTGTATAAGCGCTACAGCGGCAAGGACGCCTTATTCTGCGCTGTGGTGGAAGACACAGTGGCGGACTTAAAGGCCATTTTAGCGGAAAAAAGCGCGGTTCTTCCCGCCGATCTGTCTGACGAGGCATTGATCCGGGCATGGGACATGGACGAGGCGTATATGCTTTGGTGGTTTCAGTATCTTTATGACCGCCATGACGGATTTGTCCTGCTGCTTTCCTGCGCGGAAGGTACTTCCTACTCCAATTTTCCCCACGACTGGGTGGAATCCATGACGGAGGCGAGTTACGGCTATTATGAGGAAACGCGCCGCCGGGGCCTTACCCACACGAATATCTCCAAAGAGGAGATGCACGTTCTGCTCTCCGCCTTCTGGACCACCATCTATGAGCCCTTTATTCACGGCTTTTCCTGGGAACAGATTGTGCGCCATTCCAGTCTGATGTGCGATCTTTTTAACTGGTACCGCACCCTGGGCTTTACGCCGCAATGAAAAAAGGCCGCGTATGGAGTCTGCGCCGGGAACCTCATGTTCCGTCGCGCTTCCGCTTTCCCATACGTCGCCTTGTTTTTTGCGAAGCAGTTAGTTGTTTCTAATTTTAGGAAGGAGAATGTAACTTGTATCAGAAATTTTTACATTATGCGGGCGAATACCGCAAAAAGACTTACGCCTCCATCGCCGTCATGCTGATCGGCGTTGCCATGAGCGTGATTCCATACTGGTTCGTCTGGCAGTTCATCGATCCTCTGCTGTCCGGCAATCCGATGTCCCCCTCCGGCATCATCGGACGCATAGCGGCAATCGCCGTCTGTCTTGTTTTATATGCGGTTCTTTATGTCAAGGGCCTTTCCCTCTCCCATGAGGCAGCCTATCACACCTTAAAGAATCTGCGCATTTCCCTGCAGGAACGGATGGAAAAGCAGCCGCTGGGAACGATCGCCCAAAAAGGCGTCGGCACCGTGAAAAAAATGTTCATTGACGACATCGAATCCATCGAACTGCTTCTGGCCCATGCCCTGCCGGAAGGGATTGCCAACATTGCCGTCCCCGTTTTCGTCTTTATCGCCATGTTTTTCGCGGACTGGAAGCTGGCCCTTTTATCCCTGTGCTCCCTGCCTCTGGGCATGATCGCCATGATGGCCATGTACAAAAGCGGCATGAGCAAGATGGGCGATTACTACGCGTCGGCGCAGAAAATGAACAATACTATCGTGGAATACATCAACGGTATGGAGGTCGTCAAGGTTTTCAACCGGGACGGCGAATCTTATCACCGCTTCGAGCACGATGTAAAAAGCTACCGGGATTTTACGCTGGCCTGGTACAAAGTCTGCTGGCCCTGGATGGCGCTCTATAACAGCATACTCCCCTGCGTTGCCCTTTTTACGCTTCCTGTGGGGGCATATCTGGTACTCAAAGGGCATTCCTCTCTGACGGACCTGGTTTTAGTGCTTTGCATGTCCTTCGGCATCGGCGCGCCCCTGCTGCGCTCCCTGAGTTTCATGTCCACGCTGCCCCAGGTCAATTTTAAGATCGAAAGTCTGGAAAAAATGCTGGAAGCGCCTCCCCTTGTCCAGACAGAAGAGCCCTTTACCGGTAAAAATCATGACATCACCTTTGAAAACGTCCGTTTCGCCTATCAGAAGGACGAAGTTCTCCATGGCGTCAATCTGCACATCAAAGAAGGCAGTATGACAGCCCTGGTGGGAGAATCCGGCAGCGGCAAATCCACGCTGGCAAAGCTTCTGGTGCACTTTTATGACGTCACCGGCGGCTCTATCAAAATCGGCGGGCAGGACATTCGGGACATGAGTCTGGAAGCCCTGAACAACGAAATTTCCTATGTGGCTCAGGAACAGTTTCTGTTCAACACAAGCCTGCTGGAAAACATCCGGACAGGCAGACTTTTGGCCACCGACGAAGAAGTGCTGGAAGCCGCTCAAAAAGCGCAGTGCGGCGAATTCCTTTCCCGTCTGGAAAAAGGAATTTACACGCCGGCAGGAGACGGCGGTAAACAGCTTTCCGGGGGAGAACGGCAGCGCATTTCCCTGGCCCGCGCCATTTCGAAAAACGCTCCCATCGTGGTACTGGATGAAGCCACGGCTTTTATGGATCCGGAAAATGAAGAAAAGATGAATGAAGCCATCGCAGAAGTTATCAAAGATAAAACCGTCATCGTCATTGCGCACAGGCTCCATTCCATTCAGAACGCGGATCAGATCTGCGTGCTCTCAGACGGAAATCTGGAAGACTGCGGTACCCACGAAGAACTGCTCGCACGCTGCAGCGGCTATCAGAAACTCTGGCAGGCTGCCGAGGGCAGCGCCCGCTGGAAAATCAGCGCCCAAAAAGGAGGAGATGAAAAATGATCGCATTGATGAAACGCATCCTGACCGTTTCAGGAACATACAAGGGCCGGATCCTTCTCGCCTTCGTGTTTTCCTTTTTAAAATCCCTGCTGGCAAAAGCGCCTATCGGACTCGCTTTTCTGGTCATAAACGCTTTTTCCTCCGGCAGCGTGGACGCTTCCTTCTGTTTGAAAACCGGAATCGCCATGCTCATCTGTGTAATTTTGCAAGTTATCTTTCAACACATGGCGGATCGCCTGCAATCTGCGGCCGGCTTCATGGTATTTGCGGACAAACGCATGGAACTGGGAAAGCATCTTCGTAAAATGCCCATGGGCTATTTTACGGAAGGCAACATCGGAAAGATCAGTTCCGTTTTGTCCACCGATATGGTATTCATTGAGGAAAACTGCATGACCACTCTGGCCGATATGATGAGTTACATCTTCGCCGAAGCCATCATGCTCCTGTTTTTGCTGTGCCTGGACTGGCGCATCGGACTTCTCGCTCTCGTCCTCGTCGGCCTTGTGTTGCTCACCGCCCGGTCCATGAACAAAGTCAACATGGAAGATTCCGACAAACGGCAGGAGCAGAGTGAAAATCTTACCGAAGCGGTGCTGGACTTCATTGAAGGCATCGGCATTATCAAAACCTATAATCTGCTGGGTGAAAAATCAAAGGAACTTTCCGGCAATTTCAGCCAAAGCTGCCGCACCAATATCGAATTTGAAGAAGATGTTGCGCCCTGGCAGCGCCGCTTGAATCTGCTTTACGGAGCGGGCAGCGCCCTCATTCTCGCCCTCTCCTTCTGGCTGTACGCCAAAGGATTCTTAAGCGCCCCTTATCTGATCGGCGTCCTGCTCTTCCTCTTCGATCTGTTCGGTCCCTTAAAGGCCCTCTATGGTCAAAGCGCGCGGCTCACCGTCATGAACAGTTGTATGGACCGGATCGAGGACGTTTTTGCGCAGACACAGCTTCCGGATACCGGCACGCTTACCATTCCGGACGCATCCGACGCGCCTGAGGTGGAGTTTCGCAATGTCAGTTTCGCATACGGAGAAAAGGACGTGCTTCACGACGTCTCCTTCTCCTTAAAAAAGAATGAGATGTTCGCCCTGGTGGGGCCTTCCGGCGGTGGAAAATCCACAATTGTAAATCTGCTCGCCCGGTTCTGGGACGTCAAATCCGGCCAGGTGCTCGTCCGCGGCAGGGATGTGCGCTCCGTCCCTCTCTCCGATCTGATGGATCACATCAGCATGGTGTTTCAGCGGGTCTACCTGTTTCAGGACACCATTTACAATAACATCAGTATGGGCCGCCCGGACGCTTCCCGGGAAGAAGTCATGGAAGCGGCAAAAAAGGCGCGCTGCTACGACTTCATCATGAACCTGCCCCAGGGTTTTGACACTGTGATCGGAGAAGGCGGCGAAACCTTATCCGGCGGCGAAAAGCAACGCATTTCCATTGCCCGCTGCATCTTAAAGGACGCGCCCATCGTCATTCTGGACGAAGCCACAGCCAGCGTGGATGCCGACAACGAAAGCTACATTCAGGAAGCCATCAGCGAATTGTGCCGCGGCAAAACCCTGCTGGTCATCGCCCACCGCTTGAACACCATCCGCCATGCGGATCACATTCTGGTTATCTCCGAAGGAAAGATCGTCCAGAGCGGCACTCATGCACAACTCATGGAAAAAGACGGCATCTATAAAAACTTCGTCACGGTACGCCAAAGCAGCCGCGGCTGGAGCCAGCGAAACGGCGCATAAATGTCGTAAATATTTGCAAAAACGGACCCCGCAGCACTTTTTCGCTGCGGGGCCTTTGTTTGCCGTTTTTTCAGGTAGGTTTCCAATGCCCGGTCAATCGCCTGCTCCGGATCAATCGTTTCCTCGATACGCTCCCGTCCCACCATTGCCAGCCATGCTTTAAACGGCTCAGCTTTCGGTGAAGGAACAGACTGAATAATGCGCAAAAGTTGCTCTGTGTCGGCCACATCGGTTAAACGCTTTTTACCGTCAGCCGCTGTCATTTTCAACTGCTTACAATTTGTAAGCAGTTCGTCTGCCCCTTCGTCTTTTAACCTTTTTTTCAAAACAGCCCAATAGGTACTCGCACTACGCGGCGTTTTCTGGTCGGTCAAAACCGCAATCACATCCACAATAGAAAAATACCATTCTTCCCGCTCCGCGTCCCACGCAGTACGGATTTTGCTATCCTCAAATAACCGGATAGCGTTATTCTCCTTTACTTCGCTCATCACTATGTACCTCCCTTTTCGGAGAATAAACTCATTTTACCCTATCTATGGTCAAAAATATACTGACAGGAACGATTTTCGGCATTTTTCCCAATAAAAAACCAGCGGCCGACTTTATCCGTCAGCCGCTGCGATACGATATGTACTCAGAATATCAGCAGTCCGATATGATAAATCACACAGGACAAAAGCAGCGCCATGCAGGTGTAGTACGCAGCAATCCGCAGCGTCCACTTCAGGGAATGGGTCTCCCGATAGGTGGAAGCCAGCGCCATCACGCAGGGCACGTTGAAGGTCGTCGCAAAGATGAACGCCAGCGCCTCCGCCTTTGAGATGACCGTGGGCAGCACTTCTCCTAAATTGGCGGAAGCCGCCGCCACTCCGATCGTGGAATCAAACACCGTTCCGCTGTTCGTATAAATGGAACTGAGCACGCCCAGCACGGCTTCTTTGCTCAGGGCAGAAGCCACAAATGCCATAAAGGTCTGCCAGCCGAGTCCGAAAATTCTGGTGAAGGGTTCGATAAAGGTCCCTATTTTATAAATAATACTGTTTTCCACATTGCCGTCCGACGTATAGGATAAAATCCAGAATACCAGCGCCACCAGAAAGATCACGCGAACTGCGCGCCTGAAAATATCCCAGGCATGGTTTAAGGTGTGCCGGATCAGATGTCCCCATCTCGGTCTGTGATAAGGCGGCATTTCCATAATCATGCCGGTGCGCTCCGCCGCAGGCGCCAGCTTCGGTCCAAAAACTTTTGCCGTAACCGCCATGAATCCAAACATGAAACATACGATGGCAATCATCACCAGAATAGCCCCTTTTCCGAAAAACATGCTGGCAAGCGTCGGCATCAGCGACCAGGTCGCGCCGCAGGGCACCGCCCACACAAGGGCCATGGCCAGCACTCTCTGTCCCCAGTTGTCAATGACTCTGGTTCCAGCCGCGCCGCCGATCGTGCAGCCGGCGCCCATGAAAAACGCCATGACCGATTTTCCCTGAAGTCCCAGCTTTGACATCCAGTTATCAAATACAAAGGAAATCCGCGCCATATATCCCACTTCTTCCATAAAGGAAAAGACGAAGGTAATTCCCAGCACGAAGCCTGCTTCTTTTCATTCTGCAGCACTTCAATCGGACAGCCGACGGTCAGACCCATGGAAATGACTCTGCTCATAAACCTGCTGTCCCCTTCCAGGGCTTCGATTCTTCCCTTCGCCCCGGCGGGCATTTCTGATAATTTCTTCACTACTCCGCTCTCCTTTCCTATGTCCGGCTGCCAGCGCATTTCCCGCGTTTTTTCTCAGTCGGCGCTGTGCAATCTTCTGTATTCCAATGGGGTTTTCTGCGTATATTTCTTAAATACACCGGCAAATTTTCCCTGATTGCCGTATCCGGTCTCCGCCGCAATATCCGCCACGCTCATCCTCGTCTGCGCAAGCAGCCTGCAGGCATGTTCCATCCTCTTTCTCCTGATGTAATCGGAAATTGACGTTCCGTAGACCTTCTCGAAATACTTTTTCAGCGAAGAAGGACTGATCCCCTGTTCTTTTGCCAGCGATTCCACCGTATAGCGGCATTTTAAATCGCCGCTGATCTTTTCCTCCACGCTCGCCACAATCCTCCGCTGCCCTTTGGTTAAGTAAAATTTCTGCTCCACTAAAACCAGGTCGGCGCGTTTCAGCGAATATAACAACTGCAGGGTAAAAAAGCGGTATTCTTCCGCGCCCGCATCCGCGCGCTTCAGCCTTTCCATAACGCATTCGGCCAGCTTCTTCCATTCCCCCGAAACGCAGGCAAGATAACTTCCCTGCATATCCTCCAGTTTTTCCCGCATTTTTTTCGGATCTATACCGCAGTCCAGAAACGCCTGCACCGGCTGTTTTTCCAGAACTTTCATATCCAGAATCAGTTCCAGCCCTGCATATCTGCCGCCCGGGAATAAAAAATTTTTCTTCGGCGTGTTGGAATCGACGCTCAAAATCCCTTTTTCCAGATAAACATACCGCTCATCCTCCAGAAGCACCTCGCTGCGTCCCTCTGCGCAGTAGTTGAGTTTGATAAAATGGTACTCTTCCAGACATTCCGTCGGAATGCTGTGCATGTAGACATCGTTCATCCACAGATGAACGCCCGGCCAGGGTCTGCAAATATAAATATGTCCGTATTCTTTTTGGAAACGGTATTCCCACCGTTCCACACAGTCAGACAAAGTTTCCTTTTTTATGCAATAACCGGCGATCCATTCCGGCTGCTCTATGCTTCCCATTTTCCTCTTCGCCCTTCCTCATTTCAGTTAGTCTTTTCTAACTAACTAATCATATCATATCCACCATTTCCTTTCTACTCCGTTTGGGTATTTTGAATCCGTTTTGACACAGAGTTACGCCGCCTGATTTTTCCGTTTGGATGTATTGATTTTCCTTTCCGGAAACAGTATAATCTCATATACCATACAGCCATTCAAACCGACAAAAGGAGAATTCTTTTCATGCAGATTTTAGTAGTAGACGCACAGGGCGGCGGCATCGGAAAGCAGCTCGTTTCCATGCTCAAAAAAAACCGTCCGGACTGCGAAATCACAGCGGTTGGAACCAACAGCATCGCCACCTCCGCCATGTTAAAGGCAGGCGCAGACCATTGCGCCACCGGCGAAAACGCAGTCATTACAGGCTGCCGGAAAGCGGACTATATTATCGGACCCGTGGGAATTGTCATCGCCGATTCCATGTACGGAGAAATAACCCCTGCCATGGCAGTCGCCATCGGCCAAAGTTCCGCGTCCAGAATCCTGCTGCCGATCAATCATTGCAGCAACATTATTGCAGGCGTCCAGAATTTAAATACCGGCGCCCTGATAAAAAATGTGCTGGAGGAACTTGACAAATTGGAAAAAAACAATTAGAGTATTTTTGACATGAAGTCAACAGAGGAAACGCAGAAGCGCTTCCATCGGAAATACCGTCCGGTATAGGAACATATCCCCATCATTTTTATGAATGTATTCTTAGAAAGTATACAGTTTTTTTGCAGAACGCAAAGAGGCTGTATTTTTTTTATGCGACAGGTGTGCCTTTGACCTGCTCTATCTGGTCAGGCCCCGCGCGCAAAACGGAAAGGAGTATCCACATGAAAAACACGAAAAAACTTGTAACCTCCGGCGTCTGTCTGGCTTTAGCCCTGATTCTGCCCATGATCACCGGCCAAATTCCCAGCATTGGCAATCTGCTGCTGCCCATGCATCTGCCGGTGCTGGTCTGCGGCTTTGTGGCAGGTCCTTTTTACGGACTTCTGACAGGACTGATCGCCCCCATCCTGCGCAGCCTGCTTTTCGGCATGCCGCCGCTCATGCCCACTGCCGTTGCCATGGCCTTTGAACTGGCGGCATACGGCTTTTTGACCGGTCTTCTGTACCGGAAGCTGCCGGCTAAACCCGTATATGCGTATGTTTCCCTGATCGGCGCTATGCTCGGCGGACGGGCGGTCTGGGGCGTCGTCGCGTTTGTACTTAACTCCCTGCTGGGAAATCCCTTTACGCTCGCAATCTTTATGGCCAGCGCCTTTACCAATGCCATTCCGGGCATTCTTCTGCAGCTTATCATCATTCCGCCGATTGTGATCGCATTGAAGAAAACCGGACTGATCGAAACCTGACCGCTGCAGCCGGAGACTGTCATGAAAGATTCCTATGAAACATTAAAAAAGAACGTCATTGATAACCTGCAGGATAATTCCAGACTCATCGTTGCCATCGACGGCTGCTGTGCCTCCGGGAAAACCACGCTGGCCTGCCGCCTGGCCGCCGATTTGCAGGCAGATCTGATCCATATGGACGACTTTTTTCTTCCGCCCGCCCTGCGCACACCCATGCGTTATGAGGAACCCGGCGGAAACGTTCATTATGAGCGTTTCCGCACCCAGATCGCCCGGCCGCTTCTGGCCGCACGCGTTCCGGATACGAACAATCGGCCTGCTTTCGTCAAAGAAGCCGGCTGGCCCGTACTGCATTGGGACCGGTTTGTATGCGCTGACGGGACCTTTGCTCCTGACTTATGCCATACCAGCGGTAAGCCTTTGCTCATCATTGAAGGCTGTTACTGCATGCGCCCTGAATTCAGGCCGCTCTATGATCTGTCGTTCTTTTTCCGGACAACCGGCGAAGAGCAACTCAGACGCATTCGGCTGCGCAACGGCGACGAACGCCTGCCAATGTTCCGGAACAAATGGATTCCGCTAGAAAACCGCTATTTTTCTTATTATCATATTGCGGAACACTGTCATTTTCAGATTGATACCTGAAAAAAATGATAAATTGATACATGAAAAAAAATGATAAATTTTATTGACAAACCTTACGGACAGTGCTAAAGTACAGAACGAACAGAAAAAGACACCGCTTTGACGGGGAAAAGTAAGAGGAATATGAAGTTTCAGAGAGTTGCCGGCCGGTGCGAGGCAATCGGATTATCCTGTGAAAATCACCCCTGAGCACCCGGGCTAAACGACGCTGTTTAGTAAGTCCGGGCGGCTGATAACCGTTATTTTATCCCATATTGACTGATATGTGACTGAGCGGCCGGCCAACGCCGGCAAGAAGAGTGGTACCGCAGAGGAAAATAACCTTTGTCTCTTAATGGAGACAGAGGTTTTTTTATTTTTATCACCATAAAGGAGGAAAATCAAAATGAAACATTTGGAAAAAATCAGTGACTTTTTCGGAAAGTACATGGCATTTATTGTTCTGGCAGTCGCCGCGCTGGCCTTATTTGCGCCCCGCACCTGCCTGTGGATTCAGACCTCCTGGGTCAACTATCTGCTGATGATCGTCATGTTCGGCATGGGCCTGACCTTAAAGCTGGAGGACTTTAAGCTGGTCTTTACCCGTCCGAAGGATATTATCATCGGCTGCATCGCTCAATTCACCGTAATGCCCCTGCTGGCATGGATATTGGGCAGCGTATTCCAACTTGATCCCGCGCTTCTTGCCGGCGTGGTTTTGGTGGGAACCTGCCCCGGCGGCACCTCCAGCAACGTGATTACTTATCTTTCCAAAGGCGACGTCGCCCTCTCCGTGGGCATGACCAGCGTAAATACGCTTCTTGCTCCGTTTCTGACGCCGGCCATCACCTATCTTCTGCTGCGGACGACAGTCACGGTCGATCCTGTGAGCATGTTTCTCTCCATCATCAAGGTCGTAATCATCCCGATCGCGCTTGGATTTATCATCAACCGCATTTGGGGGAAATTTACGCAGAAGCTGGTAAAAGTCCTGCCTTCCGTTTCCGTTATCGCCATCTGTCTGATCGTTGCCGCCGTCGTATCCCACAACGCCGAAAAAATCATGACCACCGGAGCAATCGTATTCCTCGTGGTAATTCTTCACAACCTGCTTGGCTATGCCTGCGGTTTCGGCATCGGAAAGCTGCTGCATATGAATACGCCTAAAACCAAAGCGATCTCCATCGAAATCGGAATGCAGAATTCCGGTCTTGCCACATCTCTGGCCGGAACCGCATTCCCGGATCTGGCCATGGCCACCGTTCCCGGCGCCGTATTCTCCGTATGGCACAATATTTCCGGCGCAATACTGGCCAATATCTATAACCGCTGGACCCCAAAAGACGAGAAATAAATCTTTCTCATCGGGAAGCCGGTAATTTCAGACGCCGGCTTTCCGATGAAGAATCGTAACAGTCAAACCTCTATCCGCATATTGTAAACAAACCCCCAAAAGAGGACCCTTTTATGTACTTTCTATGCGGATTTTTTCTGCTTCTGTGCATCATTTTTTTCTTTCTCAACCACCGCCGTCAAAAACAGATCCGGCACAAACTCTGCTGTATGAATACCTGTGAAAAAACCCGGCTTTTAAACGAACTGGCGCAGCCCTTCGGTTTTTCTTATCTGGAATGCGAGGATATCATGACCTCCACGCGGGACGCCTGGCAACGGCAGTTTGGTTATTGCGCTCTGTTTGACAAATCGGCGCCCCGGTTTCACATGATTTTTGACAGCGAGCCTGTCTTTTTTTCCTGTCAGAATCAGACCTGGCTGATTGAATTCTGGAAAGGACAATACGGAATCAATACAGGGGCCGAAATCGGCGTCTACCGAGCCGACGGCATCATTCCCCCGGAGAAATTTTCCACAACTTTATTTCACAGCATTTCCGACACGGAACTTCTTCCCATGTCCATGGAACTTTATTGCCGGAAGGAAAGACTGTTTTTGGTCAGACAGCGGCATTGGTGGCTGACGGGCTTTTGCATGGGCCGTTTCTCAAAGCCGCAGGATCTGCGGATGAACTGCTCCCTCACCTTTCCCAACTGCTGCATGCTGCAAAGCTTTCTGGAAGGCATGCGCAAAGCGGGCTATGAAAGATGCGAATTAAACGTCTGCGGCCTGACGGTATCGTTCAGCTATACCGCGCCCAAAACCATGCAGCCCAAAACCTGCCGCTTTCTGATCTGGTGGGCCGGTTTGCTAAACCGCCTCTTCTGCCATCTTTATTGCCGGATCACCCGTCCCTACTCCTGCAACCTGGACCGGATTTTATATCTGTATTTTTATCTGCCCGCCGCATTCCGCCGCATGCTGCGCTTAAAAAGGATTCCGAGACGATGAGTTTCGCATCCCGCATTTCCGAAGCCTTCGATCAGGCGCTGAAACTCCCTCTGGACGATCGTTCCAGGTACATTCTGCTTGGCGACTGTCATCGGGGAACCGGCAATGCAAACGACAATTTTTTAAAAAACGAATATCTGTATCTGGCGGCTCTGCATTACTATTTTAACAGGGGATTTACTTACCTGGAGTTAGGCGACGGAGATGAACTCTGGGAAAATCGTTCGATTCAGAAAATCAAAGAAATGCACCGCCACAGTTTTGATATGATGGCGAAATTTTATGCAGCCGGGCGTTTCTTCGGAATCTATGGAAACCATGATATCGTCAAGAAAAACCCGGCGTTTATGGAAAAACATTTTCATTCCTATTACTGTGAACATGCCATGTGCGAGCGCCCCCTGTTTCCGGATATCGTATTTTATCCCGCCATCATTCTGCAGGATTCCATGCGGAAAAAGGATATCTATCTGATCCACGGACATCAGGCGGATCCGCTCAACAGCACCTTCTGGCCCCTGTCCCGCTTCCTCGTCCGCTATGTCTGGAAAGCGCTGGAAAGCATCGGCGTCCCCGATCCCACCAGCGCCGCCAAAAACAATAAGAAAAAGAAACAATCGGAAGAAATTCTGTCCGCCTGGGCAAAAGAAAATCACCATATCCTGATTTCCGGCCACACGCATCATCCGATGGCGGGAACGCCTGCTTCTCCCTATCTGAACACCGGAAGCTGCATCCATCCTTCCGGCATCACGGGCATCGAAATCGAAAACCGCTGCCTGGCGCTGGTCAAATGGAGCATCGCAGCGCGGGACGATCTGTCCCTGTTCGCTTCCCGGGAAATTCTGGGAGAACCGGTCTGTGTGGATGAAATATCCCTTTAAACGCTCCCGGACCGAACGAAGCGCAGGAAGATAACCGCCTGCAAAACGGCGAACGATAACCGCCGTCTGTCAGGCCTTGATCTTCCAGCCTTCGGCGCGCCGCCGCATTTCCACAAAGCTTTGGTATCTGCCTTTTACTTTCACCAGTTCGTCGTGTGTGCCGCGCTGCGCGATTTTTCCTTCATCCACCACCAGAATCTGATCCGCGTTTTCAATCGTGGCGAGTCTGTGGGCAATGGTAATGATCGTCTTGCCCTTTGTCAGTTCGGAGATTGCCGTCTGAATCAGATGTTCATTCTCCGGATCGACGCTCGCGGTCGCCTCGTCCAGAATGATGATGGGCGCATCCTTCAAAATCGCCCGGGCAATGCTGATTCTCTGCTTTTCACCGCCGGAAAGAGTGGAACCACCCTCTCCTACCACCGTATCATAACCGTCGGGCAGCGCCGTAATGAATTCATGACAGCAGGCCTTTTTCGCCGCCGCAATCATCTCCTCTTCCGTAGCGCCCGGCTTTCCGAAACAAATGTTGTTCCGGATGGTGTCGTGAAAGAGATATACATTCTGGAAAACCATGGAAATATTGGAAAGCAGACTGTCACAGGTAAATTCCCGCACATCATGACCGCCGATCCGGATTGTTCCCTCCTGCGCATCATAAAACCGGGCGATCAGGCTGCAAATGGTAGTCTTACCGCTGCCGGAAGGCCCCACGATTGCGGTGGAGGTTTTTTCCGAAATGGTAAAACTCACATTCTTCAATACCTTCCTGGAATCATAACCGAAGCTGACATTTTCAAACTCGATATCATAATGTGACAGCGCAATTTCCTTTCCGTCTTTATCGATGAAATTTCCGGCCTTTAACGCATCCAGTTGATCCATGGCATTGTTAATCACGCCCAGCACATGGGCGCTGTCGCTGATCGGCTCCAATCCCGCGAAAATGCTGAAGGAAAAGAAGCAGAACAGGAGCATAAAGGGCAGGCTCATCCTGCCGGTAAGTCCCAGATAACAGGATGCTCCGGCCAGCGCCACCGACGCCGTTTTGAGAGCCAGCAGGTGCATACAGTTCGCAGGCGTATAGCCCCACTCGATTTTCAGGCAGATATCACGGCTTTCCCGGCAGGCTTTGGACATCGCCGCCATGGACGCGCCTCCCTGTCCGAAGGATTTTACCACGGGAAGCCCTCTCGCATACTCCAGAGTTGCGCCCGCCAGATCCTGCCCCGCCTTCGCCGCTCTCGGTGCATTCTGCGCGCTGTGTTTTGATACGAGCAAAAGAAATAAAAAGGACAGCCCGCCTCCCGCCAGCGCGATCAGAGAAACGCCGGGGGCAAAAAACAGCAGACACAGAAAAATGCAAAGAAAGTTCAAATAGCCGCCCACAAAGTTATCGATCATGCGCATCCCCATCGTTTCCAGGGTATTCAGTCCCGTCGTGACGCTGTTTAAAATATTTCCCGTATTCACCTGCTGAAAATAGCCCAGCGAAACCCGTTTGAGCGCGTCGCCCACCGCAAGACGGTCTCTCGCCGCCAGTTCATAGCTGATGGTTTCCTGAAACTTCGCCCGCATATAATCAAATAAAAACCGCAGAAACACAAAAATCGCAATGATTCCCAGACTCAAACCGATCCACTTCGGATCAAAGACCTCGTTGCCCCTTGCATCCTCCATCAACATCCCTATGGTATAGGCTGCCACCATCACGGGCATAGCCGCAAACCAGGTGGAAAAAAAGGAAAACACAAAACCGGTATACAGCTTTCCCTTAAAATCCCCGCACCAGCTTATGATGCGCCGAACCGTCTTAAACATGAGCCTCCTCCTCCTTTCCTGACGCCAAAACAGCCCAATCCTTTGCGCCGATATGAGCCTGCCGGATCGTGGACAGGCGGTGGGCGATCACCAGCAGCGTTTTTCCTTTCGTCAAAGCGGCAATGCTGCGTTGTATTTTTTCCTCATTCTCCGGATCCGTAAAAGCCGTCGCCTCGTCCAGAATCACGACCGGCGCGTTTTTCAGGATCATGCGGGCGATTGCGATTCGCTGTTTTTCTCCTCCGGAAAGACGCTTTCCCGCCTCCCCTGCCGGAGTCTGATATCCCCAAGGCAGCTTTTCGATAAATTCCTCGCAGCAGGCCGCCTTTGCCGCTTTATATACCTCTTCATCGCTGGCCTTCGGATTTCCCAGCCTGATATTTTCCATCAGCGAACAGCCGAACAAGAAATTGTCCTGGGTCACGAAGCTGACCATGTCCGAAAGCTGGGACAAAGGCATATCCTTTATATTGACGCCGCCGATTCTGATTTCCCCGTCCGACACGTCCCAGAATCGGGCGATCAGCTTCGCTACCGTGGATTTTCCGCCGCCGGAAGGTCCTACCAGCGCGGCAAAACTCCCCTGGGGAAGCTTCAGATCGATCCCATGCAGCACTTCATCCTTCTTCTCCCCGGAATAGGAAAATCTCACATCTGAAAGTTCCACATCATATCCTTTCACCTCCGCCTGCCTTTCCGGTTCCGGCAGAGAAGGCATTTCCAGATATTGCTGCAATTCCTCCACCGTAAGCTGCACGCTTTTTATGCTGTTTAAGAACACCTCCAGCTTCGCAAGAGAGGTGACCATGGACATGGAAAGCATGACGCCCAGCGCCGCCTGCGCTACGGTGACCGCTCCCGAGGCGCCAAGCGCCAGACAGACCGGAAGCGTTCCCAGAAGGGTTGACGGAAACAGGGCGAAAGCCAGTTTCATGGTCACCCAGGTGGAGGTCATCCATTTTACCACAAAGGTTTTATAAGAATGAATGGCGTCCGCATATTTTTCATAGGAAACGCCGCTTCGCCCAAACGCCTTGATTACCTCGATTCCTTCTATATATTCCACGATCGCGCTGTTCATGTAAGCGTTGGACGCATTGTATTTGTCAAAATTTTTGCCGCTGATCCAAAAGGTCAGCGCCATGCAGACCGCGGAAAAGGGAACCGTCACCAAAGACGCCAGCGCGATGCGCCAATCGACCAGCGCCAGCGCCACGATACTTGCCAGCGGAAGCATAATATGTCCCGAACCTTCCGGTATCATATGGGCCAGCGGCGGCTCGATATCCTCGATTTTATCCACCATGATGTTTTTGATCTCCCCGATGGAATGAGCGTTCACCTCCCCCAGCGGCGCATGCAAAAACCGGTCCGCCACCCGCAATCTAAGCTGTTCCAGAATATGATAGGCCGCATAGTGGGACAGCCCGGTGGATAAGCCGAAGCAAACCACTTTCACCGCATATGCAAACAAAGCCCAGCCGCACCAGCACCAGATCACCGCAGCCGCTCAGCCGCCCCTCCAGAAAGCTTTCTATCAGCTTATAAACACAGTAATACGGCGCAAGTCCGGAGACAACGCTGATGACGGACAGCGCCACAGATCCCGCCAGCTTCCCCCTGCTGCCTTCTGTATAGCTTAACAAACAGGAAAACCAGCCTTTCTCTTTCTTTTCCAAAACAAACACTCCTTTCCCTTATTCTCTCACAGCGCCATTTCGCGCCATCCATATCCTAGCAGTTTTTCCTGTTTTGTTCCGCTCCGTTTGGACCAATCCAGCCTGATTGGGCAAAAATTTCAATTCAATCCGGACAAAAAAATACCCACCGGATACAGAAAAGCATACGCTTATCCATATCCGATGGGATTCACAAAATCCATACAATCTACCGGATCGCCCTGCGGTACTCTCCGGGCGTCATTCCCATCACCTTTTTAAAAGCTCCGGCAAACCTGCTGGGGCTGTCATACCCTGTTCTGCCCGCAATTTCCGCCACGCTGACATCCTTTTGGGTGCGCAAAAAAACCGCCGCCTGGTTCATGCGGTACGAAAGCAGCCAGGCGCCGATGGAACTGCCGAACACCGATTTGAAGCACCGCTTCATCGTGGTCATCGGAATATCAAACCGCGCAGACAGTTCCTCCTGCGTAAAGTTCTGCTCCATATGCTGCGCCAGAAACTCCTGCAATGCCTTGATTTTTTCCACCTGCGTCTTATAAAAATAAGGCCGTTCCTCAGCTTCTTTGGGAATCTCCAGGGCTTCCAGATACAAGAGCAGTTCCAGAATTTTAATCTTGAAATACGGACGCCGGATTTTCTCCGGAACCGCATAAAGTTCTCCGAAAATATGCTCGATGGACTCCAGGCCGTGCAGCACCATCGGGAAGGAATCCGCGCAATACTTCTGCTGCAGTCTGCGCAGGTCCACCGGAAAATCCCGTATCTGCTCCGGCAGGGCCTGCGTCGCGGTCTGCATGTCAAAAGCCACCATTGCGCCGTGATAATGGGAAAGGGGCATGGAAAAATGTCCCCTGTGGGTCAGCCTGCGGTCCAGCTTCAGATCCCCTGCCTCCACATAGGAATAGGCGTTATTTCCCGCCTCATACTCCAGCCGCCCCTCCCGGCAATGATCGATGCAGAAAACCTCCCGTGCCGGCACAAATTCCGACTCAAAATACTGCATGTGAAAATCGTTATAGGAAAGCGTCACCCCGGGAAAAACCTCGTACATGGTGATGCTGCCCTCTCCCGATTCATTTTTAAACTGATAAATTGTACAGCCGTTTTCCCTTACCATCTCTGCGGCCTGACTCCAGCCGGCCATATAATCTCCCATCTGCTGCTTCCTTTCCGTCAGATTATCCAAGCGGCCGCTCTCCGGCGCTTGCATTACCGCCCCTCTCCGGGCCGCCCGCACTGATATAGATTCTCTCAGTTGCAACAACCGCATTGCCGATTCCTGTGTTGTCATTGATCAGCCACCCTGCCACGTATGTCTCCTGCGTGATTGCCGGATAGCCGTCGTCCGGAAGAACGGCGGACTGAGCGCATGCAGTCCCGTCCGCCATGACAAGATCGCCGGTTAAAGTGGAATAATAGCTGATACAGGAATCATATACCCTCACTTTCGTAAGGTCGCTTACGTCACGGCTGTCCGTAGCTGCACAGTGATAATCAAAGCTGCCTCCCTGCGGCCTTTCGGACGTTTCACCGATCGCCCATAACGGCCGCAGCATCATCTGCCGGTGATCCTTCGGTGTAAAGCAAAGCATCCGCAGGTCACAACCGTATATGTTCGCCTGCGCCACGAGCAGCGCCGCACAATCCAGACATTCCACTCTCACCCGGCCGTGATTTTCCGAAAAATAATCATCCATCAGTACCTGAAGAGCCAGCGCCTGGAAGCCTGCCTCCCGCATCGTATAAATATAATCATCCCTGTTATAAAGATACCGTCTGTCCTGAAACATTGCCGCGGCAAGCCTTTTTGCTGCTTCCTCCGGCGCAGTTGCCCCAGCCACAGAGCTGATCGTCCAGTCATATACGTCTGTCCACGGCAGATCCACTTCCGGGCTTACGGTCGTTCCCCTTCCCCATGGCGTATGCACGTCAGAAAGAATGGCATAAACCGTATGGCGGGTAACCGTGCCCTGCACCCAGCCGCCCTGTTCGGCATCGGTATATTCCCATACCCAGTTCACTTCCTTTTTCTGTATCCCGTCCACGCCAATCCGGTGTTCTGCCAGCGTGAAAAATGCATCGTTGCTTTTCGTCCTCCCCGGTGGAAACGTCACAACTTCCTCCGAGGTATTCCCCAGGAAATCGTTATCCGCGCCATACGCCACGCCTCTGATCTTTACCGTATCGTAGCGCCGCGGATTCGACCTGGTGAAATTCACCTTAATCTTCAACGGATCCCCATTGAACCGGGAAATCCGGTAGGCCACAGGCGCCTTAACTTTTCTTCCTGCCACCCATTCAGGGGTAAACCAGTTCTGCGTTCTGTTCTTTTTGATATTAATCCCGCCGATCGATCCCAACTGATTATGAATAAAATAAATCTCATTTACCTGTATTCTGCATAACAAACGCGGAAGCTTGGCAAGATGCGCCAGGGTTGCAGCCGCAAGCATGGCCATCGCAGCTGCAAAACTCGCAGGCGGATTGAGCATTTTCAACGCCAGGAATGCAAGACCTGCCGTCAGGCTCCAGAAAGAAAGCACCTGCCCATCCGCCAGAAACTCCCACAAAGATCCCGTAGAAACCATCGCGGACAGCATGGAAGTTATCGACCCTGCGACCGTTTTCGCCGAAGCGGCGCTGTCCAGTCCGCCGACGGCATTCATGAACTGTCCGCCGTTCTCAATCAGCCTTGTATAGATTTTTCCGCCCAGCGTCTTTGTATAGGTAATATTTCTGCAGAACATATACATAGCGACCGCATTTAAAATCAGAACCACCAGTTCGATCGTCCATATGGTGAGTTCATCCCATTCGCCCGCATTTTTATCCAGCATGGTTACCGTAAACGATGCTTCACGCGTATGAATAACAATATAAATCGCGTTTTCCTTTTCCCAGACGCTCGTCAGCATGGACGCGGCGTCCTCCGACAGGATTCCCGATTCTCTCCTGCAGGCCTCCAATTGGGCAGCGGTCAGCGGTTCCGCTTCATCGCTGACAGAACCATACGGCACATGAAGTTCCCTGCAAACGCCAAAAACCGGCGCTTCATAAGAACTGCAGACAATATCCCCCACTCCCAGAAGAGGCCTGCCCGTAATCATATTGGCGCGGACGGAATCAAAGAAACGCCAGACAGCGGCTATCCCTTCGTCCTCACAATCCGGTACGGTATCCATATATGCTGACACTTCGCTTTCGCTTAAGCATTTTTCCCACACATCCACTCTTGCAATATAGCCATGAAAACAATCCGCCTCCATGCCCCGGTTAAACCGCGCTCCGATCGTGAGACTGTTTCTTGTCAGCATGCCTCTCTTTTTTTCCAGGCCTTCTGCCCCGGAATCGGGTTTCCCATCTATATAAAGGGTAAGCGCGCTGCCGTCAAAGGTCACGGCAAGATTGCACCAGTGATCCTTTTCCACATCGGAAACGGACAGCAGGATATCGTCTGAACAATCGAAATTCTTATGGACCACAGACACTTTATAAGTTTCCTCTGCGTCATTTTTCAACAGCGCGATTTCCATGCCTGCGTCCGCATTTTCCCCGCTGTTTGAAAAAACGGTATAGTATGCGCCTTCGCCCGGGGCTTTGGGCATACACCATACCTGCACACTGTATTCCTCCAGATCCCGCCCCGCTGGATTTACCGCTCCGCCCTCCCGGCTGATAAAATATTTTCCCTCGTCGAAACCGGCTGAGGGCATGGACCTTACGATCTGCGCGCCTTCTGTAAGAGAAATTGTATCGCCCGTTATTCTTTCCTTGGGAGGATTGGATGTAAAATCACAGTAAAGCGACATATTCTCCGTCACGGCCGGATTGTAGATGTATTCCGGCACTTCCGATGCCATCATCGCATTATGATAGACTCTCACCCACCGGAGATTTCCGAAAAAGCCGCCGCCCACGGTGACCGGCTCCGCACTTTCGCCGTTATCCGGAAGCAGCGCTTCCGTGCACAGCGCATTGTCCACAAGAATCCTGATATCTTTTTCATACACGATCACAACGATGCTGTGCCATGTATTCTCATACAGTTCCGCCTGATCCGCAATGATCTCGCTTCCGCCGGCCGTAGAAAATATAATCTTTTTATCGGACAGTCTCAGGGAAAAATTGTTTTTCTGGGACAGCAGCATTTTTTCCGTCTGAAAGACCGGCGCCTTTATCCATAACTCGATCGTGAACTCTCCCGAAAACCGAAACAGTCCGGCGTCAGGACACGGGAGATCAAACGAATTTTTGTCCGTACAGGAAAGGGATAAGGACTGATACATATATTCAGACATATTCCCCTCCTTATCCGATAGAAAACAGCGGCCGCAGAATCGGAAGTTCACAGGTATTGCGCCCGGAAGCGCTTACGCAGTCCTTTGAATTTCCGTCGTTTTCCATGCCGAGATAGATATAGCAGTCCCCCAGACTGGTCGCCGTTTCCGCAAGCTGCGGCGCATCCTGATAAGCCAGCGACACATCCGGAATCATATCCTCCGTGACGATATTCACCGCCAGATTGCTCACATGAATGGCCGCATGGACCTTCGTATAATCCGGCATGGTAAAGGCCAGATTGAAATGCCCGCTGTATTTTCCGCCCAGCACATACGGAATGGAATAGTATTCCTCGCTGCCCTTCATGAAGAATTCATAGGTAAACGGCGCCGCCGCATTCGGCGACTGGACCAGCACTTTCGTGTTATCCAGCGTTTCCGCACCTTCTTCCACATGAATAGAAAGAATGAATTTCCTGGAATCGGCATCATGATTTCCGAACTCAATCGTATGACTGCTGATGCGTCCGCTCAGTTCCTCCACTTTGATATTATTGTAGGCGATCTGGGGATTTTGCCGCAAAAACTCCCAGAGTTGCGCGTCTCCGCTGAAAGACTGAGGCAAATCGATATAGCTTTCGCCGTCATTATTGGTCAAAAGCCCCATGATACAGGTATGCATTTTGGGGTTCTCCAGATAGTCAAGTTCAAAAGGTTCCGCCACCACTGCAATCTCACCGGACGGAATATTCTCTGTAAATCCGTTTGTCCCTGTTACAGGCGCAACCAGTTGAACTTCCCTGTCTCCCGCAATTGTCGAAAGAGGCTGCCAGCGCGGAGGCATATACAGCACATTATACGGCGCGCAAAAGGCTTTCGCTTTTCCCTTCAGCGCCGTATCGGCGATGTTTTTCCCTCTGATGTAGATATTATTGGTGCTTCCGTGCAGAAAAGGCATATTGATGGACGGCTTCCTGTCATAGGACACCTTCGCGTCGATCGGACTTAACAGTCTATTCTGATAACAGATGACATCCGGCGAATAGGTGGGCGACGCCCCGCCCGACGGAATTGTCCCCTGATCGGAAAAATTGTCCCGAATATAGATCCCATTGTACTTCATACGCTTTCCCTCCGTTTCCCTTTTTTTCATTTTAAACCATGCCGGGCGTCAAAAAAAGCCCTTGCCGGAAAAATGATAGATTTTATCTGTAACCGGATTTTTGTCCATGTGCATAAAAAGTATTCCCGAAAGCAGAATAGTATGGTATAATATGTCCATGCAATTTATCGTCTTTTTGGCAAATTGCGCAATTCCAAATCATCAGTTATCATGCAGTCCGGCAGGAACCGGACGGAACGGAGGCACAAAAAATGGCAAGATTTACCTTACCCAGAGACCTGTATCACGGCAAGGGCGCTCTGGAGGCATTGAAAGACTTTGAGGGGAAAAAAGCGATTATCTGCGTGGGCGGCGGTTCCATGAAGCGCTTCGGCTTTTTGGACAGAGCGAAACAGTATCTGGAAGAAGCCGGCATGGAAGTGCAGTTATTTGAAGGCATCGAACCCGATCCGTCCGTTGAAACCGTAATGAGAGGCGCGCAGGCGATGGCAGAATTTGAGCCCGACTGGATCGTGGCCATGGGCGGCGGCTCCCCGATCGACGCTGCGAAAGCGATGTGGATCAAATATGAATATCCGGATATCACTTTTGAAGAGATGTGCAAGGTATTCGGCATTCCGAAGCTGAGAAAGAAAGCGCAGTTCTGCGCAATTTCCTCCACCTCCGGCACCGCTACCGAAGTGACGGCGTTTTCCATCATCACCGATTATCAAAAAGGCATCAAATATCCGATCGCAGATTTTGAAATCACGCCGGACGTTGCCATCGTGGACCCTGAACTGGCCGAGACCATGCCCAAGAAGCTGGTTGCTCACACCGGAATGGATGCGATGACTCATGCCGTCGAAGCATATGTTTCCACCGCAAACTGCGACTTCACCGATCCGCTGGCGCTCCACGCAATCAAGATGATCCAGCACGATCTGGTGGACTCCTACAACGGCGATATGGAAAAGAGAGACGCAATGCACAACGCGCAGTGTCTGGCCGGCATGGCTTTCTCCAACGCCCTGTTGGGCATCGTGCATTCCATGGCGCATAAGACAGGCGCAGCTTTTGCCGATTACGGCGCGCACATCATCCACGGCGCGGCGAACGCGATGTATCTTCCGAAGGTTATCGCCTATAACGCAAAGGATGAGTCCGCGAAGAAACGCTATGGCGAAATCGCAGATTTCATGAACCTGGGCGGCGACAGCCTGGATGAGAAGGTGGAACTGCTCATTACATACCTTCGCAAGATGAACGATGATCTGAACATCCCGCACTGCATCAAAAACTACGGTCCTGACAGCTATCCTGCAGAACAGGGCTTCGTACCGGAAGAAGTGTTCTTAGAAAGACTTCCCGAAATCGCTGCAAACGCGATTCTCGACGCCTGCACCGGTTCCAATCCCCGCCAGCCCGATCAGGAGGAGATGGAAAAACTGCTCAAGTGCTGCTACTATGACACAGAGGTGGATTTCTAAAAGCACAGACCTGACGATATCAAACCAGATATTTTCAAAAAAACGGCATTCTATGAAGGAATGCCGTCAGACTGTAGACAAAACGGTTCGGAGAAAGCCATTCCCCGAACCGTTTTTCGTCCTTTATTATCTTTTTAAAATCTAATTGTCCCTTTTGAAAAATAAAAGAGCGATACTTCCCGCTCCATTTGATCCGCCATTTCCAGATCGCCATTTTCTTTAGATTCATACAGCCAAACAAGAGGTTCAGCTCCATTCGGATTTTTGCCAAACCCCTGTACTGGGTATACCTCATCCCATGCTTTTCTTTCGCGTCTGCAAATATACGTTCTATTGTTTCCTTGCGTTTTTGATACCTTTCCTTCATTCCCAGTGTGTGCCGGGTCTCTTCAGTCTGTTCCATATACTGTTCCCACACATGCCGTGTGACTACTTTCACGCTGTTCTGGCTTTCCGTGCACTGCTTCTTATATGGACAGTCTTTACATATAAATCCATCACTTTTGTATTCCCGGTATCCTTCCCGGTTTGTTGTGCTGTATCGCAGCACTCGGTTGTTGGGGCATAAATAACAGTCGAAATATTCATCATAAATGTAATCGCTTTTCTAAAAAAAACCTTCCTTTGTCACCGGCCTTTTGTACGGCATTACTGGGATCTTTCCGTCTTTTATCAGTTGCCGGGTTATTGCCGGGATTTTATATCCGGCATCCATAACATAATACACACCGTATTTCCAATCTCTTTTTAAACGTCTGTACAATTCCCAGAATGATACACTGTCATGTATGTTCCCGGCTGTCACTTCGAAATCCAGTATATAATTATTCTTATCACAGCAGGTATTCGCTGCATATGCAAAAACCTGTTTGTGCTCCCCTTTATGAAACCATCCACTGTCCGGGTCTGTTGTACTGACCTTCCGGCATATTTCTTCCGGTTCTTTCTGCGATTCCTTCAGCGGCTTTTTTCCATGGGCAGCCCTGTCGCGTTCAATTTCTTCCTGTAGTTCCTTTTCATAAACCCGAGTTTCTTTCTGGATGATTTCATTCCGGTATTTATGTGCATTGGCACTGGCTTTTATATGGGTTCCATCTATAAAAAGGCTTTCTGTATCCAGAAAACCATTCGCCGCAACTTCTGCGAGGATTCTGGTAAAGATTTTTTCAAACAAGTCAGTATCTTTGAAGCGTCGGGTATAATTTTTCCCAAAAGTAGAGAAATGTGGTATTTCTTCATACATTCCATAGCCCAGATACCAGCGATAAGCAAAGTTTACCTCGATTTCCCGTATGGTTTTTCTCATGGAGGGAATCCCGAAGATGTATTGGATCATAGCAATCTTGATCAGGACAACCGGATCAATACTTTCACGGCCGCAATCGCTGTACAGTTCCTTGACTTCATCATAAATAAAACTTAAATCGATGGCTTCATCAAGCTTACGCACCAAATGATTTTTAGGGACAAGATCATCCAGACTTGCTATTTCCATTTGTGTACGCTCGACACTATCTTTTTTTCCCATCATAACAAAAAACCTGCCTTTCCTTATGGTTTCATTATACCATTTAGAAAGATCAGGTTAAATAAAAAGTAGACAACCATCCGAAAAAGGACGATTGTCTACAGTCTGAGCGTAACAACTCACTGAGGTGAGTTGTTACGCGCTACTTCTCAAAAAGCAAAGCGTTTGAGAAGGTTCTTTTTACCAACTCACCGGAGTGAGTTGTTACGCGCTACTTCTCAATAAGCGAAGCGTTTGAGAAGGTTCCTTTTGACAACTCACCGGGGTGAGTTGATATGCGCTACTTCTCAATAAGCGAAGCGTTTGAGAAGGTTCCTTTTACCAGCATAGAACCGGAACGCGGGGCCCTGGCCGCAGACGGGCAGGGTCCCGCGTTCCGGCTTTATGCCGACTCCCAACTCACTGCGCCAGGAGGCCACCATGAACGATTCTGCATCCATCATCCAGCACCGGCTCCGGGAGATCACCGTCAACCTTGAGCGCGCCCATCTGCTCCAATGCGATGAAAACTGGAAAAGCGACGGCTCCGTTCCCCCCTACAGCAGCATCGGCCTTATTCTGGAGGGCGAGGGAACCATGTGCATCAATGAGGCAAAGATTCATCCCTCCAAAGGACAACTGTATCTGCTTCCCGCCAAAACCAACCAGCGCTTTTCCACCGCGGCAGACAATCCTTACCGGAAATATTACTGCCACTTTGAATTAACCTGCCAGAATACGGATCTTTTTACCTTCATCCGCCTGCCCTACTGCGTGGATGCGAAGGATTTTGACACGGCGGCCGCGCTCTTTCAAAAAATGATCCGCGCCTGCGACGGCGATACCATCACCGCTTCCATTCTGACCAAGCAAACCGTTTTCGACCTGCTCGTTTACTACATGGAATGCTGTCCCCCGGAAAGCATTTCCCTGATCGAAAACAAACTCGACACGCCGTTAAACAGCGCAATCGCCTTTGTGGAAAACCACCCAGATCAGGCTGTCACCGTTCAGAAAATGGCGGAGATCGCCGGCTATCACCCCAGCCACTTCACAAAGCTGTTTCAGAAGCGTCTCGGCATCAGTCCCGTGCAGTTTCTCATCCGCAAAAAAACGGATTTCGCCATCGAACAGCTCACGGACACCGATCTGCCCCTTTCCGCCATCGCGGAATCCCTGGGCTTTGCCAACCAGTTCTATTTCAGCAGCTTTTTCAAAAAGCAAACCGGCATGACGCCCTCCCAATACCGGAATATCTATCTGCGCTCCCACAAATAAAGGCGCGCCGCGTTCCTTTCGCTTTCATTCTAGGATATTTTTCCGGTTTGCTGAATCTGATTTTTTTACGAAAATATATGATTTTACAGCATTTCACGGAACCAAAAACAGCATCGTTCCATTCCTCTGTATGGAACAATGCTGTTTCTTATTTTTATTCTGCCGCGCGGCCCTTCTGCGGCGCTTCCGCCTGCCTGAAGCGTTACGCTTTTTTCAATACCGCCTTAAAGATCATACTTCACAACATCCATGGTTATCTTCCCGTTGGCATAAAATGAGATTCCGTCGGCCTCCTGATCCGTATATATCGTCGCCGTCATCACCTGCTTTCCGTCGTTGATAAACACTTCCGCGCTGAAACGGTCCAGTATGATCCGCAGCTTCAGTTCGCTGCCTTCCGTCTCCGCAAGGCAACGGCTCTGGTTCAAAACCGCCCTTCTCGTACCGGAAAAGGATCTGTCAAATTCCAGAAGGGATTGAGCCGGGTAAAAACTCAGGGAAGTATAATACGGTTCCTTCTGCGCAAACCGCACCTCAAATTTTGTGCAGTCCGTTTCTTGGTCCGCAGGACGGACAGTCAGTTCCATATCAAGCTTTCTTCCCTGTATTCCGTCCAGACGCTGCGTCCCGGAGATTAAGACGTCCCGGTATTCTACCCTGTTGCGTCTCATGTCCTCTAATTCCCGGACAGGTTTCTGCCACAGCCTCCCCTCCTTCACAGACAATTCCCTGGGAAGGCTCATCTGTCCGAACCAGGCCGGATTCTCCGCCCGGAAGCTGCAGGTATCCCAGTTCTGCATCCAGCCGATCATGATGCGGCGGCCGTCCGGCGCAAGAACGGTCTGAGGGGCATAAAAATCAATGCCGTAATCGATGGCCTGATCCTGCTGCGGTATAAAAGTATCCGTCTCCTCGTCATACGTTCCGATCAGGCAGAGCGTTCCGTTTCCGCTGCGGTATTCCATTCCCTCCGCCAGCATATCCTGCGGGCTGGTGAGCAGAACCCCTTTTCCGTCCAGTTCAAAAAAGTCCGGACATTCCCACATTTTTCCGAAACGGTTCTGATTGGCGATCAGCACCTTTTTAAACTTCCAGGAAAAGCCGTCCGGACTGGAAAAGAGCAGAATCTGCCCGCTTCCGTCCGCCGGCCGGTTGCCGACGATACAGCAATAACTTCCGTCCGCCTTCTGCCACAGCTTCGGATCGCGGAAGTCCACATGACTGCAGCCTTCCGGCAGATCGCTTCCCTCCAGCACCGGATTTTTCTCATATTTTACATAGTCGGTTCCGTCGCCCGCCGCCAGGCATTGCGTCTGGATGTCGCAGGGTTTGCCCTCCGGCGTTTTTCCCTGCAAAACCCCGGTATACATCAGCAGATGCCTGCCGTCGGGAAGGGTGATCGCGCTGCCGGAAAAGCAGCCGTTTTTATCGTAGGCTTCATCGGGCGCCAGCGCTGCCGGAAGATGCTCCCAATGCAGCAGGTCTTCGCTGACCGCGTGTCCCCAGTGCATCGGTCCCCAATTACAGTCATAGGGATGGTATTGGTAAAACATATGGTATTTTCCGTCATACCGGGAAAAACCGTTGGGATCGTTCATCCAACCCGTGCGCGCTGTCAGATGAAATTCGGGCCGCTGTTCCTTTCCAATCCCTTTTTCGGATTCTTTTTCATAATCGCGCGCCTTTTGCAATATGTGACTGGTCATCGTTTTAGTCCTCTCTCTCTTCTTGGTATGCAGAAGCCATCTCCCACACTTCCAGGCTTCTGATTCTCTTCACTTCTCCCTGTAAACGAATGCGCCGTTCGTCCCACCGCCCGTAATTTCGCAGCGTCACGGACTTTCGCTCGTTCAGATAAGCTTCTATCATGGAGTGATCCAGAAAATATTCCAGACAAATATCCTCGCCGTCAAGATCCACGCCGTCCGTTTCTCTCCGGTATTTTCCGATTTCTCTTCCGCTTTCGTCTAAAGCGCCCAGGCGACATTTTCTTCTGTCATAATAAACGGTTCTGTCCTGCCTGCCGCACTGCGTTTCCACAGCCAGTTCTTCCGCGTCGGCGCAGATCTTCATGTAGATCCGGTTTCCCGAAATCTGTTCCAGATATTGATTCGCTTCCTCCAGCGTCACATCCTCCAGATGAATCCGCTTCTTTTTCAAAAGTCCGTATATCTCCCGGATGGGACGAAACCGCAATTCCTGATTCCGGACAAACAGTTCCACCGGAATGCCGCCGTTATGCGCCCATCCCGCATGGTATTCTTCCGATCCCTCTCTCTTGCCCTGGGCGATGGTAAACACAACGCTTCTGTGATCCGGCGTGACAAAACCGCTGGGACCTGTGAAGGTTCCGTTTCCCAGATCCAAAAGCAGGGCCTTCTCGTTAAATTTCCGGAAGGTTTTGCTTTTTGCCTCCCAGCGTCCCAAAAATCCGTAGGTTTCCACCACTTCCCGCTCAATCTGGCAGGCGCACAAAAGCAGAATATGACACGCTATTTCGCCGCTCTCGTCCCGCAGCGGTAAAAGCACCGGCAACTCCCAGACATGTCCTGCTTCCTGATTTTTTTCATAGTCATAATCCAGGAAAAAGCCGTGGCATTCCCAGCTTTTTAAATCCTTTGAGGAATACAGAACCGCGTTTCCGCCCCCGTTATTTTCATCCCCGGTTCCCACCAGCATGAAGTAACCGTCCCCTTCCGCCCATACGAAAGGATCTCGGAATTCTCCCAGCCAGCCGATGCTCTGCTCCACGGAAAAATCCTTCTGCTTTTTCCATTTTTCCAGCTTCTTGTCCGCGTCCGTCACGGCCTTGGCCGCCGCCACCGACTGATTGGGAAACTTCTCATTGTTACCCGCCGTATAAAAAATGTGAGGCACGCCGTTTTGGTCCACCAGGGCGCTGCCGGACCAGCAGCCGTCCGGGTCCGCATGCTCCTCTACTTCCAGCGCCAAAGGCATATCGCTCCAATGCACCATGTCTTTGCTTACCATATGTCCCCACTGGATATTGTTCCAGACGGGCGCATGGGGATTGGCCTGATAGAAAATATGATACCAGCCTTCATAATAAAACGGCGCATGTGGCTCGTTCATCCATTTGCCCGGCGGAATCAGATGATACTGCGGGCGCTGCCGGTCGTTTTCATAATCCCGCCGGTCAGGCCGTATCTCCTGCTTCAGCCGCCTGCACGGATACTGCGCGTGCAGCTTTCGGATGCTTTCGGCAGAGGGACTTTCCTCCTCTATCATCACCCGTTGCATCAGCCCGTAATAGATGCGGTCCGGCGTGCTTTCCCGATAATCCGTGCGATCCACAAATTTCCCCAGAAAGCAGCTTCCTTCCGGCCATTTGACCGGCGTATGCCGCCTAAACTGCTTCCGGTTGGAAAGCGCGCCGTTGATATACAGGTCGCACCAGCCCGCCTCCTGCCGGTATACCACCGTCAGAATATTCCAGAAATCCTTCTTCAGATTTTCCCGGATGGATTCAAAGCAAAAGAGCTCCCTTCCGTCGCCAAATCCCACCTCTACTTTTCCGAACTTTTTTAACAGAATGTAAAATCCCTCTCTTTTTTCCCTGTCGAAAAGGGAAAGCAGTCCGTCCCCCCGGTCCGAATATCCAAGAGGCGCGATCACGAGGCTGACCGCAAAGTCCTCCCGCGTTTTCCACCGCCCGGCTTCTTCCGAAAACCAGATGGAATAACCGTCAAACAAAAGAGCGTCCTCCATAAACCGCCAACTCCTGTTTTCAAACGATTCTTCATTTATCACAAACCCGGTCTTTTCCTCCGTACTTCTCAAAACCGCCCGATTTTTCTCATCCTTCTCAAATGTGATCTGTATCATAACAACGCTCCTTATATGCCTGTGTATCCGAAATGCCCGTAAAGGGAAGAAAGTCTCTTTGCAGCGCTTCATATTTTGAGGCCCCGTGATTGCTCACGGCAAAGCAGTCTGTCCGCACCACATTGGGAAGCCGCTTTAACAGTTCCCTTCTCGCCCGGACTTCTTCTTCCGTCTCATGCAGCCGCGCAAGCAACGGCATCCGGAGAATCACCGGCTTATTATGTTCTGCCAGCCGGTACAAATTTTGGATCGTTTTTTCGTTGTCCACGCCGGTATAGCGAATATGATTTTCCCGGTTCATAAACTTGAGATCCACCAAAAACAGGTCCGTCCATTCCAGCAGCTTTTCGATCCGCTCCCAATCCACATGCAGCGCGGTATCCAGGCAGGTGGAAATTCCTTCCTCCTTGCACAGGGGTAAAAATTCTCTCAGAAATTCATCCTGCAACAGAGCCTCTCCGCCGGAGCAGGTCACGCCGCCCTCTTTTCCGTAAAAATTTCTGTCCGCCAGAACTTCCTTCCATACCTGCTGCGCGTCCATTTCCCTTCCGCATAAGCACAAGGCCTGCGCCGGACAAGCGTCGCTGCACTCCTGCTTTTTTTTACAGTCGCGGCAGCGGGACAGGTCCACCTGATGAATTTTTCCCGCCATGCTATGCGCTCCTCTTTCGCAAACGGGAAGACATGCCATACAGCCGATGCAGCGTTCTTTGTAAAACAGCATTTCCGGCTCTGCCCGCTGCGATTCCGGATTGTGGCACCACCGGCAGGCCATATTGCAGCCCTTGAAAAATACGGTGGTCCGGATTCCCGGGCCGTCATGGATGGAATAACGCTGTATGTCCATAATGACCGCTTTTTTCATTTCAGCCTCCCGCATTTAACTGATCCTGTTGATAATATGATTCTGCAATTCCTCGTCCAGTTCCACGAACCGGGCGTTAAATCCCCATACCCGGACGATCAGATCCTGATGATTCCCGGGATTTTTCTGCGCGTCCAGCAGTTCTTCCCGGCTGTACATGGTCAGATTCCAGACCGGAATACGCGCCTTTTCCGCCCCTTCCCAGAGCCCGGCAATAATGGTTTCCCGCTGCGCCCCCATCACGAAGCTGCTGCCGTCAAGGGTGGACTGCAGCACCGAAGAGGCGTAGCCTTCCTGCATCGGAAGACGGGAAGCCGATTCGATGACCGCCGTCGGACCGCGCTTTGCCGCGCCCGGCGTGGGCGAACAATGTTCCCCGATGGCATCCCGGAATTTTCTTCCGTCCGGCGTGGCCCCGGTCAGATTGGCAAAAATCTTAAAATCAATATTGTACAGTCCCGGCCGGATCCTCTTGCCGCTCCTGCTGCGGTATGCGTTTACCTGCTGCAGAAACCTTTCGGCAATCATCGCGGCCAGTTCGTCCGTGCGCGCGTCTCCGTTTCCGTACTTGGGCGCCAAAAGCAGCCTGCGCCGCAGCGGCTCATAGCCTTCAAAATCTGCAGCCATCGCGTCCCTAAGCTGCGTAAGCGTGCAGTAATGCTTTTCAAAAACGCCGTATTCCACCGCCCGCAGACAATCCGCCGCAGTGGTGACGGTTCCCGACAAAAGCTGGTAATTATCCACATCAAAGCCGCCGCCCCGCAAAGGATCCCGCCCTGTTTTCACGCACTTTTCCAGCGTGCCGCCAATCAGCGGGGAGGTCAGCGTATCTGTCTCGTCCGCCTCGATTTTCTGATCAATGATTGTTATCCAGTGTGTGATCTGAAACGCAAGCTGGGCAAAAAAAGCGTCCAGAAAATCGGAAAAGCAATACATTTGGGAAAGTTCTCCGGAACAAAAGCCCAGCGCCAGTCCCGTATGAGGCTCAAACTCCTCCGCCTCCCGCCTGCTCTTTTTCATTTTCACCGGGTAGATAAAAGGATTTTCCTTTCCGTTAAACACCGTCAGTTCCACCGTCTTGACCATCTCATGCTGCCAGAAATCGATGCTTCCTCTTCCGTCATAAACCGTTTCCGTACACCCGTCGTTGGCATAGCCGCAGGCAGCCTCCCGCGGGATGCCCGCCCGTTCCATGGCGGGGATCAGATTGCGGTCAAAATATAACGTCGGCTGGCCTTTTCCCTGCGCCAGCATCCGGATGCACATTTCTTTGAGACGTTTCGGCGTTTTTTCATGAATGCGGACGTTTACATGCGGTTCCGCATCCTGCGTCCGCTCATAAGCTTCTAAAAACAGATAGGTCAGTTCATTGGTTTCATCTTCTCCCGCCGCATTCCGGCCGGACAGCATGAGGTTGCGCAGCGTATCCCCCGTATTCATCCGGTTCAGATTCCGGTAGAACTGCATGATCCCTTCCAGCGCCTCTTCTTCATCCCAGCCGCCTTTTTCCAGATCCATCCGGCACCAGGGATACAGCTTCTGATCCAGCCTGCCGATACAGCCGCCCCCAAAGGGACTTCTTAAAAGATAGAAAAACCAGAAAAGCTGCAGCGCCTCCAAAAAGCTTTTCGGCGCATCGGCGGCGAGCCGTCCGCAGCTTTTGGCGATCCGCTCCAGACGCATTCTCTCTTTTTTATCCTCCGTCTCTTTCGCCAGTTCTTCCGCCTTTTTTGCATGCCGCACAATAAACGCCTGTACTTCTTTATAAATTTCATAAACGCCCCGGCGATAAGCCGCGGTTTCCTCCGTATCCTGCGGCTGTCTCTCCCGCGTCCGTTCCAGAATCCCCCCGATGCCATACTTCAAAAATGCGTCTCCCATCGGATAATGCATATTGTCGGATTCATACAGTCTCCGGATCGTCTCGCTCTTCACCCGGCTCCGCAATACCGGACGGTGAAATCCTGCCAGAAGCCCTTCTTCCGGAATCTCCGTCTCATAACAGTCAAATATCTCTTTATAAGCCTCTACGCTTTCCTGAATCCTTCTTTTCCAGCCCTTTTCATCCATACTTCCTGATCCTTATTCTTCGCCTTCCGAAACCATTTGGGGAAAAAGGGGCAGACACCTGTTCGCGTTTTGTCTGCCCCTTTTCTATCTACTCATTCATGCGTGCCAGCAAGCATTCCTTTGCACCGGCGCCCCGTCAGATTGCGGATTCCTTTAGTCCGCAAGCGCTTCCTGATAACGGTCATAAGCCGCCTGCCATGCGCCGATCACATCCTGAAGACCCATGCTGTCCAGATCCGCCAGATACTGCTCCCATTCGTCCTCGATGCCGCCTTCTGTGAGCCAGTGCGCAGTCTTCTCCTCCGTCATCGCCTTGATATCGCTGAGTTTGTCGTTGATGACCTCAATCTCCTCCGCCGTATAAACCACGGACGGATAATATTCCGTGCTGTCCACATACTCAAACCAGAAATTGTTCAGATCATCCAGTCTTTCCTGGGCTCTGTCCTCCAGATAGTAGTATGTGCCGTAATCGTCTGCCAACTGCTCAGAAGGTCCAAGCCACTCGCTCTTGGATTTGAGTTCGCCTGCAGTTTCGTTGGCTTCCAGTTCTCTCATGGAATAGCAGCCGTTTTCATCGGGTTCTTCCGCCCAATAAGTGCCGATAGGGCCGTAAATACACTGCATGCTGATGATGGGATCATATCTCTGGTCCACCCACTTTAACAGAAGTTCCGGATTTTTGCATGCCTTCGTCACAGAGAAGGTGTCATGTCCTGTTGTTCCCATTTCGTTTAAGTTCACATGATGCGTGCCGTCGGGGCCGTCCAGAATCGGCAGATACTCATAGCTTTCCGCGCGTTCAGCGCCGACAACTTCCGGAATCTCCCACCATACAAATACGCCGAGACGGGCATCTTCGCCGTTTCCTTTTGCGATGTACTGGCTGGAATCCTGGGAGAATACCTCAATATCAATGAGACCTTCTTCAAACCAGTCATGATAATAAGCGATCGCGTTCTTATATTCTTCGGACGCCGCTTGGTAATATACCTCGCCGTTCTCGATGGCTCTGTGATCCATCTGATAATCCGTGCAGCCAAAAGGAGCGAAGAAGGTGCTCATACCCGCACACCATGCGCCGTTCTTTTCCGGGAAAATGAAGGACATGGGAATTTCATCCGTCGGATCGCCGTTACCGTTTACGTCATTGTCTTTAAACGCTTTGAGCACATCGTGCAGTTCATCCACTGTAGTGGGCATTTCCATATTCACCGCTTCCAGCCAGTCCGTATTGATTGCGGTAAACTGCGGGATAGCGCCGATATAATAAGTGTTGCCGTCCTCATACTCAAAGCCCATTTCGGAAATGCCGGGAAGTCCGTAAATATGTCCGTCAGGCATTGTGCAGCTAGCCAGCATTTCCGGCCGCTTCTCCACAATTTTCATCAGGTTCGGCATCGTTTCTTCATTAATATAATCTTCCAGCGGGATCAAAAGACCGCTCTCTCCTCCGGTGATCAGTTCGCTGTCTGTCATGCTCGCCGCCATCAGCGCATCGGGAAGATCATTTCCGGCATTTAAAATCAGGTTCTTCTTTTCTGTCAGCGTATCGCCCGACACACAGTTCCACTCAATCGTAACGCCCATCGCTTCATTGAGTTGCTTTACCAGCGGCTTTTCGCTGTTATCCGGCGACAGGGCGCTGATTCCCGCAAAAATCTTAAAACTGGTCTGCTCCGCATCCGCAGAAGCCGTTTCCCCATTTGAGCCTCCGCATGCCGTCAGAGAAAGAAGCATCGCCGCGGTAAGTCCCATTGCTGTGATTTTTTTCATGTTTTTCTTCATTTTTACCCTCCATTTCTTCTATTGCCAAAGCCGTCAGCCCTTTACTGCACCGGCCATGAAACCTTTTTCAAAATATTTCTGTACAAACGGATATGCGATCAGCATCGGCACTGCGCCGACCACGATGGAAGCGAATTTAATCAGTTCCGTTATCTTATTTGCCTCCGCATAGCCGCCGTCCATATTGCCCATCATCGTCGCCGTGGCCTGACTCTGAATCAGGATCTGCCGAAGCGCCAACTGCAGGGGATATTTATTCTTTTCGCTCATATAGATCAGGGCGGTAAACCAGTCGTTCCAGTATGCCACCATCGTAAAGATGACCATGACCGCCAGGATCGGCTTTGCCAGCGGAAGAGCTATCTTAAAAAATGTTCCCAGATTGCTGCTGCCGTCAATGGCGGCCGCTTCATAAAGTTCCTCCGGAATGCTGCTTTCAAAATAGGTTCTGGCTACGATCACATTGTAAACCGCCACGCCGCCGGGAAGAATCAGCGACCACACGCTGTTTAACAGCCCCGTTTTGGCGACAACCAGATAGGTCGGTATCAGTCCGCCGCCGAAATACATGGTAATGACATAAAAAATCATAATCGTTTTCCGAAACGGCAGCGTCTTTTTGGATACACAGTATCCTGTGGTG
This sequence comes from Eubacteriales bacterium, assembly GCA_030524745.1. GTDB lineage: Bacteria > Bacillota > Clostridia > Lachnospirales > Lachnospiraceae > Gallintestinimicrobium. Next base: position 42,917 of record JAUNGC010000002.1, on the reverse strand, counting down.
ATAATCAGCGCTACGGAAACCAGCGTTCCCAGAACCGTATAGTAAATGCTGTTTAAATACCCGAGCGCAATCGATTTTTCCTTAAACACTCTCGCATAGCCTTCCAGCGTTATTTTAGAGGGGAGCAAGAATGTCTTTCCCGCATACACTTCATAAGGATCTGAGATAGAAGCGATCAGCACATAGTAAAGCGGATATGCCACGATCAGGACCAGCAAAAGCAGAAACACACAGTTGCAGATATCAAACAGCTTATCGGAAGACAGCTTCCCGGTTTTTCTCTTTTTCTGCGTTTTCATCATTTCATTCTTTCCCCCTTTCTATATGAAACTCACATTGGAAAGTTTTTTACATACCTTGTTTACCACCAGAAGCAGGATGATATTCACCACAGTATTAAACAAACCGACCGCCGTGGAAAAACTGTACATGGCTTTGAGCATACCCTGTTCATATACATACGTTGCGATGATTTCCGACGTCTCCTTGTTCAGGCTCGTCTGCAGCAGAAACGCCTTTTCAAATCCTACGTTCATCAGGTTGCCGAAGGACATAATCAACTGTATGACGATGACGGGTATCAGTTCCGGTATATCGATATGGAAAATTCTCTGCAGGGTATTCGCTCCATCCACCTTTGCCGCTTCATGCAGCGTGGCGTCCACGCTGGAAAGCGTCGCTATGTAGATGATCGTTCCCCAGCCCGCATCCTGCCAGATACTCGAAGCGATATAGATTGTCCGGAACGCGGAAGCGGAATCGATAAAGCTGATCGGCTCCGTGGCTCCCAGCGCCTGCGCAATCACGTTCACCAGACCGCCGTAAGGCGAAAGGAATATCCGCAGCATACCGCACAGGATCATGACGGAAATAAAGTGAGGCGCATACAGGATGGTCTGAGATACCCTCTGAAATTTTTTGTTCTTTATCTGGTTGATTAAAAGCGCCAGGATGATCGGAATCGGAAACGTCCACAAAATGCTGTAGAGGCTTAACAAGACCGTATTGCGGATCATACGGACGCTGTTATAACTGCCGAAAAAGCGCTGAAACCATTTCAGTCCCACCCAGGGACTTCCGAAAAAACCATCCATCGCATTGTAATCCCGAAAAGCGATCTGCACGCCGTAAATCGGAATATACTTAAAGATAATTGTTAAGAGGATGCCCGGCAGAAGCAACAGATAAAATTCCCAGTGTTTCAGGATCCGTCTGCCAAGGCCTTCTTTCGACATTACTGCCGCACTGCTCTTTCTTTCCTTTCCCATTGGTTTCCTCCCTGTTTTTGTGAAACGTTTCATTTATGTTGAGATCATAATAGCACCTTATCCGGATAAAATCAATCTAATTTTCGATGATGACATGCAATTCGTTACAAACTTACAATTTTGAAACGTTTCATTTATTAATTTTCACCAATTGAAACGTTTTCTTTTATGTGGTATAAATTAAGTATGAATACCTCCAGAAAGGAAGGAAGCAATATGACCGGCAAGAAAGCCACCATGAAGGACGTAGCCCGGGAAGCCGGGGTCGCCCTGGGCACCGTTTCCAAAGTGATCAACGGGATTCCCGTATCCGACAAAAACAGGCGTAAAGTGGAAGACGCGATCAAATTACTGAACTATGAAGTGAATACTTATGCCAGGGGCTTAAAAATCCAGAAGAGCAACATCATCGCCCTGATCATTCCCGATACCATCAATCCTTTTTTTGCCGCCTTTACGGACTATATCGAATCCGCATTATATAAAAGAGGGCTGCGGCTCCTCCTTTGCTGCGCGGACGGCATTCCGGAGAAGGAAATCGATTATCTGAATATGGCGGCGAACAACAAGGTGGACGGCATTATCGCGCTGACTTATTCCGATATCGGCGCGTTTATTCCCGACGATCTTCCCATCGTCGTTTTTGACCGTTTCTTTGAAAACCAGTTTATTCCCCGCGTCGCATCAGATAACTTCGCCGGCGCGTGTCTGGCAATCGAAAAGCTTTTGGAATTCGGCTGTAAACATCCCGTCTATATCCGCTTTCATTCCGTTTTTCCCGGAGAATCGGATAAAAGAAAGTCCGGTTATCTTTATGCCTGCGAAAAATATCAGTTGGAACCCGACTATCTGGACCGGACGGACTGCGAAGACGAGCCGGCCATTTTAAAGGAATTCCTCGACAGCCACAAAAATCCGGACGGCACGCTGACCTTTGACGGCGTTTTTTCGCACACGGATTACCATGGCGACATGTTTAAAAAGGTGCTGGAAAAGGAAGGCTACCGGGTTCCGGAAGACGTACAGATCATCGGTTTTGACGGTATCCGCCGGTTCGGCGGTTTTGAGAGCGGCCTGTTTGTTTCTTCCATCTGCCAGCCCATCGAGCAGCTTGCGGAAAAATGTGTGGAAATCCTTCTCTCCCCGGGCGACATCCCGCTGCCCAGTCTGACGCTTCTGCCCGTGGAATATCGTTACGGCGGCACAACAAAAGAACAGGCGGAGTAGCAATCGCTATCCGCCTTTTTTATGACCTGACTGTTTTCTATTGTCTCACTGCCACGCTTTCCCTGTTGATGATGCATCTGCAATTCGGATGCAGCTTCAAAAAGGACACCGGAACCTGCGTCGAGATCCGGTCGTTTAAATACCAGGAAAGTCCCTCTTCCTTTTCTTTTCCGTCGGCCAGAAGAAGAATCTGCTCCCCTTTGAACAGATTTTCCATCCCCAGCGTAATGCCACGGCTCACCGCTTCTGTTGTATGGGACAGCATTTCATGGCCTTTTGTCTTTTCATCCAGGCCAATCGTGTGGGCCGGTCCGATCAGCGCCTCTCCCGGCTCGTTCAGTCCCAGATGGCCGTTCCTGCCGATGCCCAGTATGACCAGGTCCACCTTTTCAAACGCTTCATAGGCCTTCTGCACCCGCTCGCACTCACTCTCCGGATCGGCAGCCTCGGGCATAAAATGAAGATACTGTTCTTCCTTTATTCCCAAAGGCTCTATGATTTCCTTCCGAATGAAATATTCGCAGGTCGCCTCATTTTCCGGCCCCAGCCCCAGCCACTCATCCAGCTTCACAAAGGTGGCGCGGCTGATATCCAGAGGATTTTCCAGAATCCCTTCCACAAAATAACGATACGCAAGCTGAGGCGAATGTCCGGTGGCCAGCACGATCACCGCTTCCGGATTTTTCTCGATCGTAAGCCGCAAAAGCGCAGCCGCTTCCCGGCTCATTTCCTCATAGTTCTCTTTGATAACGACATTTTTTCTCATGCTCTGTTCACCAGTTCATTTCAGGCAAAATATTTTTCTGGCGTTCGCACATTTCATCGATCAGTGCCACCGCGTTGTTATAATTGGAGATTGTGGGGTCCAGCAGCATCGCCTGCAGCAGCTTGTTTTTGGACTTTTCCGTATATGCTTCGATCACAAGCTGATGGATGGCCCCCTGCTGATTAATCATGGCGGTGATCGCAGGCGGAAGGGGATCCACCTTCACCGGATGAATGCCCTCCGCATCCAGCATGCACGGCCCTTCCACGCACATATTTTCCATAACGCCGGGAATCTGCCCTTTATTTAACTGATTCAACGACGGAATATAACGGTTTAAATCAAAGGCGATGGCCTCAATGATCGGAATTCCATATTCCGCAGACCGTTTCAGGCCTTCTTCTCCGATCACAAAACGTTCCCTGTATTCCTCATCCTTATCCTTGTCCACATCAGAAAAAGCGATTCCGGTGGGGTTGGAACAAAAATCATATACAAACCGGGGCGTTTTTTTCGTTTCCCAGGGCTTTTCTTTCACCGGATCGAAGAAATACTGAATTTTGGTGCTGGCCAGGAACTCGTCGCTCCAGGCGATATATTCCCCGATATGATTCGTCCCGGGATAAGGGTAGAGTCCATAGGTTCTCATCATCATGCGGGACAGCGCCACTTCATCCCAGTTTGCAAGCCAGTGGCTTTCCGCTTCCTTTTTCCGGAATTCCGGATACAGATCTTCCCCTGTCTTTTTATCCCGGATTGCGGTAAGCCATCCGAAATGATTCAGGCCATATCCTGTAATGTCCAGTTCCTCCCGGCTGCGGCCCAGCATTTTCGCCACCTGATCCACTCCCATGTCGAAGCCGTGGCATACGCCCACCGCGCGAATCTTTGTCAGCTTCAAAACCGCTTCCACCAGTTTCGCTTCCGGATTGGTATAATTGATCAACCACGCCTCCGGACACAGTTCTTCCATTCTGCGCGCGATATGAAGGGTCGGTCCCAGATTGCGCAGCGTATGGAACATGCCGCCCGGTCCGCCGTTTTCCCCGTATACCTGCCGGAAACCGTAGCGTCTCGGAATATGGAAGTCCATGGACCAGTAATGGTAACGGTCCACCTCGATTGCGGCAACGACGAAGTCCGCATCCTTCAGCGCTTCATCCAGATCCGTGGTCGCCCACAGCTTCAGCGTCCGTCCGGAACATTCCGCCGCTTTCTTCGCAAAATCATAACTCACTTCCAGCGCATGCCGGTCAATATCCATCAGACATACTTCCAACGGCAGCGAATTGATCCTGTCGCTGAGCAGAATATCCGATAAAGTCACGGGGCAGAAAGAGCAGCTTCCCGCCCCGACCATCACAATTTTCAGTTTTTCATATTTTTTCTTCACGATACTTCATCCTTCCATAAACAACATATTGGCGCCTACCAGCGCGGAATTTTTGTTTCCGCAGGCGGACAATATGCAAAACTCATCCAGAAAGTCTTCTTTCCCTATACTGTCTTCCAAAATGGCGTTTTTAATGATCGGAAAATATTTTCTGGAAAAGCCGCCTGCCAGAATGATCACTTCCGGCTTAAAAATGATGTTCAGGCCCCAGATTCCGTTTTTCAGATCCCGCAGAATTTCCGCAAGCAGCCTTGCCGCCTTCTCCTCCTGCTGCTGCGCCCCGGCGTATAAATCGTCAAAATCTTTGTAGCCAGCCGCTGCCGCCCGTCCGTTCATCGCCCTTCCCGAACAGCAGCTTTCAAAACACCCCGGATGACCGCAATAGCATTCCGTCTTTTCCGACGAAACGATGATATGACCCATTTCCGGATGATATTTTCCGCTGCGGTACAGCTTTTTGTCTCCCCAAAAGGCCACGCCGATTCCCGTACCGATCGTAATCATCAACACCTTTTTGTCCTTCAGATTCCGTTGGAAAATCTCACCCAGCAGAGCGCCGTTGGCGTCATTTTCCAGCCGCACTTCCAGACCCGATTTCCGGGAAAGATACTCCACAATCGGAAATCCCATCCACCCGGGCAGGGTATAGGGATTCTCGATGGAACCTGCAGCCAGATTAACAGGACCGCTGCAGGCCACGCCGATTCCCCGCAAATCCGTCAGCAGCAGTTTCTGTTCCTGACATTGCTCTTTCAAAAGGCCGATCACCTTGTCCATAGCCTGCTGCGCGCTTTGACGGGTACAGTCAGAAGGAAAGCATTTTTCCGCCAGGAGGTTTCCCGCCCCATCCACGATTCCCACAGAAATCTTGGTTCCTCCTATATCCACCGCACCTGTTAATATTCTATTCATTCTGTTTTTTACCTTTTTACAAAATTGTATTCCAAAGTCTGTTGGAAGCCATCAGCGCGCTTCCCATCACGCCGGAATATTCCGTCGTACAACTGCGCACTTCCACTTCCGAGAGGGTCAACTGACTGACGCAATCCCGTATTGCCTGCAAAAGAGCGTTTCCGCCGTTTAACATGAGCTGCCCGCCGATCACCACCTGATTGATGTCCAATGTATTGACCAGATTTACAATAAACGGGCAAAGGATCGCCGTCACATATGCCGTCATTTCTTCGTTCACTTTTCCGCTCATCTGATATTCTTCAAAGTTACGGCACAGCGTTTCATAGGAAATATGTTCCTCCAGCCAGCCGGTCTGTTTGCGGGATACGACTCCGCTGATATCCCGCAGCGAATACCCGATTTCCCCGCACATTCCTCTGCCGCCGCGGCGCAATTGCCCGTCCAGAATGACGCCGGCGCCGATTCCTGCGCCGATGGAAATGTATAAAATATCCGGCGTCTCTTCCGAACTCTGCCTGACATAATATTCCCCGATCGCGCTGGCGTTCACGTCGTTCTCAATAAAAACCGGCTTTTTATAACGCTCTTCCAACTGTCTGATCTGTTCTGATATATCCAGCGGTTCCAGCACGCCGATATAGGGCGCAAAATTCACAATCCTCTCATCCGGATTCACCACGCCCGGAATGCCGAATCCGATGCCGCTGTATGTAAGTCCTTCCTTTTCCAGAATGCCCGTCAGCTTGTCGATACTTCTGCAGAGCGCTTCAAAAAAGCTGTCGCCGAAGCTGGAAGGCACCTTTGCCATCGTCTGAAACCGGATTTCTCCATCCAGATTCACAAGCCCCGCCGAAAGATTGTTGCCCTCGAACTCTATCCCGATGGACATCATGACGTCCGGATTGAAAATCATCGTCACGGGACTTCTTCCCACGGACCCGTTTTTCTTTCCCGTCACCGTCAGAATTCCCTTTTCGATAAATTCGTTGACGATCGCCATAATGGAAGGTCCGCTCATCCCTGTCAGTTCAGACAGTTCCACTCTCGTCACGGATCTCTTTTTCCTGACAATATCAAATACGATTTTCCGGTTCATCCGCTTCATATCCGTCGAAATCATTGCTTTCATACGCTCCCCTCCCGGCATGGCTCTTTCGACGCCTCCGCAGACTGTCACAAACGCTGCGGATGCATGTGCAACGGCCCGCCCTGCGGCTTGCCGCTGCACTTTAGTATAACACGTTTACGGCTCAATTCCCAGCTTTTGACAGTTTTCTTCATACTTACTCTGCTGATATGCCAACAGCTTATCCCAGCCCTTCGCATCTCTTTGCGTGAAGTAATCGGAGAGCAGCGCGTCAAATTCTTCCTCGCTGGAAGCCGTAATCAGCTTCGGGAGCGTGGAGCCCCATAAAAGATCAATATCCTGCTTGATCTCCGCTTCGTCCGTGCCGGAAGGAGGATCGATCTGGGAATACTGGGAACCGTTCACCACATAGGGAAGTCCCCACTCATACATCTGTACCAGATAATCCGGCTGCTCTGCCTGCCAGTTTTTCTCCAGAACGGGATCTCTTAACATCCAGAGCGGATCCTGGCCGGTGCGCTCATTGAAGGAATCATAGTCGTTGAAAAACAGATCTTCATATTCCGGTGTGAAATGAGGCGTTCCGTCCTCATCCAGTTCACAGCTTACGCCCACTTCGCCGTAATAGGAATCTCTGGAACCTTCTTCGCTGAGCAGATAGCTTAAAAACTCGATCGCTCTTTCCGGATCCTTACAGTTCTTCGTGATACAGGTAACGGTCCAGCCGCTGATGCTGGGTCCTTCCAGCGCGGGATCATTTCCGCTGCTCGGTCCCTGTATCGCCACATACGCCGTAGCGGGGTCCTCATCCCAAAGCATCTGCTGTTCCGGCATAAAGTCACAGTTTTGATAAAGCAGGGCAAAAATACGCTTCTGGGCGATTTCCTCTTCCACCTGCTGTCTCGCATCCGTAAATACATTCGCCGCGATCAGCCCCATTTCGTTTGCTTTGCGGAAGGTTTTGAGCCATTCCTGATACCCTTCGTCTTCTCTTCTGTCATACAGCTTTCCGTCGATGGACTTGGGCACGCCCAGATAATCCAGCAGATAGCTGTCCAGAGAATAGTTTCCTGTATCGGAGAACTCATGCAGGGCGATCGGGATAAAGCCGTCGATCTGGTCTCCGTACATTTCCTGCGCCGCCGCAAGGGCGTCTAAAAATCCTTCCGGCGTGGACATATCCGGACTTCCGATCGCTTCATAATAATCGTTTTTCACGTTGAAAGTCTGGTAAATCGCCATCTGCACTTCGTCATACTGTTCCGGCGCGATGGATGCGTTGGGATATCCGTAGGTTTTGCCGTCTTCCTGGGCAAACCAGTTCATTGTCTGTTCCGACGTCACCTCGTAAAAATAAGGATCATATTTGTCCGCCAGGTCGTTCAGCGGATAAAGCAATCCGGCCTGTACCATTTCCGCAATGGCAGAATCTCCCGCTTCCAGCGTAATGATATCCGGCAGGGTATCGCCCGCGATCATGGTATTGAGTTTTTCGGACTCGCTTCCGGAGGGAACGATGAAGTTCACCTTCACTCCCGTCTTTTCCTCCATATACTGGGAAAATTCGCCGGTATCCCACATGCCTGTATACCAGGAATAATTGATATACCAGTCCAGCGTGATCGGATCCGTATCATCCTTCCAGCCCGGTTCTCCCTCTTTCGCTTCCGTTTTTGCTTCCGGAAGTTCCCCTTCCGCTGTCTTTGCATCATTGCCGCATCCTGCCAGCATGGACATCGTCAGCGCCGCGCATAATGCAAGTGCCACTCCTTTTTTCATACCCTTTCTCCTTCCTGTACCCTTCTTCGGGCCTTTTTTCTCTGAAGTTGAATTTTTGATTTTTGCCCCGCCTTTTGAGGCGAAACCTCTTTTATATGAATCAGCCCTTTACGGAACCGACCATAATCCCCTGTACAAAATATTTCTGTAAAAACGGATACACACAAACGATCGGGAACGTCGTCACCACCATCGTCGCATACTTCACCGTCGTGGAAGTCACCATGGAATTTCTCACGGTAGCCGGCATATTCTGGACGATTCTCGTCGAAGAACTCTCCGAAATAATCTTATAAAGAAACGTCTGAATCGGAATCAGCCACTGCTCATTCGTGATATAAATGACGCCGGTAAAATAATCGTTCCACTGTCCCACGCCGTTAAACAGCGCGATCGTGGCCAACACCGGGCCGGAAACCGGAAGAATGATTTTTAAAAAGATCACAAAATCATTCGCCCCGTCGATCCGCGCCGATTCCTCCAGTTCCACCGGAATATTGCGGAAAAACGTCATAAAAATAATCGCATTGTAAAATCCGAATAAAGACGGAATGATGTACACCCAGAAGCTGTCCAGCATTCCCAATTGCTTGATCAGCAAAAAGTACGGGATCAGGCCGCCGGAAAAGAACATCGTGATAATGCCCATAATCATGAAAAACTTTCTTCCCACAAGATAAGGCTTTGACAGACCGTAGGCCACCATAGCGGTGAACAGAACGCTGGTTACGGTGCCCACCACGGTTTTTAATACGGTGATTCCGAAGGAAGTGTAAATTTCCTTATTCTTAAATACCGCCGTATAGTTTTCCAGACAGAATTTTCTGGGCCACCAGTATATACCTCCCTTTAATACTTCCGTTCCTTCGCTGAAAGAATTGACGATGACGTACCAGATCGGATATATCATGAGAAAACAGATGACAACCATAAACAGCACGTTACACACATCGAAGGCTTTCCACTTTTTCAGTTTACTTTTTCGTTTCATCGCGTCGCACATCCTTTCAGAATAAAGAACTTCCTTCCAGTTTTCCGCTCACCCGGTTTGCAATCAGCAGCAGAACCAGAGAAACCACAGAGCGGAACAGCCCGATCGCAGTGGCGTAGGAATAGCTGGCGTTGCCGATTCCGATTTTATAGACGAACATATCGATCACATTGCTGGCCGTGTCATTGAGCGCATTGTGCAGCACGAAAATCTGGTCGAAGTTGGAACCCATGATGCCGCCCACCTGCAAAATGAACAGAATCGCAATCGTTCCGGATATTTCCGGCAGCGTGATATACCATAATCGCTGAAACCGGTTCGCTCCGTCAATCTCAGCCGCTTCATATAACGACGGATCGATGCCGGAAATGGCCGCCAGATAAATGATGGCGCCCCAGCCGAGTTCCTTCCAGATCTCCGAAATCACGGATATCCCCCAGAAATATTCCGGCTTTGCGAGGAAGCTGACGCCCGCGTCCAGAATCCCCAGCGCAATCAGCGCCTTATTAATCACTCCCGTATCCGACAGCCAGGTAATCATGATGCCGCCCAGAATGACCCAGGACAAAAAGTGGGGCAGATAGGAAAGCGTCTGCACGATTCTTTTAAACCGGATGTTCCTGATCTCATTCAGCAGCAGTGCAAAGACGATGGGCGCGGTGAAACCGAATACCAGCTTTAACAGGCTGATGCCCAGCGTATTTTTCATCACCTGAAAAAAGACAGGATCCTGAAAAAACTTCTGAAACCATTTCAGGCCGACCCACTGGCTCGATCCCAGCGTATCCGTGATCCGGTAGTTCTGAAATGCGATCTGGCAGCCGTACATCGGAAAATAGCAAAATACCAGAAGCCATATCATACCGAGCAGCACCATCATCAATAGAAATCGCTGCTGCCGGATCTTTTTCCACAGGTTACCGTTTTTTCCTTTCATATATTGTCCGTTCCACCCTTTCGTATGTTTTTCAAGCAGGAGAATCCCGATTGGTCTCTCATTAATTAATTCATTTAATTTATAATTGGATTGTAAATGTTATCCACTGATCTGTCAATACTGCTTTTTATTTTTCATCATTTTATACATTTTTCAGCTTTCGCTTTCATGAAAATTAACTTATTGACACGTTTTCAAAGCCATGCTATTTTGAATTTGTACTATTATTTTTAAATAACTTAATTAATTTAAAGAAAGGATAGTTTATGTTAGGAAAAGACTATATATCGAATCTGCTTAGTCAGATGACGCTGAAGGAGAAAGCGGCGGAGATGACGCAGCTTTGGGGAGAAAATCCGGACGGAACGCTGATGGGCATTCTCAGAGGCTTCCATCAAAACGAACATCTGTCTGCCAACGCCGGTTCACTTCTGGGATTTTGCGGCGCACAGAGAGTCCTGGAAGCCCAGCGCCTTCATATGGAAGAAAGCGCGCATCACATTCCGCTTCTGTTCATGACGGACGTCATTCACGGCTATAAAACGATCTTCCCCTCCGTTCTCGGTCTGGGCGCCGCCTGGGATCCTTCTTTAATAGAAGAAAGCGCCTCCGTGGCGGCCGCGGAAGCTTCCGTTTCCGGCGTACACGTCACCTTCTCTCCCATGGCGGATCTGGTACGGGACGCCCGCTGGGGCAGAGTGATCGAAAGCACCGGCGAAGATCCTTATTTAAACAGTCTCTGCAGCGCGGCCTTTACGAGAGGCTATCAGGGCGACGGCATCGGGAAACCTCTGCACATCGCAAGCTGCGTCAAGCACTTCATAGGATACGGCGCGGTGGAAGGCGGCCGGGATTATGACAGCGCTCAGATCGGAGATTATCAACTGTTCAACGATTATCTGCCGCCCTTCCTGGCCGCGGTGGAAGCGGGCTGCGAACTGCTGATGCCCGGCTTCAACACGCTAAACGGCGTTCCCTGTACGGCCAGCCGCCGTCTTTTACAGGAGATATTAAAGGATTTTATGCATTTTCAGGGAGTTGTCATCAGCGATTGCACCGCCGTCTGTGAGTTGGTCCCTCACGGCATCTGCGAAGATCAGGCGCAGGCGGCCGCCCTGTCCATCGGGGCCGGCGTCGATGTGGAAATGGTCTCCTCCTCCTTCTACGATCATCTGGAAAAACTGATCGAAACGGGCGCCGTTTCCATGGCGCAGGTGGATGGGGCCGTGGAACGGATTCTGACCCTGAAAGATAAGATGGGGCTTTTTGAAAATCCTTATAAAGACGCCAGCCCCCAAAAGGAGCAGGAACTTCATCTGTGCGGCAAACACCGGCAGCTTGCCAGAAAAGCCGCCGCTCAGTCTCTGGTTCTTTTACAGAATCAAAACCAGGCGCTGCCCTTACAAAATAACGAACGCATCGCCCTGATCGGCCCCTATGCAGACAGCCGAAAGCTTCTGGACATCTGGGGACTGGTAAACGGCAAAGAGGAGGATTGCGTCACTTTATATGAAGCGTTTGGCGAACACGCTGCCTGCGCGCAGGGCTGCCGCCTTTGGAATCTGCGGAATCTGGAGGAAGAACGCCCTTCCGATGCGGACCTGATCGCCCAGGCGCTTGAACTGGCTGACAAAAGCGACAAGATCGTGCTGGCCATCGGGGAACATCCTGACATGAGCGCAGAGGCGGGAAGCCGGACCGATCTTGAACTTCCGGCCAACCAGATCGCGCTTTTAAAGGCCCTCCATGACACCCAAAAGCCCATCGTCACCGTCGTTTTCACCGGACGGCCGCTGGTTCTTACCGAAATCGCCAGATACTCCAGCGCGGTTGTGATCGCCTGGTTTCCGGGCACGGAAGGCGGCAGAGGCATTGCAGACGTTCTCACGGGCCGGTGCGCGCCCACCGGGCGGCTTCCCATGAGTTTTCCCAGAGCCACCGGACAGGCGCCGATATACTACAACCATCTGCCCACCGGGCGGCCCAACACCACAAACAGCTATCAGCCCTTTGCCAACGGCTATATCGGTATTGAGCCGGGCCCGTTGTATCCTTTCGGCTTCGGCCTGACCTATACGGAATTTTCCTACTCGGAAGTCACCCTGTCCTGCCGCAGTGTGACCTGTACGGCGCCTTCTGAGCAGAAACTCCTCACCGCAAGCACAGTTGTGACAAACACAGGAAGCCGGACCGGCGAGGAGACCGTGCAGCTTTATATACAGGATGTGGCCGGAACTTACTCCCGCCCCGTGCGCATGCTCAAAGGCTTTCAAAAGATCACGCTTGGTCCCGGGGAGAGCCGCACCGTCGCCTTTTCCATATCTCCCCGGATGCTGGAATATTACATTCCGCAAAAAGGCATTTCCTTAGAAGAAGGAACCTTCCGCATTTATATCGGCCCTCATGCCGAGAGCACACAATATCAGGAATTTCTGGTTAAAGGAGGCTATTGAAAAATGGAAAACGTATATTCTTTTTATGACATCTATCCCAAAGTTGTGCAGGTTCAGACAGACGCTGCGATCACGATCCGGGCTTTGGACCGCCACTGTTTTTTTCAGGACAAAAAAAATTACTTCGTCGTTGTGATCCCCATGAATCACATCACCGCGGACACCGCCCATATCGACTATCCGGTCTTTTCCTGTGCCGCGGCCGACAACACGCTCTCGTTTTCTTATCTTTGCAGCGACGAACAGCCTTACACCGTTATGGTGCAGGATGGGGACGAAACCTTATGCACCCTGTCCTTTTACGCCGTGCGGGAGGATCTGTATGGCCTGCTGCCTTTTCGCGGAAACATGCACGCCCATTCTTTCCGTTCAGACGGCGCAGAATCCCCGGAACTGGTGGCCGCCAATTACCGGAAAGCCGGTTTTGACTTTCTGGCCATCACCGACCATGAGCAGTATCCCCCTTCTCTGGAAGCGATCCGGGCCTTTGAAGGACTGGATCTGGATTTTCGGCTTTTTCCCGGCGAAGAGGTACATACGCCCCGCAATAAAATCCATATTCTGAATTTCGCGGGAGAACAAAGCGTCAATCAGTTTTTCAGAGACCATCCCGATCTTTATGAGCAGGAGGTCCGCGCCATTATGGAAAAGCTGTCCCTGACGGACAGCCATGAGGACTTTGAATATGCGGCAAGCGTCTGGGCCTTTCAGAAAATCCGGGAATTCAACGGCATGTCCATTCTCGCCCATCCCAACTGGATCGTGGACGGCGCTTACAACATCCCGCCCGCTCAATACCTCGCCTTCTTAAAGGAACGGCCCTTTGACGCGCTGGAACTGATCAACGGCGGCAATACCCCTTACGAAAACGCACAGCAACTCGCCTTCTGGCACGATTCCTGCTGCGCCCACAACAACGTTTCCGTAATCGGCAACGATGATTCCCACGGCACGGTCAACGGAGAATGGTTCAACATCGGCATGACCTATGTCCTTTCCCGTTCCAACAGCAAAGAAGATCTGATCGACGCCATGAAACAAGGACTCTGCATCGCCGTGGAACGCTATCACAACGAAGCGCCCCATTATTACGGAAGCGGAAGGCTCATCAGCCTGTTTTCGTTCCTGGACAAGGCCTATTTCCCGCTTCACGATGAAATATGCGCGCAGGAAGGCTTCTTTATGACCGCTTTTTTACAGGGAAATCCAATCGGAAAAGAGGGTCTTGCTCTTCTGAAAGGGCAGACCGGGCTTCTGATGAAAAAATATTTCTCTTCGCCCGGCCGTTGACGCCGCAGAATGGAGGTTTGCATGAAAATATGGACCCAAAGCCCGCTGTGTCTGGTACAGCCCGACGCGATCGAGCCGGAAGAAAAACGGAGCGAAAGAACGCTCCACATGGCCCGCAACAGCTATGAATCCTTTCAGATTCTTTTCAAAAACGAAAAAGATTTTAAGATCGAAAAAATTTCCTTTGAAGGTTCTGATCCGGCAGCAGACCTGAAATTCAGCTACAATTTTCAGGAAACCATACGCTTTGCCAGAGAATCCTTTCAGGACCCGCTGTCAAACGAACCCGCAAAAGAAGTGCAGGCAGAAACGATACAGAGCGTCTGGATCACCGTATACGCGGGCGAAACGGCAAACCCGGGCCGGTACAGCCAAACGGCGCGGGCGCTGACAACGGACGGGACATATGATGTAAAATTGGAAATTCAGGTTTACTCCGCCCTTCTCCCGTCCAACAAAAACGCCGCCTTTGCCACCGAATACTGGATGAATTCCGTCAATTTCTGGTTTCGCTATCCCAGCCCCAATCAGCTTGACTTCTTCCGCTATCACTACGGCTGCGAGCGATACAGTAACCAGTGGTGGGACTTAAACCGGAAGATCGCAACGCTCATGAAGGCGAACCGGATCAACGTCCTGTTTGTCCGCACCCACGATCTGCTGCTGGATGGAGGCTCCTTTGTGGATGCGGAAGGAATTTATCACTTTTCCTGGGAATTGTTTGATCGCTGGATCGCGCTGTTCGACAAATATGCGGACGTCAAATGGTTCGCCGGATATCATCTGGTGGTTCAGACGGAAGGAAAGGACGTCTATATGCTGGACCGGGTGGACGGCCGGATGCAGATTGTCATTTCCCCCATCGGCAGTGAGAAAACAGAAAACTGGATGAAGCAGTTTTTGTCGGCGCTGTATGCGCATTTACAGGATATGGGCTGGCAGGACAGGTGGCTGCAGCATATCGAGGATGAACCGGCGCAGTCCGATTCCTGGCAATACGCGAGAAACCTGGTCAGAAAATATATGCCCCAGATCCCCTGCATGGACGCCATCGATCATCAGCTTCCCATGTATGATCTGCAAAAAGAAATGGATCTGTGGATTCCGCGGGTGGACGTTTACGAGCAGAACCGGGAATTTTACGATTACCGGCTGGCACAGGGCGACAAGCGCTGGGTCTATAATTGTTGCGAACCCCACCACCAAAACTATGCGAACAAAATTCTGGGCTGGCCGCTGATCCACAACCGGGTCCTTCCCTGGGGCTGCTTTGTCAATCATTTCAGCGGCTTTCTGCACTGGGGCTACAATTTCTGGGACCCCGAAGACATATGGTTCGGACTCAACGACGACGTGCGGATCAAAGGCGACGGCTATATCGTTTATCCCGATCCGGCGCATAACGGCGTCAAAAATTCCGTCCGCATGATCGCCACCAGAGACGGGGCGCAGGATTTTGAATTATTGACGCTCCTGGCCGGCCGTGATCCCAAAAAGGCCTTCGATGCGGCAAAAAAAGTGATTCTGCGCTTTAACGATTTCAACTGGGACCCGGACAATCTGGAAAAAATCAGAATCGAAATACTGGAAGCGATCGGATAGAACAATACAAAATAAGAGCAAATATCACTTTTAAGCAATCATTTTCCTATTCCCTGTGATTCTCCGCATGCCGGGCCGTTTTGTTTCTGCCTGTCCCACACAGAACCTTTCCTGCAGATATAAAAATCACAGCAGTCCCCGCCTGTGGCAAGCGTTTTTGTCCGGTACAGCACACCGCCCATCCATTGGACCGACATTATGTCAAGCGCACACATATACGGCACCAGATGGAACAGTCCCTCCTGATGTCCGAGCGCGCAAAGGCCGCATCTTCTATAATTGATGGTATATTCGTCTGCATCCCTGCCCAATATTACTTCCGTATTCCAGTTAAAAGGACTGTCGGACAATGCATTGCCCTTTCTGGCATTGTCCGCACGCTTTTGCTGCGCCTCCAACGTAAACACTGTTTTCGCCTTACTCTTAAAGGAACCTTTTACCAGCGGGGCATCCATACTCGCCTCTACCATTCCGGAAAAGCATTCCTCACTCATTTTCCCATCCGCAGCCTCATAAACAGACAGCCAGACCATTCCGCCGCTCAAACAGATCCGCAGAGAATTATTCCGCAGACTGCCGATTTCCGGTGTTCTTGTCGCCATCTCTATGTAAATACGTTTTGCTTTTCTCTTCAGACCGGCAATATCCCACTCTGGATTCTGCGTCCCAAGCCACCGAAACAACGCCGGCGTCAATGCATGCCACATCAGCGTTTCGCACACTGTGTATTTCATCTTTTTCTCTCCCTGTTTCGGGCACATTTTTTGAATATAAAAAGGCGCAGTCCTGCAACCCTGAAATCATGTCCCCTGAGAATCTTTGTTAGCTATTTCTAACTATTGAATAGTATACATCTTTCCCGCCAGAAAATCAATTTTCAGCTTTCCGCCGCCGGATATCCTGTCCGGTAAGGCCTATACCATACTTGCGGGCGACGTGTCGGAAAAATGTACCGCCGCATAAATCCCCGACGGCATGTCGTTGCTCTGTTTTTCAATATTTTTATGCCAAAAGGAGCCGTCCGCTCAGCGTCACAACTCCTTGGTTGTTTTTCGGTTTCACACTATTTCTTTTTATTTGCAGCGGCCTCTACGATAAGCCCTACAGCGCCTTCCATGCCAAACCAATCCGTATCGATACAAAGATCATATCCTTCCGCATCTCCCCAACGGGTTTCGGAACGCTGGTTATAATATGCAGCGCGCTCTTTATCCACCTTGCCTGATCCGCAATGGACTTATAGTCGTTCGTTCCAAATCCTACCGAACGATACAACATACTGCTGTCAACCGGCTTTTCATCAATACTCTGCAGAAACTTATGACTCAGTCCGCTGTCCCTGGCGGCACGTTCCAGCAGTTCGGAATCATAATAGGGAATATGCAACTGCCCGGCCACTTTTTTACCAATACTCCTGCCGCCGGCTCCATAAGAACGGCCAATCGTAATAATGTAATCCGTACGGGCGTCTTTTTCTGCAACGCTCTCCACGTGACCGTCCTTTGCCGCCGGAGTTTTCATCATCCGGTTCAGAGCCTTACCCATATAAACAATGATAAGAACGGATGCGATTGCGGTCAGAATATCCGCGATCGGCATGAAAAACAGAATGCCATCCAGGCCCATAAAAATCGGGAGAAGGAGCGGCAGCCCAACGCCGAAGAGAATTTCCCGCATCAGGGAGAGCGCCGTAGACTGTTTCGCTTTGCCGAGAGACTGCTGGAAAATAAAAGTGCCCTTATTTAAGCAGGACAGCGGAAGCAGACAAAGGAAGATCCGTATGGTCTTTACTGCAAAATCAGTATAGTAAACGCTTTCGTTTTTTGCGCCGAAGATATTGATAAACTGGTGCGGAAACAGCAAAAAAAGCGCGGAAGCAACAAAGCCCACAATCAATTCTGCGACGAGCAGCAGCTTCATCAGCCCTTTCACCCGGTCATTCCGCTGCGCCCCTACATTATATCCTGCAATCGGGATACAGCCGGCCGCCAGGCCAACAGAGATCGAAATTATAATCTGAAAGAATTTCATGACGATTCCAATGACCGCCGTGGGAATCTGGGCATACTGCTCCTGTCCGAAAATCGGATCCAGCGCGCCGTATTTTGTAACCATATTCAGCACTGCCGCCATGGAAAGAACGATGGAAATCTGCGACAAAAAGCTGGTAATGCCAAGAGGCAGAATTTTTTTCAGCAAAGAAGCGCGGGGTTTAAAGCTGTCCCCGCTCATTTTTACAGATTTCATCCGCGTCAGATAAACTGCGGACATAAGCGCAGAAACGATCTGTCCGAAAATGGTGGCAACGGCGGCGCCCATCATTCCCCATTTCAGCACATAAATGCAGATCGGATCAAAGATGATATTCAAAACAGCGCCGGTCAGAAGCGTCCCCATCGCAAAATTGGGGCTTCCGTCGGACCGGATAATGGGATTCATTGCCTGACCGAACATATAAAACGGAATGCCCAGCGTAATCCAGAAAAAATATTCTTTTGACAGGCGGAAGGTCTCATCGTTGACCCGCGCGCCAAAAGCAGTCAGAATCGGTTCCTGAAAAATCAGAAAAACCGCCGTCAGGACAATTCCCACCGCAATTACGGCAACAACCGAACTGCCGATTCCCCGATGCGCGTTTTCTTTTTCTTTTGCGCCAAGGCTGATGCTGACAAAGGTGCAGCAGCCGTCGCGAAGCTGTTTCGTAACCGCCTGCTTCTAAGCTTGTATCGTGCCATGTATTTTATTTTAACACTTTTGTCTTTTTCATACCATAGTCAAAACGAACAAGATTCCCGAATCTATATACCTGGCAGAATCACCAAACCTGTATTTGATGATTCTGTCAGTTCTCTAAAGTTCTGTCCTGGCTACGATCTCCGAGATGATTTCCTGATCGTAGTAAGCAAGCTGTAAGTGTTCCGCAAGCCGCCTGCCAAATTCGCGGCCGCCGCTTCCGAATTCTCTTCCCACAGTGATAATTCTGTTCATCTGATAACCTCCCTTTCTTTTGGTAACTGCTTCGTGTATCGCTTCATCTTAATCGCCACATAAACCGCCACGATGAACTCCGTAAGCGGCATCGCAAACCAGATTGCATCCGCGCCTGTCAAAGCGGGCAGCAGATAAATCAAAATGCCGCTGATCAGCGCCCCTCTGGACACCGAAACGATAAAAGAGGTTGACGGCTTCATCAGCGCCTGGAAATAATAGGTTGAAAAAATATTAAACGGCAGCAGCAAAAAGGAAATCCCGTAGCTGCGTATGATCTGCGGCGCAATGGCAAGTATCCCTTCCGTCGGCGTCATAAAAATATAGACAAACAAATTGGGAGCAAATTCCGCCAGCGCGGTCCAGACTGCGCCGAACACAGCGGCCGTTCCCAGCGCATACTTCAAAATCTGCCTGATCCGCTCCCCTTTTCCCGCTCCGAAGTTGGTGGAAATCATGGGCTGGGAGGCCTGCCCGATACTGTAGGCACAGCACTGCACAAAGGTGCTGATATTGATAATAATTCCATAAACCGACAATGCTTCCGTTCCCAGATACTTCAAAATCTGCCGGTTGAACAGCATGGTCAGAATTCCCATTGCCACATCGATAAAAAATGTGGAAAAACCTGTCACACAGATTTTTTTCAAAGAAAAGAACAGTTTTTCCGGCTTTTCCAGCCTGAGCGTATTTTTGCCGCTGCGAAAGTGCGTCAGCATCATGATCAGGGAGAACACGGAACCCATGGCGGTTGCAAGACCAGCCCCCATGATTCCCATATCCAATATGAAAACGAAAAAGTAGTCCCCGAACACGTTGAAAATTCCGCCGAACAGCACCGCTTTGGTGGCCAGTCCCGGATTCCCGTCATTGCGCAGAAACGCCGCCATCAACTGCGTGAACAAGAAACTCGGCACCACAAATTTGACCGGGAAAATATAGCGTCTTGCCAATGGCAGCAGCGTCTCTTCCGCGCCAAATAAAAGCAGGAGTTCCTTGTCAAAGAAAATGACGATCAGCCATGTAATGATCGCCAGCGTCGAAACGCCGATCAGCGCCGCCGTAAAATATTCGTTTGACTTTTTTCGGTTTTGCAAAGATTCCCCGCGTAAAGTGGAAAACAGCACCGAGCCGCCGATGCCCATCAGCAGCCCCAGACTGTATATGATATTCCAGACCGGGCTGACCACCGCCAGCGCCGCGGTGCCGTCTGGCCCCTGATACTGCCCCACCATCGCCATATCCACCACGCCGTAAATCGAAGAAATCAGCGCGCTCCCAAACGCGGCAGCCAGATACTTAAAGTACATGGGTTTGACTTTGCTTGTTAAAAAATCCATCGTTCCATTCCTCCTGTTTCTTAAATAAAAAAAGGACCGGATAAACCAACCAGGCGTCTCAGCCTGTTGCCTTATCCAGCCCATCATTTCCATCGAATGATTTGCCCTCCGAGCAAGCAATTTTATTATACACGACAACTTTTCTTTGTCAAGTGAGTTTTTTCACAGCCGCTTTCTCCCCCGGCCACGCCGCCGCAAAAGCCCGGCGAAGTAATGGCCCAGAAATACAAACAGTCCCATGACCGCCATATAATCCAGCAGGAAAAAAACGAGCGGCTCTTCAAAATCGAAGAATACAAACTGAATCCGCAAAAGCATGTAGCTTCCCACTTCCCGCTTCACAAAGGCGTAAACGCCATAAGCGGCAATGGCGAGCGCCAGCGCTCTCAGCGCCCAGGTCCGGGCAGCGGACGGCTTTTGAAAAAGCCTTCCCGCCATGCCCGTCATCATATTCCAATGCAACCCCAAATGGAGCGACATCCACACAAAACCCCAGTATGCCGCTATCATATGGAGGCTTCTGGCAAAGGCTCTTCCTCCACTGATCGGCAGAAACGTGAAAAGATGGCGGGAAAGGATTATGCCGCTGACCATGGAACCGAGCATGGAAAGAAGCACCAGCGCCACCAGCAGCGTCTGCCAGACGCGCAGCGGCGTATAGCGGCCTTTCAGAATGCTCCCGCACCATTTTCCATTTATCACATGATGTATGACAAACAGTACAAACATCGTAATCCCCAGCCATTCATGAGTCGCCTGTCCCACAAGTTCATACGCCATTAAAAACAGCAGAACCACGGTCATCGCAACGTCCACACAGATTCGTTTTATCATGATCGGTTTCATTTCGTCACGCTTACTCCTGTCCCTTTTGATTCACCGTATAAACCAGCCGGACGCCGTCGCCCTTGAGTTTTTCCACATTTTTCAGTTGAAATTCGATGGGCATGCACGCCGGCAGAAGCGGCGATTTTTCAAATACCGTCACCGTATCCGGCGCGCCGTCCGCCACGGGCGCGATCAGCAGGCTCAGTTCGTCCACCGCGCCCTGCTGCAAAAACGTCCAGTTCACCGTACCGCCGCCGCAGATCAAAACGGTATCGATCCCGAACAGTTGATACAGTTTTTTCGCCGCCAGCCTGCTGTCCAGTTCCTCTTTTCCCGCCAGAATATAGGAAATCCCCCGGCTGTAAAGATAGGCGCGGTAAGCCGGGTCTGTGCTTTTGGTCAGCACCTCGATCACATGGGCGTCCGGTCTGCCCGCCTTTGAAAAGGTGCCGGATTCCCAGCCGATCTCTCCCTGTGTGTCGACGGAAACATAATAAAGCGGCGCATCGCTCACCGCCACAAAGTCGCCCTCAGGCGCCTTGACCGCCGGGTCCAGCTTCGGCCTTTTTCCCTGCGTAAATTCTTTTGTGGTCACGGTTCCGTAAAGCCACGCGTCCGCCTGGTATTCCGAGCGGATGCGGGCATACTCCCGGCTCACCTCGCCGCAGGCTTTTGTTTCCATGAACGCGCCGGCAATTTTCCCGTCCAGCGCGCTCAGTATATGGCAAATCATATAGGATCGTTCCATAAAATCTCCTTGTTATCTTATAAGCATTCCATTTATAAACATTCCATCAGAATTTCGTAAATTTCATCCCGGCCAAGTTCCCGGGGATTGCACTTGATGATGTTGCAGGTATCCGCCACCTGACGCAGCACTTCGGGCGTGATTTCCACTGTGGATTTTAACTGTCCCAGCTTTGTGGGCAATCCGCACTCTTTGATGAAGTTTTCCAGCGCGTCCACGCCGTCTTCAGCGGTGTCTGCGCCAAACACAATTTTTGCAAACCGGGTGAATTTCTCCGGCGCGTCCTTTAATATATGACGGTAATAAGCGGGATGGATCACCGCCAGCCCCTGACCATGGTTGCAGTCCGTATAGGCGCCCAGTTGATGCTCAATCTGGTGCGCCTGAAAGTCGGTCAGGCGTCCGCATTTTAAAATACCGTTTTCCGCCATGGCAGAATCCCACATCAGGTTGCTGCGCGCCTGCAGGTCGTTGATATCCGCAAGCAGGCGGCGCATGTTGACCACCGTATTTCTCATCACCGCCA
The DNA here is from genome assembly GCA_030524745.1 of Eubacteriales bacterium. Classification (GTDB taxonomy): domain Bacteria; phylum Bacillota; class Clostridia; order Lachnospirales; family Lachnospiraceae; genus Gallintestinimicrobium. Next base: position 20,779 of record JAUNGC010000002.1, on the reverse strand, counting down.
GCGCCACATCGTCGGAAACATTGTCCTGATCGGAACAGCCCAGATAGGTCTCCATGGCGTGGCTGAGCGTGTCAAAGGCTCCGGACAGAACCTGCATGGGCGGCACGGTCAGGGTATACTCCGGATCGAGAACCGCAAAGGAAGCCGCCGTTCCAACGATCGGTCCTTTCCACTTTTTTTCTTCATAGGTGATCACCGCGCCCGCGTTCATTTCCGCGCCCGTTCCGGACGCCGTCACGATCGCGCCCATGGGAATTCCCGCGGTCGGGAACTGACGCTTTTCATATTCCAGCGCCCAGATATCCCCGTCCAGCACCGCCTGAGCGGAAATCACCTTGCAGCAGTCGATCACGCTGCCGCCGCCCACCGCCAGAATGAAGTCCGCTTTTTCTCTGCGCGCCAGCGCCGCGCCCGCCTGCACTTTGCTGTAGGTGGGATTGGACATAATGCCGTCAAAGTCCACGATTTCCTTGCCCGCCTGCGTCAAAATCGCTGCGATCTCGTCATATATGCCGTTTCTTTTGATAGAACCGCCGCCGTAAGCCAGCATCACCTTTTTTCCGACCTTTTCCAGTTCCTTTGACAGCGCCTCTTTTGCGCTTCCTTCTCCAAAATATACCCTTGTGGGATAAGAATAGTTAAACTTTTCCATGACCTGAACCTCCTGTCATTTCTCTGCCGTTATCATGTTTTGCCCGCTATCATTTTTTCGCCTGCCGCGCCACTTCATCGATGATGTTCATGGCGTTTAAGCTACGGGGATAGCCGACGTAAGGCATGCACTGCTCCACCGCGCTGTAGAGTTTCTCCGGATCATTGCCTACGCCGAAGTTTCCTGCCGTATGCCCCCGCAACTGGTTTTCGCAGCCGCCCTGCGCCAGCAGAAAGCAGAACGTAACCAACTCCCTCTCCTGATCATTCAGCCCGCCGCGGGTATAATAATCGCCAAAGCAGTTGTCCGCCAGCCAGCGGTTGATGTTCCGGCGAAGGGGCGGCGCTTCGGTCTGGCGCTTCGCCATATCGGGACCAAACAGATCCACCTGCTTTGCCAGCCCATCCCCGAAACGCGTTTTCTCATCGGTGGTACTCTGGGGCGCAAGCGGCAGGCTGATGCCATGCTCCTTCATAATCCGGTTCGCCGCCTGCAAAAAGTCATAGGTCCTTCCGATCCCCAGGTACGCCGTCGCCTGATAGATCACTTCCTTGACGGCAACCGGATCGACGCCGGCATAAAGCGCTTCGTGGAGCATGTTCTGAAACATTCCGATCCCCTGACAGCCTAAAAGCGCCGATAAAATACACAGCCGCCGCTCCTTCTCCGTGAGTTTGCCCGCCTCTACCGCCTCGCCCCAGGCGAAATCCGCAATGATTTTTGTAAACTCCGGATCTGTCCTGCAAAGCGCCGGACCCGTTCCCGCAAATAATTTTGTAATTCTTTCTTCCGTTATTTGATCCATGAAAGAAGTCTCCTTTCTCTTCTTCTATGAGCCAGCCATGCGCTGCAAGCGCCGTCCGGCATCCGTTTGTTGCAACCGCTTTATACAACCGATTATAATTTGCGGTAGTTACCACCGGTCAATAGGTTTCCGGCAAAAAATTTAAAATTTTCTATCAGAATCTGTTATAATACAGACATATCCTGCAAAGGAGGACTTGCTATGGCCGAATTAAATCAGTTTTATCAACTGGTCGCTATTGCCGATACCGGCACACTGTCAAAAGCCGCAGAAATTGTTCATATCTCCCAGCCGGCGCTTACCCGTTCCATACAAAAACTGGAAGCCGAATGGAATGTCACTTTGTTTGACCGGCAGAAAAATAAAATGACCCTGAACCGGACCGGAGAACTCGCCGTCCAGTATGCCAGACGGATTCTGGACGACGTAAATACAATGATGGGCGCGATCCAGGCTTATGAGAGGAGCCTGCGTACCATTTCCATCGGCTCCTGCGCTCCCGGGCCTTTGTTGGAATTACTTCCGGAACTGACAGAACGTTTCTATGGGATGGCGCTGACTTCCGAGATGGACAGTCCGGAAAACCTGCTTTCCGGATTGGAAAAAGGAACCTATCAGTTAATCATTACCGATCAGGAAACGAATATGCCCGATATTCTCTGCCGGCCTTTTTGTGATGAATACCTCTACCTTACCGTCCCACCCGCCCATCCGCTTGCCAACAGCAGGGAGGGAATTCAACTGGAAGATATGGCAGGAGAGACCATGCTGTTGTTCAAAGAAATCGGTATCTGGAATGAACGAATCATCTCGAAAATGCCGCAGACAAAGTTCATTCTTCAGGATCAGGATGAGGCATTTTCCGCGCTGGTTCAGCTTTCTGCGCTTCCTGCTTTTGCATCCAATCTGACCTTAAAGCACAGTGACCGGTGGCAGAATCAGAACCGTGTGACGCTTCCCATCCTCGCCCCGGAGGCTCATGTTACCTTTTACTGCTCTGTGCATAAGTCTCACAGGACTTATCTTCCGGACCAGCGCAATTTATAAAAATCTGCTGCCCCGGTGTGCGCGGGGCAGCAGTTCTGCGCGGTATCTTTTTTCAGTTATCCGTTGTGCACAAGGGTATCAATGCAGATTTAATACCAGCTTTACGAACGCCGGATCCGCATGATCTACAATCTCGCTGTGTCCCAGATCCTTCGCAGCGACCTTTTCCATCTCTTCTTCCGTCAGCGTAAAGTCCCAGATGTCCATATTCTGTTCCATTCTGTCCACATGAACAGACTTCGGAATAATGGAGACGCCTCGCTGCGCATTCCATTTAAGCGCCACCTGCGCCGCCGTTTTTCCATATTTGCTGCCTATTGCAGTAAGTTCCGGATCGGTAAAGATGCCGTGCTTTCCTTCCGCCAGCGGTCCCCACGCCTGGGGCACAACGCCGTATGCTTTCATATTTTCCAGCGCCTCCGCCTGCACGAAGAACGGATGCAGTTCCACCTGATTGACAGCGGGTATTACTTCTACCGTCTCGCAGAAATTTGTAAGAATGGCCGGATAAAAGTTTGCAACGCCGATCGCTCTGGTCAGGCCTTCCTTATATGCTCTCGTGATGCCTCTATACGCCGCAAAATAGTCTTTCATGGGCTGATGTAAAAGAATCAGATCCACATATCCCATTTCCAGTTTTTCAAGAGAAGTCTTTACCGCCCGGTACGCATCCTCTTCATTTTCCATGTCATTGACCCATACCTTCGTGGTAATAAACAGTTCTTCTCTGGTAGTCAGTCCGTCCTTGATTGCTCTTGCAACGCCCTTTCCCACAGCCGCCTCGTTTCCATACGCCGCCGCCGTATCCAGCAGCCGGTATCCTGTTCTGATTGCGTCGTATACAACCTGCTCGCACTGTGCGGCGTCCGGAATCTGAAACACGCCAAAACCTTCCAGCGGCATCTCTACCCCATTGTTCAGTATTATTTTTTCCATTACGATATCCTCCTTTTCGTTCCGCTTTCGCCAGTAGGGAAATGCTTCTTTCTTCCCTTGTTTCATGTTCATTATAAAATGCGAATTAAAAAAAGTACAATGCCGAATGGACAATATAGTATAATCTGCGCGCATACTGCGCGGCATGGAATAACAGCCCGCCCAAACCGTCTCAGACTTCCTTTAAGCATCCGCCGTGAGGCCCTCTTTCAAAAAGCTGCGCTCCGCACTCTTTTTCCAGCCTTGTGACCGCCTGGCTCAATCCCTGCTGCGTCAAAAATAAGTCTTCTGCCGCCTTGTGCATATTTTTACACCGATAAAGCGCGATGAAATATTCCAGCGATTTCGTATCCATACAGGCGTCCCCGTCATTCAGCGCTCAGGCCCAGGCCGTGCAGCCATTCTTCCACATCGGCGGCCACATCAGATACGGATGCCGCCGCTGTCTCATGACTGACAGTAAATCCATCGGAAATTACTGTGGCATCCGGTTCCAACTTCTGAATCGTGTCATATTCGTCGAGGTTCTCAATATGCGAGGTCAGTTCCGGACGTTCATCGTTATCCTGTTCCACAGACGCATATTCAATCAGATCATTGATATCTCCCGGATAGTCTACCGAGGTTTCGATGGAAAACAGGTCGCCGCCGGTGACAGTCTGAATGTCCTCCGCTACCGTCCGGACAAGCCCCTTTGCTTCGCCGTCCACTTCTGTAACGCTGGCGGAAGAAACGGCATCCACATCGCTGTTTTCAGCGACCGCAAAATAGGCAATCAGGATCTTTCCCGTTCCCGCGTTCTCCGCATTGTCAGCGTTCTCCGTACTGTTTTCTCCATTATTCTGTGAAGCCTGCGCATTGCTATCGCTCTGCGCAGGCTGACCGGATTCTGTCTGTGCGGGCGAATTATTGGTATTGTCAGAGTCGTTCGCCGCCCCACAGGCTGTCAGCACAAGCACCAATGCAGCGACGAATACCGGCGCGATTTTTCTTTTCATGCTTCTTCATTTCCTTCCTTCATAAATTTTTGCGGCGTTTAACGCTTTTGCCGTACAGGCTGAATAATAGTTGATAATCTCGCTGTGCCCGATATCCATTGCCGTAATCGCGTCCATGTCTTTGCTGTCCAGGGTAAAATCCCATATATTCAGATTTTCTTCCATCCGCTCCTTCCGGGCGGATTTTGGAATGATCACGACGCCCCGCTGGATATGCCACCGCAAAATGACCTGCGCCGTACTCTTTCCGTACCGGGCCGCAATTTTACTCAACAGACGATGCCGGAAAATATTTCGCTGGCCTTCTGAAAGCGGTCCCCAGGCTTCCGGCTGAACTTTATATCTTCTCATGGTTTGAATAGCGGAAGTCTGCTGATGAAACGGATGGATCTCCACCTGATTGACTGCCGGCTGTATTTCATGGTTCGCGCACAGATCCACCAGACGGGCCTCGTCGAAATTACAGACCCCGATGGCGCGGATCATTCCCTCCCGGTACATTTCTTCCATAGCGCGCCACGCCCCATAATAATCTCCAAACGGCTGATGGATCAGGTACAGATCCAGATAGTCAAGTCCCAGCCGTTTCATAGAACTCCCGGCGGCCCTTTTGGCCCCTTCATAGCTGGTATCCTGCACCCACAGCTTCGTCGTAATGAATAGTTCTTCACGGGGGACGCCGGATTTCCTGACGGCAGTTCCAACGCCCTCCTCATTCCCATAAGAAGAGGCCGTATCGATCAGCCGGTACCCCACAGAAAGCGCGTCGGAGACACATCTTTCGCATTCCTCCGGCGGTATCTGAAACACGCCGTACCCTTCCTGGGGCATCTTTACCCCATTATTCAACGCAATATACTCCATAGGAATTCTCCTCATTTGCCGGAAATCAACTGCGCCCCGTCTTTGAAAGCATTTCCGACCCGTTCGCCCAACCTGTAATAACCGTAATGCACCGTATCATAGGTAATGGGACTGAACAATTCCAGGCTGATTTCTCCATCCTCGCCCAATACCCGTTCATCCACACTGACATTGACGATCCGCCCCAGATACTTACTGTCATCGATCACTTTCACAAGTTCACATTCCAATGTCACCGGCAGTTCATTGATGACCGGAGCATTGACAAAGCTGCTCTTTGTTGTCGTAAAGCCTGCTTTCTTCATTTTCTCCGGCTCTTTGCTTCCGGATATAAGTCCTACATAGTCGCAGGCAGCCATGTGTTCCACATCTGCCGGGCTCACAGTGAAGGCTTTCGTTACCAGCAGGTTTTCGGTAGTTTTGTGGTGAGAAAGATCAATGATGATCTCATCCATGCCTACAATACCGCCCCATGCGGCGTTCATAGCGTTTGCCTTCCCGTTTTCATCATAAGTCCCGATAATCAAAACCGGCTGGGGAAAAAGTAACGGCTTTGCTCCAAAATTTTTTCTTGTTGACATTGTATTGTCCTCCTGTTTGCTATTTTTACAGTGAATAGGCATACGCAGCGGAAAATTTTATTCCCTGTTTTCATATTGATTGTAAAATGGAACTCGAAAAAAGTACAATGCCGAATCGGCAATACAGTATAATCCATGCGCATACTGCGTGAACATGCAGGAACCAGACAGCGGGTCCGGCTGTTATGCGCGCCGGCCGCTGCGGTCAAAACCGTACGGTATATTCTTATGATATTTCTTAATAGCACTCCTGGAAAATTTTCAGGATTTCTTCGCAGGTCATTTTCTTATAGCTGCCGGGAGCAAGATTGCAGGAATCTGCGATAGCTTTCAGATCAGTGGATTCATTCACGCCCAGTTCCCGCAGAGTTGTGGGCAGCCCGATCTCTTTGATGAAATCCGCCAGTGTCTCCACGCCGGCACGGGCCAGTTCTTCCCCGGTTTTGTCTTCCGGAGAAATTCCCCACACATTCACGGCGAACTTCTGGAATTTTTCAAGCCCGTCCCTGTAGATATGCCGGTAATAGACCGGATGTAATACCGCCAGCCCCGCGCCGTGATTGCAGTTGGTATAAGCCCCAAGCTGGTGTTCCATCTGGTGGCACTCGAAATCCATCCGTTTGCCCAGCTTGATGATGCGGTTTTCCGCCATGGTGGACTCCCACATCAGATTGCTTCTTGCCGTGTAATCCTCCGGGTTCTGAATCGCCGCCCGCAGGTCCCGGATGACGCCGCGCATGAGCGCTTCGGAAATGTCATCCGACACATTGTCCTCATCAGGTTCACTGAAATAGGTCTCCATAATATGAGACAGGATATCAAAGCCGCCGGACACCATCTGCTTCTTCGGAACGCTGTAAGTATAGGTGGGGTCCATCAGAGCAAACCTGGCATTGCACTTGGGATAATCCCGTCCGGTCTTGATTTTCAGTTTCTCGTTGGTAATGACCGCTCCACCGTTCATCTCGCTGCCGGTTCCGGCCGCCGTGACGATGGCGCCCAGGGGAAGCGGCTCAAAATCAATGACGCCGGGGCTTGCCCAGAAATCCTTCCAGACGTCGCCGTCATATACCGCCGCCATAGAAACAGCCTTGCAGCAGTCCATGACGCTGCCGCCGCCTACGGCAAGAATCAAATCCACCTTGTTTTCCCGCGCCAGCCTCGCTCCCTCCATCACCTTTTCATAGGTGGGATTCGCCCCGATACCAGAAAACTCCACGATGGTTTGTCCGGCTTTTTGCAGGCAGGCCGTTACCTCTTCGTAGACGCCGTTTTTCTTAACGGACCCGCCTCCATAAGCCAGCATGACGGTCTGTCCGTAATGGCCGGAAAGGCAGGCCAGGTACTCCTTCACACAGCCCTTTCCGAAATAGACCTTCGTTGCGTTCTCAAAAATAAAGTTGTTCATTTTCGTTCTCCTTTATAAATTCATCCTTATGGACTTGCCTTTGCCAGAACGCGATTGCCTCATCAATCCATCCTTCTGCCACCGTACCGGTTCCCAGTCCAAAGCCATGGGAAAGCCCGGGATAGGAATGAAATTCCGTGTCAATTCCCAAAGCGCTCATGCCGTCAAGCCTCTGCTTCATCACGCGCCAGCTTGCGATCCCATCGTTTTCTCCCACCGTCACGAAAGTGGCGGGATCGCCTTCTCTGTATTCCCTTAAGCCTGTATACTGCATGATTACTGCGGCAGGCTGCGGAAAATCATTGGCGCCAAAGGCTGTCGTTCCATAGGAACCGACCCATGCCGCCATTCTTGCTCCGGCGCTGCCTCCCCACAGGGAATAGCCGTCGGTATTCACTTCCAGTTCCCCGGCGTGTTCAAAAATAAACTGAATCGCCCGCGCCAGATCTTCACAGGCCGTCTGCGCTCCGGGGCGATAGATCAGCGCAAAAGCGTTATAGCCCTGTTTAGAAAGTTCCAGCGCATGGGGAAAACTATCATGCATGGCTCCCACATAGGCAAACGCCCCGCCCGCGTTGCAGACTGCGAATCGTTCGCCGGGATTTCCCTTGAAGAAGAACAGCCCTGTGTCCTCTTTTTCCGGATCAGCCGCCTTTTCTTCCTCCGTGTAAATATCATAAAAGATGGCGTCGCCTGAAGCGGCATGTTCTTTCATGTAATTTACGATTTCCACCGTCATATCCGGGTCAATATTACTGTAATAGGTCAGTCGCAAATCTCCCAGCGTATCTCCACTGTAATACCAGTCATCCACCGGAAAAATCAGCCGTCCGTAGTCCCCGAAAGCAGGGTCGCCTGTGGCATCAGATATGGCGGTATCAATGGTAAAAAGATCCCCCGCCGCGGGATTGTCTGTATGCTCCTCTTCATGTTCCGCCTCCATCCTGTCCGATGTCATATCCTGCACCTCCTGGGAATGATTCGATTCGGCTGAATTTCCACAGGCTGTCAAAACCGTCATAAACAGGGTCGCCAAAATTCCCATTACACTCGCCTGCCTCATCTGCGCATCTCTCCTTAACCAACCTTTTCTGTGTTATCTGCTGTCTACAGTATAAAAAAATCGAGGCTTCCGCAGAAGTCTCGATTCGTTCACCAGTTTATACCTAAAGGTTCTATGTTTCCTGACCGTATCGCAGGTCAGGAAAGACAACGGGCATATATAAAATTACTCTATCGATTCAGTACCGTCTGAATTGCCGCCAGGAAACGCCGTACTGTTTCCGACGGTGTCCGGGAGTGAAGCAAACCATAAGGAATGAAATGATCCCACTCTACCGGGATAATTTTCAGCAATGGATGAACGCTCGTCCACGTTCTCACTGCCATCAGTACATCATTGCTGCTCTCGCAACGGTTAAAAATACCGACGTCATAAAAATCAAAATCGACAATATTAATTTGGCTATGATTTTTCCATATATCGTCACGAAGGCTGTCCACATGGTGGCTCCAGCCGCGATGAATCAACATCAGATTTTCTCCATACAAATCCTGAACTGTCAGTCTGTTTTTTCCGGCCAGATGATGCTGCACGGAAACGGCACAGCAAAGGGGCTCCCGCGCTATTTCAAATCCCGCGCACTGACGCAGTCCAAACATTGTTTCATCAAAAATGCCCGCAACCACATCTATATTCTGCCCAAGGTTGGCAAGAATTTCCTTTGCGTTTTCCGGCGTATTTTCAAAGGGAACAAGTTGGAATTTAATCTCCGGGCAGACCTCATGTATTTTCGGCCACAGTTCCACAAGAATCTGAGCAGGCGTCATCGGTGAAACGCCAATGCGGATCACATTGATATCTTCCTGCATGGCGTTCCTTGCCCGCGTCACGGAATCTCTGCAATAAGAAATGATATATTTTGCATCATTGTATAAAGACATTCCAGCCTTTGTCAGCTTCAAGCCACGATGGGTACGCTCAAAAAGCTTTACATCCAGGTCTGCTTCCAGCAGATTGATTTGTTTGATAACTGCCGTAGGCGTGATATAGGATTGTTCCGCCGCCTTGTTAAAGCTGCCGGCGTCCGCAACGCGGATAAAGGTTTCAAGCTGAGGATTGTACACCAATATCGCCTCTTTTCTTCCTCAAATATTACTTTTTTATTATATGCGGATACGCGGACAAAAGCAAGCAAGCCATATTGAACTTTTCGTGAACCCAAAAGACAACGGCAGGCGCAGAGGAAAAGCGCGCTGCACTTTTTTCTGCACCTGCCTTATAAGTGGGATCATATCCTTTTGCTCTGCTCCTGCGCTACCGCAGCGGCTTCGCTTCTTGCCTTCTGTTCCGCTTCCAGGCGCGCTCTCGCCTCTTCTACGGATTCCCCTTCCCTGGTAAGGAACTTATCCACGAATTTGTCCACCACTTTATTGAATCCGCCGACCGCGCCTTCTTCCACCTTTTTATAGCCTCCCACAACTCCTTCTTCGATTTTCTTGTATCCGCCTACAACCTCCTCAGCGATTTTTTCATTTGCTTTTACAAAATTTGATTTTGCCATGATTTTAGACTCCTTTTCTTTTTTTGTTTCGATGAATACAGGGTATCATCCTTTTATTTTCATAATGTTTGATTTTTGTTTCTGAAGTATTAAACTCCGTCTTACAGCAAACTGTTTCCTTTTTCGCAGATCTCATAGATTTCTTCTTTCTTTGCTTCGATCAGCGGCTGTATCTTCTGTATGCTCCGTCTGACAATCCGGTTATAGATAAAATACGACAGAATCCACCCGATAAATCCCGGTATAGCCAGCAGAATACACAACCAGATAAGCGGCGGTTCATGGGTAACGGCAAAGGTAGAGCCGGCCAGAAATGCAGTCCCGATAACCGCCACTACCAGCGCATATACCGTGGCCGCAGAGGTTTTCGACTTTTCCATTGCATCAATTTCCTTTGCGCATGCCTCAAAATGATTTTGCAGGCGGGTCAGTTCCATCTTATTGATGATCTTTCTGTCCCGCTTCATGCGTACCGTTATATAATTGTGTCCTTCCGTCGCCACAATATTTTCATCCGGCTCCCAGCCGAAGTTTTCGTAGCAGTCAATATACATGGAGGCCTGTTCCTTTGGAACTGTGACCTCCTTGTATTCATATCCGACAAAAGGCATTTCCTTTTTCTCCTTTTTTCTTCCTCTGCGTATCGGATCTCTTCCGGTTATTTCAGCCCCTTGATGAAAGGAATGAGGCAGAGGAGGAGCACGATTCCCACAAGGCCGATGACAATGCCAATGACCATCTGGCTCCATACCATGGTCAGACACATTCCGACGCCCAGCAATAATGCTCCCGCAAGGCCAAGCAGCGTAGCCCCCACCGTTTTTTCAGAGGGTCTGATCGGCGCCTTATGCTCCATTTTTCTCCACACAAGCGCTGTGATCAGCAATACGATCACTCCGATCACGCCCACGATAATTCCCTGCCGGAACGCATTCCACTCTGTCACCAGCGCCATACACATCCCCAGCGCAAACAGGATGCCTCCTACCGTTCCCAAAACCATTGCCACAAATGTACTTTTCTTCATTACAGTTTCCTGCCTTTCTCCCCTCAAGGGGCATATGTCTTACTATTTTCTTTTAGCAGCTTTTGATCGTTTTGCCGCCATCTGATAAATGGATCATAGCATTGCTTTGTTTAAACAATGTTAAGTTATTGTTTGCGAAATATTAATTCAGCTTGATATCCTTTCGGATGCACCCCTTTCCGCAGGAACACCAGAGTCTGTCTGCCACCGGAGCCCAGTTCGCCGCAGCTTCTTCGCATTTATCTGAAAATTCCTTCGCGCTCTCTAAGTTCTGGTAATCCGTGCTCTTTGCGCCGCTCTTCTCCACCAGCGCCGTCAGCCTTACGGGGTTGTCCAGCACCGGGCAGGGGCGCAGCATGTTCTCGTTGAAGGGCTGGTTATCATGGTATCCCATGAACAATCCCGACCGGTAAGCTTCCAGCAGGGTCTTTTCCCGGATGTTGGAATCCGAATAGTGAATGAACGCGCAGGGCTCGATATCGCCGTTGGCGTTGATGTGACAGTAATATCTTCCTCCTGCCACGCAGCCTCCCACATATTCCCCGTCGTTCCAGAAATCCACCGTAAAGAGCGGCTTCGTGCTTCTGTATTCCCGGATCTTGTGGTACATCATTTCCCGCTGCTCAGGCTTTGCGATCAGATCCGTCACCGCCCCCTTTCCCACCGGCATGTATGTAAAGAACCAGGCGAATTTTGCTCCCAGTTCCACCATATAGTCAAAGTATTCCTCTCTGCCGATCACCTCCGCATTTGCCGAGGTATAGCAGCAGGAAATGCCGAAGGGCAGCTTTTTGCGCTTTAAAATCTCCATGGCGCGAATGATCTTCTGATAGGTACCGTCCCCTCTTCTGGAATCCGTGGCTTCTTCAAAGCCCTCAATGCTGATGGCGGGCACAAAGTTTTTCACCCGCAGCATTTCATCCGCAAAGGCTTCATCGATCAGCGTTCCGTTGGTAAAGGTGGAAAACACGCAGTCCGGATGGTCTTCGCAAAGGCGGATGATATCCTTTTTGCGCACCAGAGGTTCCCCGCCTGTAAACAGATAGACATAGGTGCCAAGTTCCACGCCCTGAGTCACGATATTGTCCATTTCTTCATAGGTCAGGTTCATATGATTGCCGTATTCCGCCGCCCAGCATCCGGTACAATGAAGGTTGCAGGCGCTGGTAGGGTCCATCAGGATCGCCCAGGGAATATTGCAGTTATATTTTTCCCTGTTCTCGCACTGCCGCTGATACCCCAGCAACGCCGCATTGATGACGAAGTTCTCGAACAAGGTGTCGCGCACGCCCGGATCGATATCCTGCCATAAACTCATGACCAGCTTATACCAGTTGCTGTCGGGATTCTCCACTACCTGCCGTACCGCTTTTCTCTGTCCGGCCAGCGTACCCTTTATATCAAATGCATCAAACCAGTCTAACAGCTTCGGAATATTTGTTTCCGGATCTTTATCCATGTATTCCAACGCCTTCTTAACCGCAAAGGCCTGTGCTTTCTCTTTCAGTGCCATTCTTTTGTCCTCTTTTCTTATTTTCTTATGTATGCCGGGACATAAAACTTATTTCTTTCTACTTGTGTCAAATGCAACCGCGGCAATAATCACCAGGATTATGGTGGTTACAACATTAAAACCGGCCATTCCATATACTCCTTTTGGAAATCTTCTCCTACGGTTTCTCCGGTCCGCCTGCCGTTCATCTCCTTCCTGCAGGCGGACCAGTTTAAAAACCTCAGCTATTCTTCTTTTTCACAATAACCGCTGCGATTGCCGCCACCACAACAACGATTACAACCACGATCTTAGCCATCCTGTGTACCTCCTTTCTTCGCCTATTTATATCAACCTGCCATGCAGGAACGATATCATGTATCCTGTCTATGTTGTTCATCGCCTGTTCCTCAGATTCCATCCACTATGATCTGTTTTTCTGAATAGACGGACTTCATCCGGTCCAGCAGTTGTCCGGGCATGTACAAAGATTCCTTCTTTTCCAACTCCACCGCGCCCGCCCGTGCCAGAATCTCTGCCACAAACTGCGAGCAAAAGTATCTGTTCTTAAACTTATGCGGAATATGCAACACGCACAATGCCACCCCCAGCCTTGAAAAAGCATACCGCTCCCGGTGCTCCAGAAAATAATCCAGTTCCTCTTTGATCAGCGCATATGTGCTCTCCGGGACCTGCATCCGGATACAGATGCTCCCCGCCCTTTGCGTCCTGGGTTTCCTTTTCTTCGGCTTTTCCACCACAAAACCTTTACAGTTGAAGCTGTAAAACAGTTCCTCATTCCCATCGATGGATATAGCGGCATGGGAATAATGATTTTTACTGATCCCGCATATGAACCTGCTGAACAGGGTCGAATACCTTGTCAGCAATATCGTAACTGTTTTTATCCTTTCCTTTTCCGCTTCTGCCGTCATTGTCATGATCTCCTGCTTTTCATTATTTTTCTCCATCGTTCCACCGCCTTTAAGGATTTCCTATAGGGATTTTTGCAATCCCCCGCTTCATGAAATTGCGTATGCTTTTGTTTTTAAGATACAGGCTTACTTTTTATTCTTTATTTGATTTTTGTTTGCGTAATATTAATTTTAAAAAAAGATCCGGCCTGAATGCAGACCGGATTCCATATCTTCTCATAATGCGTGTAGTCAATCTTTCAGCAGACTTCTGCCTGTATTCGGAACGGAACACAAACGATACAGCAGTTCTCCTCTTGCCTGCCCTGTAACAAGAGGCTTTCGATCTGATCCAGAAAAGCGTCCTGATATTGCTACCCCTGCGCTCCCATATGGATTTTGCGTTGCGATATCCATAGCGAGCACTTCTTCTGTCGCTTCACTCTGCACGTCTGCTTCATGGAAAAACAACTCCGGAAACAGCGTAAGAATGGCGAAACCGATCGTTTCTTACTTTTCAGTTTCATGCCCTTTTCCTCTTTTGGCTGCAGCGTTTCAAAAATTCCGTGAAATAGTGACCAACGAACACGAACAGCCCCATGACTGCTATATAATCCAACAGGAAGAAAATCAACGGTTCTTCAAAATCAAAGAATACAAACTGGATTCTCAGGAACATATAGCCTGCAATATCCCGTTTTGCAAAGGCGTAAACTCCGTATACCGCAATCACCACAGCTAAAATCCGAAGCGCCCATGTGCGGATAGCAGATCCATTCGGAAACGCTTTCCCCGCCATTGCCATCATCATGCTCCAATGAAGTCCCAGATGGAGCGACATCCATACAAAGCCCCAGTAAGCGGAGATCATGTGCAGACTTCTGGCAAAGGAACGTCCGCCGCTGATCGGCAAAAAGGAAAGGACATGGCGGGAAAGAATCACGCCGCTGGCCATGGAGACGACCATGCTGAGCAATACCAGATCGATTATAGTTTACGGTAGTTACTACCGTTCAATGCTTTACGCGAAATATTCCATGAACTTTATGTGAACAGCCAGCCTTAGAATCCAAGCCGTCCATCCACAGGCAGCAAGTGTTACTGTCATAACAACTGTCAACAGGCAGGGCAGAATACGTTTTACAGGTTCACATTTCATCGTGCGCGTTTACCTCCGGAATATTTTTCTTTTCCTCTGCATCCTCATTATAAAAAAATCGAGACCTCCGCAGAAGTCTCGATTCGTTTTTTTATTTTTGCTCGTCCACCGGCGGCACCATTGCCGCATAAGCCTTCAGCAAATCCGGCGTGCTGGTATAATAGCGTTTGTTTTGATTGAGCGCCGCAATCTCCGCCATCTCCGTATCCGTCAGAACAAAGTCAAACAAATCCAGATTGGACTTGATATGATCCGGGTTCTTGGAGCCGGGGATCACAATATTGCCCGCCTGCACGTGCCAGCGCAGGATAATCTGAGCATTACTCTTCCCGTACTTCTGTGCCAGCTTTGAAAATACCGGCTCCTGAATCAGCGCTTTATCCCCATGTCCCAGAGGATACCACGCCTGAATGACCATGCCCTCCTTTGCCAGGAATGTCTTCAGTTCCTGCTCCTGAGAATAAGGATGAACCTCGGTCTGCAAAATTGCCGGCTTAACCTCGCAAACATCAAAAATTTCCCGAATCTGATCCGGGGTAAAGTTGGACAGACCAATGGCACGGACTTTTCCCTCCTTGTATGCCTTTTCCATCAGCTTATATCCAGCCACATAGTTACCGGCAGGCTGGTGGATCAGCAACAGGTCAATATAGTCCGTATCCAAGCGTTCCAGGGTTTTCTCCACGGCATCCGCCTGCTCATAAAAGGACGGCCACAGCTTCGTTTCCAGAAAAATCTCCTTGCGGTCAATGCCGGATTTCCTGATTGCGCGGCCTACTGCTTTTTCATTCACATAAGCGTTTGCCGTGTCGATCAGCCGATATGATTAAACATCTTTTCACGCTGTAAAAAGTAGTAAAAAGGTGTTTACTCCCTACTTTAATTTGGAATATTCTTCATCCGATACTGCTTCGCACCACTCGGTTCCTGTTTCTTCTCCGGGAACCTCAACAGCTAAATGCGCAAACCAACTGTCCGGTGCAGCCCCATGCCAGTGTTTTACCTCTGCTGGAATGACCACTACACTTCCGGGATGGAGTTCCTGCGCTTCTTTTCCCCATTCCTGATAATATCCGCGTCCGGCTGTACAAAGAAGAATCTGCCCTCCGCCTTTCCCGGCATGATGGATATGCCAGTTATTCCGGCAGCCCGGCTCAAAAGTCACATTGCCAATCGCAACGCCCTCTTTGGTAAGCATATTCAAATAGCTCTGCCCTGTAAAATAGTTTGCAAACGCTTCGTTTTTCCCGCCAGCCGGGAATACACTTACTTCTTCTGGTTTCATTTTAAAGTTCCTCCTTTTTTATTTCATTAATCCATGTTTCAATTTTTGTATCTGCCGTCACCAGTTCCGATCCGCCAGAGGAATCAAACTGTACTTTCATCTCATGCGAAATCTTTCTTCTCATTGTCTGTCTTCTCCTTTGCTTTCTCCATTTATTCTGATTTCAGAATTTCCACATCACTGCTTTCATTTTCGACTTCATTTTCAAGTTCTATTATCACTCCTGCCCCATATTCCCAAAAACAGCCAGCCCATGATTTCCTCATCATAGGCAAACAAGCCGCCGCCCCCATGTTCATTGGACATTCCCCGTTCGGTAAAATACTCGTGCTCCTTTATATCCAGCACCAGCAGTTCATCGATTTCGGCTTCGTTCAGTCCCTGCTGCACATACAAATCGTGCAACGTATCGTATGCCTCCCGGCTCGGATCAGAACCATAGTATTCATCATTCCGGCCAATGGCAAAATACACCGGCAGCCGCTGTGCTGCGACTGGTTCATATGCCCCGTCCCACTGGGAACTGACCTGCAAATAGGCGGTAAACAGGTCGGGCCGTTTGCCCAACACCTGGGACATGGTTTCGTCGCCGCCGGAAAAGCCATTGCCATACACTTTCGCGCGGTCGATATTATAGGCTTCCAGAAAGTATTCCACCAGAGCGATGGTCTGATTGGCAGAAGTTTCCCCCCAGTCACTCAGCTGCGGCGCAACAATGATCATCTTTTCGTTATATTTCCGCGCCTCAAAGCCGAACTCCTCGGATTGGAGATTGGCGGCGACGCCCTGGAAGTAAAGACCTTCATAACCGGGCAGCGTAAAATACAAAGCATATGGTTCGCTGCCATCATAACTTTCCGGAATGTAAACATTGTAATGAATGTCACCTTCTATAACGGAGTGGAACACATTGTCGATAACGAAGTCCCGGTATTCTTCCGTTCCGTCCGTAACATAGCCCAACGCGCTCTCCGCCTGTTCTGTATTCATGATCTCTGCTCCATCTTCCTTCTGACCGCCGCCGGCCTCCGCAACACGACCGCCACGGAATAGATACCACCAACCAAATCCAAGCAGCAGAATCAGCACGGCTATGACAACTATTTTCTTCTTTTTATTCTTCATACTGCTCCTTTCGTTCCTTTATAACGCATCTGCTTCATACTCATAATCCGGCGCAAGGATGGACATCAATGCCTGATCGTGATGTGTATCAGCCGACTGTAGTTGCTCAACGTCCTGCTGGACGCAGGCAGCTAAGGAGAGAACCACTGCTCCCGCCAGCAGAAAGGTCAATAATCTCTTCCGCATACTTTTCGCACTTCCTTCCATAAATTCTAATTCCATTTTAACGATTTCAGGTTCAAAGCAGAAGTCTCCGTTTGTTACGCAGTTATAAGTCAAAGGTATATGCCATCGAGGGAACCGCAGGTACCCGTCGGACTGGCAAAGACTTATCCCACGGCACACAGCCGGGCGATCCGGACAAAAGTGCGGTGTGCATCATAAAAGCCATCGAAGCGGATAACACTCCGTTCCGTCTGCTCCTTGGAACTGATGCAGTAAAATTATCTGAGAAGGTTATGACAGACCGTCAAAAGGAATACACCAACTGGAAAGAGTTCAGCCATCAATCGGATTTTGACAAAGCATTACAATTCCGGTGAAAGCGGTACTCGATATGACAGCAACAGGTACAAATGCAGTAATAAAACAGGTAGAAAAGCAAAAACCAGCATGATATAATTCATAAAAAGACAGCACAACAAAGCAGAATTTGGCAAAGGAGTATGTCTGTATGAAAAAATTGAATACTATCTTAAATATTATTATGGGGACTTGTGTTGGTGTATTTATTGGGCATGGGATTTATATTGTTTGGGACTTCAAAACACATCCCGAATTATACGCTATGCAATCGGCACCATGGTATACAAGCATCTTAATATATGGCGTATTTACTATTATTGTGTTACTGATTTGCGTTGCAATAAAAATAATCATCAATCATATATCCAAACAGAGGAATTTGAAAAAATTGAGCCAACCCATATAGAAAACCGCCGCATGGATCACACCGTAGCGGCGGCTTTTTGTCTGGAATTATTGGAACTTCGCTCCATCCTGAAAAATCGTAAAACTTCTTCCTACTCGATCATTTCATTTATGATAAACGGTTACTTCCGAACCACAGGAGCGCCGCCATATACCTCAGACATTGGCATCCGGTCCAGCGCCGCATCCAGTGCATCCACTTCTGCCGCGGACAGTTTTACATCTGCGGCTCCCAGATTCTCCGTCAGGCGTTCCGGCCTGCGGGTGCCGGGAATCGGCACAATATAGGACTTTTTGCACAGCATCCACGCCAGAGAGATCTGCGCCGGTGTGGCATTCTTTTCTTCCGCCGTATTTTTCAGTAATTCCAAAAGTTCCTGATTGCGTTCTATATTTTCCGGCTGATACTGGGGCATCACGCTGCGGTAATCCTCATGTCCGCCGAACACCGTATCCTTTCCATATTTGCCGCTGAGCAGACCGTTTGCCATGGGTGAGAACGCCACATAGCCAATGCCCAGTTCTTCCAGTACGGGAAACAGCGTCTCATACCATCTTGCCATCATGGAATAACGATTCTGAATCGCAGTTACCGGGCAAACCGCATGGGCCCGGCGGATGGTTTCTTCCTTCGCCTCAGACAATCCCCAATGGGTAATCTTTCCTTCCCGAATCAACTCCGCCATGACTCCGGCCACTTCCTCAATCGGAACCTTTGGGTCAAGCCTGTGCTGATAATAAAGGTCAATATGATCCGTTTGCAGCCGTTTTAAGGACCCCTCTACCGAAGCGCGGATAGTTTCCGGGCGGGAATCCAATATTAGCGGCAGGTTGACTGCCCCGCTGCCCCAGTCAAACCGGATGCCGAACTTGGTTGCAATGACTACCCTGTTCCGAAAAGGCTTCAGGGCTTCCCCAACCAGTTCTTCATTGTCATGGGGATACTCTCTTGTTCCATAAGTTTCCGCAGTGTCAAAAAACGTACATCCCTGATCCACAGCCTGTGCAATCAGTTCTGTCATTTCCCGTTTATCTGCCGGCGCTCCGTAAGCATGGGTCATGCCCATACAGCCCAATCCGACAGAAGACACTCTCAATTCCTTTCCAAGGATTCTTGTATTCATAAAATTCTCCATCTCCTTCTATCAGCATCAGTTACAAACCCAGACTGTCTATCCAGGTCTGAACGTCCTCTTCTGAAACGCTGGATGAAAACCGCTTGCCCTCCAGCCAGTCTCCGGTTCCTGCCGCTTCCGCCAGCAGTTCACCGCTTTCTCCCAATTCAGAAGATCCGGATGTACAGAACGGAATCACAGTCTTCCCCGTGAAATCATTGGTTTCTACAAATTCATCGACCGGCCAGGCAGCAATTCCCCACCAGATGGGATAACCGATAAACACCGTATCGTAGGATTCCCAGTCAGAAACTGTGGATTCCACAAGTTCTACCTCTCTTGCATCGGGATTGTCATGTTCATATACCACCCGGCTGCTGTCGTCATTATAATTCAGGTCTTCATCCGTATACGGTTCCACCGACACCAGTTCAAGCATATCCGCCCCTGTTGCGGCCGCAATATAATTTGCGGCTTCTTCCGTATTTCCCGTTGCCGAAAAATATACGATCAGCGTTTTCCCCTCTGCGCTCTCCAACTCTACATCAGACGCTTCCGTAATCTCCTCAGATGTTTCTTCGGGCATTTCCGTTGAAATTTCAACAGTTTCTTCTGTCACTGCCTCTACAGACGTTTCAGCGGCAGCTTCAATGCTCTCGCCCTCTGCCAGGTTATCCGCAGTGCTCTCTCCGCTGTTCTGACTGCCGCATGCGGACAAAGCCAGGATCATAGAGAAACTCAAAAGTAATGCAAGTGTTTTTTTCATAGTCAATCATCCTTTCTTAGTAGCATTCCTGAAAGATTTTCAGGATTTCTTCATGTGTCATTTTTTTATAGCTGCGGGGGCAAGATTACAGGAATTATTTTGTCCGCACAGCTTTTTTGTTTATGACTTTATTATAAAAAAAGAGAAACCTCCGCAGAAGTTTCTCCTGGTTACTCTATTTATACCAAAAGGTATATACTGATCTAGTTTCCGGACTATCCCACATGATCGAAGCCTTTCTGATCGGGCTGTTCCCCAAAAGCAGGAAAGAGAATGGCAGCAGGACATCTGCGTAAGCAAAACGGAATTTATCAGATTATACGAAGTTATACAAGACTGTGATGGAGCAAGGCAGGAATTTGTTCCGCCAACAGCTTCGGCTAATGCTATCACAAGTATTTTTCCGGAACCAATCGAAAAAGAACTCCTTCAGTTACTAACTGAAAGAGTTCTCTACTTCAAGCTATACTGCTGGCAGCCGGACTTGAACCGGCACGGGATCGCTCCCGAAGGATTTTAAGTCCTTTGCGTCTGCCTATTCCGCCATGCCAGCAAATTCATATAATAAAGATTCGCTTTCTAAAAAGAAAGACGACCCAGACGGGACTCGAACCCGTGACCTCCGCCGTGACAGGGCGGCGCTCTAACCAACTGAGCCACTAGGCCAAAAATTATGAAAATGGACCTTCGGGGACTCGAACCCAGGACCGACCGGTTATGAGCCGGTTGCTCTAACCAACTGAGCTAAAGGTCCGTAACCCTTACGGGTACCTTAACTTCATTGACTTAATCTTGTCAAAAATGACTCCGACGGGAATCGAACCCGTGTTACCGCCGTGAAAGGGCGATGTCTTAACCGCTTGACCACGGAGCCGTCTCAAAGCTTCAACGCTGTTTATCTTAGCATAATTCCAGGCACTTTGCAAGAGAAATTTCTATTTTCTCCAAAAAACCAGCGCTTCAAAAGATTTCCTTAACAGCCTCGCACAAAGATATGCAATCTAAAAATCTACATTCACTAAGATAATAAAAGCATAACCCTACGGCTATGCTCACAACTCCCCCTGTTGGACTCGAACCAACGACACTTCGGTTAACAGCCGAATGCTCT
>JAUNGC010000019.1 GCA_030524745.1 Eubacteriales bacterium | reverse complement strand
TGATGACAAAGAGCATGGTATTTTCTTTTTGAAAATCCATCCCCGTCATGTGCTGTAAAGCAACCACATTTCCGTTTTCGTCCCTTTGTATGGAGAGATAGGTTTTTAAGCCGTTTCCATCATCCATGATGCAGGCATCTTTTGAACTCTGCGTGACTGTGCCAACCATAGCCGCCGTAAAGCTGCCCTCGGTTTCTCCCTTTGAAATAGGGAGCAGACCGCTAATCAGACTATACAATCTGGTAAAGCTGTTCTTAAAATTTGCCCTGCTGTTTAGGTAAATTCCAGATATATCATCGTATGTAAATCCTGTTTCCTCTTTGCAATCCCCATATACAAGGCTCACAAGACCATAATTATAGGTGGTTTCTCCCACTTCATTTGTCATTACCACCATACCTGTCCCGCCATCTGTATCAAGCACCAAATTAGCGGAAAAGCCTGTTGTATTCCCTGCATGACCGATGAGGGTTACTCCGTATCTCTGCGAAAACAATCCGTGGCATATCCGAGGTGTGTCTGTTCCACTAAATGTGAGCGTTGGAGAAAACATTACCGAAAGGGTATCTGCTTGTGTGAATAATGGACATTCCGAGCCGTCCTGCAGAAAGGCTTTTGCAAACCGTACAAGGTCACTCATTGTTCCAGTAGCTGAGCCTGCGGGATAGAGCAGGATATAGCGCCTGCACTTTCCGTAATCTTCATATTCACCCTGCACATTATAATACGCATTTGTCTTTTCTCTCTGGCTTTCTACCCAAGTATTGTCGCTGCAATCTGGCTTAATAGTGGTATGCTCCATGCCAAGCGGCTTAAAAATATTTTCATGTACATATTCCGCATAGTCCATCTCACTGACACATTCCACAATATACGCCGCCAGAGCTGCGCCCCAGTTTGAGTAGGATACGACAGTCCCCGGCTCATAAATCTGTGCGGGGGCTGTGGAGAGCAGGGCATCCTCTAGGCTGATGATTTTTTCTCTATCCGTCACTTCCACATCCCACACGGTTTCCTGAAATCCTGCGGTATGGTTCATCAAGTGGAGCATGGTGACTGGCTCTTTGTAAGACAGATTGGAAACAAAGCCCTCTGGCAGATAGTTTCGGACATCTGCGTTCAAATCAATCTTCCCCTGCTCATAGAGTTGCATCACGCTTGTCCAGATAAGCATTTTGGAAATCGAACCCCATTCATAAACCGTTTCTTTGTCCGCCTTAATGTTATCTTTCGTATTTGCATCGCCATAAATCACGGACGCAATGTCATCCGTTCTGTCAAATATGGTTACGGAAACAGAAGATGTCGTTTCTTTCCGAACATCAATATAATCCTCTATTTGCTTTTCTAAATCGGAATAGGCAATCCCCGATGATGTCTGTTCACTATTTTCAGCAGCGAATGCCGTTGTTGTCCCTGACATCATCAATAGAAGTATTACCAATACTCCTGTAATCATTTTTCGCATTTTTTCTATCCTTTCACATATCTCTCATAGCGACATTGTTCAACAACTGTATCTCCCAATAAAGTAATTGCTTGTTGGGGGCAGGAGCTAATGCAGCGGTAGCACATGGTACAGCGACTTTTTGCAGTAGCTTTATCGTTTTCTATCACAAGATTTCCCATCGAACATAAACGAACACATAGACCGCACCCAGTACAGTTATAGTTGATTTTTAGTTTATCTGAGTAATCTTTTGTCTTTCCATAACACCAAAATCGCTGCGCGATGACCTGCCCAGGCTGTGGCATAGCGATTTTGTTCAATCCCGATTTATGCGTCATAACCGTTACCTGTAAATTTTCCGCATCATCCCTTTATTTTTTTTGCTCCAGTTCCGCACCGTAACGAACAACCACAGAAAGCAGAATCAAACAGATACCGGTTGTAATTCCGCCCGCATCGTCAAACCTGTTCCATTCTGCCAGACCGATATTTTCATAGATAACGTCTTTAATCCACATGGGTATGACAGACAGTGCAATCTCAATTATTCCAAGCTGCTTTATCCTGTCTGCGCCTGCGTTTGTAAACGGCGTACCCTCTTTTAACTCTGCCGTAAAATAACGATAGACAAATGCTGTGAATATGCCGCCAGACAGTAAAGATAAAGCCGCAGCGGTTAAAGTGCCTGCAAGCTGCCTTTTGCTCATTTCAGCCGTGACCGACAGGAAATGGAGAAACTGATTTTCCCTGTTTAACACATCTGATGCCACAAGCGCTGCGCTGATTGACGCTAAAGCTACTCCTACACAGGCAAATATCAAAATGATTTTGGACAGTATCTGAAATACCTTCATTCCTTTTTGAATTTTCTCTAAATTGCTCATTCTTCTCTTATCCTTTCTTCGCTATCACTATTTTACAAAAGCCTTTCGGCAGTCCTGTTCCTTACAAGTACGGCAATCGGTGTGACTACCAGATACAGAACGGTCAAAATCATAAAGAATCCTATATCCGCATCCAGAAACACATAAAGAATATTAAAACCAAAGTGCAGCAATACCGAATAGAGCAGGTTGTTATGCCATTCCAGAAAAATGTTCATCAATACGGTCATTGATGTAATCACAACTATGTTGGAAATAACATAGGGGATTGCCCTCCAGTCGGTAAAGTCCGAATCCACTACCCACAACAGGGTATGCCAAAAACACCACACTAAGCCCTGACAGACAGAGGATTTCAGGAAACCATACTTTTTATGAAATTCTTCCCGCATAAAGCCGCGCCATCCCAATTCTTCCCCTGTCGGGCCCGAAGTAAAGGACAGGAAAATACTGAGCGGCAATGCCGTTTTTCCAAAATCGATGTAGGACAGCATGGAATTTCCCATGATTATGGAAAAAATGAACAACGCCAGTACGCTGAGTCCAAACGTAAGCGCAAAGGAACATAACGCCGGAAGAAGTTTCACTTTACCCGAAAAACACCGCTTTATGAAAACCATTCTTGTTTCGTCCGGTCTGAAATGTTTCCAGCCAATCAGAAGCAGATACGTTGGCGACCATGCAATCAGGTTGCGGACAATCCACATGATGACGGGCGGCGCATGAAAGACAAGGCTTGCCGTGCCTGCCACAAAAATAATGAGCGCCCAGACCAGAATATAGGAACTGATTATGTATTTCTTCAAATAATTTGTTTTCATACCGTCAGCGCCTTTCCCTGCCTGTGCAGATTACAAGTTCACTCTTTATTCCGTTCAGTTCAATGATGTTCTCTGCCTCTGTCACACCGAAAGGCTCCGTCTGCTTCCCGTCCTTCTCATAGGATATGCTCGTGCCAATCCCTTTCGCAATGGCGGTAAACGCCGCATTCTCCGGAACATGGATTTTTGAGGTTGCAGACACCTGGTTGATTGCCACCTCCCCGTTTAAGGAATGGCAGACCACTTCCATATCAAGGTTGCAGTTAATCTCTACCGTTCCGGCGACGTCCGCAAGGGTAACTCCCGGCGCCTTTATATCAAGCTCTATGCTGTCACACTCCAAAGAACGGATTTCCACCGTTTCCGCATTGACTGCACATTCAATTTTCCCAATATACGGCGTCGGTATCTGGACGAAGATGCTGACCGCTTCTTTTGCCGTCGCTTCTGTCATCCCGTTTTTGCGGTTTACGTCCACATCAATCCTCTTTTTAATGTCATCAATCCTGACCTTGAAATCGTTCTGAAGCGTAGGTATGGTATTGGATACGAGGCGGACCCGGATTTTTTCACCCTCATACCCCGACAGAATGAATTGCTTTGCCCCGCCGAATTTCATATCGTAGCGTTTCGGCTCATCAATGTCATACTCCGTTATGCTCTCATAAAGATAGTCTGCCGGCTTTTTTGCTCCCTTTTCATTAGAGAGCAGCTCGTCAATGGAAATGTCAAACAGGGCGGAGATCTCCATAAGGTTTTCAATATCCGGAATGCCCGCATCCGTTTCCCACTTTGTAACTGCCTGCCTTGATACGCCGAGCTTCTCCGCCAACCGCTCCTGTGACATGCCTGCCTGTTTGCGGATAGATTTCAGTTTTTCTGCAAATGTCATATTCATGGCCTCCTTATTTGATACCCTCAGTATAGGAAAATGTATTTTGCATTACAAGCAAGCCCTGGTTGCATTTCGCTTCTTTTTGCTATTTTGCGTGGCATTTTGCTTCCAAATAGGATTTTATGAGTGCTGCGGACTGCCTTGCGCCCCTGCGTTCCTTTTCAATAGACCTCCTGAACCGAAAACCCGCCTTCCCCTTTCAGATAACAATCAAAAAAATCCAGCACGATGGAATTGACAATCATCATCGTTTCTTTTTTATCCCGTTCCCCGCTGCCGAGCATCTTCCCGATCAAGGGAGAGAGCAGAGGCAAATCTGTAAAATCCATGTGCTTCGTATCACGGAGTATGACAGAAAATCCTGCCCTGGCATATTTCATCACTTTGGTATTGGGATAATCCTCTTCATCTGACAGATATTCCTGCAGCTGATTTCTGGTTTCCCAGTTCACAAATTCAAGGATCGGCAGTTCGTAGGGCTGATCGCTGATGACAAATTTCCCGTTCGCAACGTCCGCATACTCAGCGAGCATGGTGCCATCCAGATCGATGACTGCCGATACATCGTCCCTTTCCCGCCCAAGTGCAGCGCTGGCAGCGCCGCCCATAGAATGTCCCATCAGTCCGACAGACTGCATATTAATGTTATTCAAAACAGACAAAATGCTGCGGCGGCTTTCCTCTGTCAGAAACCACTCGTCACTCATTTCTCCCGCCGCCTTTGCCGTTTCAATTGCATCCAGAACAAACCCGATATCTGCTGTGCGAAGTTCCATCCAATCCTGATACAGAGACAGCTTTTCTTCTGCGTTGGCGTTGGGGTCCGTGCTGTTTCCGATTTCCATAACGCTTCTGATAAATCCCTCATCAACCAGAATCAGATTCCCCGCTGTATCCTGTGTAAATAAGGAATGATGGGGATGGTCCATGGAAACCACCACATAGCCGTTGCCTGCAAGTTCCATATAGGTGGAAGTATTGCTTTGATAGTATCCAAACGCCCCATGTGAAAATACTACCAATGGCAGGCTGTCCGGTATCCCTTCTGTCGTTTCCGGATAATAAAAATGTACCGGCACTTCCCTGAAACTTCCATCCTGTTCAAAAGGGTCAGTTCTTGAACGGTCCACCAGAATGGCGGACGTCTCCTGCACCCGGTATTCCCCTGTAACCGGTAACCCGCTATATCCGGTAAAAACAAACGCCGGGACTAAAAAAAGACCAGTCAGCACAAAGCTGCAAAATCCGGAAGCAATCGTACCGCTTATTGTCTTTTCCCCGTCTGACCTTTTCCTTTTTATCAGCACCGCTGATACGGCAATCAGAAGAAGAACAATAAGACAGCATAAAACCGGTATAAACCGCCATTTCTGTGCCGCCGGATATGCAAAAGCGATCATTACGATCACCATCTGTATCATCCGTGTAATCATCCGGTTTTTACGCCATTTTTGTTTTTCCTTTTCTTTCAGGCAGGTTCTGAGTATAAGAACGATTTCAGAAACGGCCATTAAAATCAGCAAAATGAAACCCATAATATCCATCCTTCCTCTCTGTAAAATATGGCGACATTTTACTACTTTTCCCCATTTTTTCAATGCGCCGGAAGGTAAGATACATTTTAAGGCAATAAGATGCAAAACAATAATGGTTCCCGGATTGATGCAGGACAGCAAAGGAAGATTTGACACCGGCTGCCAAAGGTAGTACACTCATGAAAGCAGGAAACATACAAATCCGGCAGGAAATAGAAGCAGCATAATGGAGTTTACGATGAAGAAAAAAGCATTTCGGGCAGCGCTGCCCTGCACGCTGCCCGTTCTGATGGGATATATTTTTTTGGGGATCGCTTTCGGCGTTCTGCTGGCCGGGAAAGGCTTTTCCCCGCTGTGGGCGCTTCTGATGAGCGTCTTTATTTATGCCGGTTCCATGCAGTTTGTGGCAATCGGCGTCATGACTGCGCCTTTTGCGCCGCTCACCGCATTTTTCATGACGCTCATGGTGAACGCCCGTCATCTTTTCTATGGCCTTTCCATGCTGGAGCCGTTCCGGAAAATGGGTAAACTCAAGCCTTATATGATCTTTTCCCTGACCGACGAAACCTACTCTTTATTATGCGGCGTAAAAGCGCCTGAGGATGTAGACCAAAAATGGTTTCTCTTTTTCATTTCCGTGCTGGATCAGTTCTATTGGATCGCCGGCTCCTGTATCGGCGCAGTCGCGGGAAATCTGATCCCCTTCGATTCGACGGGCATTGACTTCGCCATGACGGCGCTGTTTCTGGTAATTTTCGTGGAACAATGGGAAACGATGTCGGCCCGGATATCCGCACTCTTCTCTCCGGACATGGCGCTGCATGCGAAGGTTCTGCTTTCTGTCAGGGCGCACCTGCCAGCCCTGCTGGGTATCATCATCACGCTCATTTGCCTGCTGTTTTTCGGAAGTGATCATTTTCTGCTTTTTTCCATGGCAGGGATCCTGGCCGCTCTTTTGCTGTTTCAAAAACAATGTATGCCGGAGCAAATGCCCCGCCGGGAAGCCGAAACTTCCGATCAGTTTACCAAAGAGGAGATTCTTTCATGACGCCCCAGACCGCTTTACAGCTTTGCATTACCATCGCTATTATCGCTTTCGCCACCATTTTGACGCGCGCCCTGCCGTTTCTTCTGTTTCCGGTCGGAAAGGAAACGCCTGCCGTCGTGCGCTATCTGGGCGCGGTTCTTCCCTTTGCAGTAATCGCCATGCTCGTGGTTTACTGCTTTAAAAACGTTTCCCTCTTTTCCGGTTCTCACGGCCTGCCGGAACTGATCGCTTCCGTCTTCGTCATCGCCGTGCACAAATGGCGTCACAATCTGCTTTTATCCATCGCAGGCGGAACCGTGCTTTATATGATATTGGTACAGATCATTTTTTAATTCTGCTGTTATCTGTCCGCGCCAATACGCCTCCGGTCTGCCCGTCTTTTCGGACAGGCTTTTTCACAGAAATACATATTGGGCAAGCCGCTCAAATGCTTCTTTCACCAAAGAAAGCGGCAGCGCCAGATTCATGCGGATCGCATAAGGGTGATGGAACGGCCGCCCGTCCTGCCAGATCACACCGACGCGGATGCCCGCGCGAATCAGTTCATCCATGGTGATTCCCTTCTTTTTGCACCATTTCTCACAATCCAGATATAACATGTAGGTTCCCTGCGGCTTTGCCAGTTCCACGCCTTCAAAATGCTCCCGGATAAACGCATAAGCATATTCCACGTTTCCGGTCAGCACGCTTCGCAGTTCATCCACCCATTCGTACCCTTCCGGCTGATAGGCGCCGATCAGCGCATACATGGACAACACGTTCATGCTGTTATAGTGCGAAAGCGCCGACTGTCTGCGGACCCGGTCCCGCAGATACCGGTTATAAATGATATGATAGGATCCGATCAATCCCGCCAGATTAAAGGTTTTGGAAGGCGCATAAACCGCGATCGTCCTGTTTTTGGCGTCCTCAGAGACGCTCTGTGTCGGAATATGCCGGTAGCCTTCCAGCGTCAGATCGGACCAGATTTCGTCAGAAATCACGACGCAGTCATTCCTGCGGTACACCTCCATTGCCGCCTCTATTTCTTCTTTTTCCCAAACTCTGCCCGCAGGATTATGAGGAGAGCAGAAAATCGCCAGATGGATTTTGTTCTCTTTCAGTTTCCGGTCCATATCGTCATAATCCATGCGCCAGATTCCATCCTGATCCCGTTTCAGATCGGAAAGTACGATTTTCCGTCCATTGTCCTCCAATACATGCGTAAAGCCGATATAAGTGGGCGCATGCAGAAGCACAGCCTCCCCCGGCGCCGTAAAGGCCTGCAGGGAACTCGCCACACAGCCCAGCACGCCGTTTTCATAGCCGATTTCCCCTCTGGTCAGTCCAGACGCATGGTTGCGCTTTTCCTGCCATTTGATAATGCTGTCATAATACTCGTCAGACGGATTGTAATATCCGAAGGCCGGATGGCTGATCCTCTCCGTCATGCGCTCCTGAATGGTGGACACCACCGGAAAATTCATGTCGGCCACCCACATCGGAATGCGGCTGAACCCCTCCTGTATGTCAGCATCCGGAAACGAAATGACGTCAACAGCAATCGCATCCTTTCCCCGCCTGTCCATAATGGATGTAAAGTCGAATTTCATTTTATCGTTTCCTCCTTCTCCAACGCTCCGTTTCTTCATGACGCAGCTTTCTTTGCATTACCACAATTTCACAGTGCTCCGTCTGTGATATCTCCCCGATCGGCCGAAAACCGTTTTTCATCCAGAACCTTTCGCTTTGCTCATTTCCCTTCACATATCCCAACCGGACAAATGAAAACGGTTCCCCTAAACAATCGCATATCTCTTCTATGATTTTCGATCCGGTTCCTTTTCCCTGCATGTCCGCATTCATCATAAAAAAGCCGATAAACGCCGTCTTATCATCCGGATAATTCAAGATCAGATCCAGAACCGCCGCCAATTTATCTTCCGCCCAGAATCCCAGATAAAATTTATCCTCTATGCTTTTCCCCTCCGGTAAAGCGCGCATATCCGCTTTGATTCCCTCCGGGCTGACCTCCGGCGGACAATATTGGTAGTAGCGCGGATTCTTCCGGCAAAACTCAAATACCGCCGGAATATCCTGTTCTCCCAGTCTGGTCACTTTATGGGATTTTGATAACATCTGCATTTCCATACAGGCGGCCCCCATTTCTATCGCCATCGATACGCCTCTTATTCGCAGCTTTTTCCATAATATATGGTATCCACGCCCTTTCCCCGGTCGTCCTTCAGTACATCCAGGACTTCATATCCTCTTCTCGCCAGTCCATGCATATGCGCTGTGTTCAAAGACCAGGTCCTCGTGGAAATGCGCGGACAGTCACACTGCTTTGTCACTTCATCTTCCATATGTTCATACATCATGCCCAAAATATTTTTCCCCCTGCATTCGTTCCGCACGCAGATGGTCGTAATATAGAGCGATTTCCCGAATTTCTCCAGACTCTCGCATATATAATCCTTCTTAAAGGTCATAAATCCCACGATCCGTTCGCTTTCGTCATATGCCAACAGAAAATCCTGCCGGATCATCTCCTCGAAATATGCAACAGGTTTTTGCGTCTGTACCATGCTGCCGCCGTCCTCTGCCTTCAACTGTTTTTGGGAAGAACTGTTTCTTGCAGAAAGCGGAGGATAAAATTCCTCGTCGCACTGACATAAAATTTCCCAGATAGCATCTTTTTCCGTCTCATTCAGAATATTCCCTTTATATCTCACTTTCATATGCTTTTTCCTTCCTTATCTCCATCCTGTGTCCGCTTATTTTCTGTCCGGTGTCCGCCTTATTCCGCAGTCCGCTTTTCCTTCGGCCGTTCCGCATAAATATAGAGCCGGTGAGAGGACTTGTTGACCGGTTCCGTCTTGCACAATCTGAAATACTCTGCTTCCAGCGCTTCATATTCATCGTCCGTAAGCGCCGCCTGACGGTAGAAAATCAGGCTGGCTTTTGCAAAATTATCAACCAGATTTTCATTGTCCTTTTCATCCGAATATACGCTTTCCACTCTAATATCCGTAAAGCCAATTTCTCTCAGCAAAAGTTCCATCTCTTCTTTTTTCGGATAAAAAGCCGGGAATATCCATCTCTTAAATTTCTCTTCCAGGCCGATATTCCTGATTGCGTCGCGCGCCATCTGATGCAGCCCTGCATACGTGCCGTAACCGCCCTGATGCACCGCAAGCGTGCCGCCCGGTTCCAACGCTTCAAAAAGCAGGCTGTACATCCGCTTTTCATCCGTTATCCAGTGCAGCGTGGCGTTGGAAAACACCAGATCATATTCCGCTTTTGCCTTCAGATCCAAGGCGTTCATCACTTCAAAATCAATATCGCCCTTAAACTCCTCCGTATTTTCCTTTAAAAAGATCTCTTCATATTTCTCACGCGCTTTGTCGATCTGACTTGCCGCCAGATCGAACGCAAATACGTGCATATCCCGGTTCTGGTTCCACATATCCAGCGTCGTGCTCCCGTTTCCGCATCCCACATCCAGCACGTTTGTATAGCAACTGAAATCGATGGAATTTACCAGCCGGGCGCCCTGCCTGTACTGTGTCTGGGAGGACTTGTCATATGCTTCGCCGTCATACTTCACCGCATTCTGGTTGTCATTGTTCATGCACATCACATTCACAATTCCCAGCGCATCCTCCACGCGTTCCCCAACCCGGTGACACCGGTCCTGCAAATTCTCATAAATTTCAAGCAGGCGGGCGATCCGGTAATAATTGCGGCGAATCACTTCATCCTGCGCAACTGTCAGATAAATAATTTCCTTCCATTCCTCGTCCAGATCGTATTGTTGGCGGATATGATCCGAAATTGCCGCCTGCGAATCGGGCACATGGAATCTGCGCTTCCATGTATCCAGATTGTTATTGCGGGCCAGCATGTTATAGACCTTGGGAAACGTCATCTGCAGCGCCATCAACAGAATTTCCATCATCCGAAGTTCTGCATGACGTCCCGCTTCCC
Source organism: Eubacteriales bacterium (assembly GCA_030524745.1). GTDB lineage: Bacteria > Bacillota > Clostridia > Lachnospirales > Lachnospiraceae > Gallintestinimicrobium. Next base: position 58,873 of record JAUNGC010000019.1, on the reverse strand, counting down.
CGATCTCCATAGCGGTAAGAAGATGGATCATGTTCAGCAGCCGCTTAATGGCTCTCGGATTTTTGTTGGTCGCAAGCTGGACAATTTCCACGATCTTCCCTTCATATTTTACATAATCATATTCCCGCTCGAAAAAACCAATCTCCTTCAGGCGGCTCATAACCATATCGCTGATGTCGTATTTCGCCACCGGAAGCACATAGGGGACCTGAATCAGTTTGTCAAAAAAGTCCTGCCCGATATTGCGGTTCACCAGCGTACTCACGCCATATTTCTGCTCAATTCCCATCGCCACCACATCATAATCGATGGACAGAATAAAAATGCATTTTTCAATATCGAATAAATTTTTCAGCGCTTCTAAAAGAGTGACCGCCATCCTTGGCTCCAGACGGTCCAGATCATCCACAAATATCAAAAACGCCTGATCCGTCACGCCGTTATCGCGCTCATTCACCTCGCGCACCACGTAATTCTCAAAATCACGTTTCAGCTTTCTGACAGACGCGGTGCTGTTCCCGCCGAATATCTGATCCAGCACCTTCCCCGACGCTTCCAGTTCCACATTGACCGCCGTCAGCATCATGCTGGAAATTCCTTTCACATATTCCTTCATCAGTTTGATCCGCTGTTCGCTTTTCTGCTTTGAGTGAAGCGTGTCAAAATGTTCTTCCATCTGTGAAAACAGACTTGTAATCAGTTTTTTTACCGCTGTGTCATAGTCGTTTTCCAGAAATAGATCCCATGTATGCAGCCAGATCGAATCATACCTGTCTTCCTGCGGCAGTTCCGCAGAGCACAAAGAGGTCTCTATCATTTTCATAAATGACGTTTTTCCGCTTCCCCACTCCCCCTGAAGCGCTATTGTCATCGGCGTGTCACTGTCGCGGATAAATTTACATAATGCTTTTACATATCTGCCAATGCCAAATTCATCCTGTTCCAATGACTCAACGGGAATATCTCTTTTTTCCATACCAAACTCCATTCTGTCGCTTATTACATCCTGTAAACGGCGGATAATACATCCACAAACAGCGTAAGGGAATTGAAAATATTTTTCAACACTTTTTTTCGATAACTTAAAAGTTCGTCTCGATTTTCTTTCCCAATGAGATTTTTATTCAATTATAGTGTATAATGGTTTAAAGAAACGAACCAAAGAGGTGAAATTTATGCCGGAATTTAAAGAAAGCGTCCTGCATCTGGCGGAGGAATTCGATAGCTGCCGGAAAATATTACTGGCATTCGGCGATGAGAACCGTCAGCATCTTATTCTTGAAATGATGACAATGGGCGAATGCGGCGGCGTGCGCGTAGGAGAAATTACAAAAAAGACAAATCTTTCCCGTCCCGCTGTATCCCATCATATCCGGATTCTCAAGGAAGCCGGTCTTTTAAAGATGCGGCGTGAGGGCACCAGAAATTATTATTATTTTGATTCGGATACCGAAGCGATCAACAGGCTTTTGAACATGCTTAATCATGCGAAAACGCTCATGGAACAGTTGCCGGACCGGACCGGCGGGAATTGAACTCTATATCACAGAAGGGAGAACAAAATGACTCTGACAGAAGCAATGAACGTCCGTCACAGCGTCCGCCAATATGCGGACAAACCTCTGGACGGGGAATTAATCTCAAAATTGACGCAGGAAATCAACGCCTGCAATCAGGAAAGCGGCCTGCATATCCAGCTTGTGGCAAATGAGCCGAAAGCCTTTAACGGCTTTATGGCGCATTATGGAAAATTCAGCGGCGTTACGAATTATATTGCCATGATCGGGAAGAAATCCCCTGATCTGGATGAAAAGTGCGGCTATTACGGGGAACGTCTCGTACTATTTCTACAGCAATTGGGCTTAAATACCTGCTGGGTTGCCATGACATACAGCAAGGTCAAAACGGCTTTTGTAATTGATGCAGGGGAAAAACTCTGCGTCGTCATCGCGCTTGGCTATGGGCAAACGCAGGGAATCGCACACAAATCCAAACCTGCCTCTATGGTCATGCAGGCGGAAGGAACAATTCCCGAATGGTTTCAACGCGGTATCGAAGCCGCTCTGCTGGCTCCAACAGCGATGAATCAGCAGAAATTTCTCCTCACCCAAAAAGGCAGACAGGTAACCGCAAAAGCCCAGATGGGCTTCTACACCAAACTCGACCTTGGCATTGTCAAATATCACTTTGAGATCGGCGCCGGGAAGGAAAACTTTGAATGGGCTTAAAATAAAGCAGCGCAATAAAACCCCGCTTTCGCGCAGCCGGCTCGCTGCGCTCGGCGGAACCTTTGCAATTTGCCTTCGCAAATCGCAAAGTAGCGCAATAAAACCCCGCTTTCGCGGGGTTTTATTGCTTAGTAGTTGTCAGCCTTAACTTCGAAGTATGCCTGGGGGTGAGCGCATACGGGGCAGACCTCAGGGGCCTTTTTGCCGATCACGATGTGTCCGCAGTTGGAGCACTGCCATATGGTGTCGCCCTCTTTGGAGAAGACCAGGCCGTTTTCCACATTGGACAACAGCTTTAAATATCTCTTCTCGTGCTCTTTTTCAATCTCTCCTACCTGTTCAAACAGTCTGGCAATCTTTTCAAAGCCTTCTTCGCGGGCTTCTTTTGCGAAGGTCGCATACATGTCTGTCCATTCGTAGTTCTCGCCTTCCGCAGCGATCTTCAAGTTCTCCGCCGTGGTGCCGATGCCGCCATTTAACAGCTTGAACCAGATCTTCGCATGTTCTCTCTCATTTCCGGCTGTCTCTTCAAAAATTTTGGCGATCTGTACATAACCGTCCTTTTTTGCTTTGGATGCAAAATAAGTATATTTGTTGGTCGCCTGTGATTCTCCTGCAAAAGCCGTAAGCAGGTTTGCTTCTGTTTTACTTCCTTTTAATTCCATTTCTTTACCCTCTTTCTTTTTATTGACGATAGATAGCCTGCAACCCCCGCCGTCTATCGCCCGGAATATTTTCATTATGCCCCTATATCAGGAGAATATTCCTTTTTATGGCAATTGTCAATCATCATTTCTCTCAACCCATCCGGATCATTTTTTTGTAAAAGTCCACTCCTTTTGGCAGCGTCCCCTGGAAGATATTTTCATTCAATCCATGGATGCTCGCGTATTGCTGCTCGTTAATATAAAGGGGGGCGAAACGCAGGCAGTTGTCGCTTACCTCTTTATAATATTTTGCATCCGTTCCGCCTGTCATCACGTAAGGGCAGACGCCGACGCCCGGATAAATTTCGGCCATGGCCTCTTCCACTTTATGAAAAGCCGCGCCCTGATAATCCACAACCGGGCAGGGATGATCCTGATAAATAACCTCTGTTTCGATATCAAATTTTTTTGCAAGGGCGCTGATCAGCGCAATACTTTCTTCATTCGGCTCGTGCGGAATAAATCGCATATTTCCGGTCACATATGCTTCCTGAGGCAGCACGTTTAAGCCGTCCGCTCCCTTCGCCATGGTGAAAGCCAGCGTGGTATGAAGCATGGCGCCGGCAGCCGGACTGATGGCGGGCAGAAGCCTGGTCAAAAGAGGTTCAAACAGCCACATATTGGCGAAGATCACCTTCATGCCGAAATTCATATTGGGCGCTGTCCGCCGGAACATCTCTTTCACCGTAGGATTGAATTTGTTCTGAAACGGGCTGTGCTTCTCCGCTTCCGCCATGAACTTTCCAAGGCGCACCAGCGGGGTGTTTTTCCCTGGCGCGCTGGCGTGTCCGCCTTTGCCTTTTGCCGTAAAACGGAGATCGCCGTAGCCTTTTTCCAGAACGCCCACCATGCCGTAGGTGCCCTTCACGCCGGCGATCGGTTCCTCGATAATCATACCGCCCTCGTCGATCAAGAGCGCCAGTTTTACGCCCTGCTCCTTTAAGTATTGAACGGTCAGCGGCGCGCCTTCGCCGCTCCATTCTTCGGTACAACTGCTGGCAAGGTATACGTCGCACTCCGGCTCAAAGCCTTCCGCGATCAGTTCCTCCGCAGCCGTCAGCAGGCAGAACAGGCTCGCCTTGGTATCCACCGTGCCGCGTCCCCAGACTTTTCCCTGCTCGTCGATATCTCCGGAAAACGGTTCATGCTCCCAGTCTCCGTTTGCCTCCACCACGTCATGATGGCTCATCAGAAGAATCGGCTCATGATTGCCCCTGCCGCTCCATTTGAATAACAGGCTTCCGTTAAACACATGCTTTTCGCAGGTCCTGTGGATATTGGGAAACAATTCCTCCAGCGTTTTATGAAAATCCAGGAACTTGCTTCTGTCCGGATCAAAACGGCTGGAAACCGTCTCCTTCTGAATCATCTGCGCAAGCCGTTTCCCATATTTCTCCGCCCGGGGCGTTTCATCCAGTTCCACTTTCGCCGTCAGCGCGGGCGTCGGCTTCAACATAGCCGCCCGTAGCAGCACCACCGCTGCCAGAATGACCAGAATCAGTAAAATAACAAGCAATATTTTCATATGTAATGGCTCCTTTCCGCTTCCTCACCAGAACTCACAGTTTTCCCTTTTTAAACAGCACGTAGCCAATCAGCAGCGCCAGCCCGCCGCAGGGAATCATCAAAAGGCTGGTCTGGGAGATGGCCGCCGGTACAAACACGCACAAAAGCGTCATCAACAACACCGGAATAAAGGCGATCTGCGGGCTTTTTGCAAAATATTTCAATCCCAGCGCCCCAAACAGAGCCGGAACCACATTGTCAAATGCCGGTAACAAAATCTCGCTCTGCAATACCGGCTGTAAAGGTACCAGCAGAATAACCCCCGCCACAATTACCAGCGTCGTCACAATGGCGCTGGTCGCCACGCTGATGGTGGACACAATTTCGTTTTCCGGCGTTCCTACCTGCGTGTCGGCAATATCTCTTGCATTCATGGCGCAGGGGATTTTCATATTTGTCACATTCCCGGTAATAAACGACAGGTAGCTTCCGCCCACGCCCAGCATCGGGGAATATACCAGAAATTCCACGATCGCCACCGGAATATAGATGATCCCCACCTTTGCAAAGCCGCTTAAAAAGCCCTTTCCTTCCGGCATCACGCCATTGATCGCGCCGATGAGGAAAGGAACCGCCACAAGCAGTATGACTGCGGCAATCAGCATGAGTTTGCCGATCCTGTGCAGACCATTGTTAAATTCTTCAAAAAACTGCTTTTTTTCCTCTTCCGTGAGCGCATTATTTTCCATTGTAATTTTAGCTTCTTCCAATTTTACTCACCTCCGTCACACCATCCGGATCAGCACTGCCGCCGCCATGGCGATCAGCATGCTCGCCGCCAGACTGAAATTTTCCAGTACGGTTTTCCCTTTTTTCTGAATAAAATACTCAAACACCGCCATTGCCAGAGCCGCAACTGCCGCCACAATAAGAGGCATCACGTCAGAGCCCTCCCGCGGTACGGCCTTTCCCACATAGGAACCGATATACGCCCCGCAAAGTCCGATGAACATCGCCGTCGTAGCGTGCGCTCCAAAGCCCGGCTTCCCGCCGCTTTCCTTTTTAGGCGCCTTCTGTATTTTCCCCAGATACTTTTTCAGGAAAAAGATGCAGCAGAACACGCCGCCCAAAATGCCGACCGTCATCACCAGCGCGATCGTCACAAATGCGCTCATATTCATCTCTCCCACCCGAAGACCGGACAGCCCGTAACTCTGCGCCGCGATCTCCGCCACATTGAGTTCGTACTGCAGCGCGCCGATGACGGACAGGCGCAGCCAGGAAAAGGGAACGCCCAGCGTGCCGCTCAGGGCGACAACGCCCAGCAAAATGCTGATAGAAGGCAGCAACGTAAACGTCGCGCTGGCTGTGATCGTCTTTTTGAGCGCTTTTTTGTCCATTCCGATCCGTATTCCGGCCCGATAGCTTTTTACCAGAAAAACAAAACACATGATGGTAATAAAGCCGAGTACGCCGGCTACAATCAGATAAAAAATACCGGCGTTTACGTTCGATACATACTCGTTCATATTTCATTCCTCTCTCATTCAAAAATCAGCCGTGAGAAATCTTTCTCTCTTTCTGCACTGTTGCTTTTTATCTTAGCACGTTTTGCCGTCTGCTGAAAGTGCAATTTTAGCCAAACAAACGCAGGCAAATATTTTGCCTGCGCCCGGATTTCCCTTCCTAATCTTCCTTATGCTACTGCGTTTTCAATCTCTGCCGGAGTCCCTTAAAAAACAGTTTCAACATCTGGCTGCATTCCGCTTCCATAATCCCCCTTAACACGCGGACCTGATGATTAAAAGCGGGTTCCTCCAGCATGTTATAAATAGAGCCTGCGCATCCGGCTTTCGGATTCATACAGCCGATCACAACTTCCGGGATGCGCGCCTGCACAATAGCGCCCGCGCACATCTGACACGGCTCCAGCGTCACATAAAGCGTGCATTCCTCCAATCTCCAGTCGTCCAGCTTTTTGCTCGCCTTTCTGATCGCTGCAATTTCCGCATGAGAGAGCGTACTTTTATCCGTATTGCGCCGGTTATATCCCCTGCCGATGATCTTCCCCTCATGAACGATCACGCAGCCGATCGGTACTTCTCCGAGCGCCGCCGCCTTTTTCGCCTGTTTCACCGCTTCCTTCATATAACCTTCATGGATACCGCGCTTTTCTTCCTGCGCCCTCAGCCAGCTATTTTTTTCCGCTTCTTTGGACGCCAGCCTGGCCGCCGCCTTTTCCTCTTCTGTCCTGATTCTCGCCATACCGTTTTGCCGCCTTCCGTCACATCGCCGTTTTTCCTTCTCTTAGCATAACAGCGAAGGCTTCTTTATGCAACGGCGTCCTTCTCAAAACTGCCTTTAAATTTCCACCCTTTTCATAAAGTATCCGAAGTCGCCTGCCTTCGCCGGATTTTTTTCTCCTTCAAAAGCTTCAAATCCAAACATTTCCGCCACCATTTTTTCCCGCTTATAAAAATTTCCCGGCACGCCCAGATAGTAACTCCATCCGTCCTTTTCTTTGATTTTGCCCAGAATCAGATGTTTATAATTATAATAGCCGTGCAGCAAAAAGCTGTTATGCACCATTTTCTGATACTCCTGGCGCAAAACGACAAAATCCTTCGGCGCGATGGACAAGTATTCTCTCTCATCCCCGAAAGGATGGATCTGCGCGTACATATGGCTGAGTTGTTCCCATTTATCCCCATAGCAGACAGGCTCCTCCTCCCTTCTCTCCGCCTGTGCCGCTCCTTCTTCTTGCCCATTCAGGCTCCCGCCCGCCGTCTTGGTATCCGCCGTATTTTCTCTCTCCTGATCCGTTTCAGATGCAGGCGCCGCCGGCTCTGCAGCCAGCAATGCCCTCTCCGCTACAGCAGTTGGCACCGCATCCGGCAATACCTCCTCCGCTACAGTAGCCGGCACGGTATCCAGCAGTGAATTTTCCGGTACTACATCCGAAGCCGTAAGGGCTGATACAGGTTCCGGAGCGGCGGTTTCCTCCACATCCGCTTCTTCCGTTTGGGAAAGTTCCCCTTCTTCTTCCGTGAAAAATTCCATCGGTAACGGCCACGCAGCCTGCAGCAGACGCCTTCCGGGCAAGCGTATGTAAAGGCCCTTTGCCTGTACCGTTTTTTTTCCTTTCCAATCTCCCATTCCCGTTTTTTGGACGATGCAGCAGCTTCCGGTGCCTTCGTTCAATTCTATACGGCCTATCGTTCCCCCTGCATCCGCCTTCAACTCATATTCCCCGGAAAATTTTTCCGGAATATTTTTTACTTTCATTTCCAGACGCATTTGTCCGTTATTTGCTTCCAGCCGCACAAACCCGGCGTTTCCTGTCTTCATACCATTTTCCAGATAATCCAGGTAAGCGATCGATTTCTGATATCCAGTCATGCCTGTCCCTCCTTCATTCTTATTCTATTCATCTATTGGGTCAGGTATGAAAACGTAATATAATACCCTCCGTATACAAAGAAGCGTGTATCACTTTGTATACGGAGGGTAAAACGGCCCCGGACTGCAATAGCCCGAAGCCGTCAAAATAGTTTCAACTGATTTTCATTACCGTATAGCCCGCCTGCCGGACCACATCTTTAATGTCCTCCTCTTTCAGCGGTTCTTTGCTCCGTATCGTCGCCTGCTTCTGCCCCAGATCCACTCTGGCCCAAACGCCGTCCATACGGTTAAAAGCGTTTTCCACACGGGTCGCGCAGTTTCCGCAGACCATGCCGTCAATTACGGCTTGAACGGTATAAGAATAATGTTCCTTATTCTTATCGGCAACCTTAACCTTCTTTTCCGGACCGTCTCCGCCGCCGCAGCATCCGTTTCGCAGCTTTTTCATATAACTCTTCACCGAAAGCACACAAATCACCACAAGTCCCGCCACTATAATCGCAGTTGAAATTTCTCCTGACATATGTTTCTCCTTTCTGCCATGCATCCGCTTTTTGATTAGTTAAAACTAACCAAATGTTGATAAAAAACCGCCTTTTCAAACGGCGGATATTGTTCTTTGATACATTTATATCCTACACTTTGCACAGTGTCCTGTCAAGCGGAGAAAGCAAGCCGCCCGCTGGCCGACAAAAAAGCCGACCGACAGGCGACCGCATGTCAAAAGTAACAGTTCCGATTTTTCTGAACTGTTACTGCAGCACGCGTTCGTTCCCGAAATTTCATGAGCCGGGAATTTTTTATCTTTTGTAATCTGTTATTCCCGCCGGAATCCTTTCTTCCATCTGTTTCAGCGTCAGTTCCTTATTTTTCAGTTGTTCCATCTCATCCGTTGTCACGCCGGCCAGTTGTATCAAAGCCACGTTTCCAAACGGCGTAACCAGGTTTCCGATTTCATCCGCCCTGGTGATAAATCCCGTGATTCGTGATTTTCCGTTTACGTCCAGTCCCCGCTGCTTACTCAGCGGCAGAATCTGCCCCGGCAGAAACTGATGTCCGCCGTTCGTCGTAATACCCGCGATCATCTGCAAAATACTGCACATATGGCGAACTTCCAGCGCCGGATTTTCCAATCCCTCTTTTTTCAGTTTTACGGTCAGTTCGAAACCATAGCCGCTTCTATTTGGATTGCCGTTTTGTTTTTCATATAATTCCGAAAGTCCGTATGTGACAAAATGAAAATATTCTTTTGCCTGATAGACGCTGATGCCGTCCAGCGGCCCCGTTTCACCCGCTTTCAAACATGCATATATTCCAAAGTGCGCCGGATGCTTCTGTCCCGGATACTGTTTTTCAAAAAGCGCCGTAATCGCATCCCATCCCGGCGCCTCCGTATAAAGAATTTCCTCCGGTTCATTTTGCAGCATATGTCCCACGTGCAGGTCCGTAATCTTACATTCTGTCATTTTAAAAGCAGCGCGGTTTCCTTTTTCCTGTCCGGCCGTAATGCTCGCGGCCACGCCTTTCTGCGGAATCACAATTCCCGCAACCGTGACCGGAACACACTGTCTCCCCACGCCGTCAATACAAAACAGCTTATCCCCTTCTTTTACTGTTCCGGACAGCAGATTACATCCTGCAACGATACTTCCGTCTTTTAACAGCATAACGCTCTCTATAATAGCCTGGCACAAAACGCCCGACGGATTATCCGGATTTTTCATAAAAATCCTCTCCTTCCCTTCCTCTTACAAAGAACCGGATCGAGAGCAGACTCCCTTTCCGGTTCTTCCCTGAAATACTATCCCGTTTATAACATGCCGGTCCCGTTCCAAACGGGTCGGTCCGGCTCGTCATCCGCAAAAATCAATAGTCCAATGTATCCAGATATTTCATATAATTTACGACCATCATCGCAATTTTGAACGTCAGCGCGTCATCAAACGTGCGGATATCCAGTCCGGTCGCTTTCTGAAGCTTCTCAATCCGGTATACCAGCGTATTGCGGTGGATAAAAAGCTGACGGCTCGTTTCCGATACGTTCAGATTGTTTTCGAAAAATTTATTGATCGTGGTCAGAGTTTCTTCATCCATGTCGTAAACCTGGTTTCCATCGAAAATCTCTTCGATAAAAATACGGCACAGATTCACGGGAAGCTGATAAATCAAACGTCCGATTCCAAGCGTGGAGTACGCGATCACATTCTTTTCCGCATAGAAGATGCGGCCCACATCCATGGCCATCGTCGCTTCCTTATAAGATTTGGATACCTCGCGCAGTTCATGTACCACCGTACCGTAAGCGACGCGGACATTCAGCATCGCTTCGCTGTTCATCATATCCACAATCGTATCCGCAATCTGCTGCAGCGTCTCCGGCGACGTATCCCTGTCCAGAGACTTGATCAGGATGATATATTTCTCATCCACAGCCGTAATGTAGTCCCCATTCTGACTGGTAAAAAGGCTCTTTAACAGTTCCATCGCGCTGTTATCCTTTTCCAGCCTCGTCTCAACAATATAGACGATGCGCGGTCCTTCTACTTCAATATGGAGTTTCTGCGCGCGATTATAAATATCCACGAGCAGCAGGTTATCCAGAATCAAATTCTGGAAGAAGTTGTTCCGGTCAAAACGCTCCTTATATGCTACGATCAGATTCTGAATCTGGCTTACTGCAATCTTTCCAATCATGTAAGCGTCGTCATTGCCGCCCTTTGCCGCCAATACATATGCAACTTCCCCGTCATCCAGAATTTTCAGGAAATGATATCCGCCAACCACCTGGCTGTCCGCCGGAGAACTGGCAAAGCTGGAGACGATATCCCTGGAAATCCCAATTTCATCCGAAGTGCTCGCTATCTTCATTCCATCCAGATCAAAAATATAGATGTCAACCTTTGTGATAGCTCTCAGTTCATCAATACTGGTCTGAATTACCTGATTAGAAATCATGTCTGTTCCTCTCATTCTTAAATGTTCAGATATAATTAACAAAACTACACATTAATAATAAAACATGCTTATGCATTATGCAAGATAATTTTGTCAGTAACAGGCCCCCTGCAACAGTTCCCCCTCCGGCCGCACCGTTACCAGCCCACGCCTGGCGCCATGAAAAAAGGGGAGACGCTTTCGCATCTCCCCTTGCCGTTTCTTTTAGTTTGTGATGGTCTGCTCTGTCTCTTTGTCAAAGATATGAATCTTCTCGATATCGAATGCAAATCTAACTTCATCACCCGGTCTTGCAGTTGTACGAGGATCAACTCTTGCAGTGATCGGGAAGTCGCCAAGATCGAAATACAGGAACACTTCTGCACCGAGCAGTTCGTATACTCTGATGGTAGATGTGAATACGCATTTCGCTGTTTCAATGAACATCTCGGAATCGTAAACATCTTCAGGACGGATACCCATGGTAACTGTCTTTCCATCATAGCCGCCGTCGATCAGCTTCTTCGCCTTAGCGGGCGGTAACGGAATTTCCTTACCTGCTACTTCAAGGCTTGCATTGCTGCCGCTGATCTTAACCTTAGCATCCATAAAGTTCATCTGAGGAGATCCCATGAATCCTGCTACGAACAGGTTCTGAGGCTTCTCATACAGGTTCTGAGGTGTATCAACCTGCTGAACAACGCCGTCCTTCATAACTACGATTCTGGTACCCAGTGTCATAGCTTCTGTCTGGTCATGTGTTACATAGATGATGGTGGTGCCCAGTCTCTGATGCAGCTTAGCGATCTCAATACGCATCTGTACACGCAGCTTAGCATCCAGGTTGGACAGAGGTTCGTCCATCAGGAATACCTTGGGGTTACGAACGATAGCACGTCCCATAGCAACACGCTGTCTCTGACCACCGGACAGAGCCTTCGGTTTACGGTCAAGCAACTGTGTCAGGTCGAGGATCTTCGCAGCTTCTTTCACCATCTTATCAATTTCATCCTTCGGTACTTTTCTTAACTTCAGACCGAAAGCCATGTTATCATATACAGTCATATGAGGATACAGAGCGTAGTTCTGGAATACCATTGCGATATCTCTGTCCTTGGGTTCTACGTCGTTCACAACTCTGTCGCCGATCTTCAGTTCGCCGGAAGAGATATCTTCCAGACCTGCGATCATACGAAGGGTGGTGGATTTACCACAACCTGAAGGTCCTACGAAGATGATGAACTCTTTGTCTGCGATCTCAAGGTTGAAGTTCTTAACCGCTTCAAAACCGTTGGGATAAACTTTGCAGATGTTCTTTAAAGATAAACTTGCCATTTTTGTTGCCTCCCTTTAATTTTTGTCGAGTGCCCCTCAACTAAGTCTATGACAAGTATACCTGAATCATTTCACTTTGGCTATACCAGTATTCCACAAACTTTTTTTAGAAGGTTGTTAAAAATGCTAAAAAATATTTTTGTCCCCATAAACTCCCGTCAAGTTGAACAAATTGTATTCTTTTCAACTGTACATTTTGTCCCGCCGCCATTCCATGTCGGTTTTCAGGATTCGGACCGCTCTGTTTCAGCCTGATTTTCAATATTGTCTTCCGCCTGCCGGACATCCGCCCCGGCCTCCTCCGCAGCCTTTTGGGCCGCCTCTTTCGCCGCGATCTCTTCCTGCTTCGCCCTTTCCTCTTCAACGATAAAAGACAGCGGAGCCAGATCTTCACCGCCTGCCGGATCTTCTTCCTCCGGCTCAAACCGCTTGAATACTTTCACATAATTCATGCTGCATAAGTAGGCCACCGTAGAAAATCCCAGCAGGAACATGATGGGAAGCGTATTCACGGAAATCAGGACAAGAAGCACCGGCAACAGATGGATCACGATAATGAGAATGCTTCTCGGCAGGCTCAGAATGCTCATCAGAAACGCATTCTTGATCGTCTGTTTTATCGTATTTTCAAACCTGGACAATACCGGGAAAATGTAAAGCCCGGTCAACACAGCAAAGGCGGTTACGACGATAATAACCACTTTCATGACCGTCGCAATGGTCCCCTCCATTCCGGAAAAAACAATCCTGATATCCGCATAAAGAACCGCGGTCACAATCAGCATGAGAATCCACAATATCGTCGCCTGCCTGAAATTCTCTTTAAAAGATTTAAAATAATTCCTTATAATGTAAGGATCGTCCCCCCTGGCCATCTTGATCGTTACATAGTACAACGCTGTGACCGCATCTCCGGCCGTTATCACAGGGATGCAAAGCACAATCGTCAGAACATTCAGAATCATCAGATTTCCGACCTTTGTCAGAAAAACCATTATGGGGCTGTCAAGGTTAAATAGTTTCATTTCTCGTTTCCCTCTTTCTCTCTTGTTTTTCCCGGCGGTATATACCGGCCGCCTTAACTCACCAGATTATTCAGCGGCAGACCGTGCTCCACCGCATATGCGTTTTCCAGCGTTTCCGTCGCAATCGCCTGCATCGCTTCCACTGTAAAAAATCCCATATGGGAAGTGACCAGCACGTTCGGAAATGTCATCAGTCTGGCAAGATGTTCGTCCTGCATGATATCCGCAGATTTGTCCTCAAAGAAAAGCCCTTCCTCCTCTTCGTAAACATCCAGACCGACGCCGCCGAATTTTTTGTTTTTTAATCCCTCTATGAGCGCCTCCGTATCCACCAGCGCCCCTCTGGAAGTATTGACCAGATATACGCCGTCCTTCATCAGCGCAATGCTTTCCCTGTTAATGATATATTTCGTGCTGTCAGTCAGCGGACAATGCAGCGATATAAAATCCGCCTTTGAAAGCAGTTCATTCAGTTCCACATACTTCACGTCCAGATTCGGATTCGGGTAGGGATCATAAGCCAGCACCTGCATATTAAATCCTTTGAAAATCCGGATCATCGCCTGTCCGATCTTTCCGGTTCCGATCACGCCTGCAACCTTATGATTTAAATCCGTTCCGATAAATCCGTTGATATTCATGTTAAAATCTCTGGTCCGGTTATATGCCTTGTGCGTATAGCGGTTTACCGTCAGAAGCATCGCCATCGCATATTCCGCAACCGCCTCCGGACTGTAGCTGGGAACCCTGAGCACGGGCAGCCTGCCTTTAGCGGACTGAAAATCCACATTATTAAATCCTGCGCTTCGCAAAAGCAAAGCTTTCACGCCCATCTCGCACAATTGATCGATCATATGCGCATTGACATAATCATTGACGAAAATACATACAAAATCATGCCCCTTTGCCAGATAGACCGTGTCTTCATTGAAAGGCAGTTCTATGAAATGCATATCATATCCGTAATCTCTGCCCATCGGCTCAAACCATATCTTATCATACGGTTTGGTTGAAAAAAAAGCTATTCTCATATTTTCCCTCTTTTCTGCGCATAAGCGGGTAAAATGACCGCATGACGGCGCAATTCTTTCTTTGCCTATTAAGTATTCCTTTCTCAGGAAAATATATTCCGGAAAAAGGAAACTACGCTGTTTTTCAAATCCTGCCAGAAGTTCTTCGCCGTATCTTCCACGACCGCCTTTGCGGTTTCCTTCGCAGGTTCCACCACCTGTTCCTGAAGGATCTGTTCCGCGCTGTCCGCCAGCTTTTCTCCAAATTCTTCGTACAAACTCTGAAAGTTCTCCGCCAGCTTATCGCCATGCTCTTCATACAGCTTCCCGGCCAGATCGATCGCCGTATCGTGATTGAGTCCCAGCGCATCCAGCTTTTGTATCACATCCGTGAGTTGATTTCTCTCGCTCTCCTGCAATACAACGTCAAACTTTTCTTCGCCCTCTTCAATCGCCTTTTGAATCGTCTCTTCATTTTCCAGTTCTCCGGCGTCCCATTTTTCCTTCACAAAATCCAATAAAGCAGACAATTCCTCTTTGCTCAGGCTGTGCGCCGGTTCCTCTTCCTCACCGGATTCCCCGGCTTCCGCCTGTAAAACTTCGGCTTCCTGTCCCGATGTAGCTTCGCCGCTCTGCAATTCTGCGGCGCGGACCGGCGTCGCCCACGCCGTCAGGATAAATAGGAATATCAGACCGGCAGTCCGTATTTTGATTCGTATTCCTGCTATACTTTCTTTCACGAAAAATCCTCTTTTCTTTCCGTCACTGCTCTTTTTGTTCTTCCACCGTCTTGCGGACCCAGTTCAGGATATCCTCATCCACCGTTTCCCTTCCGGTTTCGTTGACCAGTTCATGGCGCATTTCGGGATAAAGCTTACACTCCACCTTCCGCATGCCGAGCGCCCGGAAGCTTTCCGCCACCTGTTTCACCGCCCGGCCGTAATCTCCCACCGGGTCCTTCTCTCCCGCCACAAAAAGCACTGGAAGTTCCGGCGGCATCTTCGCCAGACTGTCCCGGTCATAAAGCCTGTCGATCAGTTCAAACAGCGTTGAAAACCCGTTCAGCGTGAAGGTAAATCCGCAGAGCGGATCGTCCAGATATTTCTGCACCTCGCCGGCATCCCCCGAAAGCCAGTCCATGCCGGACGCCGGGTTGTCAATCCGCTTATTATAGCTGCCAAAGGCCAGTCTGTCCACAAATTTGCTCACATGCTTTTCACCCTGGATTTTTCCCAAAATCACAGAAAGCCCTTTGGCAGCTTTTACCACAATCCGCGGCTGCATGCCGGTTCCCATAATGATAACGCCGTCAATTCCGGTTCCGTAACGGCACAGATAATTGCGCGTGATAAAAGACCCCATGCTGTGCCCCATAATCAGATAGGGCGTTCCCGGATATTGTTCCTGCACGATCTTCTTTAAACGGTGCACATCCCGCACCACCACGGTAGCAGGATCATGGCTGCAAAAATACCCCAGCGGATGATCCGTTTCCCCGGCCTTGCCGCAAACGCTCAGACCATGTCCGAGATGATCTTCTCCCGTCACCAGAATGCCTTCTTTTGCAAGCTTCTGCGCCAGCCTGTCGTAACGCGCGATATATTCGGCCATACCGTGTACGATCTGCAAAATGCAGACCGGCTTCCCGTCCGGTATCCATTTTACCGCATGTATTTTCGTTTCCCCGTCTCTGGAATCGAAATAAAACTCTTCTCTCCTCATCCAATGCCTCCCCTGTCCCTGGCTTTTGAGCCCCATAATAGTCGGGACCGCAGCAAGAGCAAGCACGCCGTCTTTCTCTGACGGCATTTCCTCTTCTGCGGCCCCTCAATTTATTATAATATCATATAAATCAGAAATCCGCTATCCTTATCAGCAGATTTCTGCGCCTGCGGGCATGTCTTTTTCCGGCGTCATGAGCGCCAGATTGCCCTCTGCATCCTCCGCGCACAAAAGCATGCCTTCGGAAAGCACGCCAGCCAACTTTGCAGGCTTTAAGTTCACCAGCACCATGACCTTTTTGCCTACCATTTCCTCCGCGCTGTAATATTGCTTAATGCCGGATACGATCTGCTTTACCTCGCTGCCGATCTTCACCTGCGAGCAGAGCAGTTTTCTGGACTTGGGCACTTCCTCGCACTTGATAATCTCGCCCACTGCAAACTGCATTTTTCCAAACTCTTCAAAAGTGATCTCCGGCTTTTTCTCCAGTTCGATCACGGGCTCTTCTTTCTTTTCGTCTGCCGCCCCGTCGGCTTGCGTTTCTGCCTTTCTCGCGGCAAACATGGCGTCCGCTTTTTCCACCACTTCCTTTACATCCAGCCTTGCGAACAGGATTTCCGGCTTCTCCGTCACCTTGTTGCCGGACGGATACAGGCCGAATTTCTGGCAGTCATCAAAGCTGCGAAGCGTCGTATGAAGCTGTTTGGCGATCTTCTCCGCCGTGCCGGGAAGATAAGGTTCCAGCAGGGATGCGCCGATCAGAATTCCTTCCACCAGATTGTAAAGCACAGTGGAAAGACGGTCCGCTTTGGCAGGGTCCTTTGCCAGCACCCACGGCTCCGTTTCATCGATATATTTGTTGCAGCGCTTGAATAGAACAAAAATCTCCGTGATAGCGTCCGCCACGCGCAGCGTTTCCATCTTCGCTTCCACCCGATTGTAGGTGTCCACCGCAACCGCTTTGAGATCCTCATCCACCGCTTCCGCAGCGCCCTTATCCGCAACCACGCCGCCAAAGTATTTGTTGCTCATGGAAATCGTGCGGTTTACCAGATTTCCCAAAGTGTTTGCCAGATCGGAATTCAAACGCTCCACCAGAAGTTCCCAGCTTATTACGCCGTCATTGTCGAAAGGCATCTCATGCAGCACGAAATAGCGCACCGCATCCACGCCGAAGAAATCCACCAGATCATCCGCATATAAAACGTTGCCCTTGGATTTGCTCATCTTGCCGTCGCCCTGCAAAAGCCACGGATGTCCGAACACCTGCTTCGGCAAAGGCTCGCCCAGCGCCATCAGAAAGATCGGCCAGTAAATCGTATGGAAACGGATGATATCCTTCCCGATCAGATGCAGGTCTGCAGGCCACAGCTTTTTATACTGCTCCGAACTGTTCCCATCCGCATCATAGCCGATTCCCGTAATATAGTTGGTGAGCGCATCCAGCCACACATAAACCACATGCTTGTCGTCAAAATCCACCGGAACGCCCCACTTGAAGGATGTTCTGGAAACGCACAGATCCTGCAGGCCCGGCAGAAGGAAGTTGTTCATCATCTCATTCTTGCGGGATACCGGCTGAATGAACTCCGGATGGCTGTTGATATGATCGATCAGCCGCTGCGCATATTTGCTCATTTTAAAGAAATACGCTTCTTCTCTGGCGGGTTTGCATTCCCTTCCGCAGTCCGGACACTTGCCGTCCTTTAACTGGGATTCTGTCCAGAAGGATTCACAGGGCGTACAATACATTCCCTCGTAAGCGCCTTTATAAATATCCCCCTGGTCATATAATCTTTTAAAAATCTTCTGCACCTGCTTTTTGTGGTCCGGATCCGTGGTGCGGATAAATTTATCGTAAGAGGTCCCCATCAAATCCCAGATTCTCTTAATCTCTCCCGCCGCATTATCCACATATTCCTGCGGGGTTACGCCGGCTTCCGCCGCCTTTAACTCCACCTTCTGTCCGTGCTCATCCGTGCCGGTCTGCATAAAAACATCATAACCGTCTTTTCTTTTAAAACGCGCGATACTGTCCGCCAGCACCGCTTCATAGGTGTTGCCGATGTGGGGTTTGCCCGACGCATAGGCAATCGCTGTTGTCATGTAAAATTTCCCTTTGCTCATTCTCTTCTCCTTTCCGTTTGCCGGGGTTACGCGCCCGGCTCCGCCTCGTTGTCGCGGCGGTCGCCTTATTCTTCTCTGCCTGTCGCCCGGCAGGCAGCCCTGCAGCGCTATGCGCCGCAGGGCTCGCGTTGCTCGCCGAATAAGGCGTTTCCCGCGGAAAAATGCAAGCATTTTCCGCGCCAACCACCTTATTCTTCTCTGCCTGTCGCGCAAAAAACCCGTCTTCTTCATTATTCCATAAAGAAGACGGGTTTATCATCCGTGGTACCACTTCTGTTCATATGCGTCTCACGGCGCATATCTTAGCGGGTGCTTTCGTCATGTTCATTGCCGGCAATTTCCTGTACGAACTGCCGCACGCTGTACTTTGCACGAAAATACCCTGCCGCTGTAACAGGCGGAACCTGTCGCAATCTAACCGTTTATCACCAGTTTCGGGTAGTACGCAAACCGTATCTCCCTTTTTCTGGATCGCCCATTTGACCATCCAAATGAGCATTCCGGCTCGGTGCGCTGCTCAGGAGCCATGTTCAATCCGCTTCCATCCGATTTCTCTCAGCCCTCTGCACTGCCGCGCCACTTTCATACGCGCAACAGAACAAATCGGAAATCTTCTCTGTAGAACTTGCCGACAGATCTACTCTCTCCGTCACCGCTTTTTTCTGTAAGTTTAACTGCAATAAAGCGTAGCACAAACGGTGGAAATTGTCAATAAGCCAGCAGGCGAACGGTTTTCGTATTCATGGCAACAGCTTAATCGCCGCCGTATTGGCGTATACCAGCGGCTTGTCGTGCAGAAAGAACACCACCGAGTCCGCGGGCGCATACAGTTCTTCAATCACATCTCCCACGCAGGTATCCACAATTCTCGCCAGAAGCTGATCCTTTTTCACCTGCTGGCGCACCTGTACCGCGCTTTGGAAAATGCCCGCTTTTTTCGGTCTGACGGACAAAAGTTCCCGGTCTGAAAACACCCTTGCCTCCTGTCCTTTCGGTCTTTCGTCCTTCAAAATATCATTTTCCGCCATAAACCGCAGGATCGCATCCACGATTTCCACCGCGCTTTCCTCTTCCAGCCGTTCCGTCGTCGTTCCGTACAGGCTGAAAGCGTCGGTTTCCCAAATCTGCCAGTTATAATTCAGGGTCGTCGTATCATAGGGCTTTGGAACCTTGAGCACAATATAAGGCAGGCCGAACTGCCGGGCCTTTTTCACATTTTCATATCCCGTCTTCATAATTCGTACATGAGGGCAGAAGCAGCCGGGCATATAAAAGGAGGCGAACTGGATTCCGTTCTCATATTCCGACACCACATCGAACACGCCTGCCGCAATCCGCTGGGTCGTCTCCCCCAGCTTGTACCCGGGAAACATCCGGTTGATATCCGTGTTGTCCGTGGGCCAGAACCGCTTCTCAATGTTCATGGAAACCGGATTCAGAGACGGGATCACCAGAATCTCTTTTTCCTCATTCAGCCGGCCTGCCGCTTCCAACTGCCGTAAGCGCCGGATCAACTGGGAACAGGTATAAATTTGCTGATACTCGTTTCCCCGCAGGCTTCCCACCACGCACAGCGCCTTTTTCCCGCTGCCGAACCGGTAACCGTTAATGCGGAAATCTTCCCTGTAAAGGGAGGGTATGGTATAAATGAGTTCTTTTTCCATCACACAGCGTCTCCCTTCATGAGAATTCTGGCAAGCAGCGATCCTTCGTCCACCACCGGATATTCCCGGATTGTGAAAAGCAGACCGTCATGGGGCGCCGTTACGGCCTTCATACATTCTCCCGTAAAAGGATTGATAATCGCGCCGATCTCTTCTCCCGCGCACACCATGCTGCCGTGCTCTTTTTCCTTCAGAAAAATGCCGGAAACCGGCGCGTTCAGGTAACATACTTCATCCGGCTTCTCCGATACTACAGGAGTCTTGACCGGTTCTTCTTCTCCTTTCCAGATATGAAGTTTCCGCATGAGATTGAAAATTCCTTTTGTCAGTTGGTCTCCATATTCCTTCGTCAGCCGCATGCCTACTCCCATCTCCACCACCAGCGTGGGAACGCCCCGGCTGTTCATGGTGTGCGCGAGGGTGGATTCCAGCACCGTATTGGCGCCATGCACCCATATAAAATCCACATTCGCTTCCATGGCAAGCGACACCAGCTTTTCCTTATGCAACTCATTGATGCGGATCTGCGGCAATTCGGTCAGAAAAATATTGCTCGCATGAATATCCAGACACAAATCCGCTCCCACCAGATCTTCCACAATTCTGGTCGCCACATATTCCGTCATGGATCCGTCCGGATTTCCCGGAAAGATCCGGTTCATATCCAGATCAAAGCCCGGGATTCCGCGGGTTACGGAGTCGATTCCCAACGGATTTAACGCCGGATAAAGATCAACGGTTCCCAAAAGCTTTTCCGGATTTTCCCGAATCGTTTTCGCCACCTCATAGCAGACAAGCTGGCCCTCCAGCTCGTCCCCGTGCGTGCCGGTCACAATGCTGATTCTTCTTCCGTTGCCGCCGTCTTTCGGACAAAACCGGTTTTTCCTGATTTCAAGCGTCTCATCCACCGGCAGGGATACGCTCGCTACTGTCATCATCATATTTTCCTCTTTTCCATATGCCGCAGGAATTCTCCCGGGGCCGTCAGTGTTCGGCTTCCTCCACACTGACGCTGACGGTCTGCTTCTGCTGTGCCGTTCCCGTAAAAACGCCCTGATTGAGCAGGCAGTCCGCATAATCCCTTCCATGGGATATTTTTATATGATCCTCTGCAACCCGTACTCCGTTCGTCGGGTCCAGTCCATACCAGTACCCGCCGTCTTCCACCTCTATCCAGGCATGGCTCAAGCCTTCCCCGATCAGCATGCCCGCCACATACCGGGCCTTTATGCCGGCCATCCGGCAGAGCGAAAGCAGAATATGGGAATAATCCTGGCAGACGCCGCAGCCAAGCCGCCATGCCTGCTCCGCCGTCGTGGAAATATCCGTTTTTCCCTGCGCGTAGGAAAAAGCGGCGCACAGTTTTTCCATTAAATATAGGCTTTTTTCCACGCTGCCGCCAACAGCCGGAACTGTCAGCGCATCAAAAAAGGCCCTTAAACCGGTTCCCGGCCTCGTATAGTCCGTCTGCAGGGCAAACATGCCCAGGCGATATGTTTCCTGCGCCTTTACCGCATTCGACAGCCCCGTACGGATGAGCCCTTCCGAGACCACTTCAAACAGAGTATGAGGGTTCTGGGCTCTTCCGAAAAAATAAGCGTTGTCAAAGGAATCCCTGTTTTCACGCAGGAATTCCTTCGGCATAATCGAAATATTCTGCTGCAGGGGCATCTGCCTGTCATCCGCCTGCGGCATGCACCGCACCGTAAAACTGTGCTGCGTCACAGGCCGGTCAAAATCTATCCTCAGATAATAGCGATACTTCAGCGTTTTCAAAACAAACCTCCACACTGATTGACGTCTTATCCCGTATAATCATTCCGTTTTTCTTATACTTCCAGAATTCTCTCGATTTCTCTGACGATTTCCGGATAATCCAGTTCCTGTTTCGCAACCAGACTCTTTAAACGGTCCGGCACCGCCTTGTTATAATGCAGGCTGCAGCGTTCAATTCTGCCGCACAGGCGGTTCACTTCCCGGATCATGGAAACGCGATCGATGTTGAGCCTTCCGTATAAATCGATCCGCTCCACCCGTTTGCCCACTTTAATGATATTTCTGGTGTCTTCATCCTCAATCTGGTCATCCACGATGCCCCAGAACGCGAGTATATCATCCAGAATGCGCTGAAATTCAATCATCGGCGCTTCGCTGAGCGAAGCCTTGTTGAGTTCATATACCGCAAGTTGAATATATGCCAGCGTCTCGCTGCCGATCTCCTCCCGCAGTTCAATCGCATTGTCATAGGCCCTTCGTAAATTGCTGTAAATGGAATTCGGGTCCTCGTGCCCGAACGGATACTGTTTCCTGAAATCTTCCGCCGACGCATAAATATTGGGTATTTCCAGAGAGCGGCAGAATTCGTCATAGCCCTCCGTTCCCTCTTCCAGCATGCTGTCAAACCGCTGCCCGTATAATTTCAAAGTCGTATAAACGCGCTCCGAATAGCGGCCAAGCCAATACAGGCGGTCCATATTTTCTACTGATTTAACACCCATGTATCCTTAAAACCTCCTCCCTGAGACGAATTGACAATAAAGGAATCCGGATTTCTGGAAAACCGTGTCAGCCCGCTCTTCCAGACCACAGGTTTTTCCGAAGTCAGAACAAACGCCCGCAAATCCGCTTTCCGCTCCACTCTTCCTTCTTTTTCCAGAATCGGCAGATCGCAGAAATCGATGACTTCCTGTGCAATGAAACGGCGCGGCTCCCGCTTGAGCAGCGCGATAAAGTCCTCCTTCTGCCCGGCGCTCATGCTGTTTCCGAATACCACGCCGTAGCCTCCCGCTTCGGCCACGTCCTTTAATACCAGCTTGTCGAATTTCTCCAGCACATATTCCATGTCCGCCTCATAATAAGGCAGGTAAGTCGGCGCGTTGTGCAGAATCGGCTCCTCGCCCAGATAATAGCGGATCATCTTCGGCACAAAGTAATAAATCCCCTTATCATCCGCAATGCCGTTGCCGGGCGCATTCACCAGCGCCACATTGCCCTTGCGGTAAATATCAAAAATATGCGGAATGCCGATGACGGACTCCTTCTTAAAGTTCATCGGATCCATATATTCGTCGGAAATCCGGCGGTAGACCGCGCCTACCCGCTCTTTTTTCCCGTCATAGTCCACAAAATAAAGGTAATCATTTTCCACCACCAGATCATTGCAGGTGACAAGCGGCACGTGCATGCGCTCCGCCAGATAGGAATGCTCGAAATAAGCCGCATTGTACCGTCCCGGCGTCATCACCACAGTCAGACCTCCTGTGTTGACGTAATCCAGCGTATGCTTTAAGATCGCCGCATAGTTTCTGTTGTCCGCGACAGAAATGCTCTGAAAGGTTCTGGGACTGGATCTCCTGCACAGTTCCCTGGCGATCATCGGATAGGAAGCGCCGGAGGGCACCCGCAGATTATCCTCCAATATGTACCACACGCCGTCTTTCCCGAGCACCAGGTCGATTCCTGAAATGTGGGAATATACGCCTTTGGGCGGCACAATGCCCTCGCACTGGGCGAGATAACCGCTGGAAGCATAGATAAATTCTTCCGGCACCACCTTATCCTTCAGGATTTTCTTTTCATTATAGATATCCTTCAGAAACAGATTCAGCGCCCAAACCCGCTGCTTCAGCCCGCGTTCCAGATAAGCAAATTCCTCTTTTGCAATCACCCGCGGCACCGCGTCAAAAGGAAAAAGCTGTTCCTTAAACGTCCCGTTTTTGTAGATGCCGAACTTCACGCCGTAGCGCGCCAGTAATTCATTCACCGTATCCGTCCGGTCATACAGATCCACATTCAAAGTTTCTACCATGTCCTCACCATCCCTCTTCCGGCAGCAAAAAGTCCTTACAAAGACTTTTCGGAATTAAAAAAGGCGCTCCGCATATAAGCAGAACGCCTTCGTTTCTTATGAATAAAAGTGTAATGGATTTCCCGGAATCTGTCAACCTATTTTTTCCCGGACTTTCGCAATTCTATACTGAGCCTCAAATGCCGGCGCCGCTTCCGCGCCGCTTTTTAGAAAATGTTTATTCGTCTTCCAGCAGGATCTGATAAACGTCCCTTTTGCTGATTCCCCGGTCCTTAGCGGCCTGCTTCATGGCGGATTTCCGGTCCATTCCCTGCCGTTCATACAGCTTCACATGTTCCGCCACAGACATTTCCTGCCAGGACATCTGCGCCGCTTTCTTTTTTTCCTCCCGGCTTCTGCCCTCTATCACAAGCACATATTCGCCGCGGGGTTCTTTTTCTTCATACCAGGCGATCGCATCTGCAAATGTGGTTGGCATCACGCTCTCAAATTTTTTCGTCAGTTCCCTGCAAAGCGTGATATTCCTGTCGCCCATCGCATCGTATAGTTCCTGCAGGGTCCGTTTCAAGCGGTGCGGCGCTTCATAAAAAATCATGGTCCTGGATTCCTCCCGGCAGTCCTCCAGCACGTCTGCTTTTTCCTTCTTATCGGAAGGCAAAAAACCTTCAAAGCAAAATCTTCTTGTGGACAGGCCCGACAGAGTCAGCGCCGTAAT
This sequence comes from Eubacteriales bacterium, assembly GCA_030524745.1. Lineage (GTDB taxonomy): Bacteria > Bacillota > Clostridia > Lachnospirales > Lachnospiraceae > Gallintestinimicrobium. The sequence goes on along the minus strand of JAUNGC010000019.1, from coordinate 34,690 downwards.
GCAGGCTGCCGGACCGGGCAGGCTCGTCACCGTAATTCCCGCTTCATGACACAGCTTCACCAGCACCTCCCCCGGATCGGAGATGGCAGGCGTTCCCGCATCGGTAATCAGCGCGACATTTTTACCCGCCTGCATCTGCGCAATCAGCGTATGCGCTTTTTCCACCTTATTATATTCATGATAACTGGTCATCGGCGTATGAATGTCAAAATGATTCAGCAGCTTTATGCTGTTCCTGGTATCCTCCGCCGCTATCAGATCTGCATTTTTCAACGCCTCCACGACGCGGGGCGTCATATCCTGCAGATTTCCGATCGGCGTCGCGCACAAATATAAAGTCCCCGCCATCATGCACCTCCCTCTTCCGGCTGCTCGTCCGTTTTTTCTTCCGGCCGCTCTGCAGCATTCAGTCCATCTTCCGTATAACGGTTTGCCGCGTTCCAGAGGATCCATTCCTCATATCCCGCGTCATAGACCGCCTGAATCTGCGCCCGGATCTGTTCGGGGCCGTAGCTGATATGTCCCTTCACCCAACTCGCCGTAAAATCCTGCAGCCACGGGCGCACATCCGCCTGTACCGTTTTCAGCGGCTCCAAAACGGCGATTTCTTCTGCCGTCATGTTCTTCCATTTATCATCCGGACTTTCCGATACGGCATTTCCGGATACCGGTGCGGCATTTGCCGATACCGTTTCTTCTTCCGCATCCTCCCCTGCTTTCATCGGCGGCATCCCCGCCAGCGCCTTTTTAGAAGCCTGCATCGCTGACAGCACGGTCTCATAAGGCTGGGCGTCCGGCACCGGTATCCGGTAACTGTTTGCGCCGTAATGGGACGGATATACCATCGGACTGATATAGTCCAGACACTCTGCCAGCGCCAGATAATCCTGCCCTACGATCTGCTGATCCACCTCGCTGTCGATCACGCTGCCATACACATCCGCGGAAACAAAGGCGCCCTTATCATGCAGCTTCTGAACCGCGTAAGCTGCAAATTCTGCAATGATCTCTTCTCTGGACGCCTCTTTTTCCAAATCGCCGAAATCCACCTGTTCCATTCCGCTGTCGGTGGAAAACCGGATATAATCAAACTGCACTTCGTCAAACCCCAGATCGACGGCTCCGCCCGCCACTTCCGTCAAATACTCCCACACTTCCTTTTCATAGGGATTCAGCCACGGCTGTCCGCTCTTATCCAGAAACACCGTTCCGTCTTCCTTATGCAGACACCATTCGGGCTTCGCCTCCGCCAGCACCGGGTCCTTAAAAGCGACAATCCTGGCGATCAGATAAATGTCCTTTTCCTTACACTTCTGCACCAGCGCCGGCATATCTCTCACATAACGCCGGACGGAACCGACTTCCTGTATGATCTTGGCGTCCATATCGCACACCACATAACCTTCGTCGTTTTTGATGTCGATCACCATTGTATTCAGTTCCGTCCTGTCCACCAGATCGATCAGCGCGTCCATGTTTGCGGTTCCCGCCATGGGCCCCGTCACATAAATTCCCCGCACTTTCACGCGCTCTTTTTCGTTCTGTATTTCTCCGTCCGCCGGCGCTTCCGCCGCTCGCTCTTCTTCTCCGGTAAAATTCTCTGTTTCGCCGCCTGCTTCCTCCGGTTCCGTTATCCGTCCGTTTTCCTCCGCTTCCACGGATTCTGTCGCAGCGGTTATCCCAGCCCCTTCTCCAAACACGTCCTGATCCGCCTGCGCGCACCCTGAAAGCGCGGACGCAACGCCTGTCAGAAGGACTGCTGCCGCAAGAAGTCCCGCATATTTTTTCACTCTGCTTTTCTTAATATCCATAAATCTCATATATTTCATCCGTATAAACGCCGGCCTCCCGGTAAATAATAAGCGGCTTTTCCACCTTCAGCCGGGATTTTCCCCCGCGCACCGCCTGCAGGAGCACCATGTTCGGTTCTCTGTCCACAAACGGATAGACAAGCTGCATTCTCTTCGGCTCCAGCTTATAACGCATGAGCGTCATCATGATTTCCGCCAGCCGGAACGGACGGTGCACCAGAAAAAAGCTGCCGCCCGTGCACAGCAGCTTCGCCGCATTGGCCGCCACATCTTCAAAGGTACACAAAATCTCATGCCGCGCGATCGCCTTGGGCGCGTCGGGATTCGTCAAACCATGCTGCCCGATCATATAGGGCGGATTACAGGTTACAACGTCAAAAGAAGCAGCCGCAAAAAGTTCACCTGCTTCTCTGATATCTCCCTGTATGATCGAAATTTTCTCTTCCAGATGGTTCAGCGCCACGCTGCGGCGCGCCATATCCGCGCTCTGCGCCTGGATTTCCAGTCCCGTCAGGTGGGACGCTTTGCTGCGCGCTTCCAGAAGGATCGGAATGATCCCCGTGCCAGTCCCCAGGTCCAGAAGCTTCGCTCCCGGCTTTATGGAATCTTTCGCAAAGCCGGAAAGCAGAACCGCATCCATGCCAAAGCAGAACCGTTCCGGATCCTGTATGATCCGATAACCGTTCCGCTGCAAATCATCCAGCCGCTCGCCCGGACGCAGTATCGACATGTCTTCCGATAAGCTACGATCAGTCATCCAGCTTCGATTTTCCTCCCTTTTTATCTTCCCGTTCCAGCTTCTCAAGTTCTTTTAATTCTTTCTCGTCCGCCGTTTCATTCTTCCGTCCGCGGCCATGCCGTTTTTTAAACTTAAGCTGATCCGCGCGGTATTCCCGGATTTCTTTCTCGTCGTTTACGTCCACAATCACCTTCACCAGTTGGCGAAGCACATTGACGGAAGACACCTCGCCCTTGCAGCCGTCGTCCGTGGTCACATAATCTCCCACGCCGGGCAGCCTGCGGTTTAGTTCCTCGTAAGTTTCTTCTTCATGCTTTAAGCAGCACATCAGTCTGCCGCAGACGCCGGAAATTTTCGTCGGATTCAGGGAAAGATTCTGTTCCTTCGCCATTTTGATGGAAACCGGCACAAACTCCGAGAGGTGACTGTGACAGCACAGGACCCGGCCGCAGATGCCGATGCTTCCCAGAATCTTGGTCTCGTCGCGCACGCCGATCTGTCGTAATTCGATTCTGGTCTTAAACACGCTGGCCAGATCCTTCACCAGTTCGCGGAAGTCGATCCTTCCGTCCGCCGTGAAATAAAACAGCACCTTGTTATTGTCAAACGTATACTCCGCGTCGATCAGCTTCATTTCCAGTCCGTGTTTGGCGATCTTTTCCTGGCAGATCCGGAACGCTTCCTTCTCTTTTACCTTATTCCCCGCCTCCTGCTCATCGTCCCGCTCTGTGGCGATGCGCAGAACCGGCTTGAGCGGCTGGATCACTTTAGAGTCTTCCACCTCTTTCGGATCGCATACCACGGTGCCGTACTCCACACCCCGGACTGTTTCCACAATCACATGGTCGCCTCTTCTTACCCGTAACTGCAACGGATCAAAATAATAAATTTTACCCGCCGTCCGAAATCTCACTCCGATTACTTTAATCATCTATAAACCTCCGTCATCCGCATTCGGCGCGCTTCTTTTTACGAATTTTCCTTGATGGTCAGAAGCAGCAGTTCCATCGTCAGATCAAAGCTGACGTTTGCGGCCAGCCTGGCTTTCGCCTTGTCAAGCGCGCCCAGAACCGTTTCAATGCCCTCATAGGAACTTCTGTCCGCCACCTTTTTAATATACTGTATTTCTTCCCTGAAAATCAAGTGATTTGCATCATTCATGGCTTTGAACATCAAAACGTCCCGGTACCAGATGGAAAGAATATCCAGATAATCCGTCACATCGAACTGGTACTCCGTTATTTTTCTGATCGCGGCCACGATTTCCGAGATCTCCATCTCGTTGATATATTTTAAGAGCGTCACCGCCTCTTCCCGGACTTTTTCAAATTCTTCGCTGGAAGCCAGAAGCTTTGCGCGTCCGATATTTCCGCGTGCGAAGGCCGTGCACACTTCCGCCTTATAATCCGGAATCCGCAGCGTTTCCATCAGATATTTTTTCACCAGATCGTCCCTGACAGGGCGCATATTGAGCACAACGCAGCGGCTCAGTATGGTGGGAAGCAGCGATTCCAGGCTGGAAGTCAGAATCAGAATCACCCCGTATTCCGGCGGCTCCTCCAGCGTCTTCAGCAGCGCGTTCTGCGCCTGTACCGTCATCTTCTCCCCTTCGTTGATCAGATAGACCTTATACGGCCCCTGATAGGGCTTAATGCCCATATCCTGATTGATCTGCGTCCGGATGTCCTCCACGCTGATCGTGTTGGGCTTTTCATGGATCAGACGGATGATGTCCGGATGATTGCCGGACAGAGCCTGCTTGCAGGAATGGCATTCCTGACACGGCTCTTCGCCGCCCCGCTCGCACTGCAGAGCCATGGCAAAAATTTTAGCGATAAATTCCTTTCCGGAACTGCGTTCCCCGTTGATAATATAAGCATGGGATACTTTATGCAGCCGCAGCGCCGTCTGCAAATGCTCCCGAATCTGCTCCTGGCCGATTATATCCTTAAACTGTGCCATACTCTCAACCTCCTCACCCGAACTCCTGCTTTCAACATCCCGGACGCTTATTTCTTATCCGTATTCGCCCTGATATAGTCTCTTATTTCCTCCAGACAGTCCTCCAGCACATCGTTCTGAAAGCGTCTCTCAATGCCCGCTTCCCGTATTTTAGACTCCGAAAAATCTTCTGCGTCCGCCAAAAACCGCCGGCACATCTCCGCATATTTCGGATTTTCCTGCAGCTTTTCCCGATCCAGCGCCCGCTGCAGCCGCACGCCGTCGTCCAATTCAATCAGGACCGGCGCCAAAGCCTCCTCTCCGAAATACTTCCGGACTGCCCGGTAAGATTCCAGCGTCCCAACCATCAGATAATTATAGTTTGCCAGATCAATCTGCCCGTCGTCTACCGTAAAATAATTCCATATCCCATACACGGTCTGATAGGAGCGCAATTCAATCAGCCTGCCCTCCTTCCGTATTCTGCAAAGCCCTTCTTCGTCGGTAAAAAAATAGTCCTCGCCGTTTTTTTCCCGGCTACGCATCGGTCTGGTCGTATAGGGCACCAGCGTATGAAAATCAAATTCTTTTTCTTCCAGAAGCTTTCTGTAAATCGTATCCTTTCCGGAAGAACTCTTTCCCATGATGTAAAAAATTCTGCTCATCGCTTTTCCTGGTCCTCTTCGTCTTTGCTCCAGGCCAGCGCCGCGCGTACGGCCCGTTTCCATCCTTTCAGACGTTCTTTTCTCATTTCCTGCTCCATCTGCGGCTCAAATGTATTTTCCAGCGCCCAGTTGGCACGAATATCCTCTTCATCCTTCCAGAAGCCGACGGCAAGTCCCGCCAGGTAAGCGGCGCCCAACGCGGTCGTCTCGATGCACTTTGGCCTCAGCACCGGCTTTGCCAGAATATCCGCCTGAAACTGCATGAGGAAATTATTGGCGGAAGCGCCGCCGTCCACGCGCAGGCCGGACAGTTCAATCTCCGCATCCTTCCTCATCGCTTCAATCACTTCTTCCGTCTGAAACGCCAGCGATTCCAGCGTCGCCCTGATAAAATGTTCCTTCGACACGCCGCGGGTCAGTCCCGTCACAATCCCTCTCGCATAAGGATTCCAGTAAGGCGCGCCCAGTCCCGTAAAGGCTGGAACCACATAAACGCCTGCCGTATCCTCCACCGCAGCCGCATATTCCTCGCACTGCGCCGCCGTTTTAATCATCCGCAGTTCATCCCGCAGCCACTGGATCGCCGCGCCGGCCACAAAAACGCTGCCCTCCAGCGCATACCGGATCTCTCCCTCGCGGCTCGCCGCGATTGTGGTCAGCAGTCCGTTCCGGGACACGATTGGTTTTTCGCCCGTATTCATCAGCAAGAAACAGCCTGTCCCATATGTATTTTTGGCCTCGCCGGCTTCAAAACAACACTGTCCGAAAAGAGCCGCCTGCTGATCCCCCGCCGCTCCGCTGATCGGAATTTCCCCGCCGATCACCGTTTCATCCGACAGGCCGTAAACGCAACTGGAAGACTTCACTTCGGGAAGCATGCTTTTTGGAATCCCGAAATAGTTGAGAATCTCCTCATCCCATTCCCTTTTATATATATCAAACAGCATGGTCCGGGAAGCGTTCGTATAATCTGTCACAAACACCTTTCCCTTGGTGAGATTCCAGATCAGCCAGGTGTCCACCGTGCCGAAAAGCAGTTCTCCTTCTTCGGCCATCCTTCTTGCGCCTTCCACATTGTCCAGAATCCACCTGATCTTCGTTCCGGAAAAATAAGCGTCCGGCACAAGTCCGGTGCGTTCCTTTATCACCCTGTCAAAACCGTCTTCCTTCAGGCGGTCGATCATACCGGCTGTGCGCCGGCACTGCCAGACGATCGCCGGATAAACCGGCTTTCCCGTCTTTTTGGAAAAGCAGATCGTCGTCTCCCGCTGATTGGTAATTCCGATCGCCGCGATCTCTCCGATATCCGCGGCGATCTTTCCCATAGCTTCCACCGCCACGGAAAGCTGGGACGACCAGATTTCCAGCGGATCGTGCTCCACCCATCCGGGCTGCGGATAATACTGCGTAAATTCTTTCTGCGCCATGGAGCAGATCTGCCCCTGCCGGTCAAATAAAATGCAGCGGGAACTGGTCGTTCCCTGATCCAGCGCCATCACATACTTCTTCATGCCGTAATCCCCCTTCTGGCATATCCCCCTAAACTTCCACAACGCGCAGCATGTTGGTCTTTCCGGATACTCCCAGAGGCATACCCGCGGTCAGCACCACGCGGTCTCCCTGCTTGACATATCCCGCTTTCAGCGCCGCATAAACAGCCTCGCTGAACAGTTCTTCCGCGGTGTTTTCCTCCGCGATCAACAGCGGTCTGACGCCCCACTGCAGGTTCATTTGTCTCCATACCATCTTGCTGGTGGTACAGCCGATGATCGGACATTCCGGCTTAAAACGCGCGATCATGCTGGAAGTGAAGCCGGACATGGTGACCGTAATAATCGCCGCTGCGTTCAATTCCGCCGCAATGCTGCAGGTTGCATGGCAGATGGAGGACGTGGTATCCTGCTGGAACAGCGTTACGGTCTCTTTCTGCATCCGTCCCGTATAATCGATATCCTGCTCCGCGCGCTCGGCAATTCTGGCCATCGTCCGCACGGATTCCACCGGATACGCGCCGTTTGCCGTCTCGCCCGACAGCATGATTGCCGTCGTACCGTCATAAATCGCATTTGCAACGTCAGTCGTCTCGGCGCGGGTAGGACGGGGATTCTTAATCATGGAATCCAGCATCTGTGTCGCTGTGATGACATGCTTGCCCGCATGCACCGCCATCTTAATCATCTTCTTTTGAATGATCGGCACCTCTTCAAACGGCACCTCCACTCCCATATCGCCGCGGGCCACCATGATGCCGTCGGAAACCTCCACGATCTCCGCCAGATTTTCAATCCCCTGCAGATTTTCAATTTTGGCAATAATCTGCATTTTGGAATTGTGCTCCTTTAAAATCTCCCGGATTTCCAGGATATCTTCCTTACAACGGACAAAGGACGCCGCAATAAAATCAAAGCCTCTCTCACAGCCGAAAATAATATCCTGACGGTCCTTCTCATCGATATACGGCATCGTCAGCGTCGTTCCGGGCACGTTGATTCCTTTGTGATTGGAAACCGGACCGCCGTTCAATACGGTGCAGATAATATCCGTATCCGTCACTTCCTCCACGCGCAGGCCGATCAGTCCGTCGTCGATCAGAACCGCCTTTCCGGGCTTTACATCGTTCACCAGATTTTTATAGGTGATGCTCGCCCGTTCCGAATTTCCCATGATTTCTTCTGTCGTCAAAGTGAATTTCTGCCCTTCCGTAAGTTCCGCCCTTCCGCCTTCAAAATCCCGGAGACGGATTTCCGGCCCTCTCGTATCCAGAAGCACTGCGACCGGCTGATTCAGTTCTCTGCTGAGTTTTCTGACTCTTTCCAGCTTCACGCCGTGCTCCTCATGACTTCCGTGGGAAAAATTGAACCTCGCCACATTCATCCCGGATTCTATCAGTTCCCGTAAAATCTCCTCTTCCTGTGACGTCGGTCCGATCGTGCAGACAATTTTCGTTCTCCTCATACAAAATCTCCTTTTTCTTTATCACAAACAGCCACGCTCATGCCCGGCTGTTATCCTCGCCTGAAATTTCCCCTTTTACGACCGTCAAAGCGCCTTCTTTCAGTCCGCAAAGGGGCAGATTCTGCCGATGGCAGCGCGTCAGCAGTTCTATCGCTTCTTCGCTCACACGCTCGCCCGGCACCATAATCGGAATTCCCGGCGGATATAAATTGACAAAATCCCCCGAAATTCTACCGGCAGCTTCGGAAAGCACAACTTCCTCCGCCGGCGCATCCAGCGCTTCGCTCAGACTGCATCCGGTTTCCGCCCTCGGATATAAAAATGCTTTCTCTACTCTATCTATGCGGCGCAGCCCGTATTGTTCCTCAATCTCGCGCAGCGCCTTTTCCAGCCGTTCCCAGCCTTCTTTTCTGTCGCAGCAGGTCATGATCGCCGTCACATAATCCCCCGCCGCCATCTCCATCTGTAAATGATACCGCTCCAAAAGAATATCGTATAATTGCTTTCCCGTCAAATCCGTATGGGAACAATCGATCAGAATTTTGCCCGGATCCATCCGTTTTAACGCCGCTTCTTCCGAAAATTCCTTGCTTGCGCCGGCCGGACTTCCCTGTGTGACAACCTGCAGAGCCTTAAGACTGCCGCACTTTTTTAAAAAGTCTTCCCTGTCCCGGAAAAAATCATTCCAAAGCGTCTGTCTTTTTTCCTCCACAATTCCTATGCAGGAGTCCATTCCCGCCATCAGCAAATAGGAAGGCGAACTGGTCTGATAAATTCCTTCAAACAGGCGCAGCCGTTCCAAACTCACACGGCCTTTGCGTACAAGCAAAAGCGCGGTCTGCGTCATACAGGGCATCGTCTTATGCAGGCTCACCACCGTCAGATCCGCGCCCTGATGTACGGGGCTGTCCGGGAAACCCGGATGGAACCCGAAATGAGCGCCGTGCGCCGCATCCACGATCAGCGGAACATGAAACGCATGCGCAATCCGCGCAATTTCTTCCACATCGGACACAATGCCGTCATAGGTGGGCGATGTGAGCAAAACGGCTTTTGCATCCGGATGCGCCCGCAGCGCCTCTTCCACCTGCGCAGGGCTGATTCCGCCCGCAATCCCCAGACCTTTCACCGTCTCCGGATACAGATAAACAGGTTTCAGCCGTCTCAAATATACTCCATGATATACCGCCTTGTGGCAATTGCGCGCCATAATCAGCGTTCCGCCGTCGGGCGCCGCCGCCGATATGGCGGTCAGAAGCCCTGCCGTGCTGCCGTTGACGCTGTAAAATGCATGATCCGCTCCATAGAGCCGCGCCGCCCGTTCCATGGCGTCAAAAAGGATTCCTTCCGGCTCATGAAGGTTGTCAAAACCGTCAATTTCCGTAATATCGACCGCCGCCGCTTCCGCCAGTATTCCCGGCAAAAGATCTTTCAGATTTCTCTTATGTCCCGGCATGTGGAACGGATAAAAATCACGCTGCGAATATTTCTCCAGCCCGGAAATCAAATCCCGGTCTTTCTCCATAACCGTTTCATCCTCCGTTTTTACCGCTTTTACCGTGTTTAGTATAACACACTATTTCCTTCCTTACTATATCAACTATATCACATAATCGTTTCCTTCCTGTTGACCGAAGGCCAGATCCGCAACCGTGATCCCCTCAAAATACTCCCGGATCATCTGATCCAGCTTCTGCCAGACCGGCAAAGTCGGACACTGCGCCGCTCTTTCACAGGTCTTTCCTTCGCACTCCAGGCAGGAAACCGGCGCGAGACTGCCTTCCGTCAGTTTCAGAATCTCATATACCGTATATTCTTCCGCAGGCCTTGTCAGCCGGTACCCGCCGCCTTTTCCGCGAAGTCCCTCCAGCAGCCCTGCCCTTGTCAGCGCCTTTACGATGCTTTCCAGATATTTTTCAGATATCCCCTGTCTCTGGGCCGTATCCTTCAACGGAATAAAACTTCCTCTGTCCTGTTTCGCCAGATCAATCATCACTCTCAGGGCGTAACGCCCTCTTGTAGAAACCATCATCCTGGTACCCTCCCTAATCTTAACCGCCGTTACCGGCCGCTGTATCTTCCACCGGATTGCTCCAATCTTTTCTCATGTATATGATACTATTCATTTACCCTCTTTGTAAATAGGAAACTCTTCTTCCCGCGTCCATTCTCCTATACTATCCTTATTCGCCGGTTCATCCAGCAGCGCGCCGTCCGGCGTGAAACGCGAGCCATGGCAGGGACAGTCCCAGCTATGTTCGGCGCTGTTCCATTTCAGCGCGCAGCCCATATGCGGACACCTCTTTTTGGAAAAAACAGCCAGATCCGCCGCGGCCTCCATCATATTGGCCATAAGCTGCGGCTTCAGCATACGCCGGGAAGGCGAAAATACCGGCGCATATGGATTTTCTTTTTCCAGCACATAATCTCTCAGAATCTGTGCCGCCGCCATCGCCGAAGTCATTCCCCATTTGTTGAACCCGGTGGCGACATACCATTCCTGCCCTTTCCCTGCATAACGGCCGATATAAGGAATTCCATCCAGCGTCATGCAGTCCTGAGCCGCCCAATGATATTGCTCCCGCGCTTTCGGATAATATTTTCCCGCAAAATCCCTGAGTTCCTGCCAGCATCCGCCCTGTTTTCCCGTGCGGTGGCCTCCCCCGCCCAACAGGAGCATACCGTCCGCATTCCGAAACGACAGGCCTCCCTGCGCTTCATCGATAAACATGCCGTTTACCGTCTGGGCGTTTTCCAACGCAATGACATAAGAACGCTGCTGGTACATTTTCATAAAGTAAAAGCCATGCGTATTGATAATCGGAAAATGTGTGGCAAAAATGATTTTCTCCGCCGCAATCTTCTTTCCCTGCGCGGTTACGGCTTCGTTTCCTTTGACGGAAACGATTCTGGTATTTTCATAGATTGTCAGCTTCCTGCTGACCGCTTTTAAAAACCGGAGCGGATCAAACTGGGCCTGTCCCTGAAAACGCACCGCGCCGACTACCGAAAACGGCAGGCCCAGCGCGTCGGCGAACTGAGCGCCAAAATGCAGCTTTTCAAGCGCTCTGATTTCCCGCTCCAGCTTTCCCTGGGCATTTCTGGAATACACATAAGAAGCCTGCTCCCTCCATCCGCAATCAATTCCGGCGCAGAGATTCCGGTATGCCTCAACAGCCCCGCAATTTGCGCGCAGATACATCCCCGCCAGTTCTTCGCCCCAGTCCGAAACCAGCTTTTCATAAATCAGCCCGTGCTGCGCCGTAATCTTGGCCGTCGTATTTCCCGTCGTGCCCATGCAGATCCGTCCCGCCTCCGCGAGCACATAATTCACACCCGCTTCCTGCAGAAAATGAGCGCATAAAATACCGGTTATCCCGCCGCCGACGATGAGCACATCCGTCTGAAGGTCCCTGTCCGCCGCCGGAAACTGTTCAAGCTTTGTCTTATCAGCCCACAATGATATCATGTCATAAATCCCTCCACTGATTTTCCACGCATTTTCACTACATATCATGTACATATTCAGTGTAGGTTCTTTTTTCCAAAAATATTCCATGGACTGCCGGTGCGCCAGGGATAATGGCTTTGCCGCGCCGGACCACCGAAAACGCCGGGCCGGGAACACCGGATCAGACGCCATTTTCTGACAGTCAGCATCCCCTGTGCCTCCCGGCCCGTTTATGCTACAGCCGCCTTCTCTGACAGCCGCCCGAGTATCTCCTTCTGTTAAATCCTGTCACCAGAAATTCTTGCGCACTTTCTGGCGTTCCAGACAAAATTCCTCATTCACATACCGCAAAACCATCGCGGAAGTTTTGGGCATTGTCACGCTGATTTTTCCCGCTTCCACCCTGTATGTGACAGGCTCCACATTAAAGCCTCTTTCATCCGTAAATATCAGGCGCTTCAGCCACGCCGCTTTCGGAATCCCCAGTTCCCATACCGACACTTCCTTTGTGACCTCGCGGTCATTATTGTTAATCAACACGACGGACTGGTGTTTGAAATCGAAACGGCCATAGGCGATAAAATTATAATCCGACAGCAGCCACTTCAAAGATCCCTTCTTCAATTCAGGGTTATCCCGGTGCATCCGGATCGCCGCCCTGTGGAAATCGATAAGCTGACGGTCTTCCCTTCCCCAGGGATACGTTCTGCGGTTATCCGGATCCGTAAAACCGCATAATCCCGCTTCATCTCCGTAATAAACCGTGGGCGCTCCCGGCCAGGTCATCTGCATGACAACGGCCTCCCGGAGCACCGCCTTGTTCACGTCCTGATTCGCCGCTTCAGATCCCAGGCTGTTCGTGCGGCCCACCTTATAATTCGTCCTTGTCAGGAAACGGGAATGATCATGATTGGAAAGTTCGTTCATGGAAGTCAGCAGAGACGGCATCGCCATTGCCGCGCCATGATATTTCATCGCATTCACAAAGCTGTCCGCATTTCCCATCAGATCAGAACGGCGGTCGTCACTGTGCTTCTCCATGCCGGTCAAAAACCACGTGACCGGCTCCATGAAGGCGTCGTAATTCATGATCGTATCCCACTGATCGCCCTGAAGCCAACTCGACGGATCCCCGTAATGCTCCGCCAGAATCAGCGCTTCCGGATTCGCCTCCTTGACCGCGTCTCTGAACTTTCTCCAGAACCGGTGGTTATACTCCGGCGAATACCCTAAGTCAGCCGCCACATCCAGCCGCCATCCGTCCGCGCAAAAAGGCGGGGATACCCATTTTCTTGCAATATATAAAATGTATTCCTCCAACTGCCGGGAACCTTCATAATTCAGCTTGGGCAGCGTATCATGTCCCCACCAGCCGTCATAAGTCGGATTATACGGAAATCTGTTCTGGTCACGGAAATTGAAATAACCATGATACGGGCTTTCTCCGGACACATAAGCGCCCTTCTCATAGCCGGGGGCATTCTCGTAAATGCGTTCCCTGTCCAGCCATTTGTTAAAAGAACCGCAGTGATTGAAAACGCCGTCTAATATGACGCGCATGCCCCGTTTGTGCGCCTCCTGCACCACCTGAATAAACAACTCGTCGCTGGCCTGCAGATTTTCAGAGTCCGTCACCCGCCTGATATAACGCTCCGCATGGGTATTGTCGGTCTCCCACTGTTCCAGCAGACGGCCGCCATCGTTTACAATCTTTCCGTAATGGGGATCGATGTGGTCATAATCCTGAATATCATATTTATGATTGGAGGGAGATACGAAAAGCGGATTAAAGTAAAGGACCTCCACGCCCAGCCCTTCCAGATAATCCATCTTATCCAAAACGCCCTGCAAGTCGCCGCCGTAAAAATTCCTGACGTCCATGGACGCGGGATATTGATACCAGTCCTCCACCCGATGGGTCTTCTCCCCGATATACTGATATTCACCGGTCATAACATCATTGGAAGGATCTCCATTGCAGAACCGGTCCACATAAATCTGATACATGACCGCGCCCTTGGCCCAGTCCGGCGTTTCAAATCCGGGAATAATCACAAAATTGTAATGCTCATCCGGCCGCTTTGCCACGCCCCTGTAATCGTAATAGCAGATAATGGCTCCTGCCTGTACTTCAAAATAATAGGTAATCTTCTCGTTATCAAGCTGCAGTTTCACTTCATAATAATCAAACTGCGCGTCGGAAAACACCTTAAACATCAGATAGCGCTGTCCCTTACAAATCAAAAATACCCTGTCGATATTACTCCGTTTGGAACGGAAACGGATCTTCACTTTCGTATAAGGCGCCGGCTCCGCAGGCGTAACATAATTTTCCGTCGTATCGCTGTAAAGCGCCCTCTTGGCGAAAACAGGCCGCATCTCATTCACATACTGCTGGCCTTTAATGAGATCTTTCAGATTCATCGCACATACTCCCCTTTATTATGAATATTTTATCCCAGAACAGAGAGATTCGCAAGCCTTTCCCCACATGGTTTTATTTCTTCAAAGTAAAAAGAACAGCGGTTAAGCTGTCCTTTTTAGAGAAGGTATTTCTTCTTATGGGGTATAGCAAAAAACTATATAATGTATTGGGGGGGTTACGAGTATTATAATAGCAGACCCAATCTTTTTTGTACATACCCCGTTTTCACAAATATCACAAATTTATTCCTTTATTTTTGTCTATTTTCACCAATCGTTATGATACAAACAGCGCTTCAAACTCCGCACGGTTGATCTTTTCCTTTTCCAGAAGGATCTGCGCGCAGCTATGCAGCACCTTTTCATGCTGAAGAATCAGTTCTTTCGCTTTCACATAGCACTCGTCGATGATCCGCTTCACTTCCCGGTCGATCTCTCCGCTGACCAGTTCGCTGTGCGCTTTCGCATGCGCCAGATCCCGTCCGATAAACACTTCATCGTCATCGTCGTCATAGCAGATTACACCCACATTCTCGGACATTCCGAAACGCGTCACCATCTTTTTGGCGATCTGGGTCGCTTTTTTGATATCGCTGGACGCCCCGGTGGTAATATCGTCAAAGATGATCTCCTCCGCAATCCGGCCGCCTAAGGAAACCATGATCTCCTGAAGCATTCTTCCTTTGGTCATGAACATATCGTCCCGCTCCGGCAGCGGCATCGTATAGCCGGCCGCGCCCTGTCCCGTGGGAATGATGGATACGGTATAGACAGGCCCCACATCCGGCAGCACATGGAATAAAATCGCATGCCCCGCCTCATGATAAGCCGTAATCTTCTTTTCCTTATCCGAAATGATGCGGCTCTTCTTCTCCGCGCCGATTCCTACCTTGATAAACGCCTTTTTGATATCCTCCTGATTCACAAAAGCCCTGTCGGCCTTGGCCGCCACAATGGCAGCCTCATTCAGAAGATTCTCAAGATCCGCGCCGGTAAATCCGGCTGTCGTCTGCGCAATCTGCTTTAAATCCACATCGTCGGAAAGCGGCTTATTCTTTGCATGAACCTTCAGAATATCCTCTCTTCCGCCCACATCCGGCGCGCCGACGCTGATCTTGCGGTCAAAACGTCCGGGACGCAGAATGGCCGGGTCCAGGATATCCACACGGTTCGTCGCCGCCAGGACAATAATTCCCTCGTTGACGCCAAACCCATCCATTTCCACCAGCATCTGATTCAGCGTCTGCTCGCGTTCATCATGACCGCCGCCCATACCGGTGCCTCTCCTGCGCGCCACCGCATCGATTTCATCAATAAACACGATACAGGGCGCATTTTTCTTCGCTTCCTCAAACAGATCCCTCACACGGGATGCGCCGACGCCGACAAACATTTCCACAAAATCAGATCCCGAAATGGAGAAAAACGGAACGTTGGCCTCTCCCGCTATGGCCTTTGCCAGCAGCGTCTTGCCGGTTCCGGGAGGGCCTTCCAGCAAAACCCCTTTGGGGATTCTTGCGCCCACCCTGGTAAATTTAGCCGGGTCCCGTAAAAAATCCACAATTTCCTGCAGATCTTCTTTCTCCTCTTTCAGTCCGGCAACATCCTTTAAAGTGATCTTATGATCCCCGGCAACGCTCATGCGCGCGCGGCTTTTGCCGAAATTCATCATTTTCCCGCCGCCGTTCACCTGCGCGTTCTGGGCGTTCATCATCATGAGTATCAAAAATATGCCGCCTACCATGATAAGCGCCGGCAAAATGGAAGTCAGAAACACATTCTCACCGGGCACATCTTCAATGACCGGACTGATGCCCGCCTCTTCTAATTGCGCAATCAGAACGTTGACGTCCGTCACATTCAAAACCTTCTCGCCGCCGTCTGTCAGATTAATATGCGCGGACCCTGTCGGGACCTCCCTGTTCTGCTCAATCAAAACGCCTGAAATCACACCGGAATCCAGCATCTGATCAAATTCTGCCTGCGTGCATGTGTTCTCCATTCTCCGCAATGTGCTGGAAAACCAGAAAAACAGCATGGCAATAAGCAACAGGGAAATAACCAGATTAATTCCTCTGCTGTTTTTATTCACTGCATCCTCCTTCGGCCAAAGCCTTCTTCACCTTCCGTCCATACATAGGCAAGGCCATCACTTATTCATCAAATTTCACTACGCCGATATAAGGCAGGTTCCGGTACCTCTGGTCATAATCCAGTCCGTAACCCACCACAAATTCATCCGGAATCTGAAAGCCCGTATAATCCACATTTACTTCCACAACGCGCCTGTCCGGTTTGTCCAGAAGCGTGCACAGCGCCAGGCTCTCAGGTCCCCTTGCGTTTAACATCTTCAAAAGATAACTCAGCGTGCGTCCGGAATCCACAATATCCTCTACCACAATGACGTCCTTATCCTTTAAGGATTCATCCAAATCCTTCACAATCTTAATCACGCCGCTGGACTTGGTATCGCTTCCGTAGCTGGACACGGACATAAAATCCAGCGAAACCGGAACGGTAATCCGTTTTGCCAGTTCGCACATAAAGAAGCTGCCGCCCTTTAACACACAGACAAGATGCACCTGTCTTCCTGCATAATCCCTGCTGATCTGTTCTCCAATCGCCTGGATTCTGTCATCCACTTCCTTCTCCGTCAATAAGACTTCGATTCTTTCAGCCATCTTCGCTTTCCTCCTCTGCGTATATTTCCTTTTCCGTCTCCTGTGAGATTACGATTTCCAGCACAGTTTTGGTTTTTGCACTCACCTTATAGACTGCGCTGATTCTGTGTCCGGGCACCCAGATCACATGCGCCCCGTCCGCAAACAGCATCAGCCCGTTTCTTCGCTCTGCGGGTATCTTTTCTTCAATCATGTAACGCTTCAGGCTTTTTTTTTCAAGCGCGTCGTTAATCGTCAGATAGTCTCCCGTCCTGCGCGTCCGAAACATGGCGGATTGTATTATTTTATCATAATCAAACCATTTCGTATACTTTTTTTCCGGGATATTTTGCAAAAAGACCGCCCTATCCCCCTCTTTTCTTCCCTCCGCGGCAGGTCCCGGCAAAAAACGAGCCCTGACTTCTCCCATTCCCGGCACGAAAAAACTGCCGGCAGTCAGCAAAATTTCCGTTTTCTCCCGGTCAGCGTCCTTTTTTGCAGTTTTCGCCGGTTCCGTCTCCTTTTTGAAGATAACCTGATGAAACTGCCGATATACGCAAAGCTGCAAAATCGGCAGCGCAATCCGCCTGCCGCTGGTACAGGACGGCAGAAACAGCTTTTTAATCTGCTCGATGTGCGCCGTCGTCATATCCTTTTTTTGTCCGAACTTCTCTACAGAATCCATCAGCATGTGATCCTGTAAAAAAGGGTCTTCCCGCAAAAAGGCGGCGGCTTCAAAATGCCGCTCCCCTTTCTCTGAAAAGTCTTTCGAGCACCGCGCAAGAGCCTCCTGCGTTTTCTTTCTCACAAAGTCCGCCGTATCCGCAAGCAGCGCCGCTTCCCGGGCCAGATGCCCTTTCGCCTGCGGGCAGATCTCTTTTTCCACATAGGGAAGCACCCGATTGCGTATCCGGTTTCTCGTATAAAGGTCCTCTGCGTTTGTGCGGTCGGTTTTCCATTCCAGCCCTTCCGCTCTTAAGAAATCCTCAATTTCTTTTCTGCTGCAGGACAAAAGCGGCCGGATGATCCTGCTGCCGTCTTCATTTTTCCGCACCGGCCGGATGCTTCCCATGCCTTCCAGACCGCTCCCCCGGAACATATGAAACAGCAGCGTTTCCGCCCTGTCGTCTCTGTTATGGGCGACCGCAATACACCCCCTCGTCCCGCTGCCTTCGTCCATTTCGGAAAGCGCCTGTCTAAAAGCCCGGTACCGCACCTGCCGCCCGGCTTCTTCACAGGAGATCTTCTCCTTTTGGGCAAGCGCTTCCACGTCTTCCTCTACCAGTATAAACGGGACCTGCCACCCTTCGCAGAGCATGCGGACATATGCAGCGTCTTCCGCCGCTTCCCGCCGGATTTTATGATTGACATGCACCACCGTCAGCTTCAGTCCGCAGAAGGGGCGCTGTTCCCGGCCGTGTCCGCTGCATGAAATCTGCCCGCTGCTGTTGCGCAGCCGCACCAGCAAAGACAGCAGGCAGACGGAGTCCGCCCCGCCCGATACGCCCGCCACCACGTTGCCGTTCTCAGGCCACATATGATATTCATCCATATAAGTCAAAATTTTGTCCATCATCATACTGTTCAGTATACGCTATTTCGGACAAGACCTCAATTTATTTTTGCGCCGTTTCCGGCGAACCGGTCCGCCCCTCGCAAAGCCGCGCCCAGGGCGCGGTTTTGGCTTTGTGAGACTATGGCCGAACCGTCATCCGGTATCCTACATATCCTCACGATTTTCCCAGATTCCGGTCACCAGTATCGTCATATCGTCCCGGATTTTTCCCTGACATTGGCCGATCGCATAGCGAAGAAGATGATTCGCCATATCCACGGGCGAAGAAACGGAAAGCTTTCCAATCTGCTGCGCCAGGAAAAAATCGCCGTCCCCGCATGGCCAGTCCTGCGTCACGCCGTCGGATACCAGAATGACCATATCTCCGTCTTTTAACTGCCGCCGCATCTCCTTCTCCTCTTCTTCCGCCATCATTCCCAGCGGCAGAGTATCGGAACTGACCCGTTCCACCTGGTCTCCCCTTTTGATAAAGGTACTGGCGGCGCCCGCCTTTATCAGCGCGCATTCCCCCGTCATCAAGTCTACGCGGCATACGTCCAGCGTCGCCATGTGCGTCTCGTCCCCCTCCGTTCCTACCATGCCGTTTAACATCTGCACCGCCATTTTCTCTCCCAGCCCGGCATCCAGAATCTGCTCCGTCAAATCCACAATCCGGCTGGAATCCTTTGCCGCGCTTTCTCCGGACCCGACTCCGTCGGACAAAATCATCGTAACCGCGTCGTCTTCCTCAAAAAAAGAATAACAGTCTCCCGATACCGTTTCATTCTCCTTGACCGCAGTTGCCGCCGCCGTCATGCAGCAATACGCCGGTTCCTCTTCAAAATAAAGATTCACCATATCCTTCCCGACAAAATAAGGATTTCTTTTTTCCGGCATCAGCCTGATGTCCATTAAAACGGATAAGTAACCCGCGATTTCCTCGATTGTCACGCTGGTATCCTTTTTCGTACAGAGCGATACGGAAATTTCCAGCTTATCCTTCTGCCCCCTCAGCAAAAAGATGTCCTGCACGATGATGCCCTCTCCGTCAAGCGCTCTGAAAATCTGCTTTTCCTTCCGCCCGCCCAGCCGGATCATCTGTACCGACGTGCCTGCCACCGCCTGCATCAGTCCGGCCAATTGCTTCATATAAGAAGCATAATGCCTGCGGTTTTCCTGCGCGCGTTTCATCCGCCACGCCGCTTCCCGGTCGCATTCGCCTTCTCTGTCCCGGACGTTTCCATCCTCGTCCCTGTTCATCTCGGCAAATACTGCCGCAAGATTTTCAAAGGTGTCGGCACAATTTAAAATACGCCGCCTGTCATATTCCAGCAGATAGGCGGATTGCAGCGCATCATAATCTGCGGTTTTGCTCTTCATGATTCGTTTCTCCCTTCCGGCTTTCCTGTCATTACCATCAGTATAGCCTGTCCAAAGCGCAGGTTTTGTCGAAGATGGGAGATCCTTCTTCCTTTTTTACAGACAAAAAATGCAGTACCGATATTGCGGTACCGCATTTTGACGCTATCATGCCGATTATATTTTTTTGACGTTATCATGCCGATTATGTTTAATTCTCCGGTTTAAAAATGATTTCACCTTCATACACCAGCCCCAGCTTATCTTTGGCCACTTCTTCCACAAATTTCTTGGTCTGAGTGTACTTCTCATATTCTTCTATTTCCGCTGTCCGCTTCTCCTCATCCGCCAACTGCTGTTCAAGCTGCGCGATGCGCGCCTGATTGACCTGCAATTTATGATACAGTTCAACGCCCTTGACGGAAACGACTATCAGCAGCATCAGTACGGTAATTGTGACCATCAGCATACCGAGCCTGTTTTCTTTTTTCTTCTGGCGGAATACGATTTTTCTCTTTACCATTTCTCCTGCCCCGTCGTGTATTGCTATAACGTTTACATAAAATTATTTTAGCCATTCTCAGCCAAACAGTCAACCGCTTTTTCATCATTCGGAGCATTTGCAGCGATTTTCTCCTGCCGCGCGCGGCCATTTTCCCCGTAGCGCGCCCTGCCGCCCGCAGCGGCCTGCTCAAAAGGGCAAAAAAACCTGTCAGCAGCTTTTTGATCCACAAGAAAAAACGGGAACAATATTTGACAAAAAATCCGCTCAGCGTTGTCCGGAACAGGACCATTCCCAAAAGCGTTCCCAGAATTGCAAACCAGCGGAACGCCCCGTTATTCTCATAATACAGCAGATAAAAAATGCTGCAGGCCACAAAAATCCAATACACAAAATCTTCCAGCGAAACCCAGATAATTCCGTGAGGAATCACTCTTCTGATAATTCTGAAGCAGTCGTAAACAAACGTAATGCCGATCCCGAGAACGATGGAGTATAAAAGGAACCGCCCCTCTTCCACAATAAAAAAACTCATGGGCTACCTGAACAATCTGGCAAAAAGGGATTCCGCCTTTCCGCCCATGCTGACGTTTTCAGAATAAGTGAGACTGTCGATCCTGCCGTCCACGTCCACTTCCCCTTTTTCCAGCGTCAGCCGGCTCACATGCAGATCATTCCCCTTTATCATCAGCATTCCCTGCTCCGTCTCCAGCAGCACTTCTCCCACGTCAAAGGAAAGCACATCCGAAACGCCGCTTAAGGTACAGGTCTGCCTGTTTATCAAACTCACTCTGTGCTGTCTGCTTCTGCCGCCATTTAGTTCTTCCATCGCGCCCTCCCGAAATGCCTGTTATGCCCGGCCGCACAGCCGGACCGGAAATCAGTTACGGCTCATTGCGAAACTGTAACAACAATCATCCTTATAGAGTATACGCGGCAGCCGGCACAGAATATGCCCCTTTTTACAGATATTGGAACATTTCCTTCGCTTCTTCCTTCCGCACCGTCTCCTGCACGGAAAGCACTTCTACCGTCACTTCCTTATTGCCGAACTGAATCGCAATCGTGTCGCCGACCTTTACGTCCGCAGATGCTTTGGCTGTTTTACCGTTAATCATGACGCGTCCTGCGTCGCAGGCTTCATTGGCTACCGTCCTTCGCTTGATCAGACGGGATACCTTTAAATATTTATCCAGTCTCATAATGGTTCTCCTCTTTTCTGCTGAAACAACTAAGCGGCTGCCCTCAGGCAACCGCTTCACATTTTCCGCTTCGTCACTGTTCATCCTGTGACCAGTAACTCTTATTCCCTCTGTCTCTTAGTTGAGAGAATCCTTTAATGCTTTACCAGCTTTGAACTTGGGGGACTTGGAAGCTGCGATAGGCATTGCTTCGCCAGTCTGAGGATTTCTGCCCTCTCTTGCCGCTCTCTCGGTAACTTCAAAAGTGCCGAAGCCAACCAACTGGATCTTCTCGCCCTTCTGTAACTGTGCTGTAACAACATCTGTGAAAGCCTTCAGGGCCTTTTCAGCATCTTTCTTAGATAAACCAGCTTCTTCAGCCATAGCTGCTACTAATTCTGTTTTGTTCATTATGAACTCCTCCTGTAATTCTTAGTCAAATGTATCTTTCAATGCCGGGAAAAATTTCTTCCCGAAAACACCATATTCTATTTATACCCGCACTTCCTCTGTTTGTCAATAGTTACAGGGAAAATGTCTGTTCCAAAAAGGCTTTTTGGACCGCTCTTAAATCCAACAGTTTCCGGAGTTTTTCCATGTGCCTTCCCGGGATCCAGGCCTTCCCGCTGTTATAATAAAAATTGACGATTTTCCAGAACTTTTCCGGATAAGCGAAGCGGTAATACAACTGCAGCATATCCACCGCCGTCAGCTTCTTTTCCCTGTCATAAACATCCAGAAGGCCTCTTGCCAGCGGAACCGACCAGTTTGTTTTTTCTAACAGTTTCCGCAAAAACAGGTATAAATCTCTCATCTGACAGTCCATCGTAAACTTTTCGAAATTGACGATAGAAACGCCGCCTGCGCACAGCAGATTATGATGCTGGAAATCTCCGTGGCAGAAAGCGCCGCCCTCCTCATATTCCCTCGTCCCCAGAACCTGCCCGTAGGCCTTTACCTCTTCCGTCACCTGCAGCGCTTCCTCAAAAAAAACGTCAAAGTTCTGCTGCAGATAAATTTCAAAAGCGGTTTTCTGTCCCTTTTCCTTTAAAAATTTCCGGACCTTTTTCAATTCCCGGTTTCTTTTCTCATAATCCTCCAGAAGGCTAATCGCATGAAGGCCATTTTCGGCGGCCAGGGACGGCAGGCTCATGGCTTTATGCAATTGGGCCAGCGCGTTCATCGCCATTCTGCACTCCTGCCCGTCTTTTAAGCTGCATTCCCTGCCTCCCGGCCAGGTTTTCACGATGCAGCGCGTCTGCTCCTGATCCGTACAGAACAGTTCTCCCTCTCTGGTTCTGATGAGTTGTTCAATCCGGCTGCAGCCGTTTTGGGAAGTCCTCGTCAATAGCTTATCCAAAAGTTCCAGCCGAAATACCGGTCCTTTATATTCTTTCAGGATTACCCATCCTTTATTCGTTTCACACAAAAAAGCGTTCCGGCTTTTCTGCGTCCGAATCACCTCAAACTCATAATTTTCCAGTACGCTCACCGCTCTGTCATTCACCTTCCAATTCCCTCCCATACCTTAGGTATTACCTATCTTATGAGAGAAAAAATCAGGTTATGTTACCTTAATGACCGATTTTTGACTCCTTCGCTTTTTTTAACAGAATTTCTTTCTCATTACAGGAAGGATCTTCCAGCACTTCTTCCAGAAGCGCCTTCAAAATCTCCCCCAATTCCTTCCCCGGTTTCATCCCCGCCGCAATCAGATCGCTGCCGTTGACCGCCAGAGATTTTAAGCTGACACAGTCGCCCGCATCCTTCACTTCTTCATAAATACGCCGCCGTTCCGCCAGATCCGCCTCTTTTTCGGCCCGCTGATACATGCTCTGCGCCCGCATATCCGCCTCTTTTACCTCGAACAGATCCGGAAACAGATCTTCTCCGAGGCGGCTCAATGCCCTGCGCATATATTTTGCGCCGCGTTCAATCTTCACATCATGAGCGCGCACCAGACGCACCACCCGGTCTGTCGTATCGTTATCAAATTTCAGACGCCGCAACATGGTTCGTGCAATCCGCCCGCTTTCCTCCGCATGCCCGTGAAAATGATCCACGCCGTTTTCATCGGTCGTCTTCGTCAAAATTTTTCCGGAATCGTGCAAAAGCATTGCCAGCCGCATCGACTTGTCCGCCCGCACGCCCGTCAGCGCGCGGATCGTATGCTCTCCTACATTATAACAATGGTGAGGATTGTTCTGCTCCGTCTCCATCATGCGGTCAAACTCCGGGAAGAAAACCGCCGTCAATCCGGTCTCATAACATACCCTGATCCGCTCCGGATGGGCGCTCACCAGAAGCTTTGTAAGTTCCACCTGTATGCGCTCCGCGCTGATCCTGGAGAGCGTCTGCGCCAGTTCCCCGATAGCCGCTTTCGTTTTTTCTTCAATCTCATAATCAAGCTGCGCGGAAAAACGCACGGCCCGCATCATGCGCAGCGCATCCTCACAAAAACGCGCCTTCGGATCGCCCACGCAGCGCAGCACCTTCCTTTGAATATCCCCAATGCCGTCAAACATATCCACCAGGCCGTCTTCTTCGTTATAGGCCATGGCGTTGATCGTAAAATCCCGCCGCTTTAAATCCTCTTCCAGCGACGCAGTAAAGACGACATCCTTCGGATGCCGTCCGTCCTCATATTCCCCGTCGATCCGGTAGGTCGTCACCTCATAACCGCATCTGTCCGCCAATACCGTCACCGTGCCATGCTGAATGCCCGTATCAACGGTTCTGTGAAACAGCGCCTTGACCTGCTCCGGCTTTGCCGACGTCGTGATATCCCAGTCATCCGGCACGCGGCCCAGAATGCTGTCCCGGACGCATCCGCCCACCGCATAGGCCTCAAATCCTGCCGCCTGTAACGTATGAATAATCCCGGTTACCGCTTCCGGCAGCCGGATCTTAAAATTTTTCTGCAATTCCGCATCATATTTATTTGCTGTCTCCGGCAATGTGTCAAACCGCGCAATGTTCATCCTGTTTTCCCTCATTCTCTTTTTCACACCGGATCATTTATTTCCGGCAGAAATTCGCCGGAACAGCTTCCGCAAATTCCTGTATCGATCCCGCATTGGTTTCTGAAATGAATAATAGACACAATAGAAAGCACGCTTCGTCCGCTTTCTATCATTTTGAATAAGACGGTCCGTGATCTGGATTTTCCGAAAATTTATGCTCGCCATTATCTTATCACGATAATTTCTCCGGCACAATCTTTTTCCTAATCCCTACTCATTTTATTTACGGCATAAAATTTTTGTCTCCTCTCCATAAACTCGCATTTGCTTATCATACAATCGAATCCCCCTTTTTGCTGTATAAACTAATATGAATTTGTTATGGCATGAAAGAAAACGATGGTTTTATTCATATTTATAGGCTATAATTATTTCGCAAATAAACAGCAGGAATGTTAATAAATCCAGAAGGAGTTGCGGAAATTAATGAGAAAAGCCAGGATAAAAAGAAAAGTACGTTTTTGTTTGATACTAAAATGGATTGGGACTGCTGTTATCGTTCTGCTCCTCACGCTAATCCTGTTTCTTGGAATCATACGGGCCATAACCTGGTTTGCCAATCATATCCGTACCGAAAACGGAATAGACGAAGGGGTATATGTCACATTGGGCGGACAGGATCAATATTTGCTGATCCGGGGAGAAAATATAAATAACCCGGTCATAATCTGGCTTCATGGCGGCCCTTCCAGTCCGGATTCCTTTGTAAATTACACTTTCGAAAAATATCTTATAGATGAATACACCATTATAAACTGGGACCAGAGGGGATGCGGCAGGACATATTTTCAGAACATTGAAAAGGATCCCGGAAACGAAACGGCATCCTTTGAGCAGGCACAATCTGACCTGAATGAACTTGTTAACTACGCATGCGACCGATTCCATACAGAAAAAGTAATTATTATCGGACACTCCTATGGAACAATGCTGGGCAGCCAGTACGCACTTGCCCATCCTGATAAGACTGCCGCTTACATTGGCGTCGGACAGATTGTCACTATGGAATCTGATATCTACAGCTATGAAGATGCCTTAAAGATTGCGAAGGAAAACGGCGATGATACAAGCGCAATGGAAATGGCATATCAGACATTCGCTGAAAATAACACTTTAATCAATATGATAAATTTAAGAAGTCAGGTCAGTAAGTATCATGTCGCCGAAAAAGAAGCCAACACCATATGGCTTGGAATCGCATCTCCCTATATGGGGATTGACGATCTACGGTGGTTTTTGAAACAGGCGGGAGATTTTCAGGATTATATTCAATTGAATCAGCATCTGTTTGATTACATAATGACTGCCGACGTGCGGGATTACGGACTGGAATATCAGATACCGGTAGGATTTATCTCTGGTTCTGATGATTGGACAACGCCGGTTAAATTTTCAGAAGATTATTGCGATGCCATTTCCGCTCCTGACAAACAGTTTCATTGCATTGACGGCTGCGGACATTCCCCGCAATATGATGCACCGGAGGAGTTTTGTAATATACTAAAAAACATGTTAGATACATATTTGGAATAACGAATCATCATTTACAGGTCCGCACAGCAAATAAGCGGACCTGTTTCAACAATAGGAGAGTTTTTTATGAACTCGCACTGTTAAATTCCATGCGCACAAAATAATTCAATGGAATTCCTTTCCCAGTTGCCGTTTTCTATAAAAATTATTCTCTGTAGCGTCAAATCCTACCGGAAGATACTCTTTCGGAATTATCTCGTCATATTCCAAATCCATGAAATAATTGCAGAATATCAACTCCACATATATGATTTTCCTGCCCTCTGCTTTCAATGCATATACAAATCCATAATATGGGTCCGCTTCCATTGCAAGCAACTCATAACTTTCTGCAAATCCCTCTGCTCCATAATATCCCGCATATTCTGTGGATGCATAACTTTTAAGCCGCTTCTCTTCCGCCTGATATTCCTCTTCCTGATATTCCACAACAAGATAACTCAAATACTGTGCATCCCACGGATTATAATACACCATCTTATAGTCCGTTACGTTCATCTCTTCTGAAATTTCTTTCGGGAAAATACTTTCATCCATTCCCCATTTGTCGGCATATTCTTCCTGTGCGCCATTCCCCATATACCGCAGATAATGGTTCACATCCGTATCCTCATATACTCTGGCATTCATACTGTCCAGCGCCAAAAAGCCAACCAGCGATCCTATCAGCGCCAGGCGTATGAAAACAATCAGAAAAACAACTGCTGCCGTAGCGGCCGCAACCTTAATTCCAAGCCTCCATTTTTTCTTTGTCACATATTTTTTCAGACTTTCTGCCGGTGTCCTGTCATATTGAATATGCAATTCCGGCGTTTTCATATTCAAATATGCCGTTCTGCACTCTTCACATTCTTTTAAATGCTCCTCTATTGCCCGGCAACTCGCTTCACTGGCAAGCTGCTCTACATATAATGGTAACAGATCTTTTATGATACTGCATTCCAATTTCATATACTCTCCTTTCACTGCGTCCTCCTGTTCCTTTCGCAGTTCACCCCTGCAGCCCCTTTCGGATCATTTCTTTTGCTCTATGGTATGTTACGCACGCCCAATGTTCCGATTTATGAAAAAGTTCTGCAATTTCCTTAAAAGATAACTCCCCAAAAATTCTCAGGGAAAATATCTCTTTATAGGGTTCTTTCAGATCGTGTAAAATCCTGTGTAGCTGCCTTGCCGTTTCTTTATCTTCTATAATCTGAATAAGCATTTTCTTATCTGACTCATAATCTTCCAGCAGTTCTCCGGCCCCGGTGCGCTGCTGCTTTCTTTGATATGTATAAAAGAGATTTTTGGCTATGGAGCACAGCCATATGCGCAAATCGGAATCCCCCCGGAAACTATGGATGGATTTCATTGCACGGTAAAATGTTTCCTGGGTCAGTTCTTCTGCCAGATATTCGTCTCTTGAAAGCCCTCTAAGGAATCGCAGCACATCTTCATAATATTCTTCAAATGAAATATCAGACTTATCCACCTCGCTTCCCCCTTTCTCTTATAAGACGCTTTTTCCCTGCAAATATCACAAAATTTTCTTACTATTTCTGAAGGGATAAATTTCCTCATCCGGCCTGATCCTTCACACTCATCCATACCTGTTTTCCGTCTTTTTCAAACCAGAGACTTCCGCCATGAGCCAATGCGATCTGTCTGACCACTCTCAGTCCCATCACATGAGGCGTTTGATCCGAAACGCCCTCCGATCCGGCATCGCTCCGTCCGGCATCGCCCTGCAAAACTTTTCTCACCTGTTCCGGTATCCCTGCGCCGCTATCCTCCACGCAAAAGCAGAAGCCTTCCTCCGTTTTCTGCGCCGACACCCGGATATGACAGCCTTTGGAATTGTGCCGCACGCTGTTTCCTAAAAGATTCTGCAGCGCCCGCGTCAAAAGTGAAACGTCGCCTGTCATATGCATCTGTTCCAGTTCCGGATCCAGTTCCAATTCCAGTTCACATTCATCCGGTATTTCCCCGCCGTTTAACATCAACGCGACTGTCTGCCGCAGCCATACGGTCGGGACATAAGTCTCCCGTCGAAGCGGCCGCATGCGGTAGGAAAGCCTGGAGGTCAGATTCAGATCTTCGATCAGCTTTTTAATGTACAGGCTTTGTCCCCGGATAATCCCTGCTTTCTGCCGCGCATCCGGCGTAAGTTTCTCATCCGTTTCCATTTCATCCGCATAGCCCACGATCAGGGAAAGCGGCGTGCGGATATCGTGAGACACGCCCGCAATCCATTCCGTGCGCGCCGTATCCCTGCGCTCCAGTTCCTGCTTCTGATTCTCTAAAAGCATGGAAGTCTGATTGATTTTTTCCCGCAAATACAGCGTCAGCCCCTTTTCCACAAGACGCACGCTTTTCCCTTCGGCCAGCGCGTCGATTCCTTCGCCCACCGGCTTTAAGGAACGGTAAAACCGATAGCCGAACAGGAGCGCGAGCATAAAGACCAGCGCCGCATTAAAAAGCAAAAAAACCCACAAATAGGCCACATTCGCCTCCAATTCATTTCTTTTCCAAATCCAGTTATAGCGCACCACGCTCCCTTTCGGATAGGCCAATACCAGTATTCCCGCTTCTCCATAGCGCCAGACGCTGACCGGATAATCATAAAGATACCATCTGGAAAATGCGGCGATATCTCCGGCGGAATACGAAGAGGGCAGTTCCTCCGGCTTCCGCCATTCCCAAACCACCTTTCCGCTCCCATCCAAAAGCATCGAAAACGCACAGCCGTTCTGCTCCAGAATCTCCATTCCCGTATCCTTCATCACATATTCGCCGTTTTCATATACCAGCGCATCCGCCGCGCTCTGATAGCCTCCGGTTCTGACATTCCAGGAGTTCGGAAAACGCCCTCCCAATGCCGCCTGCACATAAAATCCGATCAGCACCGCCAGATTGATAAAAACGACAACTCCCACCAGCAGACATGCTGTCATCACATAGCGGCGAAATATTTTAAATATACTTTTCATATCGACTCCACACGCACAAAGCGCTATTTTTCCAGTTTATATCCCAGCCCTCTCGCCGTCGTCAAAAAGCGCGGCTGCGAAGGGTTTTCCTCAATTTTTTCCCGCAGCCTCCGGATATGCACCATCAGCGAATTTTCATATCCATAGTAAAAGTCGCCCCACAACGCCTGACTGAGCGCATCAAAGGTCACGATCCTTCCCCTGTTTTCATTCAGCTTCTTTAAAATGGTAATTTCCTTGGCCGTCAGCTTCCAAATCTGTTCCGTCTTGCCGTCATCCTTTGTGCCGCTGCTTCTGACGCACCCTTCCCCGAAATCCACAATCCTGTTTCCCAGCTTCAGCACATCCTCCTGCTGCCGCTCCGCCATCCCCGGCGGGAAATAAGTACGTTTCAGAATTGCAGACAGCCGGAGCACCAACTCCCGCGGCAAAAATGGCTTCGTCATATAGTCGTCCGCGCCCAGCCCCAGTCCCAGTAGCCGGTCACAGTCCTCGTCCCGCGCTGACAGGAACAACACCGGCATATTAAATTGCGCCCGGATTTCATTCATCAAAGAAAAACCGTCGCCGTCGGGCAGCCCCACATCCAGAATGATCAGATCCGGCGCTCCTTCCCTGCATTTCTGACGGCACTCTCCACAGTTTGTAGCGGTATCCACATGAAGAAATCCTTCTTTTTTCAAAATATCCTTCACCATCTGCCGAAGCTGCGCATTATCATCCACCAGCCGAATCCGGCAGTCGTAAATGTATCCGTGCTGCATGTTTTCCTCCTTACTCACAAATCCAGTATAATCTTTTTTCTCCTTTTTCGCATCTGTTCGTAAAAAAAGTAAGGAAAAAGTAAGCTTCCGGTCAGCCTGTAGAAAGGCAGCCCTTCTATGCTAAGTCTTATCAAACCAATTGACAGAAGGAGAATGTGACATGAAAAATGCAATCGAAACATTTACCCTGACCAAAAAATACGGCAAATCAAACGCGGTGGAATCCCTTAACATGGAAGTGCCGGAAGGAAGCATCTATGGCTTTCTGGGACCAAACGGCGCCGGAAAGAGCACCACAATGAAAATGATCCTGGGCCTTGTAAAACCCGATACAGGAAGCGTGAAGGTTCTGGAATCTGCGGTCAACGATACAAACCGCCTGGAAATTTTAAAAAAGACCGGTTCGCTGATCGAATCCCCTTCCTACTACGGACATCTGACGGGAAAAGAAAACCTGCAGATCATCGCCATGCTAAAGGGTGTGCCGGAAAAGGAAATTCAGGAAGTTCTGCGCATCGTGCGGCTGGAAAATCAGCAGAGAAAGAAGGTTTCCCAATATTCTCTGGGCATGAAGCAGCGTCTCGGTCTGGCCTGCGCCCTGCTGGGACACCCGCAGGTGCTTCTTCTGGACGAGCCGACCAACGGCCTGGATCCCGCCGGCATTCAGGAAATGCGGGAATTAATCTGCTCTTTGCCGTCCAAATACGGCATAACCGTTCTGGTAAGCAGCCACCTTCTTTCCGAAATCGATCAGATGGCCGACTATACCGGCATTATCGACCACGGAAAAATGATCTTTCAGGGAGAACTCTCCCAGCTTCATATGCACAGCCGCAAAAAGCTGCTCCTGCGCACCCAAAACAATGAAGCGGCCGCCCGCATACTTCAGGACCGGAAAATTGTCTGTAAAAATCAGGGCGGTCAGTTAATTCTGCCGGACCTTTCCGACGACCAGACCGCCTATTTCGTCTCCGTCCTTGTACGGGAGGGAATCGGCGTTCTGCGCATTGAAGAACAGCAAAAAAGCCTGGAAGAAATTTTCTTAAGTCTGACCGGAAAGCAGGTGAGTTTATGACAAAGCAATTTCTGTGTGAGTGGAAAAAAACAAAGGGAAAGCTTGTTTCCATTCTCCTGCCCGTTCTGACCCTGCTTTTGGTCTGGATTTTCTGGCTGATTCACGATCCGGATGCGGAAAAGCTGCAGGACGGTTATACCTATATGACTTCTACCCTGATCCTGTTAAATTGCATCTTTATGCCGGCCACCGCTGCAGTCATGGCCAGCCGCATGATGGACATGGAAAACAAGGGAAATACCTATAAGCTGCTGTGTACGCTTCAGAAAAAATCCTCGATTTTTGCCTGTAAGCTTGCCGTGGCGGCTGCGCATCTGACACTTTATTTTGCCATCCAGGGATTTATCCTCTTCCTGATGGGGCAGGCGGTTGGGCTGACCGAGCCTTTTCCCCTTCGGGATTACCTGCTGCTGCAGGGCGTCAGCCTGCTGACCACCGTGCTCCTTTTTATTCTGC
Source organism: Eubacteriales bacterium (assembly GCA_030524745.1). GTDB lineage: Bacteria > Bacillota > Clostridia > Lachnospirales > Lachnospiraceae > Gallintestinimicrobium. Next base: position 3,624 of record JAUNGC010000019.1, on the reverse strand, counting down.
AGATTTTCTTTTCTCTGGCCTTTGAAAATCAGCTATATCCGCTTTTCTTCGGACTGCTGGGCAGCTTTGTGGGACTCTTTACGCAACTGCTTTCCCCGTACAGCCCTATACGCTATTTTCTTCCCTGGGGATATTTTGCTTACGGCGCTTCCTCCCTCATGCGTTATGACGAAACGGCCAAAACCGCTTACTTCATCCGCATTCCCTTCAATGCCGCAGGCTTTGCCGTGCTGACAGCGATGCTGTTGATTTCCTTCCTGGCCGTCCGCGGTTATTTTTTGAGAAAGGATGTGTGATTCTATGCTTTTTATCTGTATCAAAACTGAATTTATGAAGCTGAGACGCTCTTTTGTCTGGCTGGTATGCTTTGTTCTCCCTCTGATTCCCGCCATCCTGGGAACCTTAAATTATGTCGCCTATCGTGATATGTAAAAAACGGCTGGTATTCTCTCTGGAGTCAGCACACGCTTTTTTACGCCGGCTTTTTTTTTGCGCCGCTGATCTCCGTTTACTGCGCCTATTTATGGCGTGTGGAAAATTTCGGCCATAACCGCAATGTCCTCATGACCGCGCCGGTATCCTTCTCCTGTATTTTTCTGGGAAAGCTTACCGTTACCGCAATCGTCACTCTCATTACGCAGATATGGGTGTTTTTCCTTTATACGGCCGCCGGAAAGTACGCGCAATTGCCGGGGCTCCCGCCTTTACAGATCTTAAGCTGGTGTCTGCGCGGTACGCTGGGCGGACTGGTATGTGCCGCCGCCATGCTTTTACTTTCCATGTGTATCAGAAGCTTCGCCCTGCCGATCGGGTTTTCCCTGATCCTGTCGGCCATCGGATTTTTATGTTCCAATAAAGGCTGGGGACTGTACTTTCCCTTTTCCCTTATCGCTTTCGGTATGAACTCCAACACCTATGACGACAAGCTGGCCGGGAGCATCTTTCCGTTTTTCGCAAGCTGCGGCATTTATTGTCTGTTATTTTCCGCCGTCGCAATTTATCTTCTCCGGACCCGGGATGTGAAAGCCTGAAAGAAAAAGCGGGGAAAAGTACGCTCTGCAAATTTGTCCTGCAATGAAACAAAGGCGCAGCCGGGAAGCTGTTTAAAGCGTTCCCGGCTGTGCCTTTTCTCTGTTTTTAGCGATTCTTTAACCGGTCATTAACTGTCTTTAGCGTTCTTCGCAGCATTTCTTTCGGACTTCTGCCTTAAACTTCTTTTTTCCACCGCTTCAGCGTTGCAAAATACCGCATCAGTCCCGCTTTCGCCTCTTCCTTTGTCTTCGCCCGGCCGCCTTCCACTTCAAACGGCGCACAGAAATCCGCCATCTCTTCCATCGTACATTTCTGTTCAAATTCCCCGTTTTTGTAACAATAGCAGCAATAATCCTCATTGCGGCCGCCGTCCGCGTCGGTTCCAAATTGTTCTGCTGCTTCCATCGGCATGCCGCAGCTCTGACAGATTTTCATTTCCATAGGTACTCTCCTTCCGGCGCTCTGCGCCTGTGTCTGATTTCCATACTCCGGCAGGCATTTATCCGCCATGCTGGCTGCTTCCTGTCGGCTGTTTACAAGAGTATCCTATCATTCTAAATCTGACATCAGCATGTCATATTATGAACGCAAATTATAATTTTCCAACGTTTCCCATAATCGCCGGCAAATCTCTTCCTTTACAGAAACCGGCGCAATCACCTCCGCCGCAGGCCCAAAGGACAAAATCATTCCATACACCCACTCATCCACAATAACGCGCATACAAATCAAAAAGCTGCCGTCCTCCAGACAGGTCACTTCTTCCTCCTCAAACCGATCATAAACGCGCCATGCTTCCGACGCAGCTATATGAATCCGTATTTCTTCCGAAAAATCAACCGGCGCTTTCAGGGAGGTATTTCCCGTTTTCTGTCTCTTTCCGGGACATCCGGCCGCCGCCTCTCCAAAGCTATTTTCTTCCGGTCCGCTGTACTTCGCAGGATTCGGCACAAAATTCTCGTCCAGACATTCCGTACGCTTCATGCGCATAATCTTAAACATGCGCATCGCTTTTCTTTCCCGGCAATACCCCCTCAAATACCAGGCGTAATCCTTATACAAAAGCTGAACCGGCTCCACAACCCTGCTTTTCATCACATTATTCTGTCCGTAATAGTCAAATCGAAGCAGTTTTTTTTGCAGAATTGCTTTCTTAATCAGTTCAAACAGTTCTCTTCTTCTGTCGCTCCAATCCGAAAAATCTATGGAGACCCAGCTTTCTTCTTCCAATTGGAAAAAACCTCCCAGCTTGCGGAGCATTTCCTCCTCTTCAACTGCTCCCGTCGCCCGCATGCCGTTCAAAGCCGCCAATATTGTTTCCTGCTCCTGCTTCGACAACATCATTTTGTTCAGGACAAAATTTTCCGTCAGACTGATTCCGCCGTTTTTTCCCTTCTGCGTATACACAGGAATTCCGGCAAGGGAAAGCGCTTCCACGTCCCTGTAAATAGTTCTCACCGAGACTTCAAAATGTTCCGCCAATTCGGCCGCCTTTATGCACTTTTTAGAAAGTAAAAGATATACGATTCCAAGCTGCCTGCCAAGCATAGGATTCTCCCCTCCGGAACTCTCCAAAATCGGACGTCATGCAGTGCCTTTTCTTCCGGCCGGCATTTCGTCCGTCAAATTGTTAATATGTTCCTTCCAAATGCAAAAGCTGTTCCTTCTTTTCCATCCCTCCTGCATACCCGGTTAATTTCCCGTCAGCGCCAATGACGCGGTGACACGGAATGATAATTCCGATGGGATTATTATAATTCGCCATCCCTACTGCCCGGCTGGCCTTCGGATTTCCAATCTGCGCTGCAATCTGCCCATATGTACGCACTTCGCCATAGGGAATCGTCATAAGCGCTTCCCATACTTTCTTCTGAAATTCAGTCCCTGCTGGCGCAAGCGGCAAATCAAAACATTTCCGTTGTCCCGCGAAATACTCCTGCAATTGCTTCCACACTTCCGCAAGGAAAGGCGTTTCCTCCTTTTCCCCATATTCCCATTCTCCGAAGCATACGTTAGTGAGAATCCCGTTCTCCTCTGCTATCGTAAGCGGGCCAACTGCCGATTCATAAATATAATACTTCATAATTGTCTCCTCTTGCGTCTGCTGAGCGCCGGTCTTTCGTTTTGATATGATTATAACACGAAATGCAGCATAAAATAAAAAAGACCCTGCAAAATCAAGGTCTTTCACAATGAAGCACGGGGGATTCGAACCCCCGACAACCTGATTAAAAGTCAGGTGCTCTACCGACTGAGCTAGTGCTCCATAAATTTATCATTGTTTTACAATATATAATAGAAAGTCCGCCCTGCGAACTTTCTATCTTCATAAATAAATGCCCAGAACCGGAATCGAACCAGTGACACGAGGATTTTCAGTCCTCTGCTCTACCAACTGAGCTATCTGGGCATAAGTAGCGGGAATAGGATTTGAACCTATGACCTTCGGGTTATGAGCCCGACGAGCTTCCAGACTGCTCCACCCCGCGGCACTATATAATATTTTATGCATTCTTTCAAGAAATATTCTTAAAAGAAAATGGATGGAGGTGGATTCGAACCACCGAAGCAATTTGCAGCAGATTTACAGTC